>NZ_CP112866.1:1969500-2626000 GCF_026410085.1 Pseudomonas quebecensis
CTCGCTTGCTGGATGCGACAGAGGCTCTCTTCATCAAGTACGGATACGACGCGGTTTTGTTGCGGCAGATTACCGAGCGCGCCCAAGTCAACCTGGCGGCCGTGAACTACCACTTCGGGGACAAGGACTCCCTGATGAAGACCCTGCTGATGCAGCGCCTGGAGCCCCTCAACGAACAGCGCCTGGAACTGCTGGCGCGCTGCGAAGCCGAGTCCGACGGCCCGCTCGATTGCGACACGCTGCTGGGTGTGCTGTTCGCCCCGGCCATGGGCCTGGAGCGCAGCGACCCGGCAAGTGGGGAAGGGCGCTCATTTATTCGTTTCCTTGGGCGCGTCTACAGCGATACGTCGCCATTTATCCAGGAATACCTCAAGGTGCATTACCAACCGGTATTCCAGCGCTTCTTCGAAGCATTCGCCCTGGCCTTGCCGGATCTGCCGCGCAACGAACTGGGGGTGCGCCTGCAATTTGCCCTCAAGGCGATCTCCGGGGTGATGGCCGGCACCGAGCTGCGGCTGCTGATGAACTCCATGAGCCTCGGCCGCCCGGCGACGGATGCAGAAGTGATGGCCAAGCTGATTACGCTGGTCTCGGCCGCCATTCGCGTGCCGCAACAAAGCCCGGAGGCGCAAACCGCGCTGGCGAAGGTGCTGGATACCCAGCGAGCTATTCGTGAACAGGCGAGTACTCCAGCCTGAAGGCCTCGCGTTGATCATCCGGATTTCTCCAGGCAAAAAAAAGCCCGCTGGGGCGGCGGGCTTGATGTGCAACATTTGTAACGGATGAGGCTTCACAGTACGTTTGGGGATGTGAATAAAACGTGAAAAAAATGTAAGTGAAAGTGTGGAGAACGGGTTTTGACTTAATGGATTGCCGACCGTCTGTCGCCACTGTCAATTCTGACAGTTACCTGCTCCATCAGAATGAGAGTTTGATTCTCCTTGCACAACGCGCCGGTTCTGTGCGCGTCCCCAGCCAGGAGACTCACAATGTCCGACCATCCCCTCCCCGAGAGCGAATCAATCTCGGACGGTCCACGCGCAGCTGCGCTTCCAGCCCCCCATCAACCCAACGCGCTGGAACCAAACGAGCCGGCGCGCCCTGAACCGCGACGCCTTGAAGATCTGGATCACCCTTATTCGGCCTTCCCGTCGGTCGACCTGCGGTTCACCGCCTACCCTGAAAATGCGGAATACGGTTTGGGTAAGCGCCATGTGGATCCTTATGCGTTGTTCGCATTTGAAAACTGGCTGATTCAGAGCTTTGGCGACTACTTCGCGCTCTACCTTGAAGACCCGATATTTCCAGTCGCCGACGATATCGTGTGGGATCTGGACGGTCCCAGGCAGTACTTGGCGGTCCCCTACGAATATATTCCTGAAGGCGAGGTAACCAGTTATGGTCGGGTGAGTCGGGTAAGCAGTGGCAATGAAAGTACCTCGCCTGATCGAACACTTTTAATCAAGACCGACCGCCCTGGTGGGGTCGATAGAGATCCGGGCATTCCGTGGCATACCGGCCTGATCATGCGCGTCGAAGGATTTCCAGAAGGATCGAGCGTTGGCGCAGGCGATGTAGCGGGCGGCATTTGGTGCCTGATTAACCGGTACGAGCACATTCGCAAGAACGACGTCATTGAGCTGTCCTGGGATGGCGTGTTTGTTCTGCATACCGTGAGCCCGACTGAGGCGGACGGGTCAGGGCCGATTCGGGTCTTTGTGCCCAAATCGGTCATTGATCGGGGCGGACAACTGGGGACATTGACCCTTCGTTTTCGTGTGCGCGATGTGGTGGAAAATTTCTCCGGGGAAATATATCAGTACTCCAAATCCTATTTCCTGACGGCTGAATTGGACCCCAGTTTGCTGGAGGCTCCGGAGTTCCTGGTAGACAACATCCCGTTCCAGCAGATCGATTTCGATGTCGTATTTGACTCGGACTTTGATGTAATCGCCTACACCGATCGGCAGCGTCCTACCCCCAGCCCCTTGCATCAGATTATCGTAACCCTGATCGGTACACTGGCGGACGGTACCGAAGTAATTTTCCCCGACCTTGAGGCTGTCGAAGATCCCAATCGCGGCTCCACTTATATCCCCGTTGACCGGAGCATTATTGGCCAATTAGTCGGGGGCTCATTTCGGGTGTCGTTCCGGTGGCAAACCGCCGCCGGCGTGCCGCTTGGCCAATCCGGCAGCATTACCATCACCGTGGTCGGCACACCGGTCTTGATGCCGGCACCGGACGTCAGCCCTATTGAGCTGGGGTTGATTCCGGAAGGCGAAGACATCACGGTCACCATTCCGGCTTACGAGCCGCATGACCCCGGCTGGCTGGAAACGCTGTTCATCACCCACGTACCGACGGGGGGGGGTAGTGCCATTATCTACCGCCAGGAACAACTGGCGGGCGCTCAAGGGGGCAGCTACACAGTGCGCGCCGCCGACCTGGAACAGTTCAATGGGCTGGGTCACATTGATATCTATTACGAAACCAATGACGGTGCGGCCCATATCCTGGGCGGCAGTGCCTTGGCGACTCGGCGCTCCTTGAGGCTGGGAGCCCAGATCGGCGAGCGCATGGCCGACATGCCGGCGCCCCGCCTGCAAGGTGTTATGGGGAACAACGTAGACCCCGCGGACGTTCCAGGCAGCGATGTATTGGTCACTTTTACCTACCGTGGTACTCAGGCCGGCGACAAGCTCCATTGGTCTTGCATTGGCTCGGGCCTGGGCGGTTCCGCCAGTGGCACCCTCGACATCAATAGCGCCACGGCCGGCCGGGAACTGCCGTACCCGGTCACGCGTGACATTCTCGACAAAAACAATAACGGCAGCCTGCGCGTCTCCTACAGCCTGGAACGCACTGGCCCACCGCGGGTAGTTCTGCGTTCGGAGGCGTTGGCCGTTACCGTGGGCAAAGGGGTGGAGTTGGATCGGCCCATTATTGTGGGCGCCACGGTTTTTCCTGATGAACTTAACCCGTTGGCGGCCTTGAATGGCACTGAAGTGTTTGTGAAATTCCGGCCAATGCTGGCCACCGACCTCATCTACGTCGACTGGCTCAGCGCCGACGGTATCGGTAGCGTCACGGAACAGGAGCAAGGCAACCCGGTGAGCCATCAAGTTGCAGTGTTCATCGACAAACGCACCATCGCCAAAGGGATCCGCGAGCACGGCAACAGGATCTATGTGCAATATCGCTTCAATCGCGGCACGTTCCCGTACGCGTCCCAAATTGTTGCGTTGACACTGCTGCCCCTGCAAGGGTTGCCCACACCCTATATCCAGGGAGTAGGCGATGCAAAGGACCTGGTGCTCTCCCAACTCATCTCAGGAGCGAGAACTCTGACGTCGGTCTGGCATTTTATTGATCCAGACAGCCGTATCTGGATGGAATACGAGGGGACGCTGGCCGATGGCAACCGCTATCACGAAACAGTCTATAGTTCACACCGCCTGGGGGAAAGCGATGCACTCACCGGGCTGCAACCTCCGACGCCGGTTGAGGCGCTGCAACGACTCATGGACCATTCATCCCTGACCATTCAAGTATGGGTTGGATTCAGCCAAAGCCTGGATAAAGCATTGGCCGTCGCTTTTCCAACGCGGACCTACACAGTACGGCTAGATTACTTCAGAGACCTGACTAACTTTAACAACTTCAACTGGAACGGTTGGACGAACAGCATCAGCGGCAGGGGTGGACTTCAGATTGAAGGCGCGGAAAATGTGATTTGGCGTGCTACCAAGACCGGCATTGAGAACATACAGCCCGGCGTGCAGAAAACTTATATGAACTTGACCGCAAACACTCGCTACGAAGTTAGCTTCTATTGCAAGACCACCGGCACGACTGCTCTGGTAACCGCCAGTATCAACTTCAGCGGCACAACGGTTCCAATGACGGTTGCCCCTGACCTGAATTGGGCCAGGTTCACTCATACATTCACAACGCCCGCAACACCGCCAACGCAGAGCCACGTGGTGAACATAGCGTTCTCGACCAGTGGGGCGGGCGTATTTAGCATGGATGAAATTCTGGTGCGGGAGGTACACAGCGTGCAAACCACGCAAACTGCCAAGTAATAGGTGACTGAAGCAGGTTATATCTGTCTCGTCCTCATAATTGCCCGATGCGTTGCATCGGGCAATTATTTTTCAATACCTGTAACAGCCCGTGGTGATCATTCATCAACAGCGATTTATTCAGTCGTTCGCTTTATTGGTCAAACTCATTGGGCGCTGCCAATGGCGTGATGTCCGATACTGGTTGACCACTCCAGGTCTTCGGGGGGTATAACGCAGAAGAAAAATGCCCGTATCTAACGATACGGGTATTTTTCTGTTCTATTTTGTTGGCCTCGGATCAAAATGCTGGTTTCTCACATTCCCTCCCCATAACACATAGGTGCCATCGACACGTCTTGCAGCGAAGGAAGGGTCCGTGTGAGGAGGAATGGGAGGAGGAGGGGGCGGAAGGACCACATAGGGGAACCGTTTGATGGAATACAGTTCCGTTACCCCGTTGCGCAGGTGCTCCCGCAGTTCGGGAGGGATTTCGCCAGCATCTTCCATCGCCAGGGTCGCGCCCCACACTTCAACCGCACCGTCCGTGCCCCCTTGCGTGAGGATCACTCCGTATGCGCCATTTGTGCAGTAAACATCACGGATCAAACTGGCCATCAGCGTTTGTCGCAGCGCATCACTCATTCTGCCGCCGTGGGTGACCAAACCTGTCAACACGATGGCATTCGTCCTCCCATCGTCATAACGACTCAATAAAAAGAAGCTGACATCGTTAGCGTACAAGCTGAGGTTCCCGCCAACGATGATTGCCCTCGATGAAACATTGTTGCGGTGCCGTTTCGGCTGTTTTTTCTCGCCCCGGCGCAGAGGCTCGCCGGGTACAGCTTTAGCGTCTTTGAGCACCTGCCGGTAGGCGCGTTTTTGCGTGGCCGTCAGTTGCGCGCCACCATATTGAGGAGCGCCCCAGGCCTCCGCCTGACCACTGCGGTTTGCCATCAGGAATGCCCAGCGGGCCGCCCTGCATAAAACGATATTGCCTCGCACTGCGATTGCCTCGGCGCTCGGATTCATATCGCCGCCCTCTCCGGCTCTGCCCCAACTGACAGCTCTGCCACTGTCTCTGGTAATGGCGCAGAATGCTGCCGTCGCGGCAATCACTGATTGCACGCCACCGTCGTCAAGGATTCTCCGCAATTTATCCTCGGGAATAGTCCCACCCCCATTCGCCGCGCCCCATACGACGAAGTCGCCGTTGTCTGTTATTGCGCAGAAAGAAACGGCACTCGCAACAATCCGTGTGACAAACATCGAATCCAGTTGTGCCCGCGCGTCTTGTGGTATCGTCCCCCCGTTGTTCGGCTGCCCCCACGCATAAACCTTTCCATTTTGAGTGCGGACAGCAAATGCGTCATCCGCGGCATAGATGGCTTCAGGAGGATCGAACCACAATGCTCTTTGGATCTCTACAGGAACGGTCGAAACAGGATTGTTCACAGGACCAATGGCGCGAATGCTGTCTGCCCCTGGAGAGGGATTGTCATAAATGATAGCGAACGCACTTCGAGTACTGTACACCGACCTGATCCCCTGCAAAGGCGGTAAGTTGGCTGGAATAGTGCCACCCCAAACTAATAATTGATTGGTGGTGCCTACGTTAACCAATGCGCCGAAACTGAACTCCGCCGAAAATAATTTGATTGCCTTGTTGTTTTTTAGAAAATTTACTATTTCTGCAGGTACCGGCAGTCCCCAGCCGGTCTGCCCTTCCAGATGAACGTCCCCAGTCGAGGGTTCAAGCAGTGCAAAAACTCCACCTGTGGAAACGAATAACCTGTCTGAAGGTTCAGGGACGTGAAATGAAAAATTACCGCGCTGTTTGAGATAGCACCATTCATTTTCTTCGTCGGATATACCTTGAAAACCTGAGCGCACCAAGTATGTAGAAGAAAAGTATTCTGCTCCCTCTATACCGTTGGAATCGACTGGAATAACCGAGAATTGCAGATATTTGTTGGTGTCTGAAGACCTGAGTTTGAGGTCCGGCTGGCCCTCATCTTCAAGTCGATTGCCGTTCAGGTGCCAGTAAAAACGAGAGAGTCCTTCTGGACCGCCGCCATTATTGTCATATCGATAATCACCATGTACGGTCGCACCTACAAAAATATCGCCCAGCACTTGAACATCCGTAGCTATAGGCCCCAGCTTCTTTTTTGCTTCGTTATTTTTTTTGCTCATTTCTATTGCTCCGAGTAAAGCAACATGTTGAGGAAGAATGTAAAGCGGGCGTTAATTAAAAGGAGGATGGATTCAGTACCCTCCTCTTAAAATGCTCAGGTAGGCACAAACAGTTCATCGGTTACCCATCCACCGCCGCCCCAGACGACGTAGTTTCCGTCTTCACGCCGGGCTGCGAACGCCGATACTGATCGAGAGGCAGTGGGAGCAAAGGGAGGGAGGGTTTTCATCGTGTAAAGACTGCTTACGTCCCTTCTCAAATGATCCTCTAACGCGGTCGGAATCACTCCCGCATCTTGTTGAGCCGGTCCACCGCCAAATGCTGAGACAGCGCCTGGGGTGGTACCCTGAGTGCTAATTACCCCATAGGCGCCATTGGTACAATAAACTCCTGTTATAAGGCTGGCCATTAGCACTTGCCGGGTATTCGGCGGGATAGCTCCGCCCCCCGTAGCCTGACCCCAGGCAAATAAATCTTTGGTACGTCCATCCGGTTCCTTTGCAACCAGGAAAAAGCTGGAGTCGTTTGAATGAATGCTGATTACCCCATTGGGGGTTACTACTTCGCTCAGATTGCGACCCGGCAGTGTGTTCGGATCACACTCGCATTTATGCGGTACGGAACGCATACGCTGCTGATACCAGTCATCAATCTTCATGTCGTTGAAGAGCGCTGCAATGCTCTCCTTTGCACCGCTCTCCTCAAATAACTGTGCGGCGTCAACATCCTCCTCGTCTTTACCGTCAGTCAGCGACCCCCCCCCAGAGCCTGCAGCACCCCATGATTCCGACTGCCCTGAGCTATTGACCATGCAAAACGCCCATGCAGAACCTACGCACAGCATGATGTTACCGCGCGCGGCGAACTGTTTCGTGCTGTCGCCCATGGTGCCGCCATAGGGGGCGTACCCCCAGCTTACGGCCTTTTTCCTGCGTTTGGTTATGGCACAGAAGGCGTTACGATTGGCGACGACTTGATCAACCCCATCCTGATCAATGATGGTTTCCATCTCTGGGGCAAGGATATTGCCACCACCATTGGCATCGCCCCAAGTCACTACTAGTTTGATTTCTGGGTCACCGAAGCGTTCCGGCCCAATTGCACAGAATGCACTCGCAGTGCAAACGATTCGTTCAACCTTCATATACATCAGTTGATCCGCGATGTTCCCAGGGATAGTCCCTCCGGTCGTTGGATTTCCCCATGCATAGACGCGGCCTTCATGAGTTAACACAGCAAATGCATACTCCGTCGCATAAATCGCCATGGGGGGATCAAATAAAAGTGGTGACTGGATTGCGACGGGCACTACGCCTCCGAGGGTGGGACTACCGAAAGCGCCAATGGTGTTTTTTCCACGAGGCGGATTGTCGTATATGAAAGCAACGGCAGCACGATTGCTATAAACGTATTTAATGTTATTCAGGTCAAGAGTAGGAGGCACATTAAGCATGTTGTTGCCCCACAACAGCAAACGCTTAGTGCTGCCCAAAACCGGCACCAAGGCCCCAAAGTCTCGCTCGGTCGAAAACATACGAGTGGCGGGGTTGTTTCTAAGATACTGCTGTATTTCTGCGGGGGGCACGCCTGCAAAGTCAGCTCGTCCTCTTACATTGACACTTTGGCTGCTACCGTTGGTCAGCGAAAAGGCGACCGCATTGCCGACGAATACTCTGTCTTTCGGATCCGAACCATAAACGGAATAATGGCCCCGCTGCGACATAAAGCTATTGCGGTCTTCCTCTTCAGTAATATTCTGATATCCGTCAAAAACCTCAAGCGGCAGTGAGTAAGTTTCTATGCCCATGCTGCCGTCGGTTGAAACAGGAGTCACTGAAAACCTTATCTTTGCTCGGGCGTGCTCGTGGGTTATTTCATAGTCAAGACTGGGGGAAGGTAAAAACGATACGTCGTCTACATACCATCTATATATAGAATTTTCCTCAGGGCTTGTGCCGTCATAAAAATAACTTCCTCGAAGGAACGACCCAGGTACGGGGTCGCCAATAATCGTGACGTTAGTTACCACTGGTGTGGTTAATACTTGGCTCATGGTGCAATCCTCTCAAGGTTGACAGCCGGCGCTAAGCGATTCCAATTAGTCAAGGGAGTGTGATTTATTGATAGAGATAATTGATAAGGCGCGCCATGTTTATCCTATGGTTTGACCCGCTGCATGGGATCATTTGCGCAATTCTTGTTTGCGCATCAGTAGTAGGCAGCGCAGGAAAAACCTTGTCTACTGTCATTGTTAACAGGTATCGCGACCGTTCGTCCGCTGGATTGATTCGTTGATTTAAAATCGTTGAATTGACATTGAGGGCATGACGCGCCAACTGCAGCGTGAGGACACAGTACGAGTGTTTCGAGATGAAGGCACTATGCGGTCCGCTTATCATCGCCGTTTGTCGGCCCTGTCAGCGTTGAGCCACCAGCACGGTTATTCAGCAGCACTCGGGCCATAGGAGCCAGTTCGCCCCGGTACTGAGCGATAAGGCGTTGAATGCCTCTTCGGCGGCGGATTCGCTTGCACCATTGTCAATAGAGTGGGCGATAAGGAACTTTGGGTCTAAATACAGATGTTGGCAATTTGATGTGTAAACCAGTGCTCAAATTTTCCACTGCCCTGAGTGCTTTACCAACACCCCTCGCATCGCATTCACGTTTTCAGCCAGCTGTATGGTCAACAATCGATACCCATCCAGCATGGTATAAATAGGTGTTTTTCCAAATTCAGCTTCGCCTGCAGGCAATAGGTTCGACCTCTCCAACCGCTCCGTCACCCCCGACCTCAACGCCCGCGCCATCCCCACCAACTGCACCCGAATCTGCCGATGCTCGGCCTTCAGCATCACCTGCATCCGCGCCATCGCCTGTTCATCGCGAGGGTCCGGGCGGGTATTGCCAAGGATCTCCAGCGTGCTGATACACAGGCGCAAGTGCCGTTGGATCGCGTCCAGCTCAGTCATGGAAATGCGCACTTCCTTGGACACCGACGGCATCAGCGAGCGCAATTGCAGCATCGCCGCGTTCAGGCGGTTGAGCAGTTTGAGGTGTTCGTCGTCGGTGACCGACTGGCCGTTGATGATCCGGCTGTAGATCTGCGCGCAGTCGCGCAACGCACCGGCCAGGTTGTAGCGCCACGAGTAGACGGCGTACAGCGGCAGGGCAAACGAGAACGCCAGGGCCAGCCCGATGCCGATAAGGATATCCACCGTGCGCCACAAGCCATCCGAGATCGGGTTGTCGCCGTGGCCGGCGACGATAAACACCGTGATCGCCGACAGCAGCGCGATGTAACCGCCCTTGCCGATGGCGTGATAGGAAAAGAACCCGCACACCATCGACATCAACAGATAGGTCAGCAGCGGCAGGCCGAAGTAGGCCTGTTGCACCACGAGCAGCAGGCCGACGCTGGCGCCGATCAACGTGCCGTAGGCGCGCTCCATGGCTTTCTTGCCGATATTGCCGTGGTGCTGCAAACCGCCGATGACGATCAGCATGGTCACCGACGCCCACTCTCCGTGGGGCAGGTTGAGGCCGGTGGTCAGCAGGATCGTCGCCAGCAGCCCGATGGACACGCGCACGGCGTGGATCAGCTTGGCATGGCGATAGCGGCGGTAGGGGTCGAGCAACGGGCGCAACAGGCGCCGGGCAACCATAGGCAGATTCATTGATAACAACGGGGCCTCAATTCTGGAGATGTACACAATTCGAATGTGGGAGGGGGCTTGCCCCCGATGACCATGGGTATCTACACAACTTTCAGATCCAGACAAATCCCCTGTGGCGAGCGGGCTTGCCCCGCGTTGGGCTGCGAAGCAGCCCCAGTAAAGAAGAATGTGGTGTATCAGACACTCTGTAGAGGCTGGTTTTGGGGCTGCTGCGCAGCCCAACGCGGGACAAGCCCGCTCGCCACAACAGCCCTATCTGCCGGGAATTCAGCGTTGAGCCAACGTTGTGTAGATACCTATGCCTCGATAACTGTGGATCAGTAAAGAATCGGTTAGCTGACACATCGCTATCGAGGCCAGGCCCTCTCCCACATGGTTTGACCGAGGTGAACCTAGAAGATGTAGTCAGTGGTCAGGAAGCTTGAATCGCGGTTGCGCAGGATCTCGCTGACCAGTGCCTTGTTGCTGTCCTGGAACTTGGTCGCCACCAGGGTGCGGATCGAGAACACGCGTAACGCATCATGTACCGACAGCGTGCCTTCGGCCGAGTTCTTGCGCCCGTTGAACGGGAAGGTGTCCGGCCCACGCTGGCATTGGGCGTTGATATTGATGCGCCCAACCTGGTTGGCAAAGGTGTCCACCAGGCGCCCGATGGCTTCGGCGTTGTTGCCGAACAGGCTCAGTTGCTGGCCGAAGTCCGACTCCAGCACGTAGTCGATCACGGTCTCCAGGTCGCGGTAGGGCACGATCGGTACCACCGGACCGAACTGCTCCTCGTGGTACACACGCATTTGCGGGTTTACCGGGTACAGCACCGCCGGGTAGAAGAACGAACCGCGACTGGCACCGCCATTGGCATTCACCACCTGGGCGCCGTGTTGCGCCGCGTCGGCCACCAGGCCGTTGAGGTAATCCACCTTGCCGACTTCCGGTAACGGCGTCAGGGACACGCCGTCTTCCCATGGCATGCCGGGCTTGAGCGTCGCCAGTCTGGCGTTGAATTTCTCGATAAACGCGTCGACCACGTCTGCATGCACGAACAGAATTTTCAGCGCGGTGCAGCGCTGGCCGTTGAATGAAAGCGAGCCAGTGAGCGCTTCGCTGACGGCATTGTCCAAGTCCACCTCCGGCAGCACGATGCCGGGGTTTTTTGCGTCCAGGCCGAGGGCGGCTCGCAGGCGGTGCGGCTTGGGGTGGAGTTTTTTCAGGTCGCTGGCGGCCTTGTTGGTGCCGATAAACGCAAAGATATCGATCTTGCCGCTGGCCATCAGCGCGCTGACGGTTTCGCGGCCGCTGCCATAGATCACGTTGATCACCCCAGCCGGGAAGCTGTCGCGGAACGCCTCCAGCAATGGGCGAATCAGCAGCACACCGAGCTTGGCCGGCTTGAACACTACGGTGTTGCCCATGATCAGCGCCGGGATCAGCGTGGTGAACGTTTCGTTGAGCGGGTAGTTGTAGGGGCCCATGCACAGCGCCACGCCCAGGGGCACGCGGCGGATCTGCCCGAGAGTGTCCTGTTCCAACTCGAAGCGGCTGCTGCGGCGGTCCAGTTCCTTGAGGGCATTGATGGTGTCGGTGATGTAGTCGCAGGTGCGGTCGAATTCTTTCTGCGAGTCCTTGAGGTTCTTGCCGATCTCCCACATCAGCAGCTTGACCACCGCATCACGCTGTTCGCGCATGCGCCGCAAAAACGCTTCGACGTGGCGGATGCGGTCGACCACGCGCATCGTCGGCCATTCGCCCTGGCCACGATCATAGGCGCGCACGGCGGCATCAAGGGCGGTGAGGGCGGTGTCGGCGTCCAACAGCGGCGTGCTGCCGATCACCACGCGCTGATCACCCAACTGCACCGGGCTGTGGACCTGGGCCAATGGGCCGTCCCACACCTGCAACTGGCCGTCCACCAGGTAATCACGCTGTTCGATGGGCGCCGCCAGGCGGTATTGCTCGGGGATTTGGGCGGTGGAAGTGGGAAACAGCTGGGCGAGCAGGTGCTGAGTGGTCATAGCGCTATCCCTGTAATGGTTAAAAAACTTGAATGGTGCTTGACTAGAGAGTCACCCAACCAAGGGCTCTATGGCAAGGCTTGTGCGCTTTGCAGTACGCAGCGCCACGGGTGCCGGGTAAACTGCGCGCCTTTCTTGAAGGAGTTCACATGAGTCAGTACCAGCCGGGCATTCTTGCCGCACCGGTGCCGTTGCAGGCACGCCATCTGTTTTTTGCCGTGGATTCCCTGGCCGCTGTGCCCGTCGCGCTGGACGCCCTGGTGCGGTTGACCGATGCGGCGGCGGTGGTCGGCCTCGGCGAGCCGCTGGTGACTGCACTGGGCGCGACGATTGACGGTCTGCGGCCGTTTGCACCGATCAGCGGGCCGGGGGCACATAACCCGTCGACCCAGCAGGCGTTGTGGGTATGGCTGCATGGTGTGGATCGTGGCGAACTGCTGTTGCGCGCTCGCGCATTCGAAAAGGCCCTGGCCCCCGCGTTTCGCCTGGTGCAGTCGCTTGAAGGTTTCCGCTACAAGACAGGCTTCGACCTCACCGATTACGAAGACGGCACCGAAAACCCTCACGATGAGGCTGCGGTCGACGCTGCGATGAGCGCCAGTGGCGCAAGCTTCGCCGCCCTTCAGCAGTGGCGGCACGACCTCGACGGTTTCGCCGCGCTGCCGGCCCAGGAGCGCGACCATATTATCGGCCGTCGCCATGGCGATAACGAAGAGTTGGAAGACGCGCCTGAGTCCGCCCACACCAAGCGCACCGCTCAGGAGAGTTTCACTCCCGAAGCCTTCGTGGTGCGCCGCTCCATGCCCTGGGCCGAGAATGGCCAGGCCGGGTTGATGTTTCTCGCCTTCGGCCACTCCTTTGATGCATTCGAAGCGCAGCTGCGCCGCATGAGCGGTCTGGAAGACGGGATTGTCGACGGCCTGTACCGCATCAGCACGCCGTTGACCGGGGGCTATTACTGGTGCCCGCCGATACTCGATGGCCATCTGGACCTGAGCGCACTCGCCGGCTGAACCGGCTGCGGGGTGGATCAGCCGATCAGCTCAACCTCGCCACTGTGCAGGCGGTATACGCCGCCGACAATTTGCAACGTGCCTTTGGCCAGGGCATCGCTCAGCAGGCTTGATTCGGCCTTGAGCCGTGCCACCGTGTCCTGGACGTTTTGTGCGATGGCGTTATCCAGGGTGTCGCCCGGCGCCTTGAGCACTTTGGTGACGGACGGTTTGAGTGCGTCGGCCAGGCCCTGGATTTTGCCGGGGAAGCGCGCGCTGTCCTTGACGGCCTTGACCCCGGCCGCCACGGCGCCGCAGCGGTCGTGCCCCAGCACCATGATCAGCGGTGTACCCAGCACTGCCACGGCGTATTCGAGACTGGCCAGCCCGTCCTCGGTGACGAAATTGCCCGCCACCCGCACCGCAAAGAGGTCGCCGCGGCCGGTATCGAAGGCGTATTCCGGCGCGATCCGCGAATCGGCGCAGCTGAGCACCGCGACGAAGGGGTTCTGACCGCCCACCAGAGCCTCGCGTTCATGCGTGAAATCATGGCGCTTGGTAACCCCATCGACGTAACGCTGGTTGCCTTCCATCAAGCGTTTCAATGCCTGTTGTGGGTTGAGATCGTTGGCGACTTTAGGCGCAGGCGCCGCGTGCACCAGGCTGGCAGGCAAGGCACCGGCCAGCATGATCGCTCCCGCGCCGACGCCGGTGAGGCGCAGAAAGTTGCGGCGGCCGTTGTTTAAAGGGGCATCAGCAGGGTGTTGAGCGTTGCACATGGATGGGCTCTCGCAGTAGGGATGAAGGAAAGCGCAAAGGGTGCAGAGAACGCAGCATCATGGATGTAGGAAGTTTCTGGGGGTATGGTCAGCGGCTCACGGTGATCGTCCTCTGCAAAAGGGCTGACCGGACATTGTAAAAAACCGTGGAGGAACGCTACCTTGACCGCCTGAAGATTTCGGGATGTTTCAGATTTATGTCCAGCCAGGCCCAACGCTCTGCCGACTCCACCTCACGGCGCGCCGCGCTGACTCTCGCCCTGTGCCTGCCCAGCGATGTCCTGCTCTACCTGTTGCTGCCCATGCAATCCCAGGCCTTTGGCATCACCCTGGCCCAGGCCGGGGTGTTGCTGGCGGCCAATCGCCTGGTGCGGATCTTCGGCTACCGGCATGTACTGAATTTTTACGCACGCCACGGTGATCGTCTGACCTGCATGATCGCCGCCGGCGCGGCCGCCCTGTGCGCCGTCGGCAATTCGCTGCTGTCCGGGTTTGCCGCCTTGCTGGGGTTGCGGCTGGTGTGGGGGCTGTGTTTCGCCGCGCTGAACCTGTCGACCCAAGTGCTGGCGACCGCCGAGCCGGCGGGTGCCGCACGACGCGCGGGGCGTTCGCGGGCGTTGGTCGCCTTGGGACCGATGCTCGCGCTGCCGTTTGGCGGCTGGCTCACAGTATGGGCCGGGCCGCGTCCGATCTTTATGCTCCTGGCCGGCTGTTGCCTGGTTGGGGTGTGGATGGCGCGCGGCTTACCCAGCGCCGGCCACGCCTTGCAAAACAGTGGCGTACGTCGCTTCAGATGGCCCGACAGTGTGGCCCTGTGGTCGTTTATTGAGGGCGTGGCGCTGGATGGGCTGTTTATCTTTGGCCTGTCGATTCAAGCGCAGAAGAGTATGGGCGGTGACGCGGTGCTGATCGCCGGCGGCCTGATGGCGTTGCGGTATGTGTCGGAGCTGCTTTTGAGCCCCTTGGGCGGGCAGGCGGCGCAACGCTTCGGCGCGACGTCGATGTTGCTGCTGTTTTCGTTCTTGAGTGCCCTGGCGTTGAGCGCGTTCGGCAGCCATTGGGTGATTGTCGGGGCGGCGGCGGTGTTGGTATTGCGCGCCTTGCAACTGCCCTTGGTAACCACCCTGGTGGCCGAGCGCAATCCCGGTGCGATGCGTGTATCGGCGCTGGCATCCAATGCGGTGTGGCGCGACATCGGCGCAGGCCTCGGACCGCTGCTGGCGGGGCTGTTGCTGCCGGTGGCGTCAGCACCGCTGGTGTTCGGCCTGGCCGGCGCGGCCATCGCCGTGAGTGCACTGTTTTGCTGGCGCGCACGCCCCACGGTGGTGTGACTCAGGCGCTCTTGATGCGGTCGAGCCAGGCGGGGTCCAGGCGGGTCTGGTCGGTGTCCAACCCCAGCGCCTGCATCTTGCCGGCGTGGGCCTGCATCTCACCGACCAACTGTGCCTGGGCGCTGGAGTTGGCATCCAGTGCGTGCATCTGGGTCAGCCCCAGATGATAGAAGCGCAATAGCTTCATGGCCGTCGGATCGTTGGCCTGCACCCGCTCGGTAACGTTGTGCATCACATTGGTCACTCTCATCAGGCTGCGCTTGAGCTGCCAGCCATACACCGCCGGCGCCAGCCACGCCTGGCTCCAGAACGGGCCGCGCACCAGCGCCACGGTGATCAGCACACCCGCGAATACACCACCGACATTGAAACGAAAATTGTCCCCGCCAGGTTCGCCGAACAGCATCACCGCCAGGCTCGACAGCAGCATGGCCAGGGCCAGGAACAGTAAGGCCACGATCAGCGTGCTGCGGCGGGTCTGTCGACGGTAGGTGGCAGGATCGCAGGGTTTGAGCTCGAACATCCGGGGTAGGTCTCCAGAGGGTGGCGGTGCGGCATCATCGCACGCCTGGGCAAACAAGTTGAACGTTGGTGCGCAGGGCTTTCTCTAAATCGATGCAGGCCACCAACCTTTGCGAGGTGAACCACCATGCCCGAATACAAACAGCCGCCGCCCGGCACGCCGGACCCCAACCGTACCCCCGGAGAAGAAGAGCGCGACAACGACGCCCTGCGTCCCAATGACCCGGCGGATCGTCCGGACACCGACGACGATGTGGAGCAGGCCGAGCAAGACCTGGAACACCTTCACGATAAAGCCCGTCCGCTCTAGAGGAGACACCCATGAACGCTCCAGACAAAGGCCCACGCTCCAGCGAGCATGCCAGTGGCAAGGATGAGCTGGGTTTCGACCCGGACTCGCCGGATGTCGCTGACCCGCAGGTCGACCCCATCGGCCCGGCCATCGCGCCGTTGGACAGGGACAAGAAGGATCAACCGGAAAAAAAGCCGCCCTACGATCCGTTGGGCGACTTGAAGAAGTAAGGCAGGCCCCGCTCGATTGAGCGGGGCTTTTTCGTTAAGGGGATGGGGTTATTTAGGTGGCATCCAGGTGACATCGGTGATGCCGTATTTCTCCGCCCACGGACGGGTGGTTTTCTTTACTTGCTCATGGCCCACGCGGCCTATGCGACTCACGTGGGCAATGTCGGCGTCGACCGCCGCCCAATGCCAGGCCTCGGCGTTATTCATCACTTCGGCGCGTACTACAAAGGACTTCGGTTGACCGTGCAGCTGATAATTAATGGTGTAGATTTTTGCGGTACTCATGGTGCCTCCCTGACTTGTTATAAATGGATAGGAAGGCGTTTAAAAAGGTTCATTCAAAATGACAGTCTGCACGCGAGCGCGGCATAGTGACGCCTTTGCCCGTGCCCAAGGACCGTGCCATGCCTCGACTCAACCATTGCCAACGCTACCTGCAACGCCTGGGCTACGACACGCCGCCGCCGCCCACTCTGCAAACCCTGCAGGACCTGCAATTGCGTCATGTCAGCACTTTCGCCTTCGAAAGCCTGTCGACCCTGCTGCACCAGCCGGTGCCGATCGATCTGCCGAGCGTCGAGCATAAAGTGCTGTTCGAAGGGCGAGGCGGCTACTGCTACGAATTGAACCAGATGTTTCTGATACTGCTGCAGGAACTGGGCTTCGACGCGCGCGGCATCACGGGGCGAGTGGTTATGGGCGGCCCACCGGACGCGCGTACGGCGCGTACCCATCGCCTGAGCCTGGTGACCCTGGACGGGGCGCGCTACATCACCGACGTGGGCTTTGGTGGCATGGTGCCCAGCAGTCCCTTACTGCTTGATAGTCAAGCGGCGCAGGCCACGGCCCATGAGCCCTACCGTGTGACTTTCGATGCACGGGAGGGCAGCTACACGCTGTGGGCCGAGGTGGCCGGGGAATGGCGCGGCTTGTATGTGTTCGACCTGCAAGTGCAGGCCGACATCGACTATGAAATCGGCAACTGGTATGTCTCGACTCACCCTGGCTCGCCATTTCTGGGACAACTCAAAGTCGCGCGGCTGGCCGTGGGGGAGCGCCACACGTTGAATAACGCGCACTACGCGATTCACTACCTCGACCGGCCCAGCGCCAAGCGTACGGTGCACCACACTGATGAACTGCTGGCGTTGCTGCGTGACACCTTCGGCATTCAGGTGCCGACGCATCCGCACTTGAAGGACGCACTGGACGGCTTGATCCGGGCGAGCCGCCAAGAGCCTTGATCTAGAGCATTCGCTGAACCGTTTTACCTCCAAAATCAGGTGATTTTTTTCGAACCTTTTGCACGTGCGAAGGTTCGAAGCGATTCCTGAATAATTTGTCCACCTGACAAGGAGAGGTAAAACGATGTCCAAACTATTCGGAACATTCCTCAAGAACGCTTCGTTGTTCGCCCTGGCCACCGCGCCGGCGTTGGCGTTCGCAGCACCGTCCACCGACCCGATTTCCATCTTCGGGCTGCAGGGCAGCTACAACGATTTCAAACTCGAAGGCGGCAGCCAGAGCGACAAGGAGCACATGCCTGAAGCAGGCCTGTTCTACACCTTCGGCAACAAGCTCACCGCTGAGTCCGGTTTTATTTACCAAGCCGGCATCGAAGCCAAGTACGGTGAGAAGAGCGACAACAAACTCAAGGAAGGCCAAGCCGATCTCGACCTGGGCTGGCGTGCCGCGCTGGATGCGCGCAACTTTGTCGATGTGATCGTGGGCGGTGGTTACAGCTGGACCCGCTACGAGCCAGAGTCCAACGGTTATGACCTTGAGCTGACCACCAAATCGCCATTTGCCAAGGCGGCACTGGGTTACAACCACCAGTTCGATGACATGACCCTGCGGGTTGAAGCCGGTGCGCGTCACACCCTCGACGGCCGCGTCAAAGTTAAGGTTGACGGCCTGGGCAGCGATTCCGTGGACCTTAAAGACCGCACCAACCCGTACGCGGAAGTCAGCCTGCTGATGAATCAGAAAGGCAACCTGCCTGTGATGGCGGGCCTGTACTACACCCGCACCGAATACAAACTGGATGAAGACTCCCCCGTGGCCGACAACACCAAACTCAAGCGTGACGAGTATGGGTTCAAGGTCGGTATCGCGTTCTAACCCGTTTGTAGTGAGCTGGCTGATTGGATAAGAGGGGCTTTTGTGGTGACTGAGCTTTTGTGGTGTATCGGCTTTTATGCTGAACAGGCTTTTGTGGTGAGCGGGCTTGCCCCGCGCCGGGCTGCGCAGCAGCCCCACCAAAGGCATTGCTAAACCCGGCTTGGCACTGCGCTGAAAACCTCCAACCCAATCCCCTCAATGCAAAAACGGCGCCCGAAAGGCGCCGTTTTTGTTTACTCACGTCCCGCTAAGCGATCAAACACCCAGCACCGCGTGCTGCACCAGGGTGAGCAACGGCTGTGGGTAGACGCCGAGGAAAAAGGCGAGCAGGGCGATAGCCAGCAGCATCACGCCGCCGGCTTTCTGTTCCCAGTGCAGCTCGGCATCCACACGCCGCAGGTTCGGCTCGATCAGGTACAGGGTGACCATCACGCGCAGGTAGTAGAACACGCCGATGGCGCTGCCCAGTACCAGCGATGCAACCAGCCACCACTCATGCGCTTCAACACCGGTAGCGACGATGTAGAACTTGCCGATAAAGCCTGCGGTCAGCGGGATACCGGCCAGGGACAGCATCATCACGGTCAGCACAGCGGTCAGGTACGGACGGCGCCAGAACAAGCCGCGGTATTCGTACAGGGCGTCGGCATCACGGCCTTTGTAAGGCGAGGACATCAATGTGATCACGCCGAACGCGCCGAGGCTGGTGATCACATAGGTGACCAGATACACGCCGATGGCTTCCACGGCCAGGCCTTTGCTCGCCACCAGGGCGATCAGCAGGTAGCCGAAGTGCGCGATGGACGAATAACCCAGCAGACGCTTGAGGTTGTTCTGGGTCAACGCCAGCAGGTTACCGAACAGGATCGACGCAATCGCGATCACGGTCAGCACGTTGCTCAGCACGCCGGTATTGGCGGCAGGGGAGATCTGGAACAGACGCACCATCACCGCAAACACCGCGACTTTCGACGCCGTGGCCAGGAACGCAGCCACCGGCGCCGGGGCGCCTTCGTACACGTCCGGGGTCCACAGGTGGAACGGCACAAGCGACAGTTTGAACGCCAGGCCAATCAGCATCATGGCCAGGCCCAGCTGGGCGATCGGTGCAGGCAGGTGGGTGGCGGCCAGGGCATGACCGATACCGGTGAAGCTCAGGCTGCCGGCTTCGGCGTAGAGCAGGGCCATACCGAACAACAGGAACGCGGAACCGGCGGCCGACAGCACCATGTACTTGATGCCGGCTTCCAGAGAGCGCTTGTTGAAGAAGGCGTAGGCCACCAGGCCGTAGGTCGGGATCGACAGCAGTTCCAGGCCGATGAACAAGCCGGCCAGGTGCTGCGCGCTGACCAGCACGATACCGCCGGCCGCAGCCAGCAGGATCAGCAGGTACAGCTCTTCGCGGTTGCCCGGGTAGCCGGTGCCGCCTTCGCCGAGGTAGGCGTGGGCGAGGGTGACGCACGCCAGGGTGGCCACCAGGATCAGCGCGATGTACAGCAGTGCGAAGTCATCGATCATCATCAGCGGGGTGACCGCTAACGGCGCGACCTTGAGGGCCGGAATGATCGACAGCAGGGCCAGGTTCAACCCGGCACAGGACAGCAGGAACGTTTGCGAGTGATTGCGGCGCCAGGCGATCGCCAGCATCACCACCACGATGGTGAGGCTGGTGATCAGCAGCGGCGCAAGCGCGATAAAGTGTTGGATCGTGAATTCCATAGCGCTCTTACCGGGCCGAAGCGAGTTGAGAGAAGGCGGTGCCGAACCACTGCTGCACGCCATGCATCGTTGCGGCAGACGTGTCCAGGAACGGT
The DNA here is from genome assembly GCF_026410085.1 of Pseudomonas quebecensis. NCBI lineage: Bacteria > Pseudomonadati > Pseudomonadota > Gammaproteobacteria > Pseudomonadales > Pseudomonadaceae > Pseudomonas > Pseudomonas quebecensis. The sequence continues at coordinate 1,989,529 of NZ_CP112866.1, forward strand.
TGCGGGTACACGCCGATATAGATCAGCAATACCGCAAGACCGAGCACCATGATCAGTTCGCGCGCATCCATCCCTTTCAGGACGGTGTCGGACTTGGCCGGGCCGAAGTAAGCGCGGTGGATCATGATCAGCGAGTAGACCGAACCGAATACCAGGCCCGAGGTGGCGATGGCGCTGATCCACGGCGTTTGTACGAACGCGCCCATCAGGATCAGGAACTCGCCGATGAAGTTGCCGGTGCCCGGCAGGCCCAGGGACGCGGCGGCGAAGAACAGGCTGATCGCCGGCAGGTAGGCAATGCGCGACCACACGCCACCCATCTCACGCATGTCTCGGGTGTGCAGGCGCTCGTACAACTGACCACTCAGGATAAACAGTGCGGCGGCCGAGACACCGTGGGCCAACATCTGGATCACGGCGCCTTGCAACGCCAGTTGGCTGCCCGAGTAGATGCCGATCAGTACGAAGCCCATGTGGGAAACGGACGAGAAGGCAATCAGACGCTTGATGTCGGTTTGCGCGAAGGCCAGGAACGCACCGTAGAAAATCCCGATCAGACCGAGGGTCATGGCAATCGGCGCAAACTCGGCCGAAGCATTCGGGAACAGCGGCAGGGCAAAACGCAGCAGACCATACGCAGCGGTCTTCAGCAGGATACCGGCCAGGTCGACGGAACCGGCGGTCGGTGCCTGGGCGTGCGCATCCGGCAGCCAGGAGTGGAACGGCACCACCGGCAGCTTCACCGCAAAGGCGATGAAGAAGCCCAGCATCAGCACGTACTCGGTGGTCAGGGACATCTTGGTCTTCAACAGGTCGGCGTAGTTGAAGGTAATCACGCCGGTGTTGTTGAAGTTGACCAGCACCAGACCCAGGATCGCCACCAACATGATCAGGCCGGAAGCCTGAGTGAAGATGAAGAACTTGGTCGCCGCGTAGATCCGGGTTTTCTTGCCGTCCGAAGAACTGTGGCCCCAGAGCGCGATGAGGAAGTACATCGGCACCAGCATCATTTCCCAGAAGAAGAAGAACATGAACAGGTCGAGGGCGAGGAACACGCCGACCACGCCGCCCAGGATCCACATCAGGTTCAGGTGGAAGAAGCCCACGTGACGCTGGATCTCTTTCCAGGAGCAGAGTACCGAGAGGATACCTAGCAGGCCGGTCAGCAGGATCATCAACAGCGACAGGCCGTCGAGGGCCAGGTGCACGTTGATGCCGAAGCGCTGGATCCACACGTGCTTGAATTCAAGCGCGAACGTCGGATCGACACCCGGTGCCGGAGCAAATGAATAGTCGCCATGGGCCCACAGCCAGAGGCCGAGCGCGAGTTCCAGGGACATGGTCAGCAACGCAATCCAGCGGGGGAGGGTGGCGCCGAAGCGTTCACCCATCCAGCAGAGCAGGCCGCCGATAAAGGGGATCAGGATTAGCCAGGGCAGAATCATGACGGGCTCGTTTCCTTTCGCAAGTTCGCAAAGTTCATATCAGACCGCTACCACTACGATGGCGCCGATCACCAGCACGGCGCCAGCCGCCATGGAAGCCGCATACCAACGCAATTGGCCGGTCTCGCTGCGGCTCAGGGCGGTGTGACCGCCTTTGGCCGCGCGCGGGATCAAACCAATGGTCTGGTCGAGCGGGTCTTTACGCAGTACATGGCTGATGGCCAGGTACGGCTTGACGAACAGTTTGTCGTAGATCCAGTCGAAGCCCCAGGCAGCGAACCACCAGGCCGACAGGAAACGGCCGATGCCACTGTTGGCCACGGCGGTCACGAAGCGGCGCTTGCCGAGGAACAGCAGGGCCGCCAGCAGGATACCGGCAATGGCAATGGCGCCCGAGGCGATTTCCAGGCTGTGCTTGGCGTCGCCGCCGGCATGGCCCACGCTTTCCGGCAATACGCCGGCCAGTGGCGGAGTGATCATGGCGCCGATGAAAGTCGACAGGATGATCAGCACCGACAGTGGCAGCCAATGCGAGATGCCGTGGCCTGCGTGTGCTTCGGTCTTGGCTTCACCGTGGAAGGTGATGAAGATCAGGCGGAAGGTGTACAGCGAGGTCATGAAGGCACCGACCAGGCCTGCGTACAGCAGGTTCTGGTTGCCGCTGGCAAAGGCTTCCCAGAGGATTTCGTCCTTGGAGTAGAAACCGGCGGTCACCAGCGGCAGGGCGGCCAGGGCGGCACCACCGACGATGAAGCTGGCGTAGGCCAGCGGCAGTTTCTTCCACAGGCCGCCCATCTTGAAGATGTTCTGCTCGTGGTGGCAGGCCACGATCACCGCACCGGAAGCGAGGAACAGCAGGGCCTTGAAGAAGGCGTGGGTCATCAGGTGGAAGATCGCCGCGTCCCAGGCGCCGACGCCCAGGGCCAGGAACATGTAGCCGATCTGGCTCATGGTCGAGTAGGCGAGGATGCGCTTGATGTCGGTCTGTACCAGCGCGGCGAAGCCGGCCAGTACCAGGGTCACGCCGCCGACCAGGCCCACCAGGTGCAGGATCTCCGGCGCCAGGGTGAACAGGCCGTGGGTACGGGCGATCAGGTAGACACCGGCGGTTACCATCGTTGCGGCGTGGATCAGTGCCGACACCGGGGTAGGGCCGGCCATCGCGTCCGCCAGCCAGGTCTGCAGTGGCAGTTGCGCGGATTTACCCACGGCGCCGCCCAGCAGCATCAGCGTGGCCAGAGTGATCCAGAAGTCGCCGACCTGGAATTTCTGCGGTGCCAGTACCAGCAGTTCCTGGATGTTCAGCGTGCCCACCTGTTGGAACAGGATGAACAGGCCGATGGCCATGAACACGTCGCCGATACGGGTGACGATAAACGCCTTGAGCGCGGCATTACCGTTGTTGCGGTTGCTGTAGTAGAAACCGATCAACAGGTACGAGCACAGACCCACGCCTTCCCAGCCGAAGTACAAGAACAACAGGTTATCGCCGAGCACCAGGAACAGCATGCTGGCGATAAACAGGTTGGTGTACGAGAAGAAGCGCGAGTAGCCCGCTTCACCGCGCATGTACCAGGACGCGAACAGGTGGATCAGGAAACCCACGCCGACCACTACGCCGAGCATGGTGATCGACAGGCCGTCGATGTAGAGAGCGAAGTTGGGCTTGAAGCCTTCCACCGACATCCACTGCCACAGCACCAGGGTGTAGTGACCGCTTTCCGGCGGCGCCACGTTGAATTGCCAGATGACGTAGGCGGCGACGATCGCCGACAGGCCAATCGAACCCACGCCGATCAGTGCGGACAGGTTTTCCGACCAGCGCCCGCGAGAGAACGACAGCAGCAGGAAACCGATCAGGGGAAACAGGAAAGTCAGAAAGATCATGTTCATCCGCGCATCTCACTGGCAGCGTCGATATCAAGCGTGTGGAAGCGACGGTACAGCTGCAGCAGGATCGCCAGGCCGATACTGGCCTCGGCGGCTGCCAGGCTGATCACCAGGATGAACATGACTTGTCCATCCGGCTGGCCCCAACGTGCACCCGCGACGATGAACGCCAGTGCGGCGGCGTTCATCATGATTTCCAGGCTCATCAACACGAACAAAATGTTACGGCGAACCATCAGGCCGACCAGGCCAAGGCAGAACAGGATGCCGGCGACCGCCAGACCATGCTCCAAAGGGATAGCAGGCATCGTCATTGCTCCTTGGCTTCGTTGCGGCCCAAGTGGAAGGCGGTGACGGCTGCGGCGAGCAGCAGCATCGACGCCAGTTCGACCACCAGCAGGTACGGGCCGAACAGGCTGATGCCGACGGCTTTCGCATCCACGGTGGTGTGGCCGATGGCCTGGCCGCTCTGGTGAGCGAACAGCACATACAGCAGTTCACCCAGCAGCAGCGCCGCGAGGACAACCGGGCCGAGCCAGATGCCGGGCTTGAGCCAGACGCGTTCCTGGGCGACCGAAGCCGGACCCAGGTTGAGCATCATCACCACAAACACGAACAGCACCATGATGGCGCCGGCGTAGGCGATCACTTCCAGCACACCGGCGAACGGTGCGCCGAGGCTGAAGAAGGTCATGGCCACGGCGATCAGCGAAATGATCAGGTAGAGCAGGGCGTGCACGGGGTTGGTGTTGGTGATCACGCGAAGCGTGGACACAACCGCGATACCCGATGCGAAATAGAAAGCGAATTCCATCTTTCTTCCTTAAGGCAGCAAGCTCTTCACGTTGATCGGCTCGGCTTCGTTTTGTGCGGCGCCTTTGGGCTTACCGGCAACGGCCATACCTGCAACACGATAGAAGTTGTAATCAGGGTTTTTACCGGGACCGGAAATCAAAAGATCTTCTTTCTCGTACACCAGGTCCTGACGTTTGAACTCGGCCATCTCGAAATCCGGTGTGAGCTGGATCGCGGTGGTCGGGCAAGCTTCCTCGCAGAGGCCGCAGAAAATGCAGCGCGAGAAGTTGATGCGGAAGAAGTCCGGGTACCAGCGACCGTCTTCGGTTTCAGCTTTCTGCAGGGAGATGCAACCCACCGGGCACGCCACGGCGCACAGGTTGCAGGCTACGCAACGCTCTTCGCCATCGGGGTCGCGGGTCAGTACGATGCGGCCGCGATAGCGCGGCGGCAGGTACACCGCTTCTTCCGGGTATTGCAGGGTGTCGCGTTTGCGAAAGCCGTGGCCGAAAACCATCACCAGGCTTCGCAACTGGGTACCGGTACCCTTAACGATGTCGCCAATATATTTGAACATGGGTCAAATCCTCACTGAACCGCGCCCGCTGGCGTGTTCAACAACACAACGGCAGCGGTCACCAGCAAATTGATCAGGGTCAGCGGCAGGCAGAAGCGCCAGCTGAAATCCATCACCTGGTCGTATCGTGGACGCGGAATGGAAGCGCGCAGCAGGATAAACAACATGATGAAGAACGCGGTCTTCAGGAAGAACCAGAAGAACGCCAACTGCGGCAGGATGCCGAATGGACCATGCCAGCCGCCGAAGAACAGCGTGACCAGCAGGGCCGAGATCAAGATGATGCCGATGTACTCACCGACAAAGAACATGCCCCACTTCATACCGGCGTATTCAATGTGGTAACCGTCGGCCAGTTCCTGTTCCGCTTCCGGCTGGTCGAACGGGTGACGGTGAGTCACGGCCACGCCAGCGATGAAGAAGGTACAGAAGCCAAAGAACTGCGGAATGATGAACCACAGGTTCTGCGCCTGGTACTCGACGATGTCGCGCATGTTGAACGAGCCGACCTGCACCACGATGCCCATCAGCGCCAGGCCCATGAACACTTCGTAGGACACGGTCTGGGCCGAGGCCCGCAAGCTGCCCAGCAGGGCGAACTTGTTGTTGCTCGACCAACCGGCGAACAGCACCGCGTAGACCGACAGGCCGGCCATGGCGAAGAAGAACAGCAAGCCGATGTTCAGGTCCGCCACGCCCCAGGTCGGGGTGATCGGGATGATCGCGAAGGCGATCAGCAAGGCGCTCATGGCCACGACCGGTGCCAGGGTGAAGATCACCTTGTCGGCAAACGGCGGGGTCCAGTCTTCCTTGAAGAACATCTTCAGCATGTCGGCGGCGATCTGGAACATGCCGAACGGGCCGACACGGTTCGGACCGTAACGGTCCTGCCACCAGCCCAACAGGCGACGTTCGATGAAGCTGAGCAGGGCGCCCGCTACAACCACGGCCAACAGGATCACGATAGCCTTGACGACCGAGATGATCACGTCGATCACTTCAGGGGTGAACCAGGTCATTGCGCTGCCTCCTGCAGACCGTCAACGGTAAAACCTTCGATCGCAGGCGGGATGCCGGCGAGGCCTTTAGGCAGTGCAACCAGGCCGGCGCCCAATGCTTCGTTGATACGCAGCGGCAGACGCAGGGTCTGGCCGGCCACGTTCAAGCTGAGCAGGGCACCGTCGTTGACGCCCAGGCGGTCGGCTTCGGACTTGGCCACGGACACGTAGGTTTGCGGAATGCGCTCTTGTACCGGCGCGGCTTTGGAAGAGTTCTCTTCGCTGCCGAACAGGTGGAAGAACGGCACAACCTGCCAGGTGCCCTGAGCCGGGTTGAACGGACGTGGTATGGCGGTGAACCAGTTCAGCGAATCGCCCTGGGTTTCGATCAGGCGGGTGCCCGGGTCGCCGGCACGGATGTGGCCACCGACTTCGTCCTGGAACTTGTTCCAGGCCTGTGGCGAGTTCCAGCCCGGCGACCAGGCGAACGGCACCTGCTGACGCGGTTCGGCCGATCCCGAGTAGCCTTCCATGGAGAAGGCAAACGCGGTGTCGATATCCTGCGGCGTACGCGGTTCGTGCACGCTGATATCGGCGCGCATGGCCGTGCGGCCCGAGTAGCGCAGCGGTTCACGGGCCAGTTTCAGGCCCTTGATGCGGAACGCGGCGGACGGCGCGGCGTCGACAATCCGGGCAAGCTGCGGCGCGCTCGCGGCAGTGGCGGCGGTGACGTGGTCGAGCTGGGTCCAGTCGATCGGCTGGTTCAGCAGAGTGGCGCGCAGGGCATGCAGCCAGCGCCAGCCTTCGTGAACCAGGATGCTGGCGTCCATGTACTTCGGATCGAACACCTGGAAGAAGCGCTGGGCGCGGCCTTCCTGGCTGACCAGGGTGCCGTCGCCTTCGGCGAAGGTGGCGGCCGGCAGTACCAGGTCGGCGCGGTCGCTGGTGGCGGTCTTCTGGTGGTCGGCGACGATCAGCACCTTGGCAGCGTTCAGCGCAGCGTCAACCTTGGCCGCATCGGTACGGGTGTACAGATCGTTTTCCAGCACCACGATGGCGTCGGCGTTGCCGTCGATCACCGCTTGCAGGGCAGCATCCACGGACTCGCCACCGAGCATGGCCAGGCCGAGGCTGTTGGCTTCCGGTACAACCAGGCTGATGGAGCCGTTCTTGTCGCGCAGCTTCAACGCCTTGGCTATGTTGGCCGCCGCTTCGATCAGCGCCTTGGAACCCAGCGAGGTACCGGCAATGATCAATGGACGCTTGGCCGCCAGCAGAGCGTCGGCGATGCGTTGGGCCAGTTCGGCGGCTTCAGTATCCAGGCCTTCGACGGCAGGGGCGCTGGCGTCGAGGGCATGGGCTACGGCGAACCCGAGGCGGGCCAGGTCGTCCGGCGCGGCGTGTACGCACTCTTCGGCAATATCGTCGAGCTTGGTTTCAGCCAGGCTTGCGATAAACAGCGGGTTCAGCGCGTGCTGGCCGATGTTCTTCACTGCGGCGTCAAGCCAGGGCTGTACGCGCATGGCGTCGGCCATCTCTTCAGCCTTGCCTTTGACCGACTGACGCAGGGACAGCGCGATACGCGCGGCGGTCTGGGTCAGGTCTTCACCGAGGACGAAGATGGCGTCGTGGTCTTCGATGTCGCGCATGTTCGGCACCGGCAGCGGGCTGTCGTTCAGCACTTGCAGGACCAGGCGGATGCGTTCCAGCTCACCGGCTTCGATGCCGCTGTAGAAGTGCTCGGCGCCGACCAGTTCGCGCAAGGCGAAATTGCTTTCGAGGCTGGCGCGGGGCGAGCCGATACCGACGATGTTACGGCCGCGCAGCAGATCGGCGGCTTTGTCCAGCGCCGCGTCCAGGCTCAGCTTGGCGCCATCGGCCAGCAGCGGCTGGCGTGGGCGGTCTTCGCGGTTGACATAGCCATAGCCGAAACGGCCACGGTCGCACAGGAAGTACTGGTTGACCGAACCGTTGAAGCGGTTTTCGATGCGACGCAGTTCACCGTAGCGCTCGCCCGGGGAGATGTTGCAACCGCTGGAGCAGCCATGGCAGATGCTCGGGGCGAATTGCATGTCCCACTTGCGGTTGTAGCGCTCGGAGTGAGTCTTGTCGGTGAACACGCCGGTGGGGCAGACCTCGGTGAGGTTGCCGGAGAATTCGCTTTCGAGCACGCCGTCTTCAACGCGACCGAAGTACACGTTGTCGTGGGCGCCGAATACGCCGAGGTCGGTGCCGCCGGCGTAGTCTTTATAGAAACGTACGCAGCGGTAGCAGGCGATGCAGCGGTTCATCTCATGGGAGATGAACGGGCCGAGGTCCTGGTTCTGGTGGGTACGCTTGGTGAAGCGATAACGGCGCTCGTTGTGGCCGGTCATCACCGTCATGTCCTGCAGGTGGCAGTGACCGCCTTCCTCACAGACCGGGCAGTCGTGGGGGTGGTTGGTCATCAGCCACTCGACGACACTGGCGCGGAACGCCTTGGATTCTTCATCGTCGATGGAGATCCAGGTGTTGTCGGTGGCCGGTGTCATGCAGGACATGACGATACGACCACGGGTGTCGTTCTCGTCGGTGTACTGCTTGACCGCACACTGGCGACAGGCGCCGACGCTGCCGAGCGCCGGGTGCCAGCAGAAATAAGGGATGTCGAGACCGAGTGACAGACATGCCTGTAACAGGTTGTCCGCCCCATCGACTTCGAGCGCTTTGCCGTCTACGTGGATAGTGGCCATGGTTCAAAGTTCTTCGTTGGCCCGTTGTCAGCGGGCGTGGCTAATGGAATCTTGTTATTCATGTGCATCTACACAGCCTTCAAGGCGTCAGCACATGAGAAAAGCGAAGGGCACGGACCCTTCGCTTTTTTAAGCGTTACGCACCGACCATGGTCGGTGATACCACCTGATTGAGGTCGCCCGCGCGGGTTGGCGCGATGCCGGCCTCGAATTCAGAGCGGAAGTATTTGATTGCGCTGCCCAATGGCTCCACGGCGCCCGGTGCGTGAGCACAGAAGGTCTTGCCTGGGCCGAGGAAGCCGACCAGGCCCAGCAGGGTCTCGATATCACCCTCGCGGCCTTCGCCTTTTTCCAGGGCCATCAGCAGCTTGACGCTCCACGGCAGGCCGTCGCGGCATGGGGTGCAGAACCCGCACGATTCACGGGCAAAGAACTGCTCCATGTTGCGCAGCAAGGACACCATGTTGACGGTGTTGTCCACCGCCATCGCCAGGCCCGTACCCATACGGGTGCCGACCTTGCCGATGCCGCCGGCGTACATTTGTGCGTCGAGGTGTTCGGGCAACAGGAAACCGGTACCGGCGCCGCCTGGCTGCCAGGCTTTCAGGGTATAGCCGTCGCGCATGCCGCCGGCGTAGTCCTCGAACAGCTCGCGCGCGGTCACGCCGAACGGCAGCTCCCACAGGCCAGGGTTCTTGACCTTGCCGGAGAACCCCATGAGCTTGGTGCCCATGTCTTCGCTGCCTTCGCGGGCCAGGGATTTGTACCAGTCCACGCCGTCGGCGATGATCGCCGGCACGTTGCACAGGGTTTCGACGTTGTTCACACAGGTCGGCTTGCCCCACACGCCCACGGCGGCGGGGAAGGGCGGCTTGGAGCGCGGGTTGGCGCGGCGGCCTTCGAGGGAATTGATCAGCGCGGTTTCTTCACCGCAGATATAACGCCCGGCGCCGGTGTGCACGAACAGTTCGAAGTCGAACCCCGAACCGAGGATGTTCTTGCCCAGCAGGCCTGCGGCCTTGGCTTCCGTCACGGCACGGTTGAGGTGCTTGGCGGCAGTGGTGTATTCGCCACGCAGGAAGATATAGCCCCGGTAGGTTTTCAGCGCGCGGGCGCTGATCAGCATGCCTTCGATCAGCAGATGGGGCAGTTGCTCCATCAGCATGCGGTCTTTCCAGGTGTTGGGTTCCATTTCATCCGCGTTGCACAGCAGGTAGCGGATGTTGATGGATTCGTCCTTGGGCATCAGGCCCCATTTGACGCCCGTGGGGAAGCCTGCACCGCCGCGGCCTTTGAGGCCGGCGTCTTTCACGGTCTGGACGATATCGTCCTGGGCCATGTCGGCGAAGGCTTTGCGCGCTGCGGCGTAACCGTTCTTGGCCTGATATTCGTCGAACCATACCGGTTCGGCATCGTCGCGCAGGCGCCAGGTCAGCGGGTGAGTTTCGGGCGACCGCTGGATGCGGTTGGCCGGGCCAAAAGATGTCAGGGTCATGGGTAGCCCTCGAGCAATTGGGTCACGCCGGCAGGCTGGACGTCACCGAATGTGTCGTCGTCGATCATCAACGCCGGCGCCTTGTCGCAGTTGCCCAGGCAGCACACCGGCAGCAGCGTGAAGCGGCCGTCCGGGGTGGTCTGGCCGAGGCCGATGCCCAGTTTGTTCTGAATTTCGCTGACCACCGACTCGTGACCACCGATGTAGCAGACCATGCTGTCGCACACGCGAATGATGTGGCGGCCGACCGGCTGGCGGAAGATCTGACTGTAGAACGTCGCCACGCCTTCAACGTCGCTGGCAGGGATGCCGAGGATTTCGCCGATGGCGTAGAGGGCGCCGTCCGGCACCCAGCCGCGCTCCTTCTGGACGATCTTCAAGGCTTCGATCGACGCCGCGCGCGGGTCTTCGTAGTGATGCAGCTCGTGCTCGATGGCCGAGCGCTCGGTTTCACTCAAGGTGAAACGGTCTGTCTGGATAAGCGTGCTGTTCATGCTTAGCGGTCCACGTCGGCCATAACGAAATCGATACTACCCAGGTACGCAATCAAGTCCGCGACCATCTCGCCTTTGATCACCGAAGGGATCTGCTGCAAGTGCGGGAAGCTCGGTGTACGAATCCGGGTGCGGTAGCTCATGGTGCCGCCATCGCTCGTCAGGTAATAACTGTTGATACCCTTGGTCGCTTCAATCATCTGGAAGGATTCGTTGGCCGGCATGACCGGGCCCCACGAAACCTGCAGGAAGTGCGTGATCAGGGTTTCGATGTGCTGCAGCGTGCGCTCTTTGGGCGGCGGCGTGGTCAGCGGGTGATCCGCCTTGTACGGGCCTGCCGGCATGTTGCGCATGCATTGCTCGATGATTTTGAGGCTCTGGCGCATTTCTTCGACACGCACGATGCAACGGTCGTAGGCATCGCCGTTGGCCGCCAGCGGTACTTCGAACTCGAAGTTCTGGTAGCCGGAGTAGGGGCGAGCTTTACGCAGGTCGAAATCGCAGCCGGTGGAACGCAGGCCGGCACCGGTGACGCCCCATTCCAGGGCTTCCTTGGTGTTGTACTGCGCAACGCCAATGGTACGGCCCTTGAGGATGCTGTTATCCAACGCAGCCTTTTGGTATTCGTCCAGGCGCTTGGGCATCCAGTCGATGAATTCCTTGACCAGGCGTTCCCAGCCATTGGGCAGGTCGTGGGCCACGCCACCGATGCGGTACCAGGCCGGGTGCAGGCGGAAACCGGTGATGGCTTCGATGACCTTGTAGGCGCGCTGACGGTCGGTGAAGGTGAAGAACACCGGGGTCATGGCGCCGACGTCCTGGATATAGGTACCCAGGAACAGCAGGTGGCTGGTGATCCGGAAGAACTCGGCCATCATGATGCGGATGGTGTCGACACGGTCCGGCACCTTGATGCCGGCCAGCTTCTCGACCGAGAGCACGTACGGCAGGTTGTTCATCACGCCGCCGAGGTAGTCGATACGGTCGGTGTACGGGATGAAGCTGTGCCAGGACTGACGTTCGGCCATCTTTTCGGCGCCACGGTGGTGGTAGCCGATGTCCGGTACGCAGTCGACGATTTCTTCACCGTCCAGTTGCAGGATGATGCGGAAGGCACCGTGGGCCGAAGGGTGGTTCGGGCCCAGGTTGAGGAACATGTAGTCCTCGTTGGTGCCGGAGCGCTTCATGCCCCAGTCTTCCGGACGGAAACGCGCCGCTTCTTCTTCAAGCTGCTGCTTGGCCAGGTTCAGGCTGAACGGGTCGAATTCGGTGGCGCGCGCAGGGAAGTCCTTGCGCAGCGGGTGACCTTCCCAGGTCGGCGGCATCATGATGCGCGACAGGTGCGGGTGGCCCGGGAAGTCGATGCCGAACATATCCCAGACTTCACGCTCATACCAGCTGGCGTTGGGCCAGATGCCGGTCACGGTCGGCACGCTCAGGTCACTTTCGGACAGCGCGACCTTGATCATCACGTCGCTGTTACGTTCCAGCGACATCAGGTGATAGAACACAGTGAAGTCGGCGCCGCTTGGCAGGCCCTGGCGCTTGGTGCGCAGACGCTCGTCCACGCCATGCAGGTCATAGAGCATGACGTACGGCTTGGGCAAGTTGCGCAGGAAAGTCAGGACTTCGATGAGCCTGGCACGTGCCACCCACAGCACCGGCATACCGGTGCGTGTGGCCTGGGCGGTGAAGGCGTCAGGGCCAAAACGGTTATTGAGTTCGACGACCACATCCTGGTCGTCTGCCTTATAAGGCGGGATATACAGAGCACTGCCTGTAGTCATGGTTTTTTATCGCTTTCGGTCAACGTAAAGAATGAGGCCAGGTTTTCGTTCTATGAAAGAAGCGGGCTGGATCAGACTTCGTCGGGGCTGCGCAGGTTGGTGACTGCGATTCGCTGTTCGCGGCGCTGTTCCTTTTGGGACGGCATCTCGGCGCGGTAAACACCTTGATCTCCGACCACCCAGGACAGTGGGCGACGCTCCTTGCCAATCGATTCCTGCAACAGCATCAAGCCTTGCAGGAATGCTTCCGGGCGGGGCGGGCAGCCAGGCACGTAGACGTCCACGGGCAGGAACTTGTCCACCCCCTGAACCACGGAGTAGATGTCGTACATGCCCCCGGAGTTAGCGCACGAACCCATGGAGATAACCCACTTCGGTTCGAGCATTTGCTCGTAGAGACGCTGAATGATCGGCGCCATCTTGATGAAGCAGGTACCGGCGATAACCATGAAATCCGCCTGGCGCGGCGATGCCCGGATTACTTCGGCGCCGAAGCGCGCGATGTCGTGGGGCGCCGTGAAGGCGGTGGTCATTTCCACGTAGCAGCACGAAAGGCCGAAGTTATACGGCCATAGGGAGTTCTTACGCCCCCAGTTGACCGCGCCACTCAGCACGTCTTCGAGTTTGCCCATGTAGATGTTTTTGTGGACTTGATCTTCTAACGGATCGGAAACGGTTTCCCGTTCGCCGATGGGGTACTGCTCGTTAGGAGCATCCGGGTCGATCCTGGTGAGATTGTATTGCATCGCCAAAGCCTCATTGTTTCAGCTTCGCCTGCCGCTTGCGACGAGCTTCCGGAGCCCAATCAAGGGCGCCCACTCGGAACAGGTAGACAAGACCTGCCAACAGAATTGCTATGAAAACGAGAGCTTCGACGAATCCGGTCCAGCCGCTTTCGCGGACGGACACAGACCAGGCAAAGAGAAAGAGGGCTTCGATATCGAAGATCACGAACAGCATCGCGACCAGATAGAATTTGGCTGAGAGCCGCAAGCGGGCGCCACCTGTGGGTAGCATGCCGGACTCGAACGGTTCGTTTTTGCTGCGGCCCCAGGCTTTTGACCCGAGGAGGCTGGAGACGCCGAGCATGAAGGCACAAAGGCCGACAACACCGAGAAGGAAAATGGCAAAGCCCCAGTTGTGGGCCATGAGTCCTGTCGCTTCGGTCATGCTGGAAATCCTTAACAGAGGGCAAAGGCCTCTGAGCTCGAAAAAGTAACGATGCAGTGACGATATGTCGCAGCGTAGTCAATCGCGTTGATTTTATGGCTAAACACCGGGCAAGTAAAATTCCGATGGCGAAATTATTCGGTGGAATAAGCACATAGTGCACCTTCTTGGGGCTGTAACCCTTGCGTGGTGGGCATTAGCGGGCATTTGATCAATTGTGTTTTGTTTAGGTTGTAACGAAGTTTCTATGTTCTAAATGATAATGAATATTGTTTGGGCGGGTTTTAAGCGGACGGTTGTGGTGTGGCGAGGGAAGTTGCCGTTACTTGATCGGTTACCGCTAGTTGTCGCAGCGGATCTTTTAACCGATTTATCTGCGGTGAATACCGCTCTGGATCAAGGTTTTGCACAAAATCTTCAGGTTGCAGGGTTCCTCCCATATTGGGCCCTTATTGAATCGGTGAGATGTATATCGGCAAAAAAAACGCCCCGAACCAGTCGGGGCGTCAGATCGTGCGGCACTGCGGTTAGCTTTTTAACGGGTCAGCGGTGGCCGAGTACTTGGATCGATCAGTGGAACTGCTCTTCTTCAGTCGAACCGGTCAGCGCAGTCACGGACGAGGTGCCGCCCTGGATCACGGTGGTCATGTCGTCGAAGTAGCCGGTGCCCACTTCCTGCTGGTGCGCGACGAAGGTGTAACCCTTGGCGGCGTCAGCGAATTCCTGCTCCTGCAGTTTCACGTAGGCGGTCATGTCGTTGCGGGCGTAGTCGTGCGCCAGGTTGAACATGCTGTGCCACATGTTGTGAATGCCGGCCAGGGTAATGAACTGGTGTTTGTAGCCCATGGCCGACAGTTCGCGCTGGAACTTGGCGATGGTCGCGTCGTCCAGGTTTTTCTTCCAGTTGAAGGAAGGCGAGCAGTTGTAGGACAGCAGTTGGTCCGGGTATTCCTTCTTGATTGCTTCGGCAAAGCGACGGGCTTCGTCCAGATCCGGCTTGGCGGTTTCGCACCAGATCAAGTCGGCATACGGCGCGTAGGCCAGGCCGCGGGCGATGGCTTGATCCAGGCCTGCGCGAACTTTGTAGAAGCCTTCCTGGGTGCGTTCGCCAGTGACGAACGGCTGGTCGTACGGGTCGCAGTCCGAGGTCAGCAGGTCGGCGGCGTTGGCGTCGGTGCGGGCCAGGATAATGGTCGGCGTGCCGGCGACGTCAGCTGCCAGGCGCGCGGCGGTGAGCTTCTGCACGGCTTCCTGGGTCGGTACCAGTACCTTGCCCCCCATGTGGCCGCATTTTTTTACCGACGCCAGTTGGTCTTCGAAGTGCACGCCGGCAGCGCCTGCCTCGATCATGCTTTTCATCAGCTCGTAGGCGTTCAGCACGCCACCAAAGCCGGCTTCGGCGTCAGCCACGATCGGTGCGAAGTAGTCGATGTAGCCTTCGTCGCCCGGGTTCTTGCCGGCTTTCCACTGGATCTGGTCGGCGCGGCGGAACGAGTTGTTGATGCGCTTGACCACGGTCGGCACGGAGTCCACCGGGTACAGCGATTGGTCGGGGTACATGGATTCGGCGGAGTTGTTGTCCGCCGCCACTTGCCAGCCGGACAGGTAGATTGCCTGGATACCGGCTTTTACCTGTTGGACTGCCTGGCCGCCAGTAAGGGCGCCCATGCAGTTGACGAAATCTTTATCGGGGCGGAAGGATGGCTTGGCACCTTGGGTAACCAGGTTCCACAGCTTCTCGGCGCCGAGTTTTGCAAAGGTATGCTCAGGTTGAACCGAGCCGCGCAGGCGGACGACGTCAGCAGCGGAATAAGCGCGGGTCACGCCTTTCCAGCGTGGGTTTTCAGCCCAGTCTTTTTCAAGGGCTGCAATTTGCTGTTCGCGTGTCAGTGCCATGGGGAAAAACCTCGTCGCGTCTTGTGGAAAATCTACTGGGTTGAACATTCCGTTGGCCAGCCACTGTAGCCAGTGCGTGGTCATGGCTGCTCGCTGATCAGAAGCGTAGGCAGTCAGGTCAGGTTCGACGGGGTGGGCGACAGGTTGAACGATGGGCTCAAGGGGGAGTTGAGCAGGTAAGGGCAGACTGCGAACGGTCTTCGGGCGTCGTGGGCCTTTGTACGATCCATCAGTGTGTAGCCGGGTTACCTGGTTAGCTTCCGTCCCTCGGGACAACTTCGTTCCAGTCGCAACCTCGTCAAACACGCCTTGTGGGCGGTACAGACACGAATCGGCTCGGGTGGGTAACTTGGAGCGACGATCCGAAGGCCCTTGCCAGGGCCCCTGATTAGCGGGAGCGAGGCCATCATGCCCAGGCTTTTTTGGATCGTCAAATGTTTTGTAGTGCTTTTTTTCAGGCACTACATCTTTAGTCTTATACGACTCATCAGTCAGTTTTTGGTGCTTCAGTTCAGGGTGTCGACCTTGACCCGCAATGTCAGGTCATCCCGGCCCTGAGTAGAGTAGCTGCGGGTCGTGGACGTTTTATCGGCTTGAGTCTGGCGGTTGATGCCAGCGAGCGGGATCCACTCACCCAGGCGACCGCTGACACTTGTGTCGGTGCTCTGCACGTTCACTACATCGGGACGTTCCTGGCTCATGCGGTCACGGTTGGTACTGATCGCCAGGTGTACGGTGTCGCCGGTGACGCTGGCGGTGACATAGAACCCTTGCGTGACGTTGCGATACTGGGTCTGGTTTTGCAGGCGCCCGTAGCTGTCTTGCGAGGTGGTAGTCAGCGGCACGCTCTGGCCGACCTGGATCAGCGCGGGCACGCCTTCGCTGGCCTGGATCTGCTGAATGCCGCCCTCGCGGCTGACGGTGCCGTAGTTGATGATGCGGGTCTGGCTGTCGCCAGTGTCCTGTTGGTTGCTTTCATTGGTATCGACGGTAATCAGCAGGCGCTTGGCCGGTGTATCCAGTTGGGAGAGCAGGGTGCGCAGGCCCTCGATCTTCCCAGGGGCAGCGTTAACGATCAGCTGGTTGCCGTAGGCACTGACAATGCCGTCCTTGCCGATAAAGTTCTGCGCCACCGGTAGCAGGTCGGCACTGGTGCGGTTGCTCAGGTTGACGACTGCGGTGTCGGCGCTGGCCGAGACGCTGACGGTCAGGAGGAGGGCGGTGAGCAGGGTGCGTAGGGACATGTCCGTTATCTCTGCGAGTCAATTAGACGTGATAGTGCCAGTTTGTCGGCCTGGCCGGTCGCATATTGAATCGTAGACGGCAAAATGCCCCGCATGGCGGGGCATTGCTGGTGTGGCTGAAATAGCTATCGGGGGCAAGCCCCTCCCACATGTTGACCCTGTACATTTCAAATGTGGGAGGGGGCTTGCCCCCGATGGCAGCGACACGGTCTCGAATCAGGCGCCGCGCACCATATCGACATGAGGAATCCCGACTTCCAGGAATTCATCACTGACGATCTCAAAGCCCAGCCGCTCATAGAACGGCGCGGCATACACCTGGGCACTGAGGAATTGCCTGGTCTGGCCGCGTTTTTCAGCGGCTTCGATCACGGCCTCCATCAGCTTGTCGCCCACCTTCAGCCCGCGCCAGTCCTTGAGCACCGATACACGACCGATCTCGCCGCTGGGCAGCAGGCGCGCGGTGCCGATCGGGAAGTCGCCTTCGAACGCCAGGAAATGCATGGCCTCTGCGTCGTCCGCGTCCCACTCCAGCTCAGGTGGAACCGACTGTTCAGCAATAAACACTGCTTCACGAATGCGCCGAATCTCAGCGATATCCTTATGCCAGTTCGCGACACTTACGTGAATTCTATTCATCGGCAAATCCCAGGCTTCCTTGCTTGACCAATTCGCACAGCAAGTCGCGACCGTCTTCGTCCGCCAGCCACGGGCCGAGGTTCTCGGCATGCAGGGCGTCGGCAGAGCAAATCATTTTCAACAGTTCGCGCAACTTGCCCGGCAGGTAACGACTCTGGCCGCTGGCGAACAGCAGCACGTCATCGTCCACTTCCGACCAGGCCATGCGCGCGCTTGGGTTGCGCACCAGGATCGCGCCGTCCTGCAGGCTGGCGACAAAGTCTTCTTCGCCCAGCTCTTCGCCAGCCACCAGTTCCGGATAGCGCGGTTCGGTCATGAATTGGCCGAACCAGGTCAGCAGCATGCGCTCATCGCTCATGTGCTCGGCCAGCAGGCTTTTGAGGCGGTCGAGGGCGTCGCTCTGGATCTGGTGCGGGTCGCTGACCGGCTGCGCGTCGGCATCGGTGTAACGTTCTTCGTCGGTCAGGTACTGGGCGAGGAAGTCGGTGAAGTGAGTCAGTACTTCGGCAGCGCTCGGTGCACGGAAGCCGACCGAGTAGGTCATGCAGTCATCTTCGGCGATGCCGTAGTGCGCCAGGCGCGGCGGCAGGTAGAGCATGTCGCCCGGTTCCAGCACCCACTCGGCGCTTTCTTCGAATTCGGCCAGGATGCGCAGGTCGGCGTGTTGCAGCAGCGGGCTCTCGGAGCTGCACATCTGGCCGATCTTCCAGTTGCGCTTGCCCTGGGCCTGCAGCAGGAACACATCGTAGTTATCGAAGTGCGGGCCGACACTGCCCCCAGGCGCGGCAAAGCTGATCATTACATCGTCGATGCGCCAGCTTGGCAGGAAGCGGAACTGCTCAAGCAGCTCGGCCACTTCCGGTACGAACTGGTCGACCGCTTGCACCAGCAGGGTCCATTCGCGCTCAGGCAGTGTGCTGAAGGCGTCTTCAGCAAACGGACCACGGCGCAGTTCCCACGGACGCTCACCATGCTCGATCACCAGGCGTGATTCGACTTCCTCCTCCAAGGCCAGGCCGGCCAGTTCGTCGGCGTCGATCGGGCTTTCGAAGTCAGGGATGGCCTGACGGATCAGCAGCGGCTTTTTCTGCCAGTAATCGCGCAGGAATTCCCGTGCCGTGATGCCGCCCAGAAGTTGAAGAGGAATATCAGGATTCATGTGTAACCTATTGAAAAAAAGCACTTTTCAGACTGGAATAAAAACGCCCGGCGCGGCCGGGCGTCTCAAGGGTCTTGCTTGGATCAGATGCGCTTGGCCTGGGCCACGGCATTGCCGATGTAGTTGGCCGGGGTGAGCAATTTAAGCTCGGCCTTGGCCGCGGCCGGCATGTCCAGGCCGTCGATGAAAGTCTGCAGCGCTTCAGGGCTGATGCCCTTGCCGCGCGTCAATTCTTTGAGTTTCTCGTACGGGTTTTCGATGTTGTAGCGGCGCATCACGGTCTGGATCGGTTCGGCCAGTACTTCCCAGCACGCATCCAGGTCAGCGGCGATCTTCTGCTCGTTGAGCTCCAGTTTGCTGATGCCTTTGAGGCTGGCTTCATACGCGATCACGCTGTGGGCAAAGCCCACGCCGAGGTTGCGCAGCACGGTGGAGTCAGTCAGGTCGCGCTGCCAGCGGGAGATCGGCAACTTGCTGGCCAGATGCTGGAACAGGGCGTTGGCGATGCCGAGGTTGCCTTCGGAGTTTTCGAAGTCGATCGGGTTGACCTTGTGCGGCATGGTCGACGAACCGATTTCACCGGCAATGGTGCGCTGCTTGAAGTAGCCCAGGGAGATGTAGCCCCAGATATCGCGATCGAAGTCGATCAGGATGGTGTTGAAGCGCGCAATGGCGTCGAACAGCTCGGCGATATAGTCGTGCGGTTCGATCTGCGTGGTGTACGGATTGAAGCCCAGGCCCAGTTCGTCTTCGATAAAGGCGCGGGCGTTGGCTTCCCAGTCGATCTCCGGGTAAGCCGACAGGTGGGCGTTGTAGTTGCCCACCGCGCCGTTGATCTTGCCCAGCAATGGCACGGCGGCCACTTGCGCGATCTGGCGCTCCAGGCGGTACACCACGTTGGCCAGCTCTTTGCCCAGGGTGGTCGGCGAGGCCGGTTGGCCGTGGGTGCGCGACAGCATCGGTACGTCGGCGAAACGGATCGCCAGCTCGCGGATGGCGTTGGCGGTCTGGCGCATCAGCGGCAGCATCACGTCGTCACGGCCTTCGCGCAGCATCAGGGCGTGGGACAGGTTGTTGATGTCCTCGCTGGTGCAGGCAAAGTGGATGAACTCGCTGACCTTGGCCAGTTCCGGCAGCTTGGCCGCTTGCTCTTTGAGCAGATATTCGATGGCTTTGACGTCGTGGTTGGTGGTGCGCTCGATCTCTTTCACACGCTCGGCGTGCTCCAGGGAGAAGTTCTCCGCCAGGGTATTGAGCACGGCGTTGGCTTCGGCGGAAAACGCCGGCACTTCGCTGATGGCGGGGTGAGCGGCCAGGCGCTGGAGCCAGCGCACTTCAACCAGGACACGAGCGCGGATCAGGCCGTACTCGCTGAAAATAGGGCGCAGGGCCTGGGTTTTGCCGGCGTAGCGGCCGTCAACAGGGGAAACCGCAGTGAGCGAAGAAAGCTGCATGGGGTGTTCTCGGACAGTCGGGCAACGAAATGGGGCGCGTATCATACATGAAAAAATCCGCCGGTCCGTCGCCAACTGACCGGCGTATTACGCGTAACGGCGTGAAAACAGCCTGCTGCTGCGACTTATTCGTTGCGCATCAACGGGTAAAGCTCTTTGAGCAATTTGCGACGGCTGATGACCAGCTGCCAACGGTGACCGCCCAGCTGGCGCCACAGTCGCGCCGAACGAATGCCGGCCAGCAACAGGGCGCGGATCTTCGACGCGTTGTTCGGTTGCTGCAGGTTGCGCATGTCGCCATGCACCTGGATGCGCTGGCGCAGGGTGCTCAAGGTGTCCTGGTACAGCGCACCACAGGCGGCGATCACGTTTTCGTGGGCCGGGCCGAAGTGCTCCACCTGGGACTGGATCTGTGGCAGGCGCTTGCCGATGGTCTCCAGCATGTCCTCGCGCTTGGCCAGTTGACGCTCCAGGCCGAGCATCGACAGGGCGTAGCGCAGTGGCTCGCGTTGCAAGGTGCTGGGGTCGCGCTCCAGGGCGCCGATCAGGGCGCGGTAACCTTCGCGCAGCGCCAGGTCATCACCGCCGTAGACTTCCAGGGTGTCCTTGGGGTCGCGGATCAGCAGGCTGCCGAGCATGCAGGTCAGGCCCGCCTCGGTGACCTGGCCGGTCTTGGCGATTTTGTCCACCAGCACGGCGGCCAGGAATACCCCGCCCAATGCCGTCAATTGCTCCTGGGTCGGGCTCATGCCGGGTTGCTCCAGGGTTCTGCGACTTCGATCACGCCACCGCCCAGGCACACCTCGCCGTCATAGAACACCACGGACTGGCCGGGAGTAACGGCGCGCTGCGGGTCATCGAAGGTGGCGCGGTAGCCGTTGGCGGTCTTTTCCAGGGTGCAGGGCTGGTCGCTCTGGCGATAGCGCACCTTGGCGGTCAGGCGGCGTGGGGTAGTGAGGTCAATCGGGTTGACCCAGTAGATCTCCGAGGCCAGCAGGGCGCCGGAAAACAGCAACGGGTGCTCGTTGCCCTGGCCGACGATCAGCACGTTGTGTTCCAAGTCCTTGACCAGCACGTACCACGGCTCTTCGCCGGCGTCCTTGAGGCCGCCGATGCCCAGGCCCTGGCGCTGGCCGATGGTGTGGTACATCAGGCCATGATGACGGCCGATGACCTCTCCCTCGGTGGTCTTGATCTCGCCCGGTTGCGCCGGCAGGTACTGCTTGAGGAAGTCACTGAAGCGGCGCTCGCCGATAAAACAGATCCCGGTGGAGTCCTTTTTCTTGGCGGTAGCCAGGCCGTGCTGCTCGGCAATCCTGCGCACTTCGGGCTTTTCCAGCTCGCCCACCGGGAACAGAGTCTTGGCGATCTGTTCACCGCCGACGGCGTGCAGGAAGTAGCTCTGGTCCTTGTTTGGGTCCAGGCCCTTGAGCAGTTCCGTGCGGCCATCGATATCGCGGCGGCGCACGTAGTGGCCAGTGGCGATCAGGTCCGCGCCGAGGATCATGGCGTAGTCGAGGAACGCCTTGAACTTGATTTCGCGGTTGCACAGGATGTCCGGGTTCGGCGTGCGTCCAGCCTTGTATTCGGCCAGGAAGTGCTCGAACACGTTGTCCCAGTACTCGGCCGCGAAGTTGGCGGTGTGCAGCTTGATGCCGATCTTGTCGCACACGGCCTGGGCGTCCGCGAGGTCGTCCATGGCGGTGCAATATTCCGTTCCATCGTCTTCTTCCCAGTTCTTCATGAACAGGCCTTCCACCTCATAACCCTGCTCCATGAGCAGAACGGCGGAAACGGAAGAATCCACGCCGCCGGACATGCCGACGATGACGCGCTTCTTTTGTGTGTCAGAAGGGGCTGGATCACGCATAGGGTTTCAACGGGTGTCTTGAAAAAGGACGCGATTCTAGCAGGCCTGGGCCCGCAAGGCTAAAGAGAAGGGCGGATCAATTCCAGGCTGTGCCGCTGGCCGGCCAGATAATCATCGATGCAGCGGATAATCAGCTCGCTGCGCCAGGCGTCGCGCAGGCCCATCAGTTCGTCGCGGGTCAGCCAGCGGGCGCGGAGGATGCCGTCGTCGAGTTGATAGTCCGGGTGGTGTTTCAAGGCGTTGGCAATGAAGCAGACCCGTTGATAAGTCACGCCATTACTGGGGGCGGTGTACAGGTAGATGCCGACGATACCGGTCGCTTCCACGTCCCAACCGGTTTCCTCAAGGGTTTCGCGTACGGCGGCTTCGGTTAGCGTTTCATGCGGGTCGAGGTGACCGGCAGGCTGATTGAGTACGGCGCGCCCGCCCTTGAGTTCTTCGACCATCAGGAACTTGCCGTTGTCTTCGACGATGGTGGCGACGGTGATGTGGGGTTGCCAGGTCATGGTGTGCCTCTTGATTCAGGGGGCGGTGCGTTCTTGGATCTGGATTACAGTCAATGTGGGAAGGGGCAAGCCCCTCCCATATTTGATCCGGTTTCCTGAGTTGAGCGCTGGAAACAGAAACCCCGGCACGGGGCCGGGGTTTCTTTGCATCCTTACAACCTTACTTCAACTTGGCAATCGCCGCGTTAAAGGTATTGCTTGGGCGCATGGCCTTGCTGGTCAACTCCGGGTTCGGCGCGTAGTAGCCGCCGATGTCCACGGGCTTGCCCTGGACGGCGTTGAGTTCGGCAACGATGGTTGCCTCGTTCGCGGCCAGGGTTTTGGCCAGTTCGCCGAACTGCGCTTGCAGCGCTGTGTCTTCAGACTGAGCGGCCAGGGCCTGGGCCCAGTACAGCGCCAGGTAGAAGTGGCTGCCGCGGTTGTCGATGTTGCCGACTTTGCGCGATGGCGACTTGTTGTTGTCCAGGAACTGGCCGGTGGCCTGGTCCAGGGTCTTGGACAGTACCAGGGCCTTGGGGTTGTTGTACGTCACACCCAAGTGCTCGAGGGATGCAGCCAGGGCCAGGAATTCACCCAGGGAATCCCAGCGCAGGAAGTTCTCTTCCAGCAGTTGCTGTACGTGCTTGGGTGCCGAGCCGCCGGCGCCGGTTTCGAACAGGCCGCCGCCGTTCATCAGCGGCACGATCGACAGCATCTTGGCGCTGGTGCCCAGTTCCATGATCGGGAACAGGTCGGTCAGGTAGTCGCGCAATACGTTACCGGTCACGGAGATGGTGTCCAGGCCCTTGCGGGTACGCTCCAGGGTGAACTTCATCGCGTCGACCGGCGACATGATGCGGATGTCCAAACCTTCGGTGTTGTGGTCTTTCAGGTAGGCCTGAACTTTCTCAACCACCACGCCGTCGTGGGCGCGCTTGGGGTCCAGCCAGAAAATGGCCGGGGTGTTGCTAGCGCGGGCGCGGTTGACGGCGAGCTTGACCCAGTCCTGGATCGGCGCGTCTTTGGTCTGGCACATGCGGAAGATGTCGCCGGCTTCGACGGTTTGCTCCATCAGCAGGTTGCCCTTGCTGTCGGTGACGCGGACCACACCGTCAGCCTTGATCTGGAACGTCTTGTCGTGGGAGCCGTACTCTTCGGCTTTCTTGGCCATCAGGCCAACGTTCGGAACGCTGCCCATGGTGGTTGGATCGAACGCGCCATTGGCCTTGCAGTCTTCGATGACGGCTTGGTAGATGGTGGCGTAGCAGCGATCCGGAATCACGGCCTTGGTGTCGTGCAGTTGACCGTCGGTGCCCCACATTTTGCCGGAGTCACGGATCATGGCCGGCATCGAGGCGTCGACGATGACGTCGCTCGGCACATGCAGGTTGGTGATGCCTTTGTCGGAGTTGACCATCGCCAGGGAAGGGCGAGCGGCGTAGACCGCCTGGATGTCGGCTTCGATCTGCGCTTGCTGGTCGGCCGGCAGGGCCTTGATGCGGGCGTACAGGTCGCCGATGCCGTTGTTCAGGTTAAAGCCGATCTGTTCCAGCACGGCAGCGTGCTTGGTCAGCGCTTCTTTATAGAACTCGGCAACGATCTGGCCGAACATGATCGGGTCGGAGACCTTCATCATGGTGGCCTTCAGGTGTACCGACAGCAATACGTCTTGTTTCTTGGCGTCTTCGATCTCGGCGGCGATGAACGCACGCAGGGCGTTTTTGCTCAGCACTGCGCTGTCGAGGATTTCGCCGGCTTGTACCGAGGTCTTTTCCTTCAGCACGGTTGCGGTGCCATCTTTGGCAATCAGCTCGATCTTGACCGCGTCGGCGGCTTCGATCTGTACGGCTTTCTCGCTGCCGTAGAAGTCACCATTGCTCATGTGGGCAACGTGGGACTTGGAGTCTGCCGCCCAGGCGCCCATTTTGTGCGGGTGCTTGCGCGCATAGTTCTTGACCGACAATGGCGCACGGCGGTCGGAGTTGCCTTCGCGCAGTACCGGGTTCACGGCGCTGCCCTTGACCTTGTCGTAACGGGCACGGGTTTCTTTTTCCGCGTCGGTGGTTACGGTTTCCGGGTAGTCCGGGAGGGCGTAGCCCTGGGCCTGCAATTCCTTGATCGCCGCCTGCAATTGAGGGGTCGAAGCACTGATGTTAGGCAGTTTGATGATGTTGGCTTCAGGGGTTACGGCCAGGTCGCCCAGTTCGGCGAGGTGGTCCGGCACGGCCTTGGTACCCAGTTGCTCGGGGAAGCTTGCGAGGATGCGCCCGGCGAGGGAAATGTCGCGGGTTTCCACGGCAATATCAGCGGAAGCGGTGAAAGCCTCTACGATAGGCAGCAGTGAATAGGTGGCGAGGGCGGGGGCTTCGTCGGTGAAGGTGTAGATGATCTTCGAGCGGGTGGGCATATTCGGATTAACTCTCTTCTTTGCTGAAAGCGTGCGCAGAAACTCGAGATGCGCCGGGTGGAGCGCGTTCGTTCAAAGTCATCCATGAGCGAAATGTCGAGGTTTCTTCGCGGTGATGTTGGGTTGCATCAGTCGAGCGTCAAGCGGGTGGACTATTGTAATAGTCCTGCTTTCTGGCGGAGGGCCCGGTTCCAGAGCGGTCTGCCGGCGTGACTCTTGGGTCAGCGGCGGCATTATACATAGGTCGCTATGCTTACGCTGAGCCTTCATACAAAAGGTGGGTCGTCCATTGGTCTAAAGGTCGCAGGTACCGGGTTACGCCTAAAGTCGCACGTTGTGCTCAAGATTGGCGTTTTTCCCTTTGCTTTCAGGCTTGTAGGCGACAATTTATGCTGTTTTCGATGCAAATGAGCATGGCGCTAGGTTTCAGTCGTCATTTATCTGGAGTAGGCTCGAACGCAGCCAGATGTTCAATCCATAGATGGAGTTCAGCATGGGATACAAGAAGATTCAGGTTCCGGCAGTCGGCGACAAAATCACCGTCAACGCAGACCATTCTCTCAATGTTCCTGACCACCCGATCATCCCGTTCATCGAAGGTGACGGTATTGGCGTCGACATCAGCCCGGTGATGATCAAGGTGGTCGACGCAGCTGTTGCCAAGGCTTATGGCGGCAAGCGCAAGATTTCCTGGATGGAAGTCTACGCCGGCGAAAAAGCCACGCAGGTTTACGACCAGGACACCTGGCTGCCCCAGGAAACCCTGGACGCGGTCAAGGATTACGTAGTGTCCATCAAGGGCCCGCTGACCACGCCGGTTGGCGGCGGTATCCGTTCGTTGAACGTTGCCTTGCGCCAGCAACTCGATCTGTATGTTTGCCTGCGCCCCGTGCGTTGGTTCGAAGGCGTGCCTAGCCCGGTGAAAAAGCCTGGTGACGTGGACATGACCATCTTCCGTGAAAACTCCGAAGATATTTACGCCGGTATTGAGTGGAAAGCCGGTTCGCCTGAAGCGATCAAGGTGATCAAGTTCCTCAAGGAGGAAATGGGCGTCACCAAGATCCGTTTCGACCAGGACTGCGGGATTGGCGTCAAGCCGGTGTCCAAGGAAGGCACTCAGCGTCTGGCGCGTAAAGCCCTGCAATATGTGGTGGATAACGATCGTGATTCGCTGACCATCGTGCACAAAGGCAACATCATGAAGTTCACCGAAGGGGCCTTCAAAGAGTGGGCCTATGAAGTGGCCGCGCAGGAGTTTGGCGCGACCTTGCTGGACGGCGGGCCTTGGATGCAGTTCAAGAACCCGAAAACCGGCAAGAATGTGGTGGTCAAGGATGCGATTGCCGACGCCATGCTCCAGCAGATCCTGCTGCGGCCGGCGGAATATGATGTGATCGCCACCCTTAACCTCAATGGCGACTACCTGTCCGATGCCCTCGCGGCGGAAGTCGGCGGCATCGGTATTGCGCCGGGCGCCAATCTGTCCGACACCGTCGCCATGTTCGAGGCGACCCACGGCACCGCGCCCAAGTATGCGGGCAAAGACCAGGTCAACCCCGGCTCGCTGATCCTGTCGGCGGAAATGATGCTGCGCCACATGGGCTGGATCGAGGCGGCGGACCTGATCATCAAGGGGACCAATGGCGCGATTTCGGCCAAGACCGTGACCTATGACTTCGAGCGACTGATGGACGGCGCGAAGCTGGTGTCGTCGTCAGGCTTTGGTGATGCGTTGATTTCGCATATGTAAGGCAGGCTAAATAAAACGGCCATTCTGCTGAACCAGAATGGCCGTTTTTTTTGCAGGCTATTTACCCAAATGCGATCAGGCCAGTTGCTTCTTTTCTTTAGAGGATTGATCTTTTTTGGGCTTTTTTTCGTGCGTGGCGTCGTGGGCCGTCCCGGGCGCCGCCGCGCAGGCCGCGCAAATTTCAACGGCATGCAGTCCCTTTGGCCCCTGAATGATTTCGAACTCCACACTTTGGCCTGCTTTCAGCGTCTTGTAGCCGTCCATGGTGATCGCTGAATAGTGCGCAAAAAGGTCATCGGTTTTACCTTCTTCATTAATAAAGCCATATCCCTTGGCGTTATTGAACCACTTGACCTTGCCTTTGATCTTGCTGCCAGACATAACCCATTTCCTTCTGCACCAGACTCCATCACTGGAGTATCATCCAGTTTATCCGTCCTAACCCGAATAAATAAGGTTGACTGCGCGGACCTTTTTTACCCACTGTGGGTTCTATTGGTTGTAACACCGTTTTGCCGATAGTCAAGGCGACCAGTCGGTCAGAGTTGAAATTCTGACAGGTTGCCCCCACCACTGTATTGAACAACTGACGAACCTTTCTTTCCATGCATGCAATCAGCCAGATTCGACTAACATTCAATCAGGATCGACCGGATCACGAACACGATGACGACGGTTCTGCAGGCATTGCTGTTCAGGAGGCCAAGCCTGCCTTACAGGCGCCGCCGATGTACAAGGTGGTTTTGTTCAACGATGACTACACACCGATGGATTTCGTGGTCGAAGTGCTCGAGGTGTTTTTTAACCTGAACCGCGAGTTGGCGACCAAGGTAATGCTGGCCGTTCATACAGAAGGACGGGCAGTATGTGGAGTGTTTACCCGCGACATCGCCGAGACAAAGGCCATGCAGGTCAACCAGTACGCCAGGGAAAGCCAGCATCCGCTACTCTGTGAAATCGAGAAGGACGGTTAACGCCGACCACTTGGGTATGAGGTGAAGCTATGTTAAACCGCGAGCTCGAAGTCACCCTCAATCTTGCCTTCAAGGAGGCTCGTTCGAAGCGTCATGAATTCATGACCGTCGAGCACCTGCTGCTGGCACTTTTGGATAATGAAGCTGCCGCCACCGTTCTGCGTGCGTGCGGCGCCAACCTCGACAAACTCAAGCATGATCTGCAGGAGTTTATCGACTCCACCACGCCACTGATCCCCGTGCATGACGAGGACCGTGAAACCCAGCCGACCCTGGGTTTTCAGCGGGTATTGCAGCGTGCCGTTTTCCACGTACAGAGCTCCGGTAAGCGTGAAGTCACAGGCGCCAATGTGCTTGTGGCGATCTTCAGCGAACAGGAAAGCCAGGCGGTGTTTCTGCTCAAGCAGCAGAGCGTTGCCCGTATCGATGTGGTCAACTACATCGCCCACGGTATTTCCAAGGTGCCTGGGCACGGCGATCATTCCGAGGGTGAACAGGATATGCAGGACGACGAGGGCGGCGAGTCTTCTTCTTCGGGCAATCCACTGGATGCCTATGCCAGCAACCTCAATGAACTGGCGCGTCAGGGGCGGATCGATCCGCTGGTGGGGCGTGAGCTTGAAGTCGAGCGCGTAGCGCAGATCCTTGCGCGTCGTCGCAAGAACAACCCGCTGTTGGTCGGCGAGGCCGGCGTGGGTAAAACCGCGATTGCCGAAGGCCTGGCCAAGCGCATCGTCGACAATCAGGTGCCGGATCTGCTGGCCAGCAGTGTCGTATATTCCCTCGATCTGGGCGCCTTGCTTGCCGGTACCAAATACCGTGGCGATTTCGAGAAGCGCTTCAAGGCGTTGCTGGGCGAGTTGAAAAAACGCCCGCAAGCGATCCTGTTCATCGATGAGATTCACACCATCATCGGTGCCGGCGCAGCTTCCGGCGGGGTCATGGATGCGTCCAACCTGCTCAAGCCGTTGCTGTCGTCGGGTGATATCCGTTGCATCGGCTCCACCACGTTCCAGGAGTTTCGCGGGATTTTCGAGAAGGATCGCGCCCTGGCGCGGCGCTTCCAGAAAGTCGATGTCTCCGAACCTTCGGTTGAAGACACGATCGGCATCCTGCGTGGCCTGAAGGGCCGCTTCGAGGCGCACCATGGCATCGAGTACACCGATGAAGCGCTGCGCTCTGCCGCGGAGTTGGCGTCGCGCTACATCAACGACCGTCACATGCCTGACAAGGCGATTGACGTAATCGATGAGGCGGGTGCTTACCAGCGTCTCCAGCCAGCCGAGAAGCGCGTGAAGCGCATTGATGTGCCGCAGGTCGAAGATATCGTGGCGAAAATTGCGCGGATTCCGCCAAAACACGTCACCAGCTCGGACAAGGAGCTGCTGCGTAACCTGGAGCGCGACCTCAAGCTGACCGTGTTCGGTCAGGATGCGGCCATCGATTCGCTGTCCACGGCTATCAAGCTGTCGCGCGCGGGCCTCAAGTCGCCGGACAAGCCTGTCGGCTCGTTCCTGTTCGCCGGTCCTACCGGCGTCGGCAAGACCGAGGCGGCGCGGCAATTGGCCAAGGCCATGGGTATCGAGCTGGTTCGCTTCGATATGTCCGAGTACATGGAGCGCCATACCGTGTCACGCCTGATTGGTGCGCCTCCTGGTTATGTGGGCTTCGATCAGGGCGGTCTGCTCACCGAGGCGATCACCAAGCAGCCTCACTGCGTATTGCTGCTCGATGAAATCGAGAAGGCACACCCGGAAGTCTTCAACCTGCTGCTGCAGGTGATGGATCACGGGACCCTGACCGACAACAACGGGCGCAAGGCGGATTTCCGCAACGTGATCGTGATCATGACCACCAACGCCGGTGCCGAGACGGCCGCGCGGGCTTCGATTGGCTTCAGCCATCAGGATCACTCTTCCGATGCGATGGAAGTGATCAAGAAGAGCTTTACACCGGAGTTCCGCAACCGTCTGGACACTATCATCCAGTTTGGTCGCCTCAGTCATGAGGTTATCAAGAGCGTGGTGGACAAGTTCCTTACCGAGCTCCAGGCGCAGTTGGAAGACAAGCGCGTACAGCTCGATGTCACGGAAGCGGCGCGCAGTTGGATCGCCGAAGGTGGCTACGATGCGGCAATGGGCGCCCGCCCAATGGCGCGTCTGATCCAGGACAAGATCAAGCGGCCACTGGCCGAAGAGATCCTGTTTGGCGAGCTGTCCGACCATGGTGGCGTGGTGCATATCGACCTGAAGGATGGTGAGCTGACCTTCGAGTTCGAGACCACCGCTGAAATGGCCTGATCGTACCGCACCCATGCAAAAGGCGTTGAAAGGCGCCTTTTTGCTGTGTGGAAATGCGATTGCCAGACCAATGAAGATCCAGTGTGGGAGAGAGCTCACCGCAGAGCCCCTTCGATGTTTGAAAAATCATGCACACAAAAACGCCCGGCATAACCGGGCGTTTTGTATTGACTTGCTTAGCGAGCGCGGTAAGTGATGCGCCCTTTGCTCAAGTCATAGGGCGTCAGCTCGACGCGCACTTTGTCACCGGTAAGAATACGAATGTAGTTCTTGCGCATCTTGCCGGAGATATGCGCGGTTACGACGTGCCCATTTTCCAACTCCACACGAAACATGGTGTTGGGCAGGGTGTCGACGACAGTGCCTTCCATTTCGAAGCTGTCTTCTTTCGACATGCAGTAAAGCCCTCGGTATCCAGTGAATGGCCCGGTGCAACTGCGCCAGGCAAAAGCGGCGTGCATTGTGCCCGAAAAAGGGTGTTTAAGCCAAGGGGTTCTAGTTAAGCGTGACCCATCTTTGATTAATCAGCAGCTCAATGGGCCGATATTGGGTCTTGTAATTCATTTTTTTGCAGTTTTTGATCCAGTAGCCGAGGTACACCGCCTCCAGTTCCAGGCGCAGCGCTTCGCCGATTTGCCAGAGAATGGCAAAACGCCCCAGGCTGCGGCGCTCCTCGCCGGGTTCGTAGAACGTGTACACCGCCGACAGGCCGTTAGGCAGCAGATCGGTGACCGCCACGGCCAGCAACCGACCACCCGCGCGAAACTCATAGAATCGCGAGAAGGGCAGGTCGCGTACCAGGAACGTGGAAAACTGGTCGCGACTGGGTGGGAACATATCGCCGTCGGCGTGGCGTTGCTCGATATAGCGTTGGTAGAGGTCGAAATACTCTTCAGTGAACCTCGGCCTGGCCGACGTTACTGTCAGGTCGGCATTACGCTTGAGGATGCGTTTCTGGTTGCGGTCCGGCAGGAATTGCCCCACGGGGATCCGGGCCGGAACGCAGGCGTTGCAATTCTGGCAATGGGGCCTGTACAGGTGGTCGCCGCTGCGACGAAAGCCCATTTCCGAAAGATCGGCGTACACATGCACGTCCATGGGCTGGCTGGGGTCGAGGAACAGCGTGGTGGCCTGCTCGTCGGGCAGATAGCTGCAAGAGTGAGCTTGAGTGGCATAAAACTTCAAGCGCGCCAGCTCGGTCATGATCAACCCTCGGGATAAGCTTTGAAATAAGTGTAAGCCAGGTCAGCGCAAGTCGCCTAAGAAAGCCAGGGTCCGGCGTTGGGCTGGTCCAGGTGGTCGCGCAGAAAGCCCGCAAACTCGCTGCGGGAAATGCCGCGTGCACCCAGGCTGTGCAGATGGTCGTTGGGCATCTGGCAGTCGATCAACACAAAGCCCCAGGCCTGCAGTTGCCGTGTGAGGGTCGCAAACCCGAATTTGGAGGCGTTGTCGGCGCGGCTGAACATCGATTCGCCAAAGAACAGTTGGCCCATGGCCAGGCCGTACAGGCCGCCTACCAGCGTGCCGTTGTCCCACACCTCCACTGAATGGGCATGGCCGCGCCTGTGCAGTTCCAGGTAGGCGGCCTGGATGCCTTCGGTGATCCAGGTACCATCGGCGTAGGCGCGTGGTGCGGCGCAGGCCTGGATGACGGCGGCAAAATCCTGATCCAAGGTCACGGTGTAACGCTGCTGGCGCAACAGTTTGGCCAGGCTGCGGGACACGTGCAGTTCGTCGGGGAAAATCACGGTACGAGGGTCCGGCGACCACCACAGGATCGGCTGGCCCTCCGAAAACCAGGGGAAGCAGCCGTGGCGATAGGCCTGGATCAGGCGCTCGGCCGATAAGTCGCCGCCGGCGGCTAGCAGGCCGTTAGGTTCGCGCATGGCCTTGGCCAGCGGGGGGAAAGTCAGCGAGTCGCGTTGTAACCAGGTCAGCATGGGTATCCAGGCTAGCGAAAGGGGAGGGGAGTGGCAGGCTTGGCACCTGCCGCGCGAGTGCTGATTATTGTCGAAGCGGCGCCCTGGGGCCAGCCCGAATCGGCCGTTGGCGTGGATTAGCGTGAGCGGGTGTTTCTGCAACTCTGGGCCGAGGGTGCGGTCGTAAGCGGGGCGGTGACATGCAGGCCATTTGCCAAGCTGCTTTGGATTGTCGGAAACAGCGCATAAGCCTTTGTCAGCAAAGGCAATGCATGCTCAAATTGAACCCGTCGCAACAGCGTAATCGGCCAGGCCGTCGAGTTGCAGGCAATGGCGTGGCATCGTGGTCACAAACCCGTACAATGCGGCCAGTGTGGCGTTATCGTCGTTTCGCACGGCAAGCACCCGTGCTGAAAGTAATTTTCACCCCGTTGGTTCATTTTTCAGCTGCCCGGATCCGGCAGTATTTTGCAGTCATTCAACAGATGGACGCGCTAAAAGCGCAGGAAAAGACCCGTTTTGAAGAAATCCACCGCGACACCTAAAACAGTCGTGCCGGCCTGGCGTCAGCACCTGCATTATCGTCTCAAGGAAGGTGCGCTGATCGCGATCGGCGCATTGTGCCTGTTCCTGATGATGGCCTTGCTCACCTATGGCAAGGACGATCCGGGCTGGAGCCATAACAGCAAGATCGACGACGTACAGAACTTCGGTGGCCCCGTCGGCTCCTACAGCGCCGATATCCTGTTCATGGTGTTGGGTTACTTCGCCTATATCTTCCCGTTGCTGCTGGCGATCAAGACCTGGCAGATCTTCCGCCAGCGCCACGAGCCGTGGCAGTGGAGCGGCTGGCTGTTTTCCTGGCGGCTGATCGGCCTGGTGTTCCTGGTGCTGTCCGGCGCCGCGCTGGCCCATATCCATTTTCATGCACCCACCGGTCTGCCGGCGGGCGCGGGCGGTGCCCTGGGTGAAAGCCTGGGCGATCTGGCGCGCAGGACCCTGAATATCCAGGGCAGCACCTTGATGTTTATCGCGCTGTTCCTGTTCGGCCTCACCGTGTTCACCGACCTGTCGTGGTTCAAAGTGATGGACGTGACCGGCAAGATCACCCTTGACCTGCTTGAATTGTTCCAAGGCGCCGCCAATCGCTGGTGGGCGGCCCGGGTCGAGCGCAAACGCATGGTGGCCCAGCTGCGCGAGGTGGATACCCGCGTCAACGAAGTGGTGGCGCCGAGCACGCCGGATCGTCGCGAGCAGGCCAAGGTCAAGGAGCGCCTGATCGAGCGCGAGCAGGCCCTGAGCAAGCACATGTCGGACCGCGAGAAGCAGGTACCGCCGGTCATCGCCCCCGCGCCGCCCAAGGCCCCGGAGCCGAGCCATCGCGTGCAGAAAGAGAAACAGGCCCCGTTGTTTATCGACAGCGCGGTCGAAGGCACCTTGCCACCTATCTCGATTCTCGACGCGGCTGAAAAGAAACAACTCAACTATTCCCCCGAGTCCCTGGCGGCCGTCGGCCATCTGCTGGAGATCAAACTCAAGGAATTCGGCGTCGAAGTGTCGGTGGATTCCATTCACCCAGGCCCCGTGATCACCCGTTACGAAATCCAGCCTGCGGCTGGCGTCAAGGTCAGCCGTATCTCCAACCTGGCCAAAGACCTGGCGCGCTCCCTGGCCGTGACCAGCGTGCGCGTGGTGGAAGTGATTCCCGGCAAGACCACCGTAGGTATCGAGATTCCCAACGAAGACCGCCAGATCGTGCGCTTTTCCGAGGTGCTGTCGACGCCGGAGTACGACAACTTCAAGTCGCCGGTCACCCTGGCCCTGGGGCACGATATCGGCGGCAAACCGGTCATCACCGATTTGGCGAAAATGCCGCACTTGCTGGTGGCCGGTACCACCGGTTCCGGTAAGTCGGTGGGCGTGAACGCGATGATCCTGTCGATTCTGTTCAAGTCCGGCCCGGAAGACGCCAAACTGATCATGATCGACCCCAAGATGCTTGAGCTGTCGATCTATGAAGGCATCCCGCATTTGCTCTGCCCGGTGGTCACCGACATGAAGGACGCCGCCAACGCGCTGCGCTGGAGCGTGGCCGAGATGGAGCGACGCTACAAGCTGATGGCGAAGATGGGCGTGCGTAACCTGTCGGGCTTCAACGCCAAGGTCAAGGAAGCCCAGGACGCCGGCACGCCGCTGACCGACCCGCTGTACAAACGCGAAAGCATTCACGACGAAGCGCCGCTGCTGACCAAGCTGCCGACTATCGTCGTGGTAGTGGACGAATTCGCCGACATGATGATGATCGTCGGCAAGAAGGTCGAAGAACTGATCGCACGTATCGCCCAGAAGGCTCGTGCCGCCGGTATCCACTTGATCCTTGCGACACAACGTCCATCGGTGGATGTCATCACCGGTCTGATCAAGGCCAACATCCCGACGCGCATGGCGTTCCAGGTGTCGAGCAAGATCGACTCGCGGACCATCATCGACCAGGGCGGCGCCGAACAGCTGCTCGGCCACGGTGACATGCTGTACATGCCGCCGGGCACCAGCCTGCCAATTCGCGTTCACGGCGCGTTCGTGTCCGATGACGAAGTTCACCGCGTAGTTGAAGCTTGGAAGCTGCGCGGCGCGCCGGAATACAACGACGACATCCTCGCGGGCGTTGAAGAGGCCGGCAGCGGCTTCGACGGCGGCAGCAGCGGTGGCGACGATGACGCCGAGACCGACGCGCTGTACGACGAAGCCGTGGCATTCGTGCTGGAAAGTCGCCGTGCCTCGATTTCCGCCGTGCAGCGCAAGTTGAAGATCGGCTACAACCGCGCCGCCCGTATGATCGAAGCCATGGAAAACGCCGGTGTCGTCACCGCAATGAACACCAACGGCTCGCGCGAAGTCATTGCCCCCGGGCAGATGCGCGACTGACTACGTGCCGCATGGCAGCATGCGGCATGCCCTAACGACTCAATGAGGACTCCCATGCGCTTTATTCGCATGCTGTTGTTGCCGGCCCTGGCCCTGACTGCTGTTTCGGCGCATGCCGACCCGGCTTCCGTCACCAGTTTGAAGAATCTGTTGGACAAATCCCAGACCCTTACCGCGCGCTTCTCCCAGTTGACCCTGGATGCCGGCGGCACCCAGTTGCAGCAGACCGAAGGTGAAATGGCCGTGCAGCGCCCAGGCCTGTTCTATTGGCACACCGAAGGCAAGTCCGAGCAGACCATTGTGTCCGACGGCCAGAAGGTCACGCTGTGGGACCCGGACCTGGAGCAGGCAACCATCAAGAAGCTCGACCCGCGCCTGAACCAGACGCCGGCGCTGCTGCTGTCGGGCGATGTGTCGAAAATCAACGACAGCTTCGACATCACCTCCAAGCAAACCAGCAACGTGATCGAGTTCACCCTTAAGCCAAAATCCAAGGACACGCTGTTTGACAGCCTGAACCTGTCGTTCGGCAACGGCGTGATCAACAACATGCGCCTGATCGACAGCGTCGGCCAGCGCACCGATATCCTGTTCTCCGGCGTCAAGGCTAACCAGCCAGTGGATGCATCCAAGTTCAAGTTCGTCATCCCCAAGGGTGCCGACGTGATCCAGGAATAAACTGCCCAGAGGTTTCAAACGCTGCCCATGGACCTGTTTCGAAGTGACCCGATTGCCCAGCCCTTGGCCGCGCGCCTGCGCTCGACCAACCTGGATGAGTACGTCGGTCAGGAACACCTGCTCGCGCGCGGCAAGCCCCTGCGCGAGGCGCTGGAACAGGGTGCGTTGCACTCGATGATTTTCTGGGGGCCGCCGGGGGTGGGTAAAACCACCCTGGCGCGTCTGCTGGCGAAAGTCTCGGACGCGCACTTCGAAACGGTCTCGGCGGTGCTGGCTGGGGTCAAGGAGATCCGCCAGGCCGTCGAAGTCGCCAAGCAGCAGGCCGGCCAATACGGCAAGCGCACCATTCTGTTCGTCGACGAAGTGCACCGCTTCAACAAATCGCAGCAAGATGCGTTTTTGCCGTATGTCGAAGACGGCACCCTGATTTTTATCGGCGCCACCACCGAAAACCCCTCGTTTGAACTCAACAACGCCTTGCTGTCGCGGGCGCGGGTCTATGTGCTCAAAAGCCTGGACGAGGCGGCCATGCAGAAGCTGCTGCACCGGGCCTTGAGCGAAGACAAAGGCCTGGGCAAGCGCCAACTGAGCGTCAGCGACGAAGGCTTCAAAATCCTGCTCAGCGCCGCCGACGGCGATGGCCGACGTTTTCTCAACCTGTTGGAAAACGCGTCGGACCTGGCCGAAGACGGTAGCGAGATCGGCGTCGACCTCCTGCAAAGCCTGCTCGGCGATACCCGTCGCCGTTTCGACAAGGGCGGCGAAGCGTTCTACGACCAGATTTCAGCGCTGCACAAATCCGTGCGCGGCTCCAACCCGGACGGCGCGTTGTACTGGTTCGCGCGCATGATCGACGGGGGCTGCGACCCCCTGTACCTGGCGCGTCGCGTGGTACGCATGGCCAGCGAAGACATCGGCAACGCCGACCCGCGAGCCTTGAGCCTGTGTCTGGCGGCGTGGGATGTGCAGGAGCGCCTCGGCAGCCCGGAAGGCGAGTTGGCCGTGGCCCAGGCCATCACCTATCTGGCCTGCGCACCCAAAAGCAACGCGGTGTACATGGGCTTCAAGTCCGCCCTGCGTGCGGCCGCCGAGTACGGTTCCCTGGAAGTGCCGCTGCACCTGCGCAATGCGCCGACCAAGTTGATGAAGCAACTGGGCTACGGTGACGAATACCGCTACGCCCACGATGAACCGGACGCCTACGCGGCCGGCGAAGACTACTTTCCCGATGCTCTGGAGCCCCAGCCGTTCTACCAGCCGGTGCCTCGCGGCCTGGAGTTGAAGATCGGCGAAAAGCTCAACCATCTCGCGCAACTCGATCGCCTCAGCCCCAAACAGCGGAGAAAGTAGTGCTCAAGACAATTCTTGCCGTGTCCGTGGCCGGCATCGCTGGTACATTATTGCGTTTCGCCACCGGCACCTGGGTCAGCGCCAACTGGCCGAAGCATTTTTATGCGGCGACCCTGGCGGTCAATCTGGTGGGCTGTTTGATTATCGGGCTGTTGTACGGCTGGTTTCTGTTGCGCCCGGAAGTGCCGATTGAGATTCGCGCCGGCTTGATTGTCGGCTTTGTAGGCGGTCTGACGACCTTTTCATCCTTTTCACTGGATACGCTGCGCCTGCTGGAAAACGGGCAGGCCCTGGTCGCCTTCGGGTACCTGGGCATCAGCGTGTTCGGCGGGCTGCTCGCCACCTGGGCCGGCCTGTCCTTGACCAAACTTTGATAAACGAGAGACCGACATGCTCGATTCCAAACTGTTACGTAGCAACCTTCAGGACGTAGCGGACCGCCTGGCTTCCCGTGGCTTTGCCCTGGATGTCGCGCGCATCGAAGCGCTGGAAGAACAGCGCAAGACCGTCCAGACCCGCACCGAAGCACTGCAGGCTGAGCGGAATGCGCGTTCCAAATCCATCGGTCAGGCCAAGCAGCGCGGTGAAGACATCGCGCCGTTGATGGCAGACGTCGAGCGCATGGGCACCGAGCTGTCCGACGGCAAGGCCGAACTGGACAAGATCCAGTCCGAGCTGGATCAGATCCTGTTGGGTATCCCTAACCTGCCGGACGCCTCGGTACCGGTCGGCGAAGACGAAGACGGTAACGTCGAAGTGCGCCGCTGGGGCACGCCCAAAGCCTTTGATTTCGAGATCAAGGACCACGTCGCTCTGGGCGAATTGAGCGGTGGCCTGGATTTCGAGACCGCCGCCAAGCTGTCCGGCGCGCGCTTTGCCTTGCTGCGCGGACCGATCGCGCGCCTGCATCGTGCCCTGGCGCAGTTCATGATCAACCTGCACACCGGCGAGCACGGTTACGAAGAAGCCTATACGCCTTACCTGGTTCAGGCGCCGGCGCTGCAGGGCACCGGCCAGTTGCCGAAGTTCGAGGAAGAGCTGTTCAAGATCAGTCGCGACGGCGAAGCCGACTTTTATCTGATTCCGACCGCTGAAGTGTCGCTGACCAATATCGTCGCCGGCGAGATTCTCGACGCCAAGCAACTGCCGATCAAATTTGTCGCCCACACCCCGTGCTTTCGCAGTGAAGCCGGCGCCTCGGGCCGTGACACCCGCGGCATGATCCGCCAGCACCAGTTCGACAAAGTCGAGATGGTGCAGGTGGTCGAGCCGTCCAAGTCCATGGAAGCCCTGGAAGGCCTGACCGCCAACGCCGAGCGCGTTCTGCAACTGCTTGAATTGCCGTATCGCGTACTGGCGCTGTGCACTGGCGACATGGGTTTCAGCGCCGTGAAGACCTACGACCTCGAAGTGTGGGTGCCAAGCCAGGACAAGTACCGCGAGATTTCCTCGTGCTCCAACTGCGGTGATTTCCAGGCGCGTCGCATGCAGGCGCGTTTCCGCAACCCGGAGACCGGCAAGCCGGAGCTGGTGCACACCCTCAACGGTTCGGGCCTGGCCGTCGGCCGTACCCTGGTCGCCGTGCTGGAAAACTACCAGCAGGCCGACGGTTCGATCCGCGTGCCCGAGGTGCTCAAGCCGTACATGGCGGGCGTCGAGGTTATCGGCTAAATGGAATTTCTGCCGCTGTTTCACAACCTGCGCGGTAGCCGGGTGCTGGTGGTCGGTGGTGGGGAAATTGCCTTGCGCAAATCCCGGCTGCTGGCCGATGCCGGCGCCGTGCTGCGGGTGGTTGCTCCCCAGATCGAAGACCAGTTGCGCGTGCTGGTGCAGGGCAGTGGCGGGGAGCTGGTTT
This sequence comes from Pseudomonas quebecensis, assembly GCF_026410085.1. Lineage (NCBI taxonomy): Bacteria > Pseudomonadati > Pseudomonadota > Gammaproteobacteria > Pseudomonadales > Pseudomonadaceae > Pseudomonas > Pseudomonas quebecensis. Next base: position 2,027,817 of record NZ_CP112866.1, read on the forward strand.
TGCGCGGTTATCAGGAGGCCGACCTGGATGGTTGCACCCTGATTATCGCCGCGACGGACGATGAACCGCTGAATGCGCAAGTGTCCAGCGACGCCAAGCGTCGGTGCGTGCCGGTCAATGTGGTGGATGCACCGGCCTTGTGCAGTGTGATCTTCCCGGCAATTGTCGACCGTTCGCCTCTGGTGATCGCGGTGTCCAGTGGCGGCGACGCGCCGGTGTTGGCGCGACTCATCCGGGCCAAACTGGAAACCTGGATTCCGTCCACCTATGGCCAGTTGGCCGGGTTGGCCGCGCGCTTCAGGGCCCAGGTCAAAGGCCTGTACCCGGATGTGCAGCAGCGTCGTGCGTTCTGGGAAGAAGTTTTCCAGGGCCCGATTGCCGACCGTCAACTGGCCGGGCAGGGCGACGAGGCAGAGCGCCTGTTGGTCGAGAAGGTCAACGGTGCGCCGCCCCATGCGCCGGGTGAGGTCTACCTGGTGGGTGCCGGTCCGGGTGATCCCGACCTGCTGACGTTTCGCGCCTTGCGCCTGATGCAGCAGGCCGACGTGGTGCTCTACGACCGCCTGGTCGCCCCGGCGATCCTGGAGTTGTGCCGTCGTGACGCCGAGCGCGTTTATGTCGGCAAGCGGCGCGCCGAGCATGCGGTGCCGCAGGACCAGATCAACCAGCAACTGGTGGACCTGGCCAGGCAAGGCAAGCGCGTGTTGCGTCTTAAAGGGGGCGATCCGTTCATCTTTGGCCGTGGCGGCGAGGAAATCGAGGAACTGGCCGCCCATGGCATCCCGTTCCAAGTAGTGCCGGGCATCACTGCGGCCAGCGGCTGCGCGGCCTATGCCGGTATTCCGTTGACCCACCGCGACTACGCGCAATCCGTGCGTTTTATCACCGGACACTTGAAGAACGGCACCTCTGACCTGCCCTGGCAGGACCTGGTAGGGCCTTCGCAAACGCTGGTGTTCTATATGGGCTTAATTGGCTTGCCGATCATTTGCGAACAGCTGATCCGGCATGGTCGTGCGCCGGACACGCCGGCGGCGTTGATCCAGCAGGGCACCACGTCCAACCAGCGCGTGTTCACCGGCACCCTGGCGGACTTGCCGCGCATGGTGGCGGAGCATGAAGTACATGCGCCGACACTGGTAATCGTGGGTGAGGTGGTGCTGCTGCGTGAGAAACTGAAGTGGTTTGAAGGCGCCCAGTCTCAGGTCTGAGCCTGAAGCGCCATCACCCTGTGGAAGGGGGCTTGCCCCCGACGCGGCCTGGCAGTCAGCCAGGATGTTGGATCAGCTCCACACCCCTTTTCCGCTCAACCGCTGCCGATGGTGCACGGTATCGAACGCCTGCAATGGCCCCTTCGGCACAATCCCGGTGGGGTTGATGGTGCGGTGGCTGGCGTAGTAGTGCCCTTTGATGTGTTCGAAGTCCACCGTCTCGGCCACGCCAGGCCACTGATACATTTCCCTCAGCCAATTCGACAGGTTCGCATAATCGGCAATTCGCCGCAGATTGCATTTGAAGTGGCTGTAATACACCGCATCAAACCGAATCAGCGTGGTGAACAGCCGCACATCGGCTTCGGTGAGGTATTCCCCGGCCAGGTAGCGATGCTCGCCCAGGTGCTGTTCCAGATGGTCCAGCTCGGCGAATACATCATTGAACGCGCTTTCGTAGGCCTGCTGGGAGGTGGCAAAGCCGGCACGGTACACGCCGTTGTTGACGGCCGGGTAGATGCGCGCGTTGAGTGCGTCGATGGTGGCGCGCAACGGTTCGGGGTAGAAGTCCAGGGTGTTGCCGGTCAGCCCATTGAACGCGCTGTTAAACATGCGGATGATTTCCGCCGATTCGTTGCTGACAATGCGCTTGAGCTGGTTGTCCCACAGCACCGGTACGGTGACCCGCCCGGTGTAGTCGGACGTGTCGGCGGTGTAGCGTTGGTGCATGTAGGCAAAGTCGTCGAGTCGATCGCCGGTGGAGCCTTTGGCCTTATCGAAGGTCCAGCCGTTTTCCAGCATCAGCCAGCTGACCACCGACACATCGATCAGGTTTTCCAGGCCCTTGAGCTTGCGCAGGATCAACGTGCGATGTGCCCACGGGCAGGCGAGGGAGACATAGAGGTGATAGCGACCGGCTTCGGCCTTGAAGCCGCCTTCGCCACTCGGGCCGGGCTGGCCGTCGGCGGTGACCCAGTGGCGGCGTTGCGCCTGCTCGCGCTGGAAAGCGCCATCCGCGCTACTTTCGTACCACTGGTCTTTCCAGTGTCCTTCGATCAGCAAACCCATGACTGGCTCCTCGACTAATAAGCGTTGGAGGCCAGTCTAAAGCTCAGGGTTCGATTTAAAAGCGCAAAGACTGCGGGTCAATTATCGATTAAATCGATCTGTCCCGCGCTTGCCAGTACTCCTCGGCCATCGCAAATGCCTGCTCACGGGGTTGCCCAAGGCCGCGTAACGCCAGGGCCATGGTGGCGATCAGCGCCAGTTGCGGGTAGCTGTCCTCGACATCGCCACGCCATACCGCTTTGAGGTGTTCAGGCTCCAGGGTCGCCGGTTTGACATGGCGCTGGGTGGAAAGGGCCGGCCACTCTTCGTCCCAGCTCTGGCCGCCGGTGGTGCCGTAGAGATGGCTGAGGGTGTCGGGGTTGATCTCGATCTCGCCGCCATCCCCCTTGACCACGATCACCGTGTCGCCGAGCAGGCCGCTGGCATCGCGATGCACGCCCTGATAGCCGGGGTGGAAAATACTTTGCAGGCCGCATCGTGCGTTCAACGGGTTGAGCAGGCGCGCCAGGGAATGGATCGGCGAGCGCAGGCCCAGGGTGTTGCGCAGGTCGATCATGCGCTGCAACTGCGGCGCCCAATCCCCTAGCGGGATAAACGCCAGGTTGCCTTGGGCAAACGCGGCCTCGACCTGCTGCCAGTCGCGGCACAATGGAATCTGCAAACCTTGCAGCAATTGCTCGGTGTACAGCCGCCCGGCGGTGTGCGCGCCGCCACCGTGCATCAGGATACGCACGCCGTTTTGCGCCAGGCACTTGGCCGCCAGCAGAAACCACGGCAGATGGCGCTTTTTACCGGCATAGCTGGGCCAGTCGATGTCCACGTTCAGCGCCGGAGCGTTCAGGCGCTCGCGCACCGCTTCGGTAAAACCGGCGAGTTCTTCCGGGCTTTCTTCCTTGTGCCGCAGCAGCATCAGGAAGGCGCCGAGCTGGGTGTCCTCGACTTTTTCGTCGAGCAGCATGCCCATGGCTTCGCGGGCTTCCTCACGGGTGAGGTTGCGCGCACCGCGCTTGCCTTTGCCCAGGATGCGCACGAACGGCGCAAACGGATGCTCGTCAGGGGTTTGCAGGGTCAGTGGGGCAAAGTCGGTCATAAGCAATTCGTCGGCCGGGGCAGGCCCGCCAGTTTGGCGGCGAGTTTGGCGGGAGTGCCGTTGAACAGTTTGTTGAGGTGCAGGCTGTTGCCCTTTTCCGGGCCCAGCTTCAAGGCGGTGTACTTGATCAGCGGGCGCGTGGCCGGGGACAGTTGGAATTCGGCGTAGAACTGGCGCAGCAGATCGAGGATCTGCCAGTGGTCCGGGGTCAGCTCCAAGGCTTCGGCGGCGGCCAGGGCGTGGGCGACTTCGACGGACCAGTCATCCAGGTCGACCAGATAGCCGTCCTTGTCCAGTTCCAGGCTGCGCGTACCGACGATGAGCGTATTCATAGCCAGGTGTTGACCTTGTCGTAGTCGATCGACAATTGCACGAATCCCGGATAATCCACGCTGCCGGCCCATTCAGGCAGCGGCAGGTTGCGTGCCTGGCGGTCTTCGGCCAGCACGAAGACCTTCACGCCTTTGGCCTGCAGCGCCGCGTTGTGCAGGCCGTAGGTGCCGTCACCACACAGCAGGATTGCATCATGAGCGCCGCAGACCCGCAGGCAACTGGCGAGGCGGCTGTCGGTAAAGGGCGAGTGGGAAACCACATGGAGAGTCGACATCAGAGGGTCATCACCTGGTCGTAACGTTCAATCAACTGGGAAACAGCGGCGCTGTCCAAGGGCTGCGCACTGGCGGGAGGCGTAAGCCCGCGTTCGGCCAGGCTGTGGCTGCAGGCGAACACGTCATCGATGCCGAACAACCCGAGGGCCTGCAGATTGGCGCTGAGGTCTTTTTGCTGCACGGCCTTGGCGTCCTGGCCGGGGGCCAGTTGAAACACGCCGTCGTCCATGAACAGCAGGCCGATCGGCAGATCGAAGGCACCGCCGGCCAGCACGATGTCCAGCGCTTCGCGCGCACTGGGCCCGGACCAAGGAGCCTGGCGGCTGATTACCAACAAGGATTTGGACATGTCATGGCCCTCCAAAACAGATCAGGCGGTCGGCGGCCTGGGTGGCGTCGTGCAATTGCCCCAGGCCCGACAGCGCCCAGGGTGCCTCCAGGTTCACGGCGCTGCGTTGATAGCGCGTGGCTTCTTCGGCGTTGAGCACGCCACGGCGCAGGGCGGCGGCGATGCACACCACGCCATCGAGTTGATGCTGGCTGACGAACTCGCGCCATTGGCGCGCGATGTCCTGCTCATCCTGGGGCGCCACGACGGTATTCGCCGCGCTGTACACGCCGTCCTGATAGAAGAACAACCGCACAATCTCATGCCCGCCGGCGAGCGCGGCCTGGGCAAACAGCAGGGCACGGCGCGAGGAGGGCGCATGGGCGGCGGAAAACAAAGCAATCGCAAACTTCATGGAACACTCGGCAAGCAAACGTGGGCCAATGATAAAGCCGCGTGCACGAAAAAGCCCGCCGTGATCAAAACGGTCACTGTCGCTGACTGTTCTGACGATTGCCGGTAGGCAACGGGCTGCTTAGTCTGTGGGAACTCGACACCCAAAAGGAGTTTCCATGCCTGGTCCACTGGCGTCCCTTAAAGTGCTGGATTTTTCCACCTTGCTGCCCGGCCCGTTTGCGAGTTTGATGCTGGCGGACATGGGCGCCGAGGTACTACGTATCGAATCGCCCACGCGCCCGGACCTGCTGCGTGTGTTGCCTCCCCACGACCAGGGTACCTCGGCGAGCCACGCGTACCTCAATCGCAATAAACGCAGCCTGGCGCTGGACCTCAAGCAGGCCGAGGCGCTGCAGATCGTGCATGCGCTGGTCGCGGATTACGACATTGTGCTCGAACAGTTCCGGCCTGGCGTGATGCAGCGCCTGGGTCTGGGGTATGAGGCGTTAAAGGCGATCAACCCGCGACTGATCTACGTGTCGATCACCGGCTATGGCCAGACCGGGCCCTACAAGGACCGTGCCGGCCACGACATCAACTACCTGGCACTGGCCGGCATGGCCAGTTATACCGGGCGCCAGGACAGCGGGCCGTTGCCCCTGGGCGTGCAAGTGGCGGATGTGGGCGGCGGCTCGCTGCACGCGGTCGTCGGCTTGCTGGCGGCAGTGATCGCGCGGCAGCAGAGTGGGGTGGGGCAATACCTGGATGTGAGCATGACGGACTGCTCGTTCAGCCTAAACGCCATGGCTGGCGCGGGTTATCTGGCGTGCGGTGTAGAGCCTCAATGGGAAACCCAGGTGCTCAATGGCGGCAGTTTCTACGATTACTACCGCACGCGGGACGGGCGCTGGATGTCGGTGGGCAGCCTGGAGCCGGCGTTCATGCAGGCCTTGTGCACGGCGCTGGGCCGGCCGGAGTTGACCGCCCACGGCCTCACACCCGAACGGCAGCCGGCGTTCAAGCAGGCGTTGCAGGTGGAATTCGAAAAACGCAGTTTTGATCAGCTCTGTGAGTTGTTTGCCGGTGTGGATGCCTGCGTGGAGCCTGTGCTGACGCTCAGCGAAGCCGTGGCCCATCCGCAGATAATGGCGCGGGCACTGGTCAGCCAAGTGCCCAGAAGCGATGGCTCGAGCCAGGCGCAGATTGCCTGCCCGTTGAAATTTTCAGAAGGGTTGCCGGCGCCCCGACACATTGGCGCCGCCGTGGGGGCACACAGTGATGAAGTGTTGGCGGAGCTGGGTTTCAGTGCTCAGCGGATAGCCGATTTGCGGCGGAGCAAGGTGGTAGGGTGACTGATCTGGCGCTATCGGGGGCAAGCCCCCTCCCACATTTGAAAGTTGATCGACATGACAGTGCGGTCAGATATGGGAGTCGGGCTTGCTCGCGAAGAGGCCCTTATTCCACCCGCGTTTCCCCGCTGAACACCAGGGTCTGCCGACACCGCCGACACAAATACCGCCGCCCCTGAGCCACCATTCCATGACGCTGCGACGAAAATGGAAAGTCGCTATCGGCGCACGTGCAGCGGTAGATGTAGCGGGTCATCTGGCGGCGTTTCACCGCATAGGTGTGACAACGGTCCGGCGGCAGTTCGTAAACCCCGCGCATGATCAATTGCCATTCTTCGCCGTGGGGCTGGATGCGTTCGCCGAACAATTGGTGGGCGATCAGATGCGCCACTTCATGGGCCACGGTCTGCTTGAGGAAGTGTTGGCTGTTTTCCTGGTAAAGCTGGGGGTTGAAGCGCAGCAGGTTCTCGTGCAAATGCGCGACACCGGCTTTCTGGCCCCGCAGCTTGAGGCTGACCTGGGGGCGTTTGAAGCTTCGTTTGAAAAAGGACTCGGCTAGCTGGAAACACTCTTCGACGCGGGTATTGAGTTGCTCGGGCATGCTGTATCTATCTCCAGAGACGCCCAGTATGCCGTAAAACCGGGTGTTTCCGAATCTGTCAGGCGCCGAATGGTCATGCCAGACGCACAAGGCCACCTTGCGGTGGCCCTGCCGGCGCGGTGGGTGCGTCAGTTGGTGTAGATCGGCCCGACGCCCAGGCCCCAGACAATCACGGTAAACGCCATGATCGCCACCAGCACCACCAAACCTACGGCCAGTATGGAGCTGGAAAACAGGAAGCCTTCATCCGGATCGATGCTCATAAAGGTCGGCACGCCCACATACAGCAGATACACCGTATAGCAGATCGCCGCTGTCCCCACGACCATGCCCAGCCACATATGCGGGTAAAGCGCCGCCAGCCCGCCGATAAACAGTGGGGTCGCGGTATAAGTGGCGAACGCCACGCAGCGCGCCATGCTGGGATTGGCGTCGTAGGTGCGTGCCATCCAGTGGATGAAGGCGCCCATCACCGCCACGCCGGCGAGCATGGCCGCGTAGGACATGATGGTCATCCACAACGCGCTTTCCTGAGTCAACATCACGGGTGCGCGGTTGCCGATAACCCAGCCGACCCGGGTAGTGCCGATGAAGGCTGACAGGGCGGGAATCGCCGCAAGAATCAGCGTATGAGTGAGGTACATGTGGCCGATGCTTTCTTCCTTATCGCCACGGATCTCCCGCCATTCCTGGTCAGGATGGGTAAACAGCCCCACGACGTGATGGATCATGCCAGTCACTCCTGTCGTTATTACCATCGCCCCCCATCGGAGCGCCCACGGGCCAGTTGGCCTGAAAGGTCTGGATAGCCTGTCTGCGACCTTATGTCGCAGTATAGGAACGGATGAACGGAAAAGCCGTAGGGCCGTTAGAGCATATTGCACTGTAAACACGCGGCGTAATCGCGCCAGGGTCTGTAGGTGGAGCACTGCAACCGCGCATTGGACTCGTTGGCGCATACCGGTAAAATGCTGCGCTTTTCGTCACACACCTCAAGCGGATCCAAGCGCCATGGGCACTCTTACGGTCAACCAGAACAAACTGCAAAAACGCCTGCGTCGCCTGGCCGGTGAAGCGGTCGCCGATTTCAATATGATCGAGGACGGCGACAAGGTGATGGTCTGCCTCTCCGGCGGCAAAGACAGCTACACCCTGCTTGACGTGCTGCTGCACCTGCAAAAGGTCGCGCCGATCAAGTTCGAGATCGTTGCCGTCAACATGGACCAGAAACAACCGGGCTTTCCCGAGCATGTGCTGCCGGCCTACCTGAAAGAGTTGGGCATCGAGTATCACATCGTCGAAAAAGACACCTATTCGGTGGTCAAGGAGCTGATTCCGGAGGGCAAGACCACCTGCTCGCTGTGCTCGCGCCTGCGCCGTGGCACGCTCTACACCTTTGCCGATGAGATCGGCGCGACCAAGATGGCGCTGGGGCATCATCGCGACGATATCGTCGAGACGTTTTTCCTCAATATGTTCTTCAACGGCTCGCTCAAGGCCATGCCGCCCAAGCTGCGCGCCGATGACGGGCGCAACGTGGTGATTCGTCCGTTGGCCTACTGCAATGAGAAAGACATCCAGGCCTATTCCGACTTCAAGCAATTCCCGATCATCCCGTGCAACCTCTGCGGCTCCCAGGAAAACCTGCAGCGCCAGGTGGTCAAGGAGATGCTGCAGGACTGGGAGCGCAAAACGCCCGGACGCACCGAAAGCATCTTCCGCAGCCTGCAGAACGTGATCCCGTCGCAGCTGGCCGACCGCAACCTGTTCGACTTCACCAGCCTGAGGATCGATGAGACCGCCGCGTCGCGCTTCGTTAATGTGGTGAACCTCTGAGTCGATTCAAGGCTCTGACACACGGCGCTCGCGGGCGCCGTTTTCAATTCCACTGCCAGGAGAGGGCATGCGCGATTACAAGTGGCTGCACGAATATTGTCTGAATCGCTTTGGCTCGGCGGCCAAACTGGAAGCTCATTTGCCGACTCCCAAGACCCCGGCGCAATTGCGCAGGATCAGCGATGATCGCTACCTGTCGACCTTGGCACTGCGGGTATTTCGCGCCGGCCTCAAGCACAGCGTGGTGGACGCCAAATGGCCAGCCTTCGAACAGGTGTTCTTTGGCTTCGATCCGGAAAAGGTCGTGTTGATGGGCGCCGAGCATCTGGAGCGGCTGATGCAGGACACCCGCATCATTCGTCACCTGGGCAAGCTCAAGAGCGTGCCGCGCAATGCGCAGATGATCCTGGATATCACCCAGGAAAAAGGCAGCTTCGGCGCGTTCATCGCCGAGTGGCCGGTGACCGACATCGTTGGCCTGTGGAAATACCTGAGCAAGCACGGCCACCAGCTGGGCGGCCTGTCGGCCCCACGCTTTCTACGCATGGTCGGCAAGGACACCTTTGTGCCCAGCGATGACGTGGTCGCGGCGTTGAATGCACAGAAGATCGTCGACAAGGCCCCCACCAGCCTGCGCGACCTGGCGACGGTGCAGGGCGCCTTCAACCAGTGGCATGCCGAGAGTGGTCGGCCAATGTGCCAGCTGTCGATGATGCTGGCGTACACCGTCAACCACTGACCCCCACGGTCAGCGCGGCGTTCGTGGCGAGTCGCCTCGCCACGGAGGATTTATGCGGCCAGGCGTCGGTTCAACTGATGGCGCCAGCGCACATACAGCAGCGCGGTACAGAACACCGCCAGACTCGCCAGCATTTCCAGCACGCCGAACCACTGGCGGTTCGGGTCATACGCCGCCAACGCGCCCTTGATGAAATACAGGTTCACCGCAAAGCACATCCACGAGTGCCCCCGGGCGCTGCCGAGCAGCATGCCCGGTGCCAGTACCAGCAATGGCACCAACTCGATCAGCAGGATCACCCAGGGGCGTGCGCCGTGCAGATCGGCGACAAACAGATAATACCCGCACAACAAACCCACCAGCGCCAAAAACGCCAGCAGGCTTAATGCGCGCGCCACTTTTACCCGTGGCTCCAGCCACGCTTGCGGTGGCAGTACCTTAGGCTTTCTGGCCACGGCCGTTCTCCAGCAACGTGGCGGTAGTGGCCAGGCGCAGGCCGAGGGCTTTGCACAGCGCCATTTCATGGGGGTCGAGCAGGCGCTTGCCGTCCGGCCCGGCATGGTGGCTGGCGCCGTATGGCGTGCCGCCGCCCTGGGTGTCGAGCAGGGCCTGTTCGCTGTAGGGCAGGCCGGTGATCAGCATGCCGTGGTGCAGCAGCGGTAACAGCATCGACATCAACGTGGTTTCCTGGCCGCCGTGCAGACTGGCCGTGGAGGTGAACACCCCGGCCGGTTTGCCCACCAATGCGCCGGTGAGCCACAGGTTGCTGGTGCCGTCGAGAAAATACTTGAGGGGGGCGGCCATGTTGCCGAAACGCGTCGGGCTACCGAGCGCCAGGCCCGAGCAGTGTTTCAGATCATCGAGGCTGGCATACAGCGCGCCCTCGTCCGGGATGCTCGGCGCTACCGCCTCGCACTCGGTGGACACCGCCGGCACCGTGCGCAGGCGTGCTTCCATGCCGCCCAGCTCAATGCCCCGAGCAATGTGCCGGGCCATTTCACTGACCGAGCCGTTGCGGCTGTAATACAGCACCAGCACATAGGGCGCAGTCACGGCAGAATCTCCAATACGTTCTCCGGAGGACGGCCGATGACGGCCTTGTCGGCGGTTTCCAGGATCGGGCGTTCCATCAGCTTGGGATGGGCGGCAATGGCGTCGATCAACTGGGTTTCACTGAGGCTGGCGTCAGAAAGGTTAAGGCTTTTGTATTCGTCTTCGCCGGTGCGCAGCAGCTGGCGCGCACTCAGGCCGAGTTTGCCCAGCAGCGCCTGAATTTGCGCAGCGTTGAGCGGGGTTTCCAGATAACGCACCACGGTCGGGGTAAGGCCGCGCGCTTCCAGCAGTTCGAGGGCACCGCGCGATTTCGAGCAGCGCGGGTTGTGATAAAGCGTCAGATCGGTCATATGCGGGTCGCATCTTGCAGGAGGTGGCGGGTATTCTACCTGCGCGGCGCCCGGTCCTTAAACCGTAAGAGGCATCCGGTCGCAGCCCATGTCTATTTTTACGAAGGATTACCCCATGACACGTCGACTGATCGGTGCATTGGCGATCATTACAACCCTGCTGCTCAGCGGCTGCGGGAATGACTATGGCATTGACCAATACGGCCAGAAAGTCGCGGCCGAACGTTTGGACAAACAGTGGGTGGTGATCAACTACTGGGCCGAATGGTGCGGCCCCTGCCGTACGGAAATCCCCGAGCTCAATGCCTTGGCCGAACAGCTCAAAGGCCAGAATGTCGGAGTGTTCGGGGTCAATTTCGACAATGTGCAGGGCGAAGAACTCAAGGCCGCCAGCGAGAAACTGGGGATCAAGTTCACGGTGCTGGCGCAGAACCCGGATGGCATCTTCGAGATTCCGCGCAGCGAAGCGCTGCCGGTGACGTACATCATCGATGACAAGGGTAAGGTGCGCGAGCAGTTGATGGGCGAGCAGACGGCCGCAGGGGTGCTGGCCAAGCTCAAGGCGTTGCGCGGGTAAAGCGAGCTCTCAACGCAACGGTGGGAGAGGGCTCTGGTCCCACCGTTGGATGTTCATCCGGTCAGAACTCGGATCAGCCTTCTTCGAGCCACAGGCGGATCGGCTTGCCTTCGGCCGGCCAGAAGCGAGTCTGCTCGATGGGCGAGACGTCCCAGCGTTGTACGTTTTGCAGGGCCTGAAAGAAGCGGTGCTCCTGCTCCATCAGGGCCTCGGCGCAGAGTTTGCGGGTGCTGCCGATCTTGCCGAAGCTGAGTTTGTCGCCGTCCAGAGTGTAGGGCGCAAACCAGTGGTTGCAGCCTCCATTGCCGTAGGCACGTCCGTCATTGCCAAGGGTGACGGTCAGGTGCGCGTAATCCATCAGCGGCCGCTCACCGATCCACTCCACCACGTAGCTGTGGTCCTGCTTGAGTTTGACCTCATCGCCCGCACAGCCGGCCAGGCCCGCGCCGAGTGCTGCCATCAGCAGCACGCCTTTCATTGCGTGGCCTTCCGGCAGCTCGGGCAGCGGTGCTTGTCGCCGTCGCTGGCCCAGCCCAACTCCGCGACACGCGCGTTGGCGGCCGGTTGCAGCGGCTCCTTGGTCAGCTTGGTTTCCACAGCGAACTCAAATTCCAGCACGGCGTCGCAGCTGTCGCAGTTGACCTTCCAGGTGTGGATCTCCAATTCGCCGAATTTCGGCCCCTGGGCCATGGCGACCCATTGGCCGGCCGGGCGGATGGAGTAGCGCGCATCGCCTTCGACGGTCAGACGCATCGACAGGGTTTTACTGCCGCGCAGGGTGACGATCAGAACGTCGCCATGTTTGATCGAGCCACCGTTGCCGGTGACCTGGTAACGGCCCGGCACCAGGGCGCGGCATTCGATCAGGGTGTGTTGCGGGCTCAGCAAGCTGAAGCGGAAATCGTGTTCGGCCATGGATCCTCCAAATAGGCGCGGCATCCTATCACGGGTGCCGGCCTATCATCAGCGCGCTATGTGACCGCTGATCAACCATCAACCTGATTTCGCACCTGGCCGTCGGCCCATGCCGCGATGTTGGTCAGCGTGGTGGTGGCGATGGCCGCCAGGGCCTCGCGGGTCAGGAACGCCTGGTGCGCGGTGATGATCACGTTGGGAAAGGTCAGCAGGCGCGCGAGGACGTCATCCTGTAAGGGCAGGTCGGAGCGGTCTTCGAAGAACAACTGGGCTTCTTCCTCGTACACGTCCAGCCCCAGGTAGCCGAGCTGACCGTCCTTGAGGGCGTCGATCAAGGCGGGCGTGTCCACCAGTGCGCCGCGTCCGGTGTTGATCAGCATCGCCCCAGGCTGCATCTGTGCCAGTGAAACGGCGTTGATCAAGTGCCGGGTGTCTGTAGTGAGCGGGCAGTGCAGGCTGATCACCTGGGCCTGGGCGAGCAGCTCCGGCAGGCTCACGTAGCGCGCGCCGAGCGCCTGCACGTCGGGATTGGGGAAGGGGTCGTAGGCCAGGAGCGCGCAGCCGAATCCGGCCATGATCCTGGCAAAGGTTGCGCCGATCTGCCCGGTGCCGACCACGCCGACGGTTTTGCCCGCCAGGTCGAAGCCGGTTAATCCGTGCAGACTGAAATCGCCGTCGCGGGTGCGGTTGTAGGCGCGGTGCAAGCGGCGGTTGAGCGCCAGGATCAGCGCTACGGCGTGCTCGGCCACGGCGTGGGGCGAGTAGGCGGGCACGCGCACGATGGTCAGGCCCAGGCGCTTGGCGGTGGCCAGGTCGACATGGTTGTAACCGGCCGAACGCAGCGCGATCAGGCGCGTGCCGCCCTTGGCCAGGTGCTCCAGCACTGGGGCGCTGAGGTCGTCATTGATAAAAGGACAGACCACTTCGTGGTGCTCGGCCAGCGCCACGGTGTCGAGGTTCAGCCGCGCCGGCTGGAACTGCAGCTCCAGACCCGGCGGCAGCGGCGCGCCGAGAAAACTGTCGCGGTCGTAGGTTTGGCTGCTGAACAGAATTACGCGCATTGCAAAGCTCCCTGCGTATTCAAATCAATGGGCCGCGTCAGGCGCTGACCCGCGCTTCACTGGCCAATCGGGCGATGGCCATGTCGAGCTCGTCCAGTGCGTGCAAGGCCTTGGCGTCGTCCTGCTTGAGCAGGGTTTCAGCGCGCTGGCAGGCAGCGCGCAGTTGCGGCACGCCACAGTAACGTGTGGCGCCGTGCAGGCGATGCACGCGTTCGATGAGCGCGTTGTTGTCATTGGCTTGGCGAGCGACGCTGATGGCCGTGCGGTCCGCTTCCAGCGAAGCCAGCAACATGGCGAGCATGTCGGCGGCCAGGTCGGTTTTGCCGGCGGCCAGGCGCAGGCCTTCCTCATGGTCCAGCACCGGCAGTTGCACGCCAGGGGCCAGGCCGTCGGTGGTGCGCTCCGGCGCCTGGTTGCGCAGCGCCAGCCCGGTCCATTTGAGTACCACCTGGGCCAATTGCCGTTCGCTGATGGGTTTGGTCAGGTAATCGTCCATGCCGCTTTGCAGCAAGGCGCGTTTTTCGTTGGCCATGGCGTGAGCGGTGAGGGCGACGATCGGCAGCGGCGTGCCATGACGCTCGCTTTCCCACTGGCGTATCGCTTCGGTGCTCTGGCGACCGTCCATGCCGGGCATCTGCACGTCCATCAGCACCAGATCGTAGGCCTCCTGCTTGACCGCGTCGACGGCGGCGTAACCGCTTTCCACCGCGTGCACTTTGGCACCCATGTCTTCCAGCAACGTTTGCACCAGCAACAGGTTCGCCGGGTTGTCATCTACGCACAGCACACGCGGCGCGCGGCTGGACAACGGTTCGCCCGGCTCGCTGCGCGAAGGGCGCGGGCTGATCAGGTCCGACAGCGCCCGACGCAGTTTGCGGGTACACGCCGGCTTGGCCTGCAACTGGCTGTTGGGGTTGGGCACCGACTGATTGAACAGCATCTGCTCAGTGGTAGGGCACAGTACCAAGACCTTGCAGCCCAGGTGCTCCAGGTCCCACAAATGCTGGTTGAGGCGCTCCGGGGGAATGTCGTTGGCCGTCACGCCGAGTACGGCCAGGTCGATGGCCTGCTCAGTCTGATGGGCGCTGGTGATCCCGTTGGTCAGGCTTTCGAGGGTGTTGAACGGGGTGACTTCCAGGCCGCAATCCTCCAGTTGGTGTTGCAGGGCCTGGCGCGCCAACTCGTGGTTTTCGAGGACGGCCACGCGATGCCCCAGCAGCGGCGCGCAGGGCAGGTCCTCGACGTCGTCCCGGGTTTTGGGCAGGTTCAGGCTGATCCAGAACTCCGAGCCTTCGCCAGGCGTGCTGTCGACGCCGATTTCGCCGCCCATCTGTTCGATCAACCGCTTGGAAATCACCAGCCCCAGGCCGGTGCCGCCGGGCTGGCGCGATAATGAGTTATCGGCCTGGCTGAAGGCCTGGAACAGCGCGCGTACGTCCTGGCTGGACAGGCCGATGCCGGTGTCCTGCACGCTGATGCGCAGTTGCACGGTGTCTTCCTGCTCCTCCTCGATCATCGCGCGGGCCACGATGGTGCCCTCGCGGGTGAACTTGATCGCATTGCTGATCAGGTTGGTGAGGATCTGCTTGAGCCGCAGCGGATCGCCCACCAGCGCCAGCGGCGTGTCGCGGTAGACCAGGCTGACAAGCTCCAGCTGCTTGGCATGGGCGGCGGGCGCGAGGATGGTCAGGGTGTCCTGCAGCAGGTCGCGCAGGTTGAATGGAATGCTGTCGAGCACCAGCTTGCCGGCTTCGATTTTGGAGAAGTCGAGAATCTCGTTGATGATGCCCAGCAGGTTGTCGGCGGATTTTTCGATGGTGCCCAGGTAGTCGAGCTGACGCGGCGTCAGTTCGCTTTTCTGCAGCAGGTGGGTAAAACCGAGGATGCCGTTGAGCGGCGTGCGGATTTCATGGCTCATATTGGCCAGAAACTCCGACTTGATGCGGCTCGCCTCCAGGGCTTCCTTGCGCGCCAGGTCCAGCTCGATGTTCTGGATTTCGATGGTTTCCAGATTCTGGCGTACGTCTTCGGTGGCCTGGTCGATGCTGTGCTGCAGTTCTTCCTGGGCGTTCTGCAGGGTCTCGGCCATGCGGTTGATGCCCGAAGCGAGCTGATCCAGCTCCTGGCTGCCCAGCGCGGGCAGACGCGTTTGCAGATTACCGTCCTTGAGCTGGGCCACGGCTTGCTTGATCAGGCCGATCGGCGAGGTGATCGTGCGGCTGATGCGCAGCGCCAGCGCGGCGGTAAAGATCAGCCCGATGGCAATCAACAGCAGGCTGGCGAACAGGCTGCGGTAGCCGCGCAGCAACATGCCGTTATGGGACAGTTCCACTTCGACCCAGCCCAGCAGGCGGTCGCTTTCGTCGGGAATCAGGTCGCCGGCGAGGTTGCGATGCCGGCCGAACACCGGCAACAGGTAACGGGTGGCGTCGTTGCCGGTGCGTTGCAACAGGTGAGAACTGTTGCCTATCGGTGCCGGATTGAGCATGGTCGGGCCGGCGTGGGCGAGGGTGCCGCGGTCGGGCGCGAGGAAGGACACGGTGCGTACATCCTGCTGCTCCAGGGACTGGGTGGCGATGCGCTCCAGCAAGTCCACGTTCCTGCTGCTCAGGGCCGGTGCCACCAGTGGCGCCAATTGCTCGGCGATCATCTCGCCGCGCTGCAGCAACTGGGTTTGCAGCTCCGACAGCTGCATCCAGGTGAAATACCCACCCAACAACAAGGCCATCAGGCTGGTCGGCAACAAGGTCAGCAACAGTACGCGGCCTTTTATCCCCATTCTTCTAAGCACGCCACTCTCCTGCTACTACATTGAAATCAATCGTTCGCGCAGGCATCCCGCCCGCGCCACCTGCGCAGTGTAGCCATTTGCGCGGGGTGGAATCTTGCAAATTCGACACCGCCGACAATCTTCAGGCCATTGGAAGGCGAGCGGCGATTGCCTGCGGCGGGCTAATCTTGAATAATTGGCGATTGAGAATGACTTGCAGACGCTAATGACTCCCGCAGCCAGTATCCTGACCATCGAAGACGATCCCGTGCTCGGTGCCTACGTTCATGAACACTTGGAGCGCAGTGGCTTTCAGGTCACCTGGTGCCAGAACGGCCAACAGGGCCTGGACATGGCGCGCGCGCGTGCATTCGACGTGGTGTTGATGGATATTCTGCTGCCGGGGCTGGATGGCTTGTCGATCCTCACCGATTTACGCAAAAGTCATTCGACCCCGGTGATCCTGATGTCGGCCCTGGGCGCCGAGGCCGACCGGGTCAGCGGTTTTCGCCTGGGCGCAGACGACTACTTGCCCAAGCCTTTCAGCATGCTTGAGCTGCGTGTGCGCATTGAGGCTATTCTGCGTCGCGTGGCGCTTGACCGACGGCCGTTGCCTGCCCGGCCAGCCCTATGCGAAGACGTGCCGGGCCTGCGCTTTGACGATGAGCTGGAGGATGTTTTCCACCAGCAGCACGCCGCCGGCCTGACCCGCAGTGAATTCCGCCTGCTGGAAACCCTGCACCGCAACGCTGAGGAAGTCTTGAGCAAAGCCTTTCTTTATCAGCATGTGCTGCAACGCGGTTATGCCCCCCATGACCGCAGCCTCGACATGCATATCAGCCAGATCCGCCGCAAGCTCAAGGCCATCGGCTACACCGAGCGCGAAGTGCGCACTGTGTGGGGCAGGGGTTATACGCTGAGCGGTCGCGATGACAGCCTTTGAACGTC
This sequence comes from Pseudomonas quebecensis, assembly GCF_026410085.1. NCBI lineage: Bacteria > Pseudomonadati > Pseudomonadota > Gammaproteobacteria > Pseudomonadales > Pseudomonadaceae > Pseudomonas > Pseudomonas quebecensis. Next base: position 2,044,717 of record NZ_CP112866.1, read on the forward strand.
CTTTGAAGCGCCTGCCGGGCAAGCACTCGTTGTTCTGGAAGCTGGCCTGCCTGTTGATTGCTTTCTGCTTACTGATGATCTGGCTCAGTTGGTCCTGGGGCCGCTACATGGAGCAGCAGAACGCTTATCTGTCCGAAGAGGCGAAATTTACCCTGGGCGGTTATGCGGCGGGCGCGGAGCAGGCTTGGAACCGAGGTGGCCATGCAGGCGTCGATGCCTGGCTGCAGATGCTGGGGGCGCGGGAAACCACCTGGGTCGGCGTGATCGGCAACGACCTGCAATCGTTGAGCAGTTCTCCCCTGAGCAGCTCGGAGAGCCAGCGCCTGACCTTTCTGCGCGGCTTGGACTGGCCGGTGAGCCGGCATGTGAAAGGGCTGCCCTGGTTGAAGATTGCGTTTCCCACCGACCCCGAGGCCGGTTCGTTGGTGATCGAATTGCCGCAGCGTTTTATGCCCGGTCGCTATCAAGTGTTCTGGCGTGTGGTCACCAACGGCGTGATCCCTGGTTTGTTCACGCTGTTGTTGTGCATTGGCCTCTATCGCCTGCTGATCATGCCGCTCAATCAGTTGCGCGAACAGGCCAACGCCTGGCGCGCCGACCAATTGAACACACGCTTGTCGCAAGATGCGACCAGTCGCCAGGATGAGTTGGGCGAACTGGGCCGCGCCTTTGACCATATGTCCGAGCGCTTGCAGGGCACCGTGGTGCTGCAGCAGCAGTTGCTGCGAGACATGTCCCACGAACTGCGCACGCCGTTGAGCCGCCTGCGCGTGGCCTGCGACAGTGAGCAGGACCTGGCGCAGCTGCGTGAGCGCCTGGGCCGGGAAATCGACGCGATGCAGCGGCTGGTGGAAGACAGTCTACAACTGGCCTGGCTCGACGCCGAACGGGCGCCGCTGGTCAAGGAAGCGATCCAATTGCAGGCGCTGTGGGACATGTTGCGTGAAAACGTTTGCTTTGAGAGCGATTGGCCGACGTCGCGCCTGCCGTGCCTGCTGGGGCCTGAATGCTGGTTGCGGGGCAACCTCAATGGACTGGCCCAGGCCCTGGAAAATATCCTGCGCAATGCCATACGGCATTCTCCGACGGGCGGAGTGGTGTGCCTGGACGGGCGGCGCGAAGGGAAGTACTGGCACTTATGGCTGGAAGACCAGGGCGGTGGAATCGATGAGCGGGACCTGGAGCGCATTTTTGCGCCGTTTACTCGGCTGGACGGCTCGCGCCCGGGCGATGGCGGCTTCGGCCTGGGGTTGAGTATCGCGCGCAATGCGCTGCAACGTCAGGACGGCAGCCTGTGGGCGGAAAATACCGGCGCGGGCCTGCGTATGCATTTACGCCTGCCGGCGCTGTAGATCTCAGCCGCGACGCTGTTTGCGTTTCTTCCATTGATGGGCAACCCACCAACGCCAGTAGCCCATGGTCAGGCAATAGGCCAGTGCGCCCAGCACCAGCCCCAGTACCACCGAACCGAGCAGAAAGGGTTGCCACAAGGTGCTTAACTGGCCGCTGATCCATTCCCAGGTCAAGTCGTCGGGAAGGCTGCGCGCGGGGACGTTCATCAGCCAGGCGCCGGTCAGATAGGTGCAAATGAACACCACCGGCATGGTGATCGGGTTGGTCAGCCACACCAGGCTCACGGCGATAGGCATGTTGCCGCGCACCGTGATGGCGAGGATCGCTGCGAGCAGCATCTGCAAGGGAATCGGAATGAACGCCGCGAACAGGCCCACGGCCATGGCCCGCGCCACCGAGTGTCGGTTGAGGTGCCAGAGGTTCGGATCATGCAGCAACGTACCGAGAAACTGTAATGACTTGTGTTCCCTGATACTGGTGGGGTCGGGCATGTACCGTTTGAATAAGCGCCGAGGCATAAGGGGTCCAGGTCGGTTCGAGGGGCAAGTATGCCCGCATTCTATAAACAGGAAATTCAGACTTTGTGACAAAACATCATAGGCCTTGTCGCAGGCCCGTCTAAGACTGAGTGGATCACTTGAAAAGGATGATTCATGAGGACAGGGATGTGTGCGCTTGCGTTGGGGCTGCTGGCGGTGGTGTTCCTACCCACGCTGCCTGCCACGGGATGGCTGATAGGCATGCTGGCGCTGGCGTTGATGCTGTTGCCATTTCGAACCTACCCACTGGCGTTTTTCCTGCTGGGACTGAGTTGGGCGTGTATCGGCGCGCAGTGGGCCCTGAATGACCGGCTGTCGCCGGCGCTGGATGGGCAGACCCGTTGGGTAGAAGGCCGGGTGACGGGGTTGCCGCAACAAACCGAAGAGGCGGTGCGTTTCGAACTGACCGACGGACGGTCGCGGGCGGGTCGATTACCCAAGCGTATTCGCGTGTCCTGGCGTGACGGCCCGCCGGTACGCAGCGGCGAACGATGGCGTTTGGCAATTACCTTGAAACGGCCTGCCGGTCTGCTGAATTTCCATGGCTTTGACCGCGAAGCCTGGCTGCTGGCCCAGCGTGTCGGTGCGACCGGTTCGGTGAAAGACGGCCAACGCCTGGCGCCAGCGCACAATGCCTGGCGCGACGGCGTGCGCCAGCGGCTGCTGGCGGTGGATGCCCATGGTCGCGAGGCGGGCCTGGCCGCTCTGGTGCTGGGCGATGGCTCCGGCCTCACCACTGAGGACTGGCAGGTCTTGCAGGACACCGGCACGGTGCATCTGTTGGTGATTTCCGGGCAACACATCGGCCTGCTGGCAGGCCTGATCTACGGGCTGATCGCCGGGCTGGCGCGTCGGGGCGCCTGGCCGCGAGGCTGGCCGTGGCTGCCATGGGCCTGTGGCCTGGCGTTTGCCGCCGCCCTGGGTTACGGATTGCTGGCCGGCTTCGGCGTGCCGGTGCAGCGTGCGTGTGTGATGGTAGGGCTGGTGCTGTTGTGGCGTTTGCGTTTTCGTCACCTGGGCGTGTGGTGGCCATTGTTGCTGGCATTCAATGGGGTGTTGATCCTGGAGCCGTTGGCCAGCCTGCAGGCAGGTTTCTGGCTGTCGTTTGCGGCGGTGGCGGTGCTGATCCTGGCGTTCAGCGGGCGTCTGGGGCCGTGGAGCCTCTGGCAGGTATGGACGCGGCCGCAATGCGCGATCGCCGTTGGGCTGTTTCCGGTACTGCTGGTGCTGGGGTTGCCCATCAGCCTGAGTGCGCCGCTCGCCAATCTGGTGGCCGTGCCGTGGATCAGCCTGGTCGTACTGCCATTGGCGCTGTTGGGCACCGCCCTGTTGAGCGTGCCAGTTGTAGGGGAAGGGCTGTTGTGGCTCGCGGGCGGCGCATTGGATGGGTTGTTCGTCGGCCTGGCCTGGCTCGCAGGGCACATGCCCGCCTGGCTGCCGGCCCAAGTGCCGTGGGCTGCCTGGCTGGTCAGCCTGCTCGGCGCGGTGGTGCTGTTATTGCCCCGCGGCGTGCCGCTGCGGGGGCTGGGTTGGCCGATGCTGCTGCTGGCGGTATTCCCTCCGCGCGCGCCGGTGCCCCACGGTCAGGTCGATGTGTTGCAACTGGATGTAGGGCAAGGGCAAGCGCTGATTCTGCGTACCCGCAATCACACGTTGCTCTACGACGCCGGGCCGCGTGCGGGAGCGTTCGACCTGGGCGCGCGCGTGGTGCTGCCGTCGTTGAAGAAACTTGGCGTCGCCAAACTGGACCTGCTGCTGCTCAGCCATGCCGATGCCGACCATGCGGGCGGCGCGGTGGCGATCGCGCGAGGCATGCCGGTTGACCGCGTGATCAGCGGAGAAACGCAAAGGCTGCCGGCCCTGCTCGGCGCGCAGGCGTGTGTCAGTGGCCGGCAGTGGGTATGGGACGGGGTGGCTTTTGAATTATGGCAATGGCCTGAGGCTATCAGCGGCAACGCGAAATCCTGTGTCCTGCAAGTGCAGGCCAACGGGGAGCGCCTATTGCTGACCGGCGATATCGATCACGCCGCCGAGCGGGCGCTGCTCGACTCGCCGCTGGCGGTGCCGACCGACTGGCTGCAAGCGCCGCATCATGGCAGCCACAGCTCGTCCTCCTGGGCCTTTCTGGAGCGCCTTGCGCCCCGTTCGGTGCTGATCTCGCGCGGGCGCGGCAACGCGTTCGGACATCCCCATCCGCAGGTCATGGAGCGCTATCGGGCCCTGGGCAGCCGGGTCTACGACAGCGCCGAGCAAGGCGCCGTGCGTCTGCAATTGGGCGCTTTTGCGACCCCGGAGGTTGCGCGCGGTCAACGGCGTTTCTGGCGCGAACGGTTACCCTGACCCGGTATGCGCGACGAGCCTGGGCAATGCCAGGGTCGACGAGCCCCGCTGTCGAACCTATATGGTAAAGTGGCGCACTTTTTCGAGGGGACATTCACTGTGTGGGAATTGGTCAAATCCGGCGGCTGGATGATGTTGCCGATCATCTTGAGCTCCATCGCCGCACTCGGCATCGTCGCCGAACGCCTGTGGACCCTGCGCGCGAGCCGTGTCACCCCCGAGCATCTGCTGGGGCAGGTGTGGGGCTGGATCAAGAACAAACAGCTGGACAAGGAAAAGCTCAAGGCACTGCGCGCCGATTCACCGCTGGGTGAAATCCTCGCCGCCGGCCTGGCCAACTCCAAGCACGGCCGCGAGATCATGAAAGAGTGCATCGAAGAGGCCGCCGCGCGGGTGATCCACGAACTGGAGCGTTATATCAACGCTCTCGGCACCATCGCCGCCATGGCGCCGCTGCTCGGTTTGCTGGGTACGGTGCTGGGCATGATCGATATTTTCAGCTCGTTCATGGGCGCGGGTATGACCACCAACGCGGCGGTGCTGGCCGGCGGCATTTCCAAGGCACTGATTACCACCGCGGCAGGCTTGATGGTGGGGATTCCCTCGGTGTTCTTCCATCGTTTCCTGCAGCGCCGCATCGATGAACTGGTCGTGGGCATGGAACAGGAAGCCATCAAATTGGTGGAAGTGGTGCAGGGCGATCGCGACGTGGATCTGGTTGGAGGCAAAGCGTGAAATTTCGCCGCAAGCAACGGGAAAATGTCGATATCAACCTGGCGTCTTTGATCGACGTAGTGTTCATCCTGCTGCTGTTTTTTGTCGTCACCACCACGTTTACCCGGCAGACCGAGTTGCGGGTCGACTTGCCCGAAGCGGTCAGCGGTTCGCCGGCCGAAGACCAGCAGGTCAAGCAGTTGGAGATCGCCATCAGCGCCGAGGGCGTGTTTTCGGTGAATAACCAGGTGCTGGAGAAAAACGACCTCAACAGTCTTATGGACGCGTTGCAGAAAGAATCCGGCGGCGATACGAAAATGCCGTTGTCCATCAGCGCCGATGGCAAGACCCAGCACCAGGCCGTGGTCACCGCGATGGATGCCGCCGGCAAGCTGGGCTTCAGTCATTTGCGCATGAGCACCGTCGAGGCGGCGAGCCAACCCTGATGGCCATGTCCGATCGATTGCTCAAAGGCTGGTATGAAGGTCATCCGGCTCTGCTGTTGCTGCGGCCGCTGGAAGCCCTGTATCGCCGGGTGGTGCAGCGCAAGCGTGCGCGCTTCCTGGCGGGCGAGGGCGAAATTTATCGGGCGCCCGTGCCAGTGGTGGTGGTCGGTAATATCACCGTCGGCGGCACCGGCAAGACGCCGTTGATCCTATGGCTGATTGAGCACTGCCGTCGCAGCGGCCTGCGTGTAGGCGTGGTCAGCCGAGGCTATGGCGCCAGGCCGCCGCAATTGCCGTGGCGGGTCGAGGCCAGCCACAGCGCCGAGACGGCGGGTGACGAACCCCTGCTGATCGTGCAGCGCTGCGGCGTACCCCTGATGATCGATCCGGACCGCGGCCGTGCGGTCAAGGCGCTGCTGGACAGCGAACCCCTGGACCTGATCCTTTCCGACGACGGTTTGCAACACTACCGCCTGGCCCGTGACCTGGAGTTGGTACTGATCGATGCCGCGCGTGGCCTGGGCAATCGCCGCTGCCTGCCTGCCGGGCCTCTGCGCGAGCCGGCGGAGCGACTGCTGAGCGTCGACGCGCTGCTCTACAACGGTGCCCCCGATGATCGGGACGGTGGCTTTGCCTTCAGCCTGCAACCCACCACGCTGGTCAACCTGCAGACCGGTGAGCGCCTGCCGGTGGATCACTTTGCCAAGGGCCAGGCCGTGCATGCGGTCGCGGGCATCGGCAACCCGCAACGTTTCTTCAACACCCTTGAAACGCTACACTGGCGGCCGATACCCCATGCGTTTGCCGACCATGCGTCGTACAGCGCTGAAGTCTTGAGTTTTACACCGTCGTTGCCGCTGGTCATGACTGAGAAAGACGCGGTGAAGTGCCGCGCCTTCGCCCAGCCCGACTGGTGGTACCTTGCGGTGGATGCGCGGCCATCGCCGGCATTTGTCGCCTGGTTCGACAACCAGTTGATGCGCCTGCTGCCCGCCCGTTTTTTGCCTTAAAACGCTTCTTTCCAGGACATATTCATGGACACCAAACTGCTCGATATCCTCGCTTGCCCGATCTGCAAAGGCCCGCTCAAGCTCAGTGCCGACAAAACCGAGCTGATCAGCAAAGGCGCCGGCCTGGCATATCCGATCCGTGATGGCATCCCTGTGATGCTGGAGAGTGAAGCCCGCACCCTGACCACCGACGAGCGTCTGGATAAATGACCACTGCCTTTACCGTTGTCATTCCCTCGCGCTATGCCTCGACCCGCTTGCCCGGTAAGCCGCTGCAACTGATCGGCGACAAACCGATGATTCAGCTGGTGTGGGAACAGGCCTGTAAAAGCAGCGCCGAGCGGGTGGTCGTGGCCACCGACGACCCGCGGATCATCGAGGCCTGCAAGGGTTTCGGTGCCGAAGCGGTGCTGACGCGAGAAGACCACAACTCCGGCACCGATCGCCTGGCGGAAGTGGCCACGCAACTGGGCCTGGCACCCGACGCCATCGTCGTTAACGTGCAAGGCGACGAGCCACTGATTCCGCCGAGCGTGATCGACCAGGTGGCCGCCAACCTGGCCGCCCATGCCGAAGCGCGCATGGCGACCCTGGCCGAACCGATCGAAGACATCGAGACCCTACTCAACCCGAACGTGGTCAAGGTGGTCAGCGACATCAATGGCCTGGCCCTGACGTTCAGCCGTTCCACGTTGCCGTGGGCGCGTGACGCGTTTGCCAAGCGGCCTGACGTATTGCCGGAAGGCGTGCCTTATCGCCGTCACATCGGTATCTACGCCTATCGCGCCGGTTTCCTGCATGACTTCGTCGGTTGGGGCCCGTGCTGGTTGGAAAACACCGAATCCCTGGAGCAACTGCGGGCCCTGTGGCATGGCGTGCGCATTCATGTGGGCGATGCCCTCGAAGCGCCGCCGGCCGGTGTCGATACCCAGGAAGACCTTGAGCGCGTTCGTCGTTTGCTGGGGGCTTGATGGAAGTTTTGTTCGTCTGCCTGGGCAATATCTGCCGTTCGCCGACTGCCGAAGGTGTGCTGCGCCATAAATTGCGTGAGGCCGGGCTGGCGGGACAGGTCGAGGTGGCGTCGGCCGGCACCGGCGACTGGCACGTCGGCAACCCGCCCGACCAACGCAGCCAGCGGGCCGCGCTGCGGCGTGAGTATGACCTGTCGGCCCAGCGCGCCCAACAGGTGTCGCGCGCCGATTTTGCCCGCTACGATCTGATCCTGGCCATGGACCACAGCAACCTGCGCAACCTCAAGGCGATGCAGCCCGCGCAGGGCAAGGCTGAACTGGACCTGTTCCTGCGTCGCTACGAAGGGGTGGTGGATGAAGTGCCAGACCCTTATTACGAAGGTGAACAAGGCTTTGAGCGGGTCCTGGACTTGATCGAGACCGCCTGCGATTTACTGGTGATCGAATTGAAGGGGCGCTTATGACCTTGCATATGCGAGCGCAGGCGTCGCTCAAGCCATTCAACAGCTTTGGCATTGATGTGCGTGCTCAGCTGTTTGCCGAAGCCCGCAGCGATGATGATGTGCGCGAAGCGCTGGCCTATGCCGCGACGCACGCGCTGCCACTGCTGGTGATTGGCGGCGGTAGTAACCTGCTGTTGACCCGGGATATTCCAGCGCTGGTGCTGCGCATGGCCACCCAAGGTATCCGGGTATTGCACGATGATGGTATGCAGGTGGTGGTCGAGGCCGAGGCAGGCGAGGCCTGGCACCCCTTTGTGCTGTGGACCCTCGCACACGGCTTTGGCGGCCTGGAAAACCTCAGCCTGATCCCTGGCACCGTCGGTGCGGCACCCATGCAGAACATCGGCGCCTATGGCGTAGAGATCAAGGACGTGTTCGCCGGCTTGACCGCCCTGGATCGCCACACGGGTGAGTTGCGCGACTTCAGTCTGGAGGAGTGCCGCTTCGCCTACCGCGACAGTGTGTTCAAGCACGAGACCGGTCGTTGGCTGATCCTGCGCGTGCGCTTCGCCCTCAGCCGTGCCAGCCACCTCAAACTCTATTACGGCCCGGTTCAGCAGCGCCTGGCCGGGCAAGGCATCACCGAAGCCACGCCGAGTGATGTGAGCCGCGCAATCTGCAGCATTCGCCAGGAAAAACTACCGGACCCGGCAGTGCTGGGCAATGCCGGCAGCTTCTTCAAGAACCCGCTGGTGTCCAAGGCGCTGGCAGAGGAACTCAAGGCGTTGTATCCGGATCTGGTGGCATATCCACAAGCCGATGGGCAAATGAAGCTCGCCGCCGGCTGGCTGATCGACAAGGCCGGCTGGAAGGGCTTCCGGGATGGCGACGCAGGCGTGCACGCGCTGCAGGCGCTGGTGCTGGTCAACTATGGCGGCGCCTCAGGGCACGACATCGCCAACCTGGCCCAGCGCATCCAGCATGATATCGCTGAGCGCTTCAAGGTTGAGCTGGAAATGGAACCCAACCAGTATTGAACCCCTGAAAACAAAAATGCCCCGCATCTTTCGATACGGGGCATTTTTTTTCCGCTGTGAATCAGTCGTCGCGGCTCATGATGCCGAAGATCTGCAACAGGCTGATGAACAGGTTGTAGATCGATACATACAGGCTCACGGTCGCCATGATGTAGTTACGCTCACCGCCGTGGATGATGGCGCTGGTCTGAAACAGGATGCACACCGAGGAGAACAGCACGAAACCGGCGCTGATCGCTAGCTGCAAGCCGCTGATCTGGAAGAACATGCCTGCGACCACAGCCGCCAGCAACACGAAGAAACCAGCGGTGATAAAGCCGCCCAGGAAGCTCATGTCCTTACGGGTAATGAGAACGTAGGCCGACAAACCACCAAATACCAGCGCGGTCATCGCAAACGCCGAACTGACCACTTCCGCCCCGCCGGCCATGCCGAGGTAACGGTTGAGGATCGGGCCGAGGATAAAGCCCATGAAGCCGGTCAGGGCAAACGCCGACACCAGGCCCCAGGCCGAGTCGCGCAGCTTGTTGGTGAGGAAGAACAGGCCATAGAAACCGATCAGCACCACGAAGATATTCGGGTAGCCCACACGCATTTGCTGCGCTACGAACGCCATCACGCCACTGAAGGCGAGGGTGAGGGCGAGCAGGCCATAGGTGTTGCGCAACACGCGGCTGACTTCAAGCTGCTCAGCCTGCGCGTTGCCATTCACTGCGTAATTCTGTTCGCGCATGGCGACACTCCTTGGGTTTTGAAACGTTCAGTCGCAAAGATCATAACAGACGCTCTGTAACAAGCGATGGCGAGAGTTTGACAGTGTGTTTCATTCGGGTATTATGGCGCCCGCTGAGACGGGATGGGCTATTATCATCCGTTATCGCACAAGGGAAATTGGCAGAGTGGTTGAATGCACCGGTCTTGAAAACCGGCGGACGTTAATAGCGTCTCCAGGGTTCGAATCCCTGGTTTCCCGCCAAGATTCACACGAAAGCCCCGCTATTGCGGGGCTTTTGCGTTTCTGGGGTTTGGGTCGATAACGCCGGTTTTTGATAGGCGTTCCGAAACGTTGAGGTAGGGTTTCCGAAAACTTGTCTATTTTGACGGCAGTGGCGCCCATCTTTGATGTGCAGCAGTCGCTCAGCGCAGTGGTTCGCGAGCTTTGCGAAAGGCCAGGTGCGCCATATCATCCGGTCTCGTTCAATCAGGGGCTAATGGAATGGCAATACGACTAAGGCAAGCACGCGTGACTGATATCCCAGCGATCTACCGAGGCGAGGAAAGCTATATTCGGTGTTGGGAGCCAGAGCATGAAATTGCGTGGCGCTTGCAGCTGGAGCGACATCTGACGTGCTGGGTGGAAAATTTTGAACGGCTTACAATTGCTCTCATAGGTGATGACTTCGCTGGATACTCGCTTTGGGCGCCGTGTCAAAACCACGCGGAACTTAGCACCATTCACGTAGTGGCGGAGCATAGACGTAGCGGCGTAGGAATGGCGCTTCTGGAGGCGTGCGCGTTGGACGCGGCAGGACAGGGATTCACTCAAATGCATTTAAGTGTACGACCTGACAACCCTGCGAAGTTTATGTACCAGAAAGCGGGTTTTTTTTGCACCGGGACGGGAGCGCATGGATACCTCACGTATGAGCGGCATGCTTGATGGCGCGTCGGTAACGCGCCAGAAGCCGGTAGCCGCCCATGGCATACGATGGCGTCGAGTGCAGATACAGGCGAAAGCCGGGTTACCACCAGCTGAGTTCTCCCTATCCTTGGGGGTGCGAAACCATTGCCGAAATTGTGGTCACGCTGTCAAAGCTAGATCCAGAAATAGGTAAGCGTCCAATCAAGTCATTTACCGATCCGGCTACAAGCACGAGCATGACTGTTTGCCGCCCATGCCGTAAGGTTCGCTACCAAAATCACCACAGCGTTCAAGTGGTGGCATACAGCAAGGAGAGCGAACAATGAACACCTTCAAATCATCAATCCAAAACGTAGCTGCGGCCATAGGCTTCATCGCGGCGTTGACAGTCGGGGGATGCGTGATGATCCCTTACGACACGCCGGAATCAAAAGCCCAAATCCAGCGCGATCTGAAAATCGCACCATCGGATATTCAAGCCGTGTCGGAAACGAACTGGTGCTTGTTCCCATATGGAAGCGAAGGCAGCTGCAGAGCCACTCAAGGCTTGGGAGTGTTGACCAGCAAAGGCCTGATCCTCAGCCTCTACAACAACCACACCTACACTGAAACCGCACGCATCCTCCCAGAGCAAGTGCAATGCGTGAAGACGGTTGGTGGTCGCACTGGGGTCGAGCCGTTCGTTGTTTTCACCAAAGACCGAGCGATCATGCTCGCCGTCATTACGCCGGGTGGGCAAATGAATTTGCCTGTGAAAGTCAGTTTTTTTGATTATCTGACGAAGCCGGGGCAGCACGTCTTCACTGGAACGGATGGCGGCTATGTACGCAAGTCGGGTCGACAGCAAACCGTAGGCGGAATGGTGTCAGGCACTGCCATCCCGTGGCATACAACGGTCGACGTAACCGAGGTTTTTAACCCTTGCCCGCAGGTTACAGATTAACGAGGAGTGGTGCGTTCCCTCGCAAGCGCTGTGCGCAGGTCGAAGCCCTTATGCGTGAAGGATGAATGCCCGAAGGGTGGTGCCGCCCCGGCGGCTCGGCTCGCGACGGCCGCCCTCAAAGAGGCACACCCTCAGAAAGCATGTACAGGCTTTCAGCATCCACTCGAGCATCTGATGTCTCAGGTCGACAGTTGCGCTACCCATTGACAATAAGTGGCAAGAGAACCAGATCCGGCTCTGGGCGTTGGAGTGCAAGAACTGGCTCTTGACAGGGTCGCTACGCGACGGCGAGCAGTCGGATATTGGGCGCGAGTGGTGGAAGTTGGGGTTTGAAGAGTATCTGAAGAGCAAGTCGCTATTTAGCTAATAATCAAGCGCTTCAGGCGGTGTTATGGGGTCCGGCGCGAAACTGCAGTGGATCGAGCTTGGGTATCTGCTCGGCGTTTTTTCGACGACTGACGTGTCTGGATCAACGGTTCTGGGGTTTTTTGGGTTGTCACCTGCGCATTTGGCGACTACCCTGAAAATGTATGAATTGTTACGAACAATTTCGGAAGCGCCTTTTTTCAGGTGCGTTACTTCAGGACGAGGAACGAAAAAATGTTTTCACACGAAGGTCCCGCGCTAGAGCTGTTGATGGGCGTTTTTGCATTTTCGGCACTGCTTCTGATCGTCTGGTGTGTTCATCACCAATACGAGAGAAAGAATCGAAAAAATGTAAAAAAACCACAAAATCTCGGAAACGGGCAGTCAACCTAACGCGACTCCTGCCTCATTGCTTCGAGCCAGTCATTCGCGGCTGGCTCCATCCAATACATCGGGCGTGGATAAGCACCAGTGCCATCTAGGGAATGGGAAGGGAAGAGGTGCCGACGACCGGCCATCGAGCCAGGCCGTCAGCAGAATGGAGTTACTCTACGATACAAATCCAGCGATGATTACGCCGATAAGGTGCGCGCGTGAAGTGCACATCCGACACTAGATTAAGGCCACGTTTCTGCAGTGCTTCGGTCAGTTGTACGAGTGTCTCTGCTTGGATAGTCATTGCTGTTACCTCATCAGATTACTGCGTTCATAATTCTTGACCCGATGGACAACCGGCTAATTCAAATTTTCTACGGTGGTGATAGATGACGGTGGGAAGTGGCGTTTTATTCGCGCGCCTCAGCGATTAACTTGAACTGCTGTTCGCTGCAGCAACCCAAGTCATAACCACCCAGAGGATGCGTCCATGACTGACGAAAAGCAGAAAAAACCCGAGCAGGAAACACCAGCGCACGCTACTGAAGAGGAGCGCGAGCGTTTGAAAGATTTCAATAAGGACGGCATTCCGCCAGGCGCATGCTGATCAGATAGGCTGAGCGTCGCCGTACTCAGCCACGGGCGACGCTTTCCTTTATTCGACACCTTTGCGTCGCTGTGATGCCAACGTGTAGGGCAGCCTGGTTACTTTCCAATCAACAAAAAAGCTGAGCCACCGATAGCAGGCAAATCATCTGCACAACCATTTGAGCTCGAATGGGATGTCTCATTGTTGTGACCCTCGATTACAGTGACCGCTTATGTACGTCGCTGGTCCTGCAAGTATAGATCGTGAAACGAATTATTCACGGCTCTACCGCCTATTTGTCATAACAATCTGGACACCTGCGCCGCACTTTTTCACATTTTCCCGCTCTATCGATGTCCCAACTACGCCGATTCACGCGTGGGCAGACTATTCAGTATCGGGTGCCGATGAATCTCAGATTATCAATGCCAGTCAATTGCCGGGCGCGCTTGCCATTGCTGCTGGCGGTAGTTTGGGTCTTGGTCACCGGCTGCAGCCAGCAGCAGGGTCGCGATATCACCCGGCAATTAAGCAACGGCAAACCCGATGAGTTTTTTCAGACCAGTGTCGATCGCATGGCCACGTTGAGCATGCGTGACAACCTGCAAAGCCTTTATTTGCTGATGGGCAAGCTGTATCTGCGCAACCCCAACCAATGGCGGCAGTCGGGCTACCCGGACGCGGTGAGCGCCGAGCGGGAAATTCGCCAGGCCATCGAACAGCGTCGTCCACTGGCGGCCCTGGGCGAGCGCCGCGACCTGGTGGCGCTGAGTTATTCCCTGAGTCCGGAGTTCAAGGGCGATCGTGTCGGTGCGTTCATCTATGCGGTCGGCAGCATGATCGTGACGGCTCACGGCGGGCGCACGGAGTTCTACCTGACCGATTCGATCAACCCGCAGTTCGTCAGCAACGCTGCACGCAATATCGAGAAGGCCACCTGGCTGCTTAGCCAGCGCCAGGATGCCAATGGCGTTTTACTGCTGTTTTCCAACGAAATATCGGAGGAGGGCAGCAACCTCAGTTTTGCGGTGGAGTTCGGCAAGATCGTGGCGCGTCTCGACTTGCTTACCCAAATGCTTGATGAACGCTACCGACGTATCGGCCTGAACTATGCACAAAGTCTGCTGTTGATGAACTTTCTGCCCGTGCAATGAGCCGACTGCCGCACTGCCTGGTGCGGTGTTTCCCTTTCCCCTGTAGGAAGCGGCCTATCTTGCCTGCCGGTGCTTGAAACACCCCGGCCTGGGCAATAGCCTCGGACTTTTCCGAAAAAACGAGGCCCTACCTTGGGTAAGCGAAAAACGGTTTGGCCTACTGATCGTGAAATACGCCTGCGCTTCATGCTCTTTGCGTTGATCGATGCCGCGACGGTGGAGGGTGTGCCTGCCGATGTGTTGCTGCCGGCCCACAGGTTACTGCGCGATTCGCCGAACGAGGCGCAACTGCTGGGGGCGCTCAAGGACATACTCGGCACTGACGAGATGGCAGGCTTCAGGTTTGCGCCGGGCTCGGAGGCCGACGAGTTGATGCAGACCCTGACGGTGTCCACTCCCTAGGTTTCCCGGGCCCAGGACCGGGAAAAAGCGGCCTGGCGCGTCTTCAACCGGGAGCTATCATGACAGTTCGTCGACCTGTGTTTAAAGCATTGGGCGACTGAGCCGATGCAGTGATGAAAACCCTCAGTGGACGCCAACATGTTTAATCGACGCTTGAAGAAGGACCTTCTGGACCAGGACGATGAACTCTTCCTGCTACGTCAACTCGTCGCGCAGAGTGACCGAGGCATGATTTCCATACGCTTGGATGCCGACTTTCGCATCGCTGCCGTCAATGAGGGCTTTGCACGGGCCCTCGGCTATTCCCGCGAACAAGTGGAGGGGCGCTTGTTGAGTGAGATAGTCCCTGCCTACGTCAAGGATCTACCCTGCTTTCGTAACTTCAACGCCGCGGTCGCGCGCTGTGAACCGGTCAACGATGATTACCGCTACCTGCGCAGCGATGGCAGCCTGGCCTGGTTCCACCTGACCTGGCTGCCCATCAAAGGGCGCGATGGCCAGCTGTCATATGTTCAGGCCTATGGTGCCGAAGTCACCCGCGCCATCGAAATCGGTAAGGAAAACGAAGCGTTCATCAACGCGCTGCTGCGCTCGACGGCGGTGATTCAGTTCAAGCTGGATGGCACCGTGGTCACTGCCAATAAACAATTTCTCGACGCCATGGGCTACACGCTCGAGCAGATCGTGGGCAAGAAGCACAGCATGTTCTGTACCCCGCAGGAGGCCGCGTCGCCCGCATACAGCCAATTCTGGCAGACGCTTAATCGCGGGGAATATGTAGCCAGTCGCTTCAAGCGCGTGGACAGCCGCGGGCATGAAGTGTGGCTCGAAGCTACCTATAACCCCGTGCACGATGCCGAAGGCAACCTGTGCAAAGTGGTCAAGTTTGCCAGTGTGGTGACCGACCAGGTCTTGAGGGAATCCGAGGTCAAGGAAGCCGCAGGAGTGGCCTATGAAGTGTCACAGCAGACCGATGTGACCGCCGAACGTGGGGCGGCGGTCGTGCAGAACACCGTGCAGACCATGCAGAACATCGCCGCGCAGATGCAGTCGGCGACCAGCAGCATCGAGGCGCTGGGCAAGCAATCGCTGCTGATCAGCGCCATCGTGCAAACCATCGGTGGCATCGCCGCGCAAACCAATCTGCTGGCGCTCAACGCGGCGATTGAGGCTGCGCGGGCGGGCGAACAGGGGCGGGGGTTTGCGGTGGTCGCCGATGAGGTCCGGCAACTGGCCAGTCGTACCAGTGCCGCGACCGAAGAGATCGTCAGCGTGGTTCAGCAGAACCAGCGGCTGGCCGATGAAGCCATCGCCGAGATGTTCAGCAGCCGCGAACAGGCCGAGCAGGGCCTGACCCTTGCCAACCAGGCCGGTGCGGTGATTACTGAGATTCAGGGCGGCGCCAAGCAAGTGGTCAGTGCGGTGGGCCGTTTCGCTAACGAGCTGCAATAACCGCCAGCACCCTGCTGGCGGTGTTCTACAGCCGGGCCTGCCTGCCCGGCTGACGGTTTTCAGTCATCCAGGCTGAACGTCAGCCAATGCGCGCCTTCGGCTTCCCGATTGATCTCGACGATCACCCCTTTGATTTCCCGTCCGTTGGGCAGCGTCACCGTGACGTGATTGGCGTGCCCCGGCCATTGCAGCGGGCCGTCCACTTCCAGGCGGGCAATGGTCGGCGTACCTTGCTCCGTCAGTCTGATAGTCACCGATGGGTTGGGGCATTCCTCAGGTTCGGCGCCGAGATGGCGCGATGCCAGGAGTACATCGGCAGTACCTTCGTGTGTCAGCGACATGGGCGTTTCCTTTTCAATGCAACGCGATGAGTTAGGCAGTGGACCTCAACCAAGGCGTAGAGGTTTCGTCGGTGTTGTGGCCCCAAGCCTACGACGCCGTCCGATGTGAGCGTGGGAGGGGTCCGGTTGGTCACTTAGGCGTGACTTGCCGGGTGCCGCTGCCTTCCCAACACTGCCAGCGTGCTCGGCCACGCCGTTCACGCCCCCGAACTCCAAGGATTACCCATGCTGTCGCGTCAACCTGCGTTTCTTTTTGCTGCACTGACTCTGACTTCCTTTGCGCATGCCGATGCGCTGCAATTGGCGCCGGTCGAAGTCACCGGCGGTGAGCCCAGCGCTGGCGAAGTGGCCCGGGCGCAATTGCGCGACGTGCCTGGCGGTACCCATTACATTGACATGGACAGCGTGCAGCAGGGCCGGGTCAGCACCAACGAAGATGTGTTCAAGTACCAGGCCGGGGTGTATGCCAAGGCGGCCAACAACGAAGGGGTCAAGCTGTCGATACGCGGCTCGGGCCTCAATCGCGGCCCCGGCGCCCATGCCTCCGGCCTCTACGAAATGCTCGACGGCCTGCCACTGACCGGCCCCGGCGGCACACCTTACGAGCTCAAGGACCCGCTATGGCAAAGCCGGGTTGAAGTGCTGCGCGGCGCCAATGGCTTCGATCAGGGCGCGCTGGCGCTGGGCGGCGCGGTCAACTATGTGACCCGCACCGGCTACGACGCGCCCAAGCTGCAATTGCGCTATGAGCTGGGCAGTCGGGGCTATGGCCAGCGCGAGATCAGTTCCGGCCAGGTCTCGGGCGATGCCGATTACTACATCAGCCTCACCGATTCCGAGTCCGACGGCTATCAGCACCAGAGTGCCGGCTCGGGCAAGGGGGTTGCCGCCAACTTCGGCTACCGGTTCAACCCGGACCTGGAAACGCGTTTCTACCTGCGTTATCGCGAAACCACTAACGACACCCCCGGCAAACTCACGCGCAATCAGATCAGCCATGATCCCGAGGCAGCCAATACGCTCAATGTCGCTCGCGACTCCAAGCGCCTGCAACCCGGCTCCACCTGGCTGGCCAACAAGACCACCTTGCAGTTGGATGACAACAGTCGGCTCGAAGCAGGCCTGGCATACCACGATTACCCGATGGACCTGCGCGAAGGCACCAATCGCCTGAAAGTGGCCTATACCGATATCAGCGGCACCCTCAATTACATCCGCCAGGACACGCTGTTCGGCCACGACAGCAAAACCACGGTCGGCCTGCGCACCACCCAGGCGATGCCCAACAACGGCACGTCGGAATACGTGCGTACGCCGGCCGGCAATACCGCCTCCTACGCGCCCGGCACCAAGACCCGCGACTACAGCTACCTGGGCTCCGACACCGTACTGCACGTAGGCAACGACCTGGAATTGATGCCGGACTTGTGGCTGACCACCGGTCTGGCGGCGATTTACACCCGTCGCGAAACCGAAGTGACCTACCCGGATACCGGCACGCCGGTCAGTCAGCATGATTGGGACTACGCGCCGCGCATCGGCCTGCGTTACGACTTCACACCGCAGTTGCAGGTGTACGGCAACCTGAGCCGCTCGGTCGAGCCGCCGCACGCATGGTCGATGATTTGGGGTTCCAATAAATATTTCCCCCAAGGCAGCGGCCCGGCCACTGGCCTGCAACGCGAAGGCGTAAAACTGAAAAACCAGACCGCCACCACCCTGGAAATCGGTGGGCGCGGCGAGCAGTGGTTTGGTGAATGGGACCTGGCGCTGTACCGCTCCCAAGTGCGCCACGAGTTGCTCAGTGTAGAGACGCAGGCGCAAACACCGACCAGCAATGCCGTGATCGCCGAATCCAACGCCAGCCCCACCGTGCACCAAGGGCTGGAACTGAACCTGCTCAGCCCGCTTTGGGATGGCGGCCGCAACGGCCGGCTCGCCCTGCGCCAGGCTTACACGTTCAGCGACTTTCACTACCGTGACGACGACCGTTTCGGCGACAACACGTTGCCGGGCATCCCCAGGCATTATTACCAGGCACAACTGCGCTACAGCCACCCGGCAGGCTTTTACAGCAGCCTCAACACCGAGCGTTCGTCGCGGGTAGCGGTGGACTATGCCAATTCCTACTACGCCGCGTCATACACCATCCTGGGTGCAACCCTCGGCTACGACGCCCCCAAGGGCGACTGGCAGGCCTGGGTCGATCTGCGCAATCTGACCAATCGACGCTACGCCAACACCGTTACGCCGGGCTATGACGACAAAGGTTTGGATATGGCGCGCTCTACGCCGGCGCAGGGGCGCGGCGTCTACACAGGTGTGTCGTGGAGCTGGCGTTGAGCCACAGCAGTCTGATCCACATGCCCAGCGCGCATCACAAAAAGCGCGTGATCGTTCTGGGCAGCGAGCTTCTCCGCGCTTAAAACGTCAGTGCTGGCGCAGACGTTTGTACAAGGTATTGCGGCTTACTCCCAGTTCCCGCGCCAAGTGGGAAATATTTCCGCCAGCGGCTTTCAGGCGTTGGTTCAGGTCGCCACTGTCTTCCAGCCCGTCATTGGCCGGCGGTGGCGCTGCCCGGCCCAAGTCGACAAAAAAGTCGTCCGGCAAATGCTCCGCGCGGATCGGCTGTTCTTCAGCCATCGCCAGCGCCACCTGCAGCACACTGCTGACCTGGCGCAGGTTACCTGGCCAGGGGTGTTGCTCGAACAGGGCCAGCACCTCGGCGCTCAAACCGGCCCATTGCGTCGGCTCGCGATGCCGTTGCCACAGTTGCTGGAACAGCGCCTGTTTGTCATGACGTTCACGCAGCGGTGGCAGTTCCAGGGTCAGGCCACCGATGCGGTAGTACAAATCTTCACGAAAGCGCCCGGCCTGTACCAGCTCGCGCAAGGCCCGGTTGGTGGCGGAGATGATGCGCAGATCCACCGGGAACACGTCGCTGCTGCCCACCGGTTGCACGCAGCGCTCCTGCAACACCCTCAGCAGCCGCGCCTGAGTCGGCAGCGGCATGTCGCCGATTTCGTCGAGAAACAGCGTGCCTTTGTCGGCCTTGCGAATCAGGCCGATGCTGCCTTTCTGATTGGCGCCGGTGAACGCGCCTTTTTCGTAGCCGAACAGTTCCGATTCCACCAACTCGGCGGGAATGGCCGCACAGTTCACCGCGATAAACGCCTGGCGGCTGCGGGAACTGGCCTGGTGCAGGGCTTTGACGAATACTTCTTTACCCACGCCGGTTTCGCCGTGGATCAGCAGGGGAATGTCTTTTTCCAGCAGGCGCTCGGCCTGGCGCACGGCTTTTTCCACGCGTGGGTCGCCGAAATGCAGGGTATTAAGCCCGATTGACGCCGGTGGCGGGGGCGCGGGTGGTTCGCTGGTCTTGGGCTCGGTAAACACGCGAGCCTGCACCGGCTGCTGGAGGGGGCGCTTGAGCAGGCACTGGAAGCGGTTGCGCCCGGCCGCCTGCAACGAAAACGGCAAGCCTTCGGGCTGGTTGAGCAACTCCAGCAACGACACCTTGAACAGGCTGTCGATCATCACCCGCGACAAACTGATGCCCAGCAGGTTGTCGGCGCGACGGTTGGCCGACAGTACCTGGCCGCTTTCATCGAAAATCAGCAGCCCCGCCCATTGGCTGTCGAGGTTGCTCAATCCGGTGTTGAAGGTCAGCTGGAAGTGTTCGCCGCGAAACAGGTTGAGGATCAACCGGTTCTCCACGGTCTGGCTCATCATCTTGACCATGCCGAGGGTATGGGAGGGCGGCAGGTAGCTGTCGCTGGACACATCCAGCACGGCGATAATTTCGCGCTGGGCATCGAAGATCGGCGCCGCCGAGCCGGTCATGAAGCGGTTGGCCTTGAGGAAGTGCTCGTCATGCTCGATATGCACCGCCTGGGCACAGGCCAGCGCGGTGCCGATGGCGTTGGTACCGCTGGCGCGTTCCAGCCAGCTGGCGCCGGCGCTGAAACCACGGGCGAGCTTGGGTTCGATAAAACGCTGGGTGCCCCATGACGTCAGGACCTGGCCCTGGTTATCGGCCAGCATGATCAGGCAGTTGGAATTGCTGAGGATATTTTCGTAGTAGGGCAGTACTTCCTGGTGAGTGGTCTGCACCAGGGAGTGCTGGCTCTCCAGCAGTTGGCTGATGCCCTCGGCGGGCAACTGGTCAAAGCTGGGCGTACTTTGGTGGTCCAGGCCAAAGGCGCGGCAACGGCGCCAGGAGTCCTGGATGATGGTGTCGTGAGCCAAGGGTTCGGCCATGGGGTGACCTTCTTTTTATTGTTTTGGGGTCTTGCACGATCTACCTGACGCCACCGGGCCACCTTGGACCTGTGTGTTGAACAGTCAGTCGGGTTCAAAGAGTGTTGTTCAGAACTGTTCACTGTCAACCCCCAAGCTGTTCACTTGTTCAGCCAAATTGTTCACTCCTGAACATCACCTTGAGGCCATTTGCTTGTGAATCAAGCACCTGCATTTTTGGCACGAAACTCGCTCTGACGAATGGCCAGATTCATTCCAATAATAAAAAGGTCGTGTCATGTCATTGACCCTGGAACATGTCTCCCGCGTTGTAGAAGGCCAGACTTGGATCGACGACGCCAACCTGCGTTTCGAGCCGGGTTCGTTCAACGTTCTGCTTGGCCGGACGCTGTCCGGCAAGACCAGCCTGATGCGCCTGATGGCCGGCCTGGACAAGCCCGACAGCGGCCGCATCCTGATGAACGGCGCGGACGTCACCCATAAACCGGTGCGCCTGCGCAACGTGTCGATGGTCTATCAGCAGTTCATCAACTACCCGACCATGACCGTGTTCGAGAACATCGCCTCGCCCTTGCGCCAGGCCGGCGTGAGCGACGAGCTGATCCAAAGCAAGGTGCTGGAAACCGCCCGGATGCTGCGCATCGAGAAATTCCTGCAACGGCACCCGCTGGAGTTGTCCGGTGGGCAACAACAGCGCACCGCCATGGCGCGCGCCTTGGTAAAGGACGCCGAGCTGATCCTGTTCGATGAGCCGCTGGTGAACCTGGACTACAAACTGCGCGAAGAGCTGCGTCAGGAAATGCGCGAGCTGTTCGCCGCGCGTCACACCATCGCCATCTACGCCACCACCGAGCCTAATGAAGCGCTGGCGCTGGGTGGCACCACCACCATCCTTCATGAAGGCCGGGTGATCCAGAGCGGCAAGGCCGCCGAGGTGTATCACCAGCCGCAAACGGTGCTGGCCGCCGAGCTGTTTTCCGAACCGCCGATCAACTTGATGCCCGGGCGGATCAGCGGCAACGAAGTCAGCTTCGCCAACTTTGTGCACTTCCCGCTGAATGTCGACCTGCGCCCCATTGGTGAGGGCGAGTTCCGCTTCGGTGTGCGCCCCAGCCACATCAGCCTGGTGCCGAGCAACGACGACGACCTGGAGTTGGCCGTGACCGTGGAGGTGGCTGAGATCAGCGGCTCGGAGACCTTCCTGCATGTGCGCAGCGAGCACTTTCTGCTGGTGCTGCACTTGCCGGGAGTGCACGAGTACGACGTCGACGCGCCGATCCGCGTGTATATCCCCACCCATAAACTGTTTGTGTTCGATGGCCAGGGCCGTTTGGTCCAGGCCCCCGGGCGCCGTGTCGCGAGGGTTGCCTGATGGCCGAGATCCATTTGCAGAACCTGGCGCACAGCTACAGCCCTACGCCCAAAGGGCCTGAAGACTACGCGATCCGGGAAATGAACCATGTGTGGGAGCAGGGCGGCGCCTACGCGTTGCTCGGCCCATCGGGCTGCGGCAAGTCGACCCTGCTCAATATCATCTCCGGGTTGCTCAGCCCGTCCGAAGGCCAGGTGCTGTTCGACACCCAAGTGGTCAACGACCTGACTCCGGAGAAACGCAACATTGCCCAGGTGTTCCAGTTCCCGGTGGTCTACGACACCATGACGGTATTCGACAACCTGGCATTCCCGTTGCGCAACCAGGGCATGGCCGAGGCGAAAATTCATAGCAAAGTGCAGGAAATTGCTGAAGTCCTCGACCTGCAAAACCTGCTGAACAAAAAAGCCCGCAACCTCACCGCCGACGAAAAGCAGAAAGTCTCCATGGGCCGTGGCCTGGTGCGTGACGACGTGTCGGCGATCCTGTTCGACGAACCGCTGACGGTGATCGACCCGCACCTGAAGTGGAAACTGCGGCGCAAGCTCAAGCAGATCCACGAGCAGTTCAATATCACCATGGTCTACGTCACCCACGACCAGTTGGAAGCGTCGACCTTCGCCGACAAGATCGCGGTGATGTACGGCGGGCAGATCGTGCAGTTCGGCACACCACGTGAGTTATTCGAACGGCCCAGCCACACCTTTGTCGGCTATTTCATCGGCAGCCCTGGGATGAATCTGATTGAGGTGCAGGCCGAGGCGGGCGGTGTACGCTTTGCCGGCACGCACCTGCCGCTGTCCGGCGCATTGCAGCAACGCATTGCCGAGTCGAACTGCCAAAAGCTCCAGGTAGGTATTCGTCCGGAATTTATCCATGTATGGGACGAGTACAACCCTGACGCCCTGCAAGCCGATATCACTCATCTGGAAGACCTCGGCACCTACAAGATCATGACCCTCAACCTCGACGGTGCAACGCTTAAGGTGCGCCTGGCCGAAGACAAACCGGTGCCGCAACGCCAGGCGTCCATCAGTTTTCCCGCGCAATGGCTGATGCTTTATGCCGACGATTACCTGCTGGAGGTGCAGCCATGAACAAGGTGCAGAACAACAAAGCCTGGTGGCTGGTACTGCCGGTGTTCCTGCTGGTAGCGTTCAGTGCGGTGATCCCGATGATGACCGTGGTCAACTACTCGGTGCAGGACATTTTCGACCAGTCCAGCCGCTACTTCGTCGGCGCCGACTGGTACAAGCAAGTACTGCTCGACCCGCGCCTGCACGACTCGCTGCTGCGCCAGTTCATCTATTCGGCCTGCGTGCTGCTGATCGAAATCCCCCTGGGCATCGCCATCGCCCTGACCATGCCGACCAAGGGCCGGTGGTCTTCGCTGGTGTTGATTATTCTGGCGATCCCGTTGCTGATTCCCTGGAACGTAGTGGGCACCATCTGGCAGATCTTCGGCCGCGCCGACATCGGCCTGCTGGGCTCGACCCTCAACGCCCTGGGCATCAACTACAACTACGCGGCCAACACCATGGACGCCTGGGTCACGGTGCTGGTGATGGACGTATGGCACTGGACCTCATTGGTGGCGCTGCTGTGTTATTCCGGCCTACGGGCGATTCCGGATGTGTACTACCAGGCCGCACGTATCGATCGGGCCTCAGCCTGGGCGGTTTTCCGGCATATCCAGTTGCCCAAGATGAAGAGCGTGCTGCTGATCGCGGTAATGCTGCGCTTTATGGACAGCTTCATGATCTACACCGAACCCTTCGTACTGACCGGCGGCGGGCCAGGTAACGCCACCACGTTTCTGAGTCAGACCTTGACCCAGATGGCCGTAGGTCAATTCGACCTCGGCCCGGCGGCGGCGTTTTCCCTGGTGTACTTCCTGATCATCCTGTTGGTGTCCTGGCTGTTCTACACCGCCATGACCCACTCCGACGCCAACCGCTGAGGCCGCCAACATGAGCAAACGCAAGCTGATTCCGCTGCTGGTGTACATCCTGTTCCTGCTGGTGCCGATCTACTGGCTGCTGAATATGTCCTTCAAGAGCAACACCGAAATCCTCGGTGGGCTGACCCTGTTTCCGCAGGATTTCACCCTGGCTAACTACAAGGTGATCTTCACCGACCCGAGCTGGTACACCGGTTACCTCAACTCGCTGTACTACGTGAGCCTGAACACAGTGATTTCCCTGAGCGTGGCGTTGCCGGCAGCCTATGCCTTCTCGCGCTATCGCTTCCTGGGCGACAAGCACCTGTTCTTCTGGCTGCTGACCAACCGCATGGCGCCGCCGGCGGTATTTCTGTTGCCGTTTTTCCAGCTGTATTCGTCCATTGGCCTGTTCGATACGCACATCGCCGTGGCGCTGGCCCATTGCCTGTTCAACGTGCCGTTGGCGGTGTGGATTCTGGAAGGTTTTATGTCCGGCGTGCCCAAGGAAATCGACGAAACCGCCTACATCGACGGCTACTCGTTTCCTAAGTTCTTCGTGAAAATCTTTGTTCCGCTGATCGGCTCCGGCATCGGGGTGACGGCATTTTTCTGCTTTATGTTTTCCTGGGTCGATCTGCTGCTGGCGCGCACCCTCACGTCGGTCAATGCCAAGCCCATTGCGGCGGTGATGACCCGCACCGTTTCGGCCTCCGGTATCGACTGGGGCGTGCTGGCAGCGGCGGGGGTGCTGACTATCCTGCCGGGCATGCTGGTGATCTGGTTTGTTCGTAACCACGTGGCCAAGGGCTTTGCCCTGGGCCGGGTCTAGAGGATTCGATGATGGAATGGATGGCCTGGACCACCCCCACCGCGCTGTTCTTCGGCGGCATCGCCCTGATTCTGGCGGGCATGACCACTTGGGAGCTGCGCTCGCCGAGCATCCCTCGACGCGGTTTTCTGCCGATCAGCACCACCCGTGGTGATCGCTTGTTTATCGGTCTTCTCGGCAGCGCCTACCTGCATTTGCTGGTGATCGGCGTTACCGACTGGAGCATCTGGGTAGCGTCCGCGCTGTCCCTGGTATGGCTGTTGAGTGTGATGCGCTGGGGCTGATGCCCTTATGAAATAAACAACCAGGAGGTCTCTATGTTGAATAAGAACAATAAGCTGCGACATAGCATTTCATTGGCCGCCGTACTGGCCCTAAGCGGTTTGAGCGCGTCGGCCTGGGCCGATGCCTACGAAGATGCCGCGAAAAAATGGATCGGCAGCGAGTTCAAACCGTCCACCCTCACCGAAGCCCAGCAGCTCGAAGAGTTGAAGTGGTTTATCAAGGCCGCAGAGCCGTTCCGTGGGATGAAGATCAACGTGGTGTCGGAAACCCTAACCACCCATGAGTACGAATCCAAGGTGCTGGCCAAGGCCTTCAGTGAGATTACCGGCATCAAGCTGACCCACGACCTGCTGCAGGAAGGCGACGTGGTGGAAAAACTGCAGACCCAGATGCAGTCCGACAAGAACATCTACGACGGCTGGGTTAACGATTCCGACTTGATCGGTACCCATGTTCGCTACGGCAAGACCGAGTCGATCACCGACCTGATGGCCAACGAAGGCAAGGACTTCACCTCGCCGACCCTGGACCTCAAGGACTTTATCGGCCTGTCGTTCACCACCGGCCCGGACGGCAAGCTGTACCAATTGCCCGACCAGCAGTTCGCCAACCTCTACTGGTTCCGTGCCGACTGGTTCGAGCGTCCGGAGCTGAAAGCCAAGTTCAAGGAAAAGTACGGCTATGAACTCGGTGTGCCGGTGAACTGGTCGGCCTACGAAGACATCGCCAAATTCTTCAGCGAAGACGTCAAGGAAATCGACGGCAAGCGCATCTATGGGCACATGGACTACGGCAAGAAAGACCCGTCCCTGGGGTGGCGTTTCACCGACGCCTGGTTCTCCATGGCCGGCGGCGGCGACAAAGGCCTGCCGAACGGCTTACCGGTGGACGAGTGGGGTATTCGTGTGGAGGACTGCCACCCGGTAGGCTCCAGCGTGACGCGTGGCGGCGACACCAACGGCCCGGCGGCGGTATTCGCCACCCAGAAATACGTGGACTGGATGAAAGCCTACGCGCCGCCGGAAGCGGCGGGCATGACCTTCTCCGAATCCGGCCCGGTGCCGTCCCAGGGCAATATCGCCCAGCAGATCTTCTGGTACACCGCGTTTACCGCCGACATGACCAAACCGGGCCTGCCGGTGGTAAATGCCGATGGCACGCCGAAATGGCGCATGGCGCCGTCGCCGGTAGGGCCTTACTGGGAAAAGGGCATGAAAAAGGGCTATCAGGACGTAGGTTCCTGGACGTTCCTCAAGTCCACTCCCGAGAAGCAGAAACTGGCGGCCTGGCTCTATGCGCAGTTCGTCACCTCGAAAACCGTGTCACTGAAAAAAACCATCGTCGGCCTGACGCCGATTCGCGAGTCCGACATCAACTCCCAGGCCATGACCGACATGGCGCCGAAACTGGGCGGCCTGGTGGAGTTCTACCGCAGCCCGGCCCGCGTGGAGTGGACCCCGACCGGTACCAACGTGCCGGACTACCCACGCCTGGCGCAGCTGTGGTGGAGCAATATCGCCGCCGCCGCCAGCGGCGAGAAAACCCCGCAGCAGGCGTTGGACAACCTGGCCAAGGAACAGGACGCGATCATGACGCGCCTGGAACGTTCCAAGGTGCAACCGGTGTGCGGCCCGAAAATGAACCCCGAGCGCGACGCGCAATACTGGTTCGACCAGCCGGGCGCACCCAAGCCGAAACTGGCCAACGAAAAGCCCAAGGGCGAAACCGTCGGCTACAACGACCTGCTTAAACAATGGGAGGCGGCGCGCAAGTAAGCGCCCTTTGTAGTGAGCGGGCTTGCCCCACGCTGGGCTGCGTATCAGCCCTTCTTAAGGCACCTCGGTGTGTCAGATGGAACACATCGCCTGAAAAGGGGCTGCTTCGCAGCCCAGCGCGGGACAAGCCCGCTCGCCACAGAAAGCCCATCCACCCCATAAGCCCTGCCAAGCCATGCAGGCCCACTGCGCGCCAAATCAATCGACCGCTGGTCCAGCCCATCTGAACCCAATTTGAATTTTCTGCACACTCCGACGCTCTGCATTCTAGACACGCGTATTTCAGCGCGCTCACGGGGCCGCCTTGTCGGCAGGCCTGGTTGTTTAGGACTTTGCGGACACTGCCATCATGACGTTCCTCACTGCGCTCTCAGGCCAGCCGGCCTCGATGCTTCTTTCGGCTCACGGTCGTTATCAACACCTGTATCAGCAGTTGTACAGCGAAGTCGAGGGCGCCGAAGAGGTCGCGCGCGACTTCGTGCAGGCGCAATTGACCCTGGCGCGCGAGCTGCCCGGCGATCTGCCCGAAGTGCCTGAACATCTTACGGCGTGGGTGGAGCAGCGCTGCGCCGAAGTCGCCCAGGCCTACGCCGAGTACCTGGAACAACGCCAGCAAGGTCGGCCCCGGCGCTTTTTCCAGAACAAGGCCCATGCCTTGTATTGCCTGCAGCGCGTAGCACCGACCAAACAGGTCGACGGCGCCTGGTTGTACGGGCTGCTGGCCCACTGGCACGACCCGCGTTTCGACGGCTTGCTCACCACCTACCTGGAAGAGTTGGGCGACGGTCAGGCCGCGCAAAATCATGTGGTGATCTACCGCAAGCTGCTCAGCGATCACGACGCCGCCAGCGAAGCCGGCCTGGACGACGACCATTACCTGCAAGGCGCTCTGCAAATGGCGCTGGGCCTGTGCGGCGAGGACTTCCTGCCGGAAATCATCGGCTACAACCTTGGCTACGAACAGTTGCCCCTGCACCTGCTCATCACCTCGTACGAGCTGAGCGAGCTGGGCATCGACCCTTATTACTTCACCCTGCATGTAACCATCGACAATGCCAGCACCGGCCACGCCTGCAAGGCGGCGCAATCGGTGATCGATCTATTGCCGCTGGGCGAGGGCAGGGCGGACTTTTACCGACGTGTCGCCGAGGGCTATCGCCTCAATGACCTGGGCCCGGGCACCAACGCCGTCATCGACAGCTTCAACCTGCATGACGAAGTGGTGGCCATGCTGGAGCGCAAGCGCACGTTCGGCCAGCACATGCATTCGGATTACTGCCGCTTCGAAGGCAAGACCGTCAACCAGTGGCTGGCCAAGCCCGGGCAGATCGGCGCATTTCTCCAGGCTCTGGAAGACAAGGGCTGGATCAAACGCAATCAGGACCCAACCGAGAGCCGTTTCTGGCAACTGATCGAAGGCGCCGGCGCGGCGATGTTCGGCGTGTTCAGCGGCTATGAAAAGCAGGTGCTGCACGACTGGATCGCCGGTGACTGGATCAGCGCCGAGCGTGTGCCGGCGGTGCGGCCTGGACGCGGCAGACCCTTGGCCCGCGACTCGCACCGTCCAACGGACCCGGACACTCAGTCCCTGGTCGAATCGCTGAGCAACCTGACCGATGAACAGCAGCTCACGGCGCTGATTCCCTGGCTGTCGGCCCGCCGCCATTGCACTCCTGCGGGGCTGTATGCCACGCGGCGCTTTATCCAACTGCGTGCGCGCCTGCGCTAAGGAACCCGCTTATGTCCGCACAACAACTCGCCGACCGCGCCTTGCTGGACCTGGGCCGAGGGTTGAAACACGACGGCTATCACTTCATCACCCCCACGCCGCTGACCCATGACCGCGTCTATCGTCGCCTCGCGACCCCGCTGGCGATGAACCTGCGCGACGTGTTCGGCTGGTCGATGCCGTTCGACCGCGACCTGTTGCCTGACAGCGTGCGCGAAGCGTTGCAGCATGCCGACGTGGTCGAAGAGCACGATTCGCTGTGGCGCAGTACGGTGCGCTGGTCGAGCCTGGATGATCTGTTGATCGCCCATTCGGCGTACCCCACCACCCAATCGGACGCGGTGTTTTTCGGGCCTGACAGCTACCGCTTCGCGCAATTGATCGAGGCCCACCTGCAACAGCGTTTCGAGCCGATCAAACGCGCGGTGGACATAGGTTGCGGCGCCGGCGTCGGCGCGCTGGTGATCGCCCGGGCGCGCCACGACGCCGAAGTGCTCGCGGTGGACATCAACCCCCGCGCCCTGCGCCTGACTGCCGTGAACGCGGAGCTGGCCGGCCTGGGCAACGTCAGCGCCTATCACAGTAATGTGCTGGACAGCGTCGAAGGCGAATTCGACCTGATTGTCGCCAACCCGCCCTATATGAACGACGACCGCCAGCGCGCCTACCGGCACGGCGGCGGTGCCCTGGGCGAGCAACTGTCGGTGCGGATTGTCAGCGAGGCCCTCGGTCGCCTGGCCGTGGGCGGCACCCTGGTGCTGTACACCGGTGCGGCGATTGTCGCCGGTGAGGACCCCTTCCTCGCCGCAGTCAAGCCGTTGCTCGGCAGCGATGACTACGGCTGGACCTACCGCGAACTGGACCCGGACGTGTTCGGCGAGGAGTTGGAAAAACCGGGTTACGAGCGCGTGGAGCGGATTGCCGTGGTCGCATTGGCAGTGACCCGTTTGCGCTGAGGCCGGCTTAGCAACTCTCGGCCCGCCCATCGCCGACGAAGCGTTTAGCCAGAAAACCATACAGCACGTAACCGAACGCCAGCACCAACATCGCGCCAAACACCGCCTCTGCGCCGCAGGCGTGGATCGCATACAGCGAATACGCCGTAGCCACTAGCACCGCCAGCGTATTGCGTACCTGCACGGCTTCCTTGTGCATCATCACCATCAGCCCGGTGAGGGCGGTGACGTAGGGCGCCAGGTTGGTCACCACCGCCAGGCTGACCAATTTGCTGAACTGCGCTGAGGCGGTGGTCGAGATCGTCGACAAGGCGATCAGGCTTTGCAGCGCGGCGCAGGCCAACAGGCCCAGGAGTGGCGCGTTGGCTTGGGTGATCCGGCTGAAAAAACGCGGAAACATGCGTTGATCCGCCGACATCTTGGCCGTCTGGGCCAGGGTGAACTGCCAGCCCACCAATGAACCGATACAGGCCACCACCGCCAGCGCGATGATCACGTTGCCGACCCACGGCGCGAACATCTGGGCATACACCACCGCGAAGGGCGCGGAGGCGTGCGCCAGTTCGGCGTTTGGCACGATGCCCTGGATCACAGCTCATCTTTTTGCCTGGCGTGGTCATCGAGTACTCCGTTGAGCCTGTGGGCCGGTATGACCGTCAGCAATAGCGCGGATTCAGGCGTTTGTCTCGCTGGGGCGACCAGGGGCCAGCGCCTGATGCGGCAGCAACGTCATCACATCGCAGAACAACGCACGCTTTTGCCAGTCGTTGCGGTCGCCGATCACGTACAAGCGACGCTTGGCCCGGGTGGCGGCCACGTTCAGCAGGTTCGGCTCGCTGACCACCCAGTCCCGCGCACCGGCGTTTTCGCTGCTGCCGCCTAGCACCATGATCACCACGGGTGCCTCCTTGCCCTGCATGGTGTGAATGGTGCCGTAGAGCATTTTGCGCGGCAGCAGCTCTTTAAGGCGATCACGCACCGCCTGGAAGGGCGTGACTACGGCAATGTCGGCGATCTTCACTCCGTCCTGGCGCAGCATCGCCAACAGGCGCATCAGGGCATCGCCTTCGGCCGCAACCCAGTTGCCGGATGAAGGGCCATGGGCTTCGACCCAGCCGGTGGCCAGGCTGGCCGGTGTTTCTTTGGCCGGGGAGGGCGGCACGGTGCCGAAGACCATGGCGCCGTCGTAGGCGATGCGGTTCGCCAGCGCGTACATCGGACGGTCGCAGCGACGATGCACCACCAGCGGCAAGCCGACCCAGCGCTTGGCCTGCGGCGGCCCCATCATTCGGCCCCAGCGGGTGGCTTCGTCGGCCAGGGTTTGCGCAGACTGGCGCGTCGGCAGCCAGTATTCGTCGACGCCGTAGCGGGTGCGCATATGTTCCAGCACCGCTTCCGACACGGTGACGATTGGCTTGAGTTGCAGCGGATCGCCCACCAGCACGGCGCGGCGTGCGCGCCATAGAGCACCGACCGCCGCTTGCGGGGTGGCCTGGCCGGCTTCGTCCACCAGCAGCCAGCCTATTTCACCGACGCCCAGGGAGCCGAACGAGCGCGCGAACGAGGCAAAGGTGCTGCTCAACACCGGCACGAGCATAAATAACGACGCCCAGCTCGAACGGATCGCCGCGCGCGAGACGCCCTGGAAGCGCCCGCCCTGTAACACACGGTTGATGAAATACAGATTGGCGCGAACGCGCTTGGCTTCCAGCTCGAAGAAGCATTGGTGCAACTTCAGGGCCTGGATAAACACTCGGGCGCGGGCCTGGCGCCAACCTTTTATCGACCACGGTTCAATCAGCTCAATGGCCTCGCCGCGTCCGATAATGCCGTGGCGCAGCCAGGCCAGCAGGTGCTCTGCCTTGCACGCCTTGGCCAGGGTGGTGATTTGCTCGATCTGCTGGCGCTGACGCTCGCGCAAACCTCCCAGAGCCTGCTGGTGTTCCGCGCTCAGGTTATTGAGCGCCTTGCTCTCGCCGGTCAGGCGCGCGGCGCTGCGTTTGACCTGTTCAAAGCTATCCTCGGCCAGGGTGTGCCGGCTGCGGATAACACCTTGTACTTCATTCCAACGTCGCTGCGTGCCCCACAGGCTCAGGAGGTTGGCAAAGAACCCGGGCTTGGCCGCCAGATGCTGCTGCACCTCGTTCAGGCTGTGTTGCAGAGCGTCATGGGCGGGCTTGAACTCGCGCTCGTCGAGTTGCGCGATACGCGCATCGGTCTCTTTGATCGTGTGGGTCAAGCGCTTGAGTGCTTCCTCTTGCTCAACGATTTGCGCGCGCAACGCGCTGACAGTCTGCAAATGGTCGTTGATGCGCTGGGCATCGGCGCTCAAGTGTTCGGCGTGAGCCTTGGCCGCCTGATAATCCGCCACTGCCTGCTGCCAGGTGCTCAGGCGTTGCGCGGAGGTGCGGCTGATATCGGCCTGGGTTCCGAGCCAGCCGAGGAAGCCACGGCGCGCCTGATCTGGGCTGTCTTCGCCGGGCTCGTCTTCTTCTTCCTGGTCGTCGTCCAGTTCCTCGGCCTCCAAGGCCGACAGCCAGTCGTGCGCCTGTTCTTCGAGGTCGCTGGCCTTGGGTTTGCGTGGTGGCTGGCCGTAGAAGTAGCGGCTGATAAAGGTGCGGCGCCGCGCCTTGCTGCCCAGCGCTGCGGAGATCAGGCCCCAGGCGGGTTTGCCGCTGACCAGTTCACCCAGTTCGCCGAAATAGTCAGCATCCGGCAGCCAACTGGGGTCGATCTTGTCGCGCTGCGGCAGCTCCAAGGTGACGTTCTCGACGGCGCCGTTATTGGACGATGCAATCACCATCTCAAAGCCGAACAATGCCGGGTTGAGCGCATGCACCGTTTGGAAGTCCGTGCCGTCGCTCACCCGTTCGGGCGTGCCGTCGACAAAAGCGGCAGACGCGCGGGGCAGTGTGGTAAGGGCATCGGCGCGCTGGGTGACCACGGCGGCCAGCAGATCGCGCAACAGGGTGGTTTTGCCGGTGCCGGGCGGGCCGTTGATGCCCAGCACCCCTTCGCCATCGCTCAAGGTATGCAGCAGGGTATTCACCGCCAATTGCTGGGAATGCACCAGCCCCAGGTGATGCTCGGCCGGCCAGCAGCCCAACGGGTAGTGCTTGGGCGCCAGACGCTCGATTAACGCCAGGGACGCATCGTCATCGTCGACGTGCAAGCGCTGTTCCGGGGCATGTCGCGCCAGGTACTGCGCCAGCGGTGCGCTGGTGATGCCATTGCGCAGGCTGTCCGCCACGTCGGCCAAGTCGGCGAGCAGAAAGCTGTTGAGCGGGTCGTCTTCCTGGGCTGGGTTCTTGATCTTGATGGGCGTGGAGCGCCAGCGGTGGTTGTAGCGCTCAGGGGCGCTGAAGAAGTCGTCCAGGCCGAGGAAATTTCGAATCTTCTCGGTCAGCTCGACCAACATCGCCGCATCGACTGGGCCGCCCATCAGCGACTTGATGTCCTCGCGCAGATAGTTTTGCTCCTCGTCGAAGCCGCGGGTCCAATCCCTGTTTGCCAGGGCGCGGCCGAGGAACCAGGCTTCGCTGGAGAGCACCAGACTGTCTTGCACCATCAGGCCCTGCTCGGTGAACTTCAGCGCGAAAAGCGCGGATTCGCGGGTTTTCGGCGGCTCTTTGTAGCCTTGGTCGGCACCGTACAGCTGCTTAAGGCTTTCGGCCACCCGGCGGCTGTCATACAGGTGGGCGAAGAGGGTGTGGCTCCAGACCCGGTCTTTAGGTTTTTGCTGGCCGTGCGCCGGGCTGCCGGCAGCCCATGGCATCACCGGACGCGCCGCATTGCAGTCATGCAGGAACGATGCAAACAGACTGTCGCGCTTTTCGATTTTGGGGGCCGACTGCGGTTGCAGCAGCTCCACGGCGTGCCAGTAGCGGGTAATGCTATCTCGGGTCATCAATCTCAATCCTTTGCGTAAAACGCCGGTTCATCCCGGTTCGGCGCGTATTGCGGGGGGCTTTAAGCCAGCTGGGGCAACAGGTTCAAGTGACCGTCTACCTCGCTGGCCAGGCCGCTGGCCAAAAACAATGGCGCCAGGCGTTTGTGCAGTTGCGGCTCGACAAATTCTTTTACCGTATCGAGGGCCAACACGCCGCTCGCGGGCAGCTCTGCCTTGGTATACGACAACCAGGCCTTTTTCAATGCCTGCAACACATCGCTGCCCGCCGTTGAAGCAAAGCGGCGATGC
The DNA here is from genome assembly GCF_026410085.1 of Pseudomonas quebecensis. NCBI lineage: Bacteria > Pseudomonadati > Pseudomonadota > Gammaproteobacteria > Pseudomonadales > Pseudomonadaceae > Pseudomonas > Pseudomonas quebecensis. Next base: position 2,078,180 of record NZ_CP112866.1, read on the forward strand.
GTGGGTTTACCGTCGAAACCGAAGGTGTGCTGGAACTCATAGCCGTTTTCGTCGCCACCACTGGCCGTGCAGCGAATGCAGGTGCACAGGCCGTCGCCAAATGCGCTGCGCAGGTAAGCGTTAAACTCCACCACCGGTTTGAGTGACAGGCGCTTATCGACCTCGAACAGGTCTCCGGTCATTTTTTCGTCAGTGTTCAACGTCCGTTTCCTCGCAGTGGCATGGCAGCTTTTCAAAGCGCCGCACAATAACAGCCGAGGGCGGGTTTGGGCACTATTTGCGCTCGCGGGTGGATGAGTTGCGACAGAACGACAGCATCGCCAGCAATTGAACGGCCACCGTCGCGCCCACCATCGCCATGATCGTGTGGCCGGGGTCGTCGAAGAAGGAGCGGATCAACCCGAAAAACGCCGGCGCACAGGCGTAAGTGGCCTGACTGACGGCCACCATCAGGGCGATGACCTTGGCAGTGTGCGCGCGATTGAATTCAACCTGTGCAATCAGCGGCGGCAGCGAAGTCGCATTGCCGATGCCCGAGCCGATCAGCAGCACGGCGGCCCATGCGAATGCCGGATGCAGGTCCAGACCCAGCAGCATCAAGGTCCCCAGCAACTGCACCGCGTACCCCAGGCAAGCGAGGTGGCGACGGTTGAAGCCGCCGATCATCAAATGGGCGGCAACGTAGCGACCGCCCATCGCACTGGCGGTGGCCAGCGCCATGGCCAGGGAGGCTTCATAACTGCCCAGACGTGTGCTGAGCAGGGAATACAAATGCGCGATCAGGCCGATCTGGGCGAACAGGCCCAGTGACATGCCGGCGGCCAACGAGCGGAACGAACCTGACCTGAACGCCTGTGCGGTGGTCCAGGGCGAATCGGCCTGGGAGACGCTCGCCGGTTCCGCCTGGGCTTGGTTATCCGGATGTTGCCCGAGATCACGCGGCGTCCGGTTGAAGACCCGCAGCGAGAACCCGGCGATGACGACCACGGCGACCAGGCTCACCATCAGCGCAGCCACGGCAAAGCCGAAGCGCTCGATCAGCACGACCCACAACGGCGAAAAAATCACCCCGCCCAGGCTGGCGCCGTTGTAAGCCTTACCCAAGGCTTTTGGCCGCTCCTTGACGTACCAGGGCGCGATCAAAGTGTTCACCGCAGTGGCGCCCAGGGTCACCCAGCCGATACCCGAGCAGATCGCGCCCAGGTACAGCACCTGCACGGTGTCGGCCCGGGCCCAGATATTCACACCGATGCCCAGCATCACGCAGCCCGCGAGTGTGATCGCCGGCACGCCGAACCGTGCGTACAGGCGGGGCAGATTGGCAATCACCAGCGTGCCGCTGAGGAAGTGCAGGGTGACGGCGCCCGACACTTGAGCGATTGGCCAGCCCGTGCGCTCCATCACCGCCTGCAGATAAATCGGCGGGCCGTAAAAGCCGATGCCCCATCCGAGCATCGCCAGAATGAATGTGCACCTGAGCACTGTATGTCCGAAAAAATGCTTGTCACGCATGGCTATCTCCTTTTGGTGGACGCACAGGCTATGCTTGCGCCCTGTCGTTCACTTCGAGGAGCATCGAACAATGGATGTTGAGCAGTCCGAGCTGCGACTGGCCAGTGTCGCCGCCGCCATCGCCGACCCCGCCAGGGCGCGTATGCTCTGCTGCCTGCTGGACGGCCGCGCGCGCACGGCGACCGAATTGGCGGTAGTGGCGCAAAAGAGCCCGTCGACCGCCTCCAGCCATTTCCAGAAACTGCTGGAACAGGGGCTGGTGACCCTGGTCACTCAAGGCAAGCATCGCTACTTTCAATTGGTCAGTGCCGATGTCGCCAGGGCGCTGGAAGGCTTGCTTTCGATCAGTTCATTCGACGCGCCGGCCTTCAAACCCTCGACGCCTTGCCACCTGCGCCACGCTCGCAGTTGCTACGACCACCTGGCCGGAGAACTTGGCGTCCAAGTGCACGATGCGTTGTTGCGCAAGCAGTGGATGTGCCTGCAGGACAGCGGATATCAACTGACCGCCACAGGCACCGAACGGCTGACGGCGCTGGGGCTGCAGGCAGTTCCGGACAGCTCGGCGCGCCGCCGATTTGCTTATCCCTGCCTGGACTGGAGCCAGCGTTGCTCGCACCTGGGCGGTGCGTTGGGCGCGCAGTTGCTGACGCATATGCTGCATGACCGCTGGCTGATGCGCACGCTCGATACCCGCGCGTTAACGCTCACCCCCAAAGGCCGCAAGCGCCTGGCTGCTGTATTTGATATTTCATCCTGACGCTGGAATCAGCGGAAAAACTCCCCCGGCGTGGCATCGAACTGCTGGCGAAACGCATTGATGAACGCCGATGTCGATTCATACCCGCTGGCCAGCGCCACGTCCGTGACCCGTTCGCCATGTTCGAGGGCAGGCAGGGCGCTGAGCAGGCGCAGGCGTTGGCGCCAGGCGCGGAAAGTCAGGCCGGTATCGCGCAGGAACAGGCGGCTGAGGGTTTTTTCGCTGACCCCCAGTTTGTCGCTCCATTGCCCCAGGGTGGTCTGCTGTTCCGGGCGCTGGTTGAGGCTGCGGTAGATCTGGCGCAGGCGCGGGTCCATCGGCAGCGGCAGCATCAGGTCGACCTGCGGCGCGGCGGCGAGTTGGTCGAGGATCACCTGGGCCAGGCGCCCGTCGGGGCCGTCCTCGGCGTATTCCACCGGCAGTTCGCTGAAGCGGCGGATCAGCTCGCGCAGCAGGTTGCTCACCTCCAGTACGTGACAATGCCCGGCCGCCCATGGGGTGACGCTGCAATCGAGGTACAGGCTGCGCATCTCGGTGTGGGGCGTGCTGTACACCCGGTGCGGCATGCCCGCCGGAATCCACACGGCCCGCTGTGGCGGCGCGACGAAGCGGCCGGCGCTGGTCTGGATCTCCAGCACCCCGGAAATCGCGTAGGACAATTGCACCCACGGGTGACTGTGGCGACGGGTCAACGCGCGATTGGGCAGCGATTCGGTGCGCCCGTACACCGGCCGTGGCAGGCTGGAAAGCCCCGGAATGCTACGGCGCACGGTGTTGGCATGTCCTTTAGGCGGCATTTACTGGCTCGTTGGCGTTAGTCGGTAACAAGGCGTTACGTTAGAGTCGCGGTGACGCTCTTGGCAACCCCTGGAAGACTTCACTATGACCCGGCCCCGCTTTCTGCCCGACAACTTCACCCTCACGCTGATCGCCACGGTGATCCTCGCCTCCCTATTGCCCGCCAGCGGCCAGACCGCCGTGGCATTCGGCTGGGTCACCAACCTGGCCATCGCGCTGCTGTTTTTCCTGCACGGCGCCAAGCTTTCGCGCCAGGCCATCGTGGCCGGCGCCGGCCATTGGCGCCTGCACTTGCTGGTGTTCAGCCTGACCTTTGTGCTGTTCCCGTTGCTGGGGCTGGCGCTCAAGCCGGTGCTGTCGCCGTTGATCGGCAAAGACCTGTACATGGGCATGCTTTATCTCTGCGCGTTGCCGGCCACGGTGCAGTCGGCCATCGCTTTCACTTCCCTGGCGCGGGGCAATATCCCGGCGGCGATCTGCAGCGCAGCGGCGTCGAGCCTGTTTGGGATCTTCCTCACACCGTTGCTGGTGACCCTCTTACTCAACGTGCATGGCGAGGGCGGCTCCACCGTCGATGCCATCGTGAAAATCAGCGTGCAATTGCTGCTGCCGTTTATCGCCGGGCAGATCGCGCGGCGCTGGATCGGCGAGTGGGTAGGGCGCAACAAGGCGTGGCTGAAGTTCGTCGACCAGGGTTCGATCCTGCTGGTGGTGTACGGCGCGTTCAGCGAAGCGGTGAATGAAGGCATCTGGCACCAGATCCCGCTGTGGGAACTGGGCGGGCTGGTGGTGGCCTGCTGCGTGCTGCTGGCGCTGGTGCTGATGGCGTCCACCGTGTTGGGCAAGGCCTTTGGGTTTAACCAGGAGGACCGCATCACCATCCTGTTCTGCGGCTCGAAGAAAAGCCTTGCGACCGGTGTGCCGATGGCTCAGGTGCTGTTTGCCGGGGCGAGCATGGGCGTATTGATTCTGCCGTTGATGCTGTTTCACCAGATCCAGCTGATGGTGTGTGCGGCGCTGGCGCAGCGTTATGCCAAACGCGCGGAGAGTGTTGCGGAGTTGATGGCGCAGGTGGATCCGTAACATTTTGTTGCTCTGCGACGATTAACCTCAAGTTAGTACCTGTGCTGACGACTTACTTCTTAATCACCAGGAAGGAGTATCAGCATGCGTATCAACGGTTTTTCGGCAGCGACAGGTCTCCTTTGCCTCTGGGCAAGCGCATGCGGCGCGGCGCACCCGGCAAGTCAGGGCACCATCAGGTTTACCGGGAGTATCGTTGAGCCGATGTGTGCGACAAATGCGCACAGTGGCACGCAGTTGGACGTGACGGGGTGCCCCAGCGCCAGCCGAGGTAACCAGTTCACGGTCCGCAGCGTGGCACCTGTGGCCAGCGTCAACGGGGCCAGTCTGCGGCTGGTGGCGGACAGCGGCAGCGGGCGTTTTTACGATCAGCGCTACCTGTTGGTGGACGGACGCGGTCAGCCGGTCAAATCGGGTAGGTACGTGGTGACGCTGACCGCGCCCTGATTCTGCGCCGCGGATGAGCGTCAACAGCCGCCCGAGAAACCTATAGAATGCTCGGCGGCGGCGCTTGTCCTGGGTGGCCGCTCGATCACCGTCAGAGTACCTCGCCCGTCAATGAGCCTTTCAACCGCAACTCCCCAGCCAAACTGGCAACCGGTCATCGCCCTGGCGCTGGCCGCTTTTGTGTTCAACACCACCGAATTCGTACCCGTCGGGCTGCTCAGCGCGATTGGCGAAAGCTTCGACATGCCCATCGCCAGCGTTGGCCTGATGCTCACCATTTATGCGTGGGTCGTCTCGCTGACCTCGTTGCCGGTGATGTTGCTGACCCGCAACGTCGAGCGACGAAAGTTGCTGATCGTGCTGTTCGGGCTGTTTATCGCCAGCCATATTCTGTCCAGCGTGGCCACCAGCTTCGGCCTGTTGATGGTCAGCCGTATCGGCATCGCCTTGTCCCATGCGCTGTTCTGGTCGATCACCGCATCTCTCGCCGTGCGCCTGGCGCCGCAGGGCAAGCAGGTGCAGGCCCTGGGCTTGCTGGCCACCGGCACGTCCCTGGCGATGGTGCTGGGCATCCCTCTGGGGCGCCTGCTCGGTGAAGCCATGGGCTGGCGCACCACCTTCCTGGTGATCGCCGCGTTTGCGGGCGGGCTGGTGTTCTGGCTGGCGCGTACCTTGCCGCCGCTGCCGAGCCAGAACTCCGGCTCCCTGCGCAGCCTGCCACTGCTGTTCAAACGCCCGGCGCTGGTGGCGTTGTACATGCTCACGGCGATGACCGTCACCGCGCAATTCACCGCCTACAGCTACATCGAACCCTTCGTCGAAGGCGTGGCGGGCATGGGCGGCGGCGCCGTGACCCTGATCCTGCTGGTGTTCGGCGGCGCGGGCATTATCGGCTCGCTGCTGTTCAGCCTGGTGCACCGCTTCAATCCGCATCTGTTCGTGGTCGGTACTGTGTTCCTGCTGGCGGCCTGTCTGGCGCTGTTGCTGCCATTGAGTGGCGCCCAATCCTACCTGGTGGGCTTGAGCGTGTTCTGGGGCATGGCGATCATGGGCTTCGGGCTGGCCATGCAATCCAAGGTGCTGGTGCTGGCTCCCGACGCCACGGATGTGGCCATGGCGATGTTCTCCGGTATCTACAACATCGGCATCGGCGGCGGCGCCCTGATGGGCAGTTGGGTCGGCAGCCACTTCGGCTTCGCCTGGATTGGCGCGGCGGGTGGGCTGCTAGCGGCGCTGGCGTTGGTGGGGTATTGCCTGGCGATTCGGCAGTTTGGGACGGGGGTGGGGCCGCGGGAGTAGCCAACCAATTGGCTACCCAGGGTTTTGTCAGCGAGGGACGTGGTTGCGTCCATACATCATCAGGAATCGATCCAGTTCAGAAAAGCTGCGCTGAGGCATGGCTACCAGGACCTGCGACATAAAGTCTTTGAGCACTTGAATGTCATTCCAGCTGGATGGCCGTTTCTTGCGTTTCTGGGGCGGGCGCACTGGCTCGAACAGGGCGTTCATCGCGCGAAAGTTGTGCTGGTCGATAATGGGCAGGGGCGCGCTGTGATGTACAAGGTGCGTGATGTACGCCGACGTGATGTAGGTCGTTTGCCGTTTGAACTGCGCCTGCCACCACTGGAAGGTTTGGTCTGGCGCTTGAGCGCAACCGGAACCGATGAACCGTGGCCAGAGCCCCTCTACCTCTGCAATCAGGTTGCGATGGCGTTGTGGGTAGTTCGGTTTGCCCCAATGGCCCCACTTCCACAGCAGCGAATCTGCAATCCGTGGGTTCTGGGCCGTTCGCGCTGAGTAAGAGGTCTTGAATGCTTGGTAATGGGCTGCCGGATACTTGAGGAAGTCGTACTCGTTCAGCACTGCGTCAAACACGGGAGCAATCCGAGCAGCGATCAGTGTGGCTTCTGAAGGTGTGGTTTTCGAAAACAATGGAGTCATGTCTTAAGTGCTTGCCTAGTCAATGATGTGTGCGGAATGTGCAATCAGCTGTGATTGCACGCCGGGTACCTTCCCCATGTGCATACATATTCCCAGAGTAGCTTGCGCTCCAAATGCTTGATGTAGGCGGTGGTGTAAGGCATGCCCATACTCACCGGGCAAGTAGACACCCAGATATGTTCGGCGGGCGTTGTTTCAAGCAGCGTCAGCCTGAAGGTGTTCCCTCCCGAGTGTCCGGCCCGTTCGCTGAAAGCCGATACATTGAATTGACGCAGCCGATCAGCCAGGCTCTGACCGGTGGTCTCACCGATATAGATAGTCGCATCGCAATTTCGATGAGTATCTGGTTTGTGTTTGCTGCGCGCGATGAAATACACCCCGGGTAAGTGTTTACCGGGCAGTTCGCCACGGTCGGACCACGGGTGCCACTCTGAAAAACCTACTTCGCCTGACATATGTGTTCATCGTCCTTGTTGAGGTCAAGGGCGCTGATCCTATCTCAAGAAATGGCTATGAGCCATCATTCTTGGCTGGCGGTCGTTTTGCTGGCGATAGTCTTGGAATGCACCTATCTGGGAGCTTGCGCTAGGGTCAACCTGGCGCCTATCTAAGTTCATGGGACGGTGCAGCACCTGGGCATTTGAACTACTTTGATTGACGACCGATTCCTGCCCGGTGATGACTGATGCGTACGTTCTGGAAGCGATATGTGGCCCTGCTGGAAAACGACTTGAGTGCGCAGATTTTCGACAATGTGAAAAACCTGCTGGTGTGTGCGCTGTTATTCGCCGCCGGTACCAACACGTTGCTGGGCCAGCAGCCGCTGTTTATTGGCGTGTTTGCCTCGACTGTGGCGGGGTGGGGGCTGATTGTGTTGTCGAGCATGCTGATGCTGTTGAACGTCAGTGATGGCATCCGCCGCCTCGCCAGGTTGCGCTATCACCTGGCGCTGCAAGTGCTGTTGATCCTGGTGTATCTGGTGGTGGCCGAGCGAGTGGTAGAGATTGTGTGGGGCTTTCGCGCCCACTGAAGTATCCTGCGCGCCCCGTTTACCACTGATTCAAACCACGATGACAGGACAAGACATGCAGGCGTTGCTGGAGTCGATCCTCGACGAAGTGCGCCCTCTGATCGGCCTCGGCAAAGTCGCCGATTACATCCCCGCGCTGGCCGATGTGCCGGCCAACCAACTTGGCATTGCGGTGTACGGCAACGACGGCTCGGCTTACCGCGCCGGCGACGCCGACACGCTGTTCTCGGTGCAGAGTATTTCCAAGGTGTTCAGCCTGGTGCAGGCGATCGACCATGGCGGCGAAAGCATCTGGGAACGCCTGGGCCACGAGCCTTCGGGGCAGCCGTTCAACTCCCTGGTGCAGCTGGAGTTCGAACGCGGCCGTCCGCGCAACCCGTTCATCAACGCCGGCGCCCTGGTGATCTGCGACATCAACCAGTCGCGCTTCGCCGTGCCGATCCTGTCGATGCGCGATTTCGTGCGGCGCCTGTCGGGCAACCCGCAGATCCTGGTCAACAGCGTCGTCGCCGACTCCGAGGCCCAGCACGGCGCACGCAACGCAGCCATGGCCTACCTGATGAAATCCTTCGGCAACTTCCACAATGACGTGGACGCGGTGCTGCACAGCTACTTCAACTACTGCGCCCTGCAGATGAGCTGCCTGGACCTGGCCAAGGCGTTCAGCTTCCTGGCCAACGAGGGCACGAGCGCCCACAGCGGCGAGCAGATCCTCACGGCTCGCCAGACCAAGCAAGTCAACTCGATCATGGCCACCAGCGGGCTGTATGACGAGGCGGGCAACTTTGCCTATCGCGTGGGCTTGCCGGGCAAGAGCGGTGTGGGCGGCGGCATCGTCGCGGTGGTGCCGGGGCAATTTACCGTATGCGTATGGTCGCCGGAGTTGAACGCAGCGGGGAATTCGCTGGCTGGGATCAAGGCGTTGGAGTTGTTGAGTGAGCGGATTGGGTGGTCGGTGTTTTGAGATCGTTCCCACGCGCGTGGGAACGATTACCTGAGTGTCATGCCGCTGGATGGGCGTCATCCAATGCTTTGTCTACCAACAGTTGGACACCTTCCAGCATTCGGCAGATGCCCAGCGCGACATTGCGTTGTGCACCGTCGATTTCAAAGGCCAGGTGCGTGGCGATGTCGGTGATGGAGGATAGATCCTGGGATGCGTTGACCAGCAGGGTTTCTGTGCCCAGGTTGGGGCGTACTGTGAAGAGTCTATCTGGGGGATTTGGGGTGTCTTTGATCATGGTGAAGCTCCTTTGTAAATAGGGCTGCCACGATTCGCGGTCAATCGAAGAGGGTGGCAGCTGTACGCGGGTTGACCGACCGGCCCAAAGAACAAAACCGGCATACCCTAAGGTATCCCGCGTACAGCTGCCGCGACACGATACATCAGACGTAAAAAAACGCCTAAGCTCGGTGGTGGCGCAGTTGCTCTTTGAAGTCGGACGGTCAAATCCGGTCGCTGAATTGGCAGCGACGGAGGAGAGGTTAGTCAGCGAAGTTCCGAGCGACAACCTGAAAGCCTTGTCGGAAAAATCCGAGAAGAGCAAACGCGGAAAGTGAATGCCACGCTGCCGTCGCAGGCCAGGATTTTTCTCGTTGTGCTGCAGAACGAAGTGCGAGGTACTCAAGCCGTGCACCGTTTGGCGGGACGCGGAGCGTCCCGGGCGGCATTCCCACGCAGAGCGTGGGAACGATCAGCCCGCTCGTCACAAAGGTTTATTCAGCGTCTTTTTTGCGTGACTTCGCCCACGGCAAAATCATGCCCACCTCCTGCTGGTAACGCCGATACCGCTCACCAAACAACGCCACCAGATCCTTTTCTTCAAAGCTGGCGCCAATGAAGATGTAAACCGTCATCCCCATCGAAAACAACAGGTGCCCAGCGGTCATGTGCGGTGTTGCCCAAAAGGCGATCAGGAAACCCAGGTACAGCGGGTGACGCACGATCTTGTAAAACAATGGCGTTCTGAATTCTGGCGCCTGTGGCGTGGCCCTGCGCCATCGGTCGATGGGCTGCTTGAGCCCGAACAGTTCGAAGTGGCCGATTAAAAAGGTTGCCAGTAAAGCGATGCCCCAGCCCAACCAGAACAGGCCAATCAATAGGCCCTTGGCCCACGTCGTTTCAACTTCCCAAACGGTGAGCGTCATCGGTTGCCACAGCCAGAACATCAGTACAAGCACCAAGCTGCTGAGCAGTACATACGTGGAGCGTTCAACGGACGTCGGAATGACTGCCGCCAGCCACCGCTTGAAGCCTTTGCGTGCCATGACCGTGTGCTGGACGCCGAACAACAGGATCAGTGCGCAGTTGATCAGCACGGCGAGTGGCCAAGCGAGGAGGGGGCCATCGTTGATGTTTTTGGGCACCGCCACACTGCCGACGAAGCCGATCAAATATAAGAATGTGATTAGGAACACAACGTAACAGCAGGCGCTGTACACCAGTGCGATGGCACGGGCGGCGCGGTTGTTGTTGAGGTTCATGAGTCTGCCCTACCCACAGGATGAATGGGCAGCAAACCTGCAGGTCAGCCACTCCATGGTTAAGCCTAGCGGGTATTGCGTGCGCGGTAACCTGTGAGAATTGACAGTGCTCGGTGTGGCTGGTCGTCGCAATTGCAATGTGGTTTGGAGATAGGTATCCGCCCAAATAAAAAATGCGCCCCTTCGAGCGCATTTTTTTGTTCGGTCCGCTATCGCCTATCAGGCCATTGCATCCCAGGCCCGATCACCGTGCTCGTCCTTGATCCGAGTCGGCAGGCCCATCACGTCCAGCGCCTTCAGGAACGGTTCTGCCGGCAGTTCCTCGACGTTGGCCATGCGCTGCACGTCCCATTCACCACGGGCTACCAGCAGCGCGGCGGCTACCGGTGGTACGCCGGCGGTGTAGGAGATGCCCTGGCTGTCGGTTTCGGCGAAGGCTTCTTCGTGGTCGGCGACGTTGTAGATGAACACCTCACGCGGCTGGCCGTTCTTGGTGCCTTTGACCAGGTCACCGATGCAGGTCTTGCCGGTGTAGCCAGGGGCGAGCGAAGACGGGTCGGGCAGTACGGCCTTGACCACTTTCAACGGCACCACTTCCAGGCCTTCGGCGGTTTTGACCGGCTTTTCGGACAGCAGTCCGAGGTTGTTGAGCACGGTGAACACGTTGATGTAGTGCTCGCCAAAGCTCATCCAGAAACGCACGTTGGGCACGTCGAGGTTTTTCGACAGCGAGTGCACTTCATCGTGGCCGGTCAGGTACAGATTCTGCGAACCGACTACCGGCAGGTCGTCGGTGCGTTTGACTTCGAACATGGTGTTGCTGGTCCACTGGCTGTTCTGCCAGCTCCACACCTGTCCGGTGAATTCGCGGAAGTTGATTTCCGGGTCGAAATTGGTGGCGAAGTATTTGCCATGGGAGCCGGCATTGACGTCGAGGATATCGATCGAATCAATGCGGTCGAAATGCTGTTGCTGCGCCAGCGCGGCATACGCGTTGACGACACCCGGGTCGAAGCCCACGCCGAGGATGGCGGTGATGTTCTTCTGTTTGCACTCTTCCAGGTGGTTCCATTCGTAGTTGCCGTACCACGGCGGGGTCTCGCAGACCTTGCCCGGCTCTTCGTGGATGGCGGTGTCGAGGTACGCTACGCCCGTGTCGATGCAGGCCCGCAGGACCGACATGTTGAGGAACGCGGACCCCACGTTGATGACGATCTGCGAGCCGGTCTCGCGGATCAGGGCCTTGGTCGCTTCCACGTCCAGGGCGTTCAGCGCGAAGGCTTGGATATCGGCGGGTACCTTGAGGCTACCCTTGGCCTTGACGCTGTCGATGATGGCCTGGCATTTGGAGATGTTGCGCGACGCGATAGCAATACGACCGAGCTCGTCGTTGTGCTGCGCGCACTTGTGGGCCACCACCTTGGCGACACCTCCTGCACCAATGATAAGAACGTTCTTTTTCAATTGCTTTATCTCTCCTTTATCCGCCAGCTTACGAAAGGCTGGACAGGTAGTCTTCGTAACCAAATTCACGAACCACCTCGACTGTACCGTCGAGTTGTTTCACTACGATGGACGGCATTTTCAGGCCGTTGAACCAGTTTTTCTTGACCATGGTGTAGCCCGCGGTGTCGATGAACGACAACCGATCGCCGATGGCCAGCGGACGATCGAATTGATATTCGCCGAAGATATCCCCGGCCAGGCAGGATTTGCCGCACACCATATAGGTGTGTTCGCCTTCGCTCGGTGCCAGCTTGGCGTTGAGGCGGTAGATCAGCAGGTCCAGCAGGTGGGCCTCGATGGAGCTGTCGACGACGGCGAGGTTTTTGCCGTTGTAGAGGGTGTCGAGCACGGTGACTTCCAGGGAGGCACTGTTGGTGATCGCCGCTTCACCCGGTTCCAGGTAGACCTGCACGCCGTACTTCTCGGAGAACGCCTTCAAGCGCGCGCAAAAGGCGTCCAGCGCATAGCCTTCGCCGGTGAAGTGGATGCCACCGCCGAGGCTGACCCACTTGACCTTGTGCAGCAGTTCGCCGAAACGCTCTTCGATGGTGCCGAGCATCTTGTCGAACAGGCTGAAATCGCCGTTCTCACAGTTGTTATGGAACATGAAGCCGCTGATCTGCTCGATCACGCCTTCGATTTTCACCGGGTCCCATTCGCCCAGGCGGCTGAACGGACGCGCAGGGTCGGCCAGCAGATAGTCGGAGCTGCTCACCTGCGGGTTCACACGCAGGCCACGGGTCTTGCCTTCGCTGCGTTCGGCAAAGCGCTGCAGTTGGCTGATGGAGTTGAAGATGATCTTGTCGCAGTTCTCCAGCATCTCTTCGATTTCATCGTCGGCCCAGGCCACGCTGTAGGCGTGCGCTTCACCTTCGAACTTCTGGCGACCGAGCTTCAACTCATACAGCGACGACGAGGTGGTGCCGTCCATGTATTGCTGCATCAAGTCGAACACCGACCAAGTGGCAAAGCACTTGAGCGCCAGCAGCGCCTTGGCGCCGGACTGCTCGCGCACATAGGCAATCTTCTGCATATTGACTAGAAGCTTCTGTTTATCGATGAGGTAGTACGGCGTTTTGATCATTTTTGAGAGCCTGCGGCGGTGCCTGCCAAAAAAGGACACGCATTGTGCCCGCACTTGGAACAGATCGAAAGGTTCGTGGGCGGATTTTGCTGCGCCACTTTTAATCTGGCCTGCCAATGTGACAGGCCGTCAGTATGATGGGCCACTCTGACGCCGGGATTTCGCTTAGCTTGCCTTCCCCAGCATGACTGAGGGGCGTCCAGACTGTCACGCACGCGCTCCCACAATCAGCCGGCTCGCTTGAGTTTGATCGCGTGGGTGGCCGTGGCATCGTTGATTCGATGAAAGCCGCAGCGCAGATAAAACGCTGCAGCGTCAGGTGTATCGGTAGACAGGCGCACGGTGCGAAAGCTGGGCGTTGCGAACTCCAGCAGCGCCTGCACCAGTGCCTTGCCCACTTTGCGGTCACGCATTGCGCGCGTCACATATACCCGGCGTAGCCGTCCCACTGCTGGGCCTGTATAGGGGTCGATGGACAGACCGCCGACGGCAATCAATTGGCCTTGGTAGAACACGCCCAGCAGGCACTCTCCGGGTCGTTCGAATCGCGCGGTGCGATGCTCCCACTCATTGATCAGTCGCGTCACAAAACGAAAGCCCTCGGCCACTGCTTCGGCTTCCAGCGCACGAATCGGTTCCGCAAGTGCCTGGAGTCTGCGTATTGAAAAGCCTGGGTCGGCCTGAAGAATCTGGTCCATCCGTACACCTGCCCCTAAGCTCACGCCACTTTATTCCTACCCGCCGCCTTGGCCTCATACAACCGCAGATCCGCGCGTTTGAGCAGTGCCAGGGAATCGCGGTCGGCGGGTTCGGCCACGCCGATGCCGATGCTTACCGTCATCTGGCCTACCGTAGGAAACACTGCCGCTGCCACGGCGGCGCGGATCTTTTCGGCGACCACTTCGGGGCTGTCGGGTTCGTCCACCTCCGGCAGCAGCACCGCGAATTCTTCACCGCCGTAACGGGCGACGAAATCGGTGGCGCGGGTCGTTTTTTCGATCACCGAGGCCAGGTGCGCAAGCACCTCGTCCCCGATAGCGTGGCCGTAGGTGTCGTTGATGCGCTTGAAGTAGTCGGCGTCGATCAGCAGCAGGGCGAAGGTGCGGCCGGTGCGCTGAAACAGCAGGCTGTTTTCCGCGAGTTTTTCGTCGAAGCGGCGGCGGTTATAAACGCCGGTAAGGGCATCGTGCGTGGCCAGTTTAAGCAGTTCGGCATTGGCCTGGGTGAGGTCGGCGGTGCGCTGGGCGACGGTGGCCTCCAGGGACGCGTTGGCTTCCTGCAGTTCGCGCTCCTTGCTCAACAGCGATTGGGTCATGCCGGCCAGCGAGCGGCCCAGTTGGGCGATCTCCAGCACCGCGTGTTCCTGGGGAAACACCGCGCCGGGTTGCTGGTCCTGCACCTGCTTGGCTGACTTGGCCAGCCGTTCGATCGGACGGCTGAGGGTCGACGCCAGATAATAGGCAACCAGCCCGAACACCACTGCGGCGAGTACGCCCAGTATCAGCAGTTTGTACAGCAACTCGCGCGCCGGTTGCAGGGCGATATCCAGCGGTTGGCGCAGTACGATGTACCACGACAGCTGGGCATTGGACGGGCTCGGCACCGCCACCGATGCCGTCACGTAGCCGTTGCCGGAGGTCCAGCCGGAGGGGCTGTTCAGGTGGGTTGGGGGTATCTGTTGGCCGGCGAGTGCCTCGGGGTAGAGCACCTTGCCATCGCCGTCGATGATCAGCGCTTGCAGGTCCGGCACGGCGTCTTTTTGCTGGGTGGCCGACTCGACGATATGGGTGACCCAGCTCCAATGCGCGTGGGCTCCAAGCACGCCGATCGTCTCGCCCTGGGCGTTGCGGATCGGCGCGGCAAAGTCGATGAAGCGCAACGGCTCACCACTGGGCGACCCCGGCATCAGCTTGGCCAGCAACACCGCTTCGTGGGGATCGCCGGTGTACTCGCCGCGCATGCCGGCCTGGAACCAGGGGCGTTGCTGCACCGATTGATTGACCAACAGCCCGTTGACCGCCTGATGCACACGCCCCTGGGTGTCGGCCACGCCCATCCATGCATACTCGGCGCGCGATTGGCTGCGCAATTCCATCAGTGTAAGGATATCCGGCGCGTCCAGGTTGCCCAGGCGCATCAACGGCGCCTTGCTCAGCAGCGACACTTCCAGTTGGCGTTCGCGCAGTTGCATGGCCAGCAGCGCAGCGGTGGAACGAGCAGCGCCGAGCAAGGCATTACCGCTGGCCTGACGCACCTGGCCGGTGGCGATATGGCCCACATAGAATCCGACACTCAACAGCGTGAGCAATGACAAACCGGCAAACCACAGGGTCAAGTGACTACGCAGACTGGTTTTGATCATGAATGCTCAAATGAGTAATTATTTTGACGCATGGTATGCCCGATGCAGGGGTGGCCGCCAGCCAGGACTTGCCCGACTTTGGGGTTAACATGAGCGAATCTTGTGTTCATCTAAAATAAAATGAGTTTGTCTCACTCTGATCACCTGCCGACAATAGCCGCCATTACCACTTGTATTGGAGTTGCACGTCATGGCAGTCGCTCATTCCCTCGGGTTTCCACGCATTGGACGCGACCGAGAATTGAAAAAAGCCCAGGAAGCCTTCTGGAAGGGCGAACTCGATGAAGCCGGCCTGCGTGCCGTGGGCCGTGAGCTGCGCCAGGCACATTGGGCGCTGCAGAAACAGGCGGGTATCGAGTTGTTGCCGGCCGGTGATTTTGCCTGGTACGACCAAGTGCTGACCCACTCGCTGATGTTCGGCGTGGTCCCCGAGCGTTTTCGCCCAGCCGATGGCCAGGCCACGCTGCATACTCTGTTCGCCATGGCCCGAGGGGTCAGCGCCCCCTGCTGCGGCGGTGCCCATGCCCAGGAAATGACCAAGTGGTTCGACACCAATTATCACTACCTCGTACCTGAGTTCAGCGCCGACCAGCACTTCCATCTCGGTTGGGACCAACTGTTCGATGAGGTCAGGGAAGCCCGCGACCTGGGGCACACCGTCAAGCCGGTGATCATTGGCCCGCTGACTTACTTGTGGCTGGGCAAAGTCAAGGGTGGCGAGTTCGACAAGCTCGATTTACTCGATCGCCTGTTGCCACTGTACGGTCAGATCTTCCAGCGCCTGGCGGAACTGGGGGTGGAATGGGTGCAGATCGACGAACCGATCCTGGTGCTCGACCTGCCGCAGGCGTGGAAGAACGCGTTTGAACGCGCCTACAACCAAATCCAGCGCGATCCGCTGAAAAAACTGCTCGCCACCTACTTCGGTGGCCTGGAGGAAAACCTCGGCCTGGCCGCCAACCTGCCGGTGGACGGCCTGCATATCGACCTGGTGCGCGCGCCGGACCAGTACCCGACCATCCTCGACCGTTTGCCCGCCTACAAAGTGTTGTCGCTGGGCGTGGTCAACGGCCGCAACGTCTGGCGCTGCGACCTGGAAAAGGCGTTGGCGACCCTGCAGCACGCGCATGAGCGCCTTGGCGATCGGCTGTGGGTGGCGCCGTCGTGTTCGTTGCTGCACAGCCCAGTGGACCTCGGTCGTGAAGACCAGCTCGACGCCGAGCTGAAAAGTTGGTTGGCGTTTGCCGTACAGAAATGCGCCGAAGTGGTGCTGTTGGCCCAGGCGGTCGATCAGCCAGACGCCGCCAATGTGCGCGCCGCACTCACTGAAAGCCGCACCGTGCAGGCAGCTCGCGCGGGTTCGCCACGTATCCACAAACCGGCGGTGCAGGCGCGCGTAGCCGCCATCACGGCCGAGGACAGCCAGCGCCAGTCGCCATTTGCCCAGCGCATCGAGCGGCAGCGCGCCGGCCTTGATCTGCCGCTGTTTCCCACGACCACCATCGGCTCATTCCCGCAGACCGCGTCGATCCGCCTGGCGCGTCAATCCTACAAGCAAGGCAAGTTGAGTGAGGCCGAATACGTTGAAGCCATGCACAGCGAGATCCGCCACGCAGTCGAGGTGCAGGAGCACCTCGGGCTGGACGTACTGGTACACGGCGAAGCCGAACGTAACGACATGGTCGAGTATTTTGCCGAGCAACTGGACGGCTATGCGTTTACCCGGTTCGGCTGGGTACAGAGCTACGGTTCGCGTTGCGTGAAACCGGCGGTGATTGTCGGCGATCTGAGCCGTCCGCACCCCATGACCGTCGAGTGGATCCGCTACGCCCAGGGCCTGACCCGCAAGGTCATGAAAGGCATGCTGACCGGCCCGGTGACCCTGTTGATGTGGTCATTCCCGCGCGAAGACGTGAGCCGCGAAGCGCAGGCCCGGCAATTGGCCCTGGCGGTTCGGGATGAAGTGCTGGACCTGGAGGCCGCGGGCATCCGCATCGTGCAGATTGACGAAGCGGCATTCCGTGAAGGCTTGCCGTTGCGTCAGGCGCAGTGGCAGTCGTACCTGGACTGGGCCACCGAAGCGTTCCGACTGTGCGCCGCTGGCGTGCGCGATGAAACCCAGATCCATACGCACATGTGCTACAGCGAGTTCAACGACGTGATCGAGTCCATCGCGGCCATGGATGCCGATGTGATTACCATCGAAACCTCGCGCTCGGACATGCAGTTGCTGGAGGCCTTCGAAGCGTTCGATTACCCCAACGACATCGGCCCGGGCGTCTATGACATTCACTCGCCTCGTGTGCCGGATGCCTCGGAGATGGCCAACCTGCTGCGTAAGGCCACCCGGCGCATCCCCGCCGAGCGCTTATGGGTGAACCCGGATTGCGGGTTGAAGACACGCGCCTGGCCGGAGACGGAAGCGGCGTTGATTCATATGGTCACCGCCGCCCGCCAACTGCGCGCCGAGCTGGCTTGACACGGTAAAAAGTGCGGAGGGGATTTGTTGTGGTGAGGAGATTTGCCCCCTCCCACAACTGGATCGGTGTCAGCTCAAAGGTATTTGAGCCAGGCCAGGTCGCGGCGACGGTTTTTGAGCGTGGCGAACCAGCGCACGGGCGGGTACAGCGCCAAGGGCAACACCAGCGCCAGCAGCCAGACCGCACCGATAGTGTCGAAGCCGAAGTAGTTGCCATGGTTCAGGCCGAACAGCGCGACACAGGCGACATACAGCACTTTCAATACATAAAGATGCAGCAGATAAAAGAACATCGGCGCGCTACCCAGCACCGCCAACACGCCAATCCAGCGTCGATGCCCCGCGCGTTCAAACGCCAGCAACAGCAACAGCCCAATCCCCAGTGTCAGCATCAGGAACAACAGCGAAGGCGGGTACTTGGTCACATTAAAAAAGCTCATCAACGTTTGCACGCCGCTGTCATACGCCTGCCAGGGTTTTTCGCCATAGCCATTGGCTGCGCGCAGCCCCACAAACCCCACCAGCGCACTTACGCCGGCCCACAACAGATAACGCTGGCGTACGCTTGGGGAGGTCATCTGCGCAAACCACGGGCCGAGGCTGTAGCCCAGGGCAATCACACCGATCCACGGCAACACTGGGTAGGTGACGCGCAGGCGCAGGTTCTCGCTGAGGTCTATCCAGCTGCGTTCATGCGCAATCGCCCATAGGTGTTGCAGCGCCGACCCGTTTGCGACGTGCACGCCGTCAAGCAGGTTGTGGCCGGCAATGAGCAGCAGCGCCAGCCCGATCAGCAACGCGCGCGGCAGCCACACCAGCGCGGCCAGGGCGAGCATGCTCACGCCGATGGCCCAGATTACCTGCAGGTAGATCACACTGGGCGGTAACTGGAAGGTCCAGGCGAAGTTGACCAGGGTAAATTCCAGCACCACCAGAAACAGCCCGCGCTTGAACAGAAATGCCGACACATCGCGCCGCCCTTGGTGTTTTTGACCATACAGCCAGGCCGAGAGCCCGGTGAGTAATACGAACACCGGTGCGCAGAGATGGGCGAGCGTGCGGCTGATAAACAGCGCCGGCTCCGTGCTGTCAATGTTCATCGGGTCGCTGACCTGGCGGTGCAGCAGGAAGGTCTCGCGCACATGGTCGAGCAGCATGAACAGAATCACCAGGCCACGCAGGGCGTCGATGGAGAGCAGTCGTTGGCGCGCAGGGGCAGCGTCGGTCATGGGCGAGGGTCACAGGGCAGGTTGAGAAGGAGTGTTATCCTATAACATTCGAGTGTGTCGTGCCGTGCTTCTGATACCGTTATTGTTTAAGCCTTACTGGAGTCCGCCACCGTGATCCCCCATGACGCCACAGCCAGTCACACCGCCCAGGACGTTCTCGATTTCTGGAAAACCGCCGGCCCCAAGCGCTGGTTCGCCAAGAGCGAAGCCTTCGACGCCACTTTCCGGGACACGTTCTACGCCACCCATCTGCAAGCCGCCCGCCGCGAGCTGGAGGGTTGGCTGGACTCGGCGCAAGGCGCGCTGGCCCTGCTGATCCTGCTGGACCAATTCCCGCGCAACGCCTTTCGCGGCACCGCGCATATGTTCGCCACCGACCCGCTGGCGCGGCTGTATGCGCAGCGCATGCTCGACGCCGGGCTGGACCAGCAGGTTGAACCGGCGTTGCGCGCCTTCTGCTACCTGCCATTCGAGCACTCCGAAGAACGCGCCGACCAGCAACGCTCCCTGCAACTCAATCAGACGCTGGACGCGAACACCTTTCGTTGGGCCAAGGAACATGCGCGCATCATCGAACGATTTGGGCGCTTCCCCCATCGCAATAAAGTGCTGGCGCGGATCACCACGGCAGAGGAGCAGGCGTTCCTGGACACCGGAGGCTTTGCCGGGTAACGGCTATTCCTGCCGGGAATGCCCCCATAAAAAGCCTGCATTGTCTTTATCGTCGTCGATCTCGTAGCGTAGGGCTTCATTTCAAGGAGATCGCCATGCACCACAAACCGTTGCGTCTTTACGTCGACTCGCTCTACACCAGCCCTTACGCAATGTCGGTTTTCGTCGCCCTGCAAGAAAAAGGCCTGGCGTTCGATACGATCCCCCTGGACCTGGAGGCAGGGCAAAACCAGGCGGTCGACTATGCGCGGCTGTCGCTGACACAACGGGTGCCGACGCTGATCGAGGGGGATTTTGCCTTGTCGGAGTCCTCCGCGATCACCGAGTACCTGGAGCAGGTTTACCCGTCTATCCCGGTGTATCCCACCGACCCGAAGCAGCGTGCCAAAGCGCGCCAAGTACAGGCCTGGTTACGCAGTGATTTGCTGCCGATCCGCCAGGAGCGCTCGACGCTGGTGGTGTTCTGCGGGCAGAAAATGCCGCCGTTGTCGCCAGTGGCCGAAGCGGCCGCCGCTAAATTGATTGCGGCGGCCCAGGCACTGCTGTCGGATAACCCGGTTCACCTGTGCGGCGAGTGGTCGATTGCCGATGTAGACCTGGCGGTGATGCTTAACCGCTTGATCCTCAATGGCGACGCAGTGCCTGCCGAGCTGGTGGCGTATGCGCAGCGCCAGTGGCAGCGGCCGTCGGTGCAGGCGTGGGTCAATCAGCCACGTCCGGCGCTGTAGCCGGCTCGGCCAGTTGCGCGGCACGCCGGTCGAGGTCTTCCCAATCGGCCATGCCCAGTACCCGCGTGGTGTTCAAACCGCGCAGGTAGCCGCGCAACTGCTGCGCGCTGGCCTGGAACCGGTCGGCGTCCACCGTCTTATCCTGCAGCACCTGCTCATACTCGGCCAGGTAATCGGCGACCCGATCGCGAAACTCCGGCAGGACGGCTTCGCGGATGCGGTCGAAGGTTTTCTGGTGGGGCTTCATGGCGTGGTCCTTATAGTTTTAGCGGTGCACTATCGCTTCAGATAATAGTCACCATCACGTAACGCAAGTTCTGTTTTTGCCGCATAAGCGCAAAATTGCCTCATCGACACGCCGTTCAGGGAAATGCGCGATGAGAACGTTTATTCAATTGTGTTCAATCATTCTGATGCTGGGGACAGCTGCGCTCAATAACGCGGCAATTGCCGGCGATCTGCGTGCAGGCCATTTGCTACCTATCGTCGGTAGCGTAGACTCTCTGCAGCCTACGCAATCGGTGGGTGTGTTGCTGAGCGACAACACCCGCGACAATCTCAGCTACCTTGAACGCTACCACGACATGGCCTTGAACGGCGCCAAGGATGCCCTCGATTCACGCATCCGCGCAGCGTTCGTCAACAGCTCCGACCCGGAACTTGCCATGGACTGGTTGATGCATTCGCTGCAGGGCAGCTTCGTCTCGGTCACCGTCTACGACAACCTGGATGCCCTGGTGCGAGCGCATCCGGATGTGGTGGTGATGCTCGACACTCACAACCAGTTGCTGACCCCGCGTAATGACCAGGTCCAAGCGCGGTTTGTGGCGCGGTTCTATGATGCCGACCTGCAATACATCGCCAAGGCCGAGGGCTCGGTACACCGTCATGTGCCGTCGGTGTGGGTGCGCGACAAGGCTGCGCCGGAGATTGCGGCGCAGATCGAACAGCAGCGCGATGTACAGCTCGACGCCTTGAAGCAGTTCGATGCATCGCTCAAGGCGCTGATGCGTGCGGGTTGATATGAACTTTTACTTTTATCGTCAGGATGTTTTCATGCGCTCTTTTTTCGTACCGGCCACGGCCTTCGCTTCTTTGTTGCTGGCCGGTTGCGTCTCTGCCCCTAACACTCCGAGCTTGACCCTGCAGACCACCAAAACCCCTGAAGGCTATGTGCAGTGCGTGCTGCCCAAGCTGGAAAAACACGCTATCTCCTCCACGGTGACGCAAAACTCGCGTCACGCCAAAGTGCTGTTGACCAGCCGGATTGCCGCCGACGATGTGCTCGAAGCCTACAAGGCCGGGGAGGGCGCCAAGGTGTTTTTGTATGAGCGCAAGCCGCTGGCGTCGACTATTACGCCGTCACGCCTGGAGATAGCGGCCAAGGAATGCCAATAACGCGATGCGCTGATAGGAGAGGGGCCTGGCCCCTCCCGCCAAGCGGATTTACGGTTTAACTTCGTCAGCGAAGTGACGCACTGTTTTGATCAGCCCCTGAGCGGCCAACGCCACCAGTTCCCCGCCTTTTTCCACCGTCGCCAGCGCCGGGTCGGAACCCATGCGCCCATCGGGGAAGCGTGCGCGGAAGTCCAGCGCTTCGCGGATCGGCCCGGTGTTGGCGATCTGCGGCGAATAGTCGGCTGTCTTGATTGCATCCGGGTAAGCCCATTGCGTCACTGCGATTTCCGACGGCGTGGCGTGGCTGCCATGACCCACAGGGAACTGACGATGGGCCAGCTCATTGACACCCTCCAGATCCCACCAGTTCACCAGTTTCAGCGCGAACCCGGCCGGACGCCGGGCGAAGCTGGCTTCGGCGTACAACTCGGAAAACGCCGCTTCAATCGTGGCGATATTGCCGCCATGGCCGTTCAGGAACAGGATCTTCTCGAAGCCATGCCCGGCCAGCGAGCGCACCCAATCGCCAATCGCGGCGATAAAAGTGGAGGGGCGCAGGGAGATGGTGCCGGGAAACCCCAGATGATGCTGGGCCATGCCGATATTGAACGTGGGGCCGATCAGCAGGTCGGCGTGCCGTTGTGCCTCATGGGCGATGATTTCCGGGCACATCCAGTCGGTGCCCAGCAGACCGGTCGGGCCGTGCTGCTCGTTGGAACCGATGGGCACCACCACCGTGCGGCTGCGCTGCAGAAACTGCTCGATCTCGATCCAGGTGGACTTATGTAGAAGCATGGGGTGCTCTCTTTAATCGGTGGGGACAGGCTAACCGCCACGGATTGTACGACTACTGGCGACCTGTTGGGGCTTGCAATTGAGGTAAGTGGAAGACTTCAACCAGCGCTGGTCGGGATACCACGAAAACATGAACTGGCCGTCCTTGAGCTTGTCCACCACTTGACGCGCCACTTGCGGGCGCACGGCCGGGCAACCCTGGCTGCGGCCAATACGGCCTTCGCGCTTGCTCCACAGTGGGCTGACGTAATCGGCGGCATGAATCACAATAGCGCGGTCGCGGGCCGAGTCATTGAACCCCGGCTCCAGCCCGTCCATGCGCAGTGAATAACCATGGGTGCCCAGGTAACTTTCCTGGGTGCGGAACAGGCCAAGGCTGGACTGGTGGCTGCCTTCAAGGTTGGAGAACTGGGTGGCGAAGTTTTCCCCGGACTTGGCGCCGTGGGCCACCAGGTCGCGCAGCACCAGGGTTTTCTTGCGCAGGTCGAAGATCCACAGGCGACGGGCGGTCGAAGGTTGGGAATAATCGATCACGGCCAGGCGTTCGGAGCGTTCTTCGCCGTTGCTGACTGCACATTGCACCGCGTTAAGGGCGCTTTTGAGCACAGTGGGATTGAGTTCTGGAGCCGATCGCGCCAGGCTGTTATACAAGGAAGGCACGTTGCCATTGGCGGCGAGCACAGAGTTACTCAACGCAGCCAGGCTTGCGGCCATCAGGCCGAGGCGGCACAGGAAAGTCAGCATCTACAGTACAACCCCCCACTGTGGATTGGAGCTAAAGCATTGTTCAAAAAACACGCATGTTACTTGAGCATTTGCTTGCTCGTTGCACCATTGGTCGCCACGGCCGACGCGCTGCCGGTCGAGCCCTTGCCGGTGACGACGCCGGCACCGGTCGACCTGGCGCCCGTGCAGCAGGCGCTGGCGCAGTTGCCCAGTGTCTGCCCCGGCCTTGCGCCGCAGATCGACGCCGCCGCACAGGGGCGCCTGCAAGCCTTTTATCAGCAGCAAGGTGATGTCGCGTTGTGGTCCGACGAAGCCCGTCGCCAAGCCTTGCACGCCCAACTGCAACTGCTCGCCGACGACGGCCTGGACCCTTCCCACTATAGCCTGCCTGCCGTGGATGCCACGGCTAACGTGCTGTGCAGCGATATCGACAGCAGCCGCCACTACCTGCAGGCCCTGCAGGACCTGCACTACGGACGATTGCAGCAATCACGCTTCGAACCGCTGTGGCATTCCCAGCCGCCTGCCCGCGACCCCGACGTTGAAGTGCTCGCCCTTGCTGCGGTGGGCCTGCAGGACATGGCCCAGGCGTTCGATCAAGCGCGCCCCGGCGCCGATCTGTATCGCAGCCTGCGTAATGCCTATGCGAGCGTGCGCCTGCAACCGTTGCCGCATTGGGACGCCGTGGGCAGTGGCCCGTTGTTGCGCCCCGGCATGGAAGACACGCGGGTGCCGCAGCTGGCACGGCGTCTCTACGACGGCGGCTACCTGGCCGCTGAGCCCCAGGGCGTCGGCAAGCAATACCGCGCTGAGCTGGTAGATGCGGTCAAAGCCTTTCAGCTCAGCCATTCATTGCAGGCCGATGGCGTGATCGGTGCCGGCACGGTAGCCGAGCTTAATATCAGCCCGGCGGTGCGTCGCGAGCAGTTGCGCATCAACCTCGAACGCTTCCGCTGGCTGGCCCAGGACCTGGAGCCCGAAGGCGTGCTGGTCAACGTCGCCGCGGCACAACTGAGCGTCTATCAGAGCGGCATCCCCGTGTGGCAAACCCGTCTGCAAGTGGGCCGCGCCGAGCGCCAGACACCGTTGCTCAAATCGCGCATCACCCGGCTGACGCTCAACCCCACCTGGACCATCCCGCCCACGATTATGCGCGAGGACAAACTTCCGGCCATTCGCCTCAATCCCGAATACCTGCGCCAGCAGAACCTGCAGGTGCTCGACGCCCAAGGCCAGCCGCTGGCCCCGGAACAGATCGACTGGGCACACCCCGGCAACATCCTGCTGCGCCAGGAAGCCGGCCCACGCAATCCGCTGGGCAAAATCGTGATGCGCTTTCCCAACCCCTACTCGGTGTACCTGCACGACACCCCCAGCCAGCCGCTGTTCACCAAGGGCCCGCGCGCGTTCAGCTCCGGCTGCGTGCGGGTTGAACAACCGTTGCTGCTGCGCGACCTGCTGGTCAGTCCTGCCGAGCGCGCTCGCACCGACGAACTGCTGGCCACCGGCGTGACCCATGAATTCCGCCTGGCTACCCCGGTGCCGGTACTGCTGGGCTATTGGACAGTGGAAGTGGACCGCCAGGGCGGCCTGGTGTACGCGCCGGATATCTACGGGCGGGACCTGGTGCTGATGAAGGCGATGGGCAGCGTGCTCTGAATATAGGGCCGCTTCGCGCCCCAGCGCGGGAGGTGCGACGATGCGACAAGCCCGCTCATCACCTAAAAGCTCACTGCAAAAGCGTGCTCAGGGTGGCTATAAGTGGTGAGCGGGCTTGCCCCGCGCCGGGGCGCGAAGCGGCCCCAAAAACACCACCGCGATTCCACTTATCGCCCTAGATGAGCGAGCAGCGTTTCAACCGCCTCGGTCGCGGACAGCGTAGCCGTGTCGACGGTCAACGGCGCTTGCGCCCAGGCTTCATACTCATGGGTCATCACCGAGTGCCAAGTGGGTGGCGTCAGGCCGGGGATATCCCCGGTGCGCCTTTCAACCCGGCCTTGATGTGCCTGCCGATCGGAGCAAATCACCTGTACATCCACTAACTTAACGCCCGCCGCCAGGGCCACCGCCTGCCACGCCGCACGACTTTCCCGCACTGGATTGACGCCGTCGGCGATCACCCGATGCCCTAACAGAAGATTGCTCAGCGCGACGGCATTGGCCACGCCGTAACCGCTGGCCCCCACATCACCCGCCAGCACCTCGGCATCGCGAATGGCCTGCTCGATCACATCGATCCGCAGGTAAACCGCGTTGAGCCGCCGCGCCAGTTCATGGGCGATGGTGGTTTTGCCGGTGCCGGGCAATCCGCTGAAGACGATGAGCATGGTGTGGTCCTTGGATAGTTCAGTGGCCAGCGCCTACGTGTTCTGAAACGTCACCGTAAACGTAGTGCCGGCGGCCGCGCAGGAATTCACCGCCACATCCCCGCCGTGCACCTTGGCCAATTCGCGCACGATGTACAACCCCAGGCCCACGCTGCGTACATCGCTGCCCTGGTCGGTGCCGCGGGTCATGGGTTCGAACAGCCCTTCGAGCAAGGCCTGCGGGATGGGGGCGCCGTGGTTATGCACCGACACCGCACCTGCGTTGTCGCCAAGATGCGAGGTAATGGTGATGGGCTCCTGCAGATCGCCATACGCCACGCTGTTGGCCACCAGGTTGCCGATAATCTGCTGCACGCGGTCGGCGTCCAGGCACGCTTGGCCGCTGCCTTCGGCGCAATGCAACAGGGTGGCCTTGGGGAAGGCCACGCGCAGTTCCTCCACCGCGCGCTGAATCACGTGGTGCAGGTCCAGTGGCGCGGCTTTGATCACGATGCCGTGGCCGACCCGCGCCTGGGTGAAGTCCAGCAGGTCGGCGATCATGCGCTGGGCACGTTCGGAGGATTGGCCGATATGCCCCAGCAGCTGACGCTCCTTGGCGGTGCGTTCGCTGCGGCTGAGAAAGTCCGAGGCCATGCGGATCGCGGTCAGCGGGTTTTTCAGGTCGTGGCTGACGATTGCCATCATCTGCTCGGCGAACACCGCGCGGCGCTGGGAGATGGCATAGGCCGCGTTCAACTCGGCCTGGGCGTTCTGCAGCGCCAGCTCTGTGGCGGTTTTTTCCTGCAGCAGCGCTTCGGCCAGGTTGCGGGCGTTCAGCAGTTCGCGCTCGTACTTGTCACGGTCGGTGGTGCCGAACAGGGCCAGGTCGTACACCACCGTATCGGCCTGCACGCGTTTATTTCCGTTGAGCAGCACGGTCACCTTGTGGCCGTCGCGGTGCAGGATGTCCAGTTTCACTTCGGTGATGCTGCCGTGCATGCGCAGCATCGGTGCCAGGTGGGTCTGATGGAAGATTCGCCCGCCCATGGTCAGCAGGTCCTGAAACCTGCGCGCACACAGCTCGGCGGTGCTGAACCCCAGCCAATCGCCGAAGCGCGCATTGGCCTTGAGGATCGTGCCATCTTCGCCGGTAACGGCCAGGGCGCAGGCGGCGCTGTCGAACACGTCAGCCGGCACGGGTGGCCGTCCACCGCTCCAGGAAACCGTGCATGGCCGCCGCGCATGCCTGGGGTGCGCTCATGTGCGGGCAGTGGCCGACGTTGTCCACCAGGCAGTACGTGCTGTTGGGCAACACACGGTGCAGGTATTCGCCCACGGCCACCGGGGCGATGAGGTCGTCGCTCGATTGCAGGATCAACACCGGGGTAGCCAGGCCGATTACGTCCTGGCGGTTGTCCGAGGTAAACGTCACCCGCGCAAAGTGTTTGGCGATCTCCGGCTCGGTGCGGCAGAAACTGTCGGTCAGGGCGTCGCTGAGCGCCGGTTGCTCAGGTGCGCCCATGATCACGGGGGCCATGGCGCTGGACCAGCCCAGGTAGTTGCTGTCGAGGGTGTCGAGCAGTTCATCGATGTCGCTGCGCTTGAATCCACCGATGTAACCCTCGTCATCGATATAGCGCGGCGACGGCCCGATCATCACATGGGCTGCGATACGTCCTGGCGCCAGGCGGTCGGCGAGGGTGCCGATCATCGCACTGACCGAATGCCCGACCAGAATCACCGGGCCTTCGGCATAGGCGTCGATAATCTCGTTCAAGTCGCGGGCGTAGCCGTCCAGCGTGGCGTACCGGGTTTTGTCGAACGCGCTGAGGTCCGACAGGCCCGCGCCCACCAGGTCGTACAGCACCACGCGAAAGTGCTCTAGAAACGCCGGCACCAGATCGTTCCACATGGCCTGGTTGCAGCCAAAACCATGGGAGAACACCAGGGTCGAGGTCCCGTTGCCCATGACGTTGACGTTATTGCGGTGACGTAAATCCATGGGCATCTCGAAAATTATGGCGTATTGCTATTGGCGGCCAGTTTAGATAGTCAAACGCTTTGGGTCACGCGTTATAGCGCCGATAGAGTAAAGTCGGCGCCTTCAGGAAGAAACCTCGGGTAACAAATTATGATGCGTCGGTTGCGGCAATCCGCCTTGAGTCTGCTGTTGCTTGTGTGCGCCAGCCTGTTGCCGACGGCTCACGCCCAGACGTCGGCCATTGGTGTCGCCCTGGACCAGCGGGTGATCGACCTTACCCATACGCTTGACGCCTCCACCACCGTGCGTCTCAAACAGCAACTGGCCGATCTGGAACAACGCAAAGGCGCGCAAGTCGCCGTGCTGTTGATACCCACGCTCGGCGGCGCGGACCTTGAGGATTACACCAACCAACTGTTCCGCGCCTGGAAGCTGGGGCGCAAGGACGTCAACGACGGCATCCTGCTGCTGGTGGCCAAAGATGACCGCAAGGTGCGCATCGAAGTGGGCTATGGCCTTGAGGGCACCGTCACCGATCTGCTGGCGCACCGCATCATCGAGGAGCACATCACCCCGGCGTTTCGTCAGGGCGACTATGCGGGTGGGATACAGCAGGCGGTCGATGACCTGACCACGCTGGTGGACGGTGGTGACCTGCCGGCGCTCGAAAATCCGTTGGTTGCTCCCGGCGCCATCGCGGTATTGCTGGCGTTCATCCTGGGGGCCATCGGTGGCGTGCTGATCGCGGCCCGCAAGCTGGGTTGGCGCGCCGCACTGGTCGCTACTCTGGTGATCACACTGGGACTGACGATTGTTGCCGGCGGCCACGAATGGCCGGTGTACCTGCTGGTTGTGCCGCTGACCCTGCTGACCGGCGGCGCTACGTTCGGCGCGTTGTGGCTGGTGCGTACGGCGTTCTATGGCGTGCTTGGGCTTTTCGCCTACATCGTCGCGGTCGTGGTCGCCAACCGCTTTGTGGACGTCAGTTATGTCCGCTGGCTGGCGTGGCCGCTGGGTGCTCTGGTAGTCCTGGGACTGTATTTGCTGTTGTTTCTGCTGATCAAAGCGTCCTGGAAAAACAGCCCGAGCGGGTTCCTCCTGCGAGCGTTCGTGGTGGCGGCGATCTACGGGGCGGCGGGGCTGCTGCTGGGGCACGGCGCGCAGGGTTGGCTGATCGCGGTGCCGATCGCGTCGTTTCTGGCGCTGTTTGTGTTTATCCCGACTCGCGTGGGAGCGGGGTCCAGCGACGGGTCCAGTTCAGATTCCAGCCATTCCGATTCGAGTTCCAGCAGCAGTTCATCGGGCGGCGGTGGTTCCAGTGGCGGTGGCGGGGCGTCGGGGAGCTGGTAGCGCCAATGGGCACGCTGATTCAATGCGCGTGACGGTCAACGCCCGATGCTCCTTGGATTACAGCACCATCACCATCTCATGCCACGCCATGCCGCCATGGTCCGACGGCGATGGCTGCACATAGGTGTAGCCCATGCGCGTGTACAACGGCACATGCTGCTCCTTGCACATCAGGTGAATCGTCTGTTTGCCCAAGGCGCGCATGCGCTGCACGAAGTCGCTCATCAACACCTTGGCGTAGCCCTTGCCTTGATATGCCGGGTCGACCACCACCGACATGATCACCACATTCGGCGCCTCGGCCGAATGCCCCACCAGTTCCTTGAACGCCTCGTCCGACATCACCACTTCATGGGCGCAGCCGCCGTTGATAAAACCCACTATTTCGCCGTCGGCTTCCAGGATCAAAAAGCCTTGCGGGTATAGCGCAATGCGCGTGGCGATCTTTTCCAGGGTCGCGGCTTCGTCACCTTCGTAGGCGGTGATTTCAATTGCATAGCAGCGAGCGGCGTCAGTGGGCATGGCGTTGCGCAGGGTGAGGGCGGGCATCGGTGTTCCTGGGGCGTTGAGCGGAAGGCCACATCATAGCGGCCTCGCTGGGACTCTGCGTTGAACACGGCTCAAAAAATGGGAATGGGCTTGTTCGCGTCAGGCATCGTAGCGGATACTTTTTCGACAATTTTGGCCATGGTCATCGACGTCAAGGGCAGTGTGAAAATCTGACGGTAACCGGGATACCAATGTGGGAGGGGGCTTGCCCCCGATGGCGGCGTGTCGGTCAGCGCATCTATAACTGAACCCGCGCCGCATATCATTGGCGAAACCAGGATTGGCAATTACGCACGGACAGGGACCGTTATTCATTCACCCGAGCGGGTAATGAAAACGCATAAAGGGAAGGATCAATGCTGGAAATAAAACGCGCGACCCTCAACGACGCAGTCGCTGCTTTTGACATCCGCCGCGAAGCCATCCGCAGCCAATGCGTCGGCGCCTACACCGCTGAACAAATGGCACTCTGGACGCGTGGCAAAGCCGAGGACGGCTACAGCGCACTGATGGACAAATCGTTTTATCTGGGTTGGCTTAACGATGAGCCTGTAGCCACCGGCATGCTTGACCTGGACAACAACGAAATCGGTGCGCTGTTCGTGTTGCCCGCATTCACCGGACGCGGGTATGGCAAGGCCATGCTGGATCACCTTGAAAGTCTCGCGCGGGAACTGGCGATTGAAGAGGTGGTGCTGGATGCGACGTTGAACGCCGCGAGTTTTTATCGAGCGTGTGGTTATGTCGGGGATGAGCAGGCCATTTACCACTCACCGTCGGGGTTGCAGTTGGCGTGTATCCCGATGAAGAAGCGGGTTGGCTGAACCGATGGCCTGATGAGCGAGGGCCATAGGTTTGTTACGCAATAATTGGCTCCGCTCGTCACTCGCATCGGCTCGTCAATTTCAGCCGATGTTATAGTCCCGGCGTTTTTTTACCATTTGATCGCGCCGGCAGGCCTTGGGAGAATCTGCATGAACCTCTACACCGCAGGCTACGAGGGACTGACCATCGACGCATTCATTGCACAACTCAAGCAGGCCGGGATCGACAGAGTGCTGGATGTGCGTGAATACCCGTTATCGCGAAAAAAAGGTTTTTCCAAAAATGCATTTGCCCGGGATCTGGCCGCACAGGGGATCGCTTATGAGCATAACCGGTCGCTCGGCTGCCCAAAGCCCATACGCAAGCAGTACAAGGAAGACGGTGATTGGACAACCTATGCGCGCGAGTTCAGGACTTATATCCGCACCCAAGGCACGGTGTTGAACGAGCTGGTTTGCAATGCAGCCCAGCAGCGGATTTGTATGGTCTGTTATGAGGCGGACGCCCGTTTTTGCCACCGCAGTTTGATCGCTGAAGCCGCGCAGGAGTTGACGCCCTCGCTCGACATTCAACACCTACCCTTCAAAACAACGCTATTTGATGATCGTCTTCTTTCTGTCGCTTAGGCGGATAAATCAGGCTTACGATCAACCACTGGCTGGGGAAACGATGAATCGTGCCCATCAAGAGCATGAGCTCTTTGCTCGGTAGATGGGTTTCCAGCTTTTGCCGAAAGGGGAGTTCCCAGCCCTTTGCCCCGTGTTTGCGATAGACGTTCCTATAGAGCTGGCTGACTTCCCAGTCGACAATTTTATGAATATGGGTTCTCAATTCTCCGTCGGTCACACACTCATAAACGTAATGAAAGTCAAAGGGCACTTTTTCAAGGCGCTTGATGCTGGCGTGTTCTTGCTCTTCAAACAGGCTGGGTTGGCGCTGCATTGATTGCAGCTTGTCAATTTCCTCCGAAGTCCATCCTTGCGAGGCTGATTTCTGAATGCGAAGTGCGGTGACGCGTGCAGGTTTGATCAGGCCTAGCGTGACGTTATGCTCAGTCCTGGCTTTATCCAATGCGTCAAAATTCTCATAAATTTTCAGCCTGTCCAGCAACACCCGCCGCTCGCACCAATCACCTGCGGGCAAAACTTTTCCCGCACAAATGCTGTCCACACCGATCTTATGGCTTTCTGGCCTGCGGTCCGCAGGGCTTCGTTCGATGGAGGCTTCGATCCATTGCCACTTGGCAAACTGCTGATCGCTAGTGATCAAGCGGAACGGTACTGGATACAGCCTTATAAGATTTGCCTTCCTCATCCATCCCTGCGACGCAGGACGTTTCGGCATATTTTGCGCTTGGGGAAGGGTAGGTTTTGCATAGGATCAATATCCGAACTTTGCGTTTCATGCAGGCCATATTCAGATGTCTTTTTTGAACTGTATCCAGAGATGGGAAAACTGCCAGATAGACGTGTAACCGCATATGCAGATCGCCTGCATCACCGCTATGTCAGTCCACGCAAAGGTCGGTATCAGGGCGCATACAGGCGCGCAGGCAGTCGAGACCTGCGCGACGGACGGTCCTTGAATCGCCGGCGGGGTCGGTCTCAAACAAGACGTAAGCGGGGTCGATCAGCATCAGCATGCCTCCTCGGAGATGGGGGAGCAGAATAACAAGCACGGTTGCCTGTATGCCGCAAAACTACTCCATCTGTGTCTACCGCCCCCCTTGTCAGCCCATTAGCCTCAAGCCCCCTTAACTCACACCCGAGCCCCCCATGGATCTTACCGCCGTCCCGTTTTGCACCACCGATTGGTCCAGCGTTGAACCCGTCATCTATCCCGGCGTAACGGGCAGTGCCACCTGGCGCACCGGGCACTTTGGCACGACTCGCGTGCGCATGGTGGAGTACAGCGCCGGTTACCTGGCGGATCATTGGTGCACGCGCGGTCATGTGCTGTTGTGTCTGGAAGGCGAGTTGCACACCGAGCTGGCGGATGGGCGTCGGTTTACGTTGACGGCCGGGATGAGTTATCAGGTGGGCAATGATATGGAAGCGCACCGTTCATCGACGCTGGACGGTGCGAAGCTGTTTATCGTGGATTGATGGACGGGTTGAGGTGAGCCAACCCGAACCAAGCAGCTGCAATCAGTGCTTATGGCTAGGGTCCATGCCGTCTACGCCTCGGGCGATGGCCTTGACTTCAATCGCCTGCTGTTCGCCCTTGGCATTTTCCACGGTCAGGGTCAGCGGCACCGGGTCACCTTCCTTGATCTGCCCGGTCAGGCCCATCAGCATCACGTGGTAACCATTGGGGTCGAGGGTCACGGCTTTGCCGGCAGGCAGGGCCACCGAATCCACGGGGCCCATGCGCATGACGTCGTCCTTCATGCTCATCTCATGGATCTGCACGTCCTTGGCCACCGGCGAGGCTACACGCAGCAGCTTGCTGTCGACGTCGGCGGTGACGGTCATGAACGCGCCGCTGGAGGGCTGGCCCGCAACGGTCGCGCGAACCCAGGCATCGCTGACCTGCACCTGGGCGCTGGCGTGAGCGGCGAGGCCCAGCAGGGTCAGGCCAAGGGTGAGGCGCTTGAGGTGTTGAACGGCAGTCATTAGCAGACCTCCATGACGGTGAGCAGGTCTTCTGCGCACTCTTGAGCGGTGAGGGATGCCTGGAGCCCCAGGCGCAGGTTGCCACGGGTGTCGAAGACAAAACTGGTGGCGGTGTGGGACAGGGTGTAGGTGTCGCCAGCGGGGATCTTTTCATAAAAGATCCCGAATTCCTTGGCGGCCACGGCGATTTCTTCCGGCGTGCCGTACAGCGCTTCAAAGCTGGGGTCGAAGGCCTTGACGTACTTGTCGAGAATCTCCGGCGTGTCGCGCTCCGGGTCCAGGGTGATGAAGATCACTTGCATGATTTCACCGTCGCGGCCCATCAGCTTCTTGGCCTGGGCGGCGCGGGCGAGGGTAGTAGGGCACACCGCCGGGCACTGGGTGAAGCCGAAGAACACCACCGGCATCAGGCCACGGTAGGAACTGAGGGTGACGGTGTCGCCCTCGGTGTTCTTGAGCTTGAACGTGCGGCCCATGATCTTGTCGCTCAAGTCCTTGCCGTACTTGAAGTTCAGTTTGGGGCTGTTGTCACAACCGGCCAGCAGGCCCAGGCCCATCAGGCCCATACCGGCCAGGACCTTGCGGCGGGTGAATAACGTACTCATCAACTGTGCATCCTGTAAAACGCCTGCATTGCGCCGGGTCTAGCCGTCAGGCTGGGAAAAGCAGGCATTTGAAGTAAGAAACGCGAAGGGCGCCAAGTCTACCAACCCCTACCCGCCTGCGTAATCTGCGACGTTCTGCCACAGGGGCGCGTCGCGCTTCATCCGTTGGCGGCGGTGATGGTAGAGTCGCCGCCATGAAATTGAGCCTGCCCGACCGTTCCCTGATCGCCTGGACCCTGTACTGCTGCGTGCTGATGAACCTGTTCGTGTGCGGTTTGAGCCATGGTCAGATGCTCGGCCAGCAGCTCAACGGGATCGGCGGGGCGTTCTGTTCAGTGGACGGCAAACCCGCGCCACTTTCCGATAAAGGGTCGGGTGACGCGGCTTCCAGCAACATTTCGAACTACATTGCCTGCCCGGTGTGCGCAGCCCTGAACGTGGCCCTGGTGTTCCTGATCGGCCTGGCCTGGCTCCTGGGCCTGGGTCAAACCCCGCGCCCGGCCCATGCCCATCGCAACAAAGCGCCGCCGCGCTACGCCTGGCCCTCGGCCAACCCTCGCGCTTCTCCCGCCTTCTGACGTGTGCCTTGGGCCTCCTGTGACCAGGGGGCATTCTATCGTCACGACTGTGAGTGCGTTTCATGAGCTATCCATCGCCAACCGGCGCCGTTCGCCTGCGCGCAGCACCGGCGCCTGCGCAATACCCCAGCAATGCCCGTTGTTTCGTCCACCTGGACGCCCGTTTGTTGCCCTATTGGCACAGCCTGTTCGACATCTGCCCGGCGCTGCTCAAACTCGACCCGCCCGAAGGCCTGAACCTGTTTCGCAGCTTTATGACCTGGGCCTACCGCAACCAGCCGGCCGGGGATTGGACCTACCACCTGAACGTGTGCCGTTGGTTGCTCGGCTCGGCCTACCGCACGCGCATCAATGAGGAACCCGTTGAAGCGTTCATGGCCGCCGCTGCGGCAGGCTGGATCAATACCGATCACAGCCGGGCCGAAGGTATCGTGCTGGCGTGGCGCACGCTGCGGGTATTCGATTGGAAAGCCACGCCGCCCGTCACCGTTGAACAACCGCCTTTGCCGCCGCCCGGTTGGGATTTCGCCTGGAGCGCGCTGACCCGGCGCGGTGAGTTCCGCGGCTGGCAGGCGCTGACTTGATCTGACTCAGTTGTTCGCGGCGCTGACCTGTCTTCAGTCGATGAAATCCAAGACCTCCTTGATTTTGTCCGGTCTGAAGACACCTTCCGTGCCGCCGTCTGTGACCAGGGTAAAGGTCCCGTCCGGCTTCACATCGATGGCGGTCGCGCTGGCCAGGGTCATTGTCACACCGGGTTTTTGCACAATCGAGAGCAGAGGTTTGCGACCGTCTACTTCCTGACCCAACACACTGGCCATGCCCACAACGGATTTTGAGTTGCTGCCGCCGACGAAAATGACCTTGCCGCCGCCGTCCAATGATTGTTCCAGGGCCTCCAGTTCAGTGGCCGCGTGTCCATGGCTCAAGCCCATCGCCACGTTACTGCCGGTCAGGTGCATCAAGGTGCGTTTGCCATAGACGCCGTTCTTAAGATCCGTCAGTACCACCAGCGCTGAGCAGTCCGACAGACCTCGGGTGGACAACACCGTATCGCTGTCATCGAGCGTGCGGCTGAACCCCATTTCCACCTCTTCGCGGGGGGCCGTCCGGGGAGAGATGACCTCGGCGAGGGTGCCTGGCGCGGTGGGCGTCTCATAGCTGTGGTCGTAAGGAGCCTTGGGCTGTTCGATCAGCTCGTCCAGCCACTTTGGATCGGTGGGGCTCATAACCCCGGTGGGGCCATTCAGTATTTTCCGCCCACCGGCCTGCCATTCGGTCATTACCGCTTTGAGCCGGCTCGTGTACTCACGGGCCGGGCAGGCAATACCGGCCCAGGGATCGACGATCCATGCATCCCGCCATATAGCCTCGGAAAAATCACGGGTTGCCGGCGGGCGCTCCACAGGGCCTCCGATCACGGTGAACGCATGAGCGTTACCCGCCGACCATTCATAAGCCCGGCCACCGCTTTTGGTGACGATGTCCTTCGACAGCTGGCTCATTTCGCCACAGTTGCCGGCTCCGGCCTTCAGGATCATGTCCCCTCGATTCGGTGCATGGGGGTTGGTGGTACGGCGCATCCACTCCACGGTGGTGGCGGCCGCTTCGGCGCGTGCAAGATCGCTGGCTGAATGCACCTGGTTACCCGGCCCCAGGCCTGTCGCCTTGAGCCCGCGACTGAACGAGTCCTGCGTGCCTTTAGCGTAGAAGGCGTTTTTTTGCTCGGCCGTCAACGTGCTGAATCGAGCGGGTTTGGTCAATGGGCGCACACGTGCCGGCTTGAGGGCAATATCCGGCTTTTCGATGGCGTGGCGGCTTTGCAGTTGGTACACCACTTCGCGTTTTTGCTCGGCGGTCATACCTGAAACGCTGGCTTTGAGGTCCTGGATCTGGGCCTTTGTGTAGCCATTTTTTCGCAACTGTTTCAGGGCCTTGTCCAGCGGTGGCAGCGCAATCAAGTCGGCGTCGAAAGGCACCGCGGCAGTGCCTTGGCGCTGGGTCAGTTCACTGCGGTAGTGCTTGACCAGATCCAGATCCGCCGCGGTGGCTTCGCAGCGAATGAAGTTCACTTTGCCGGTCTGCCCATCCGTAATCAGCGCTTTGTAGAACGCTGCGGTGTCTGCTTCGACGATCAGGTACTTGCGGGTGTCGGCGGGGTTGGAACTGGAAACCACAACGCCACGGACTTCACGGGAATCATTGCAAGCGTCGCTGATTCGGCCAAGTTTCACCGCATAGGTGCGCTCGCGCAGGAACGCGCTGTCGCTGTTGTCGTACATGCCGAATCGAGCGTTTTTGCTGATGTCGCCTTTGACCACGGTTTTGTATCGGACGTGCGCTTTACCGGGCAGCGGCACCAGCTTGCTCCCCAGTTCGGTATCCACCACTCGATTGATGCGCTTTTCGAAAATCACTTCCCGGTCGCCGTTGAACAAGGATTTGCGCGCAGCGGGGAACAGCCGAACGTGCTCCAGCGATTGCAGCTCTTTGCCCGCCAAGTCGGTGACGGGCTCCAGGGCTTTGGTGAAGCACCTATCATTGGCGCCGCGTTTGGCCCTGCGCGACAGGGCAGTCGGCGCCGGACAAACATCCTCGAACCGGTCGAGGCGGTCCGTGCGTTCGGTGGACTCCAGATCACTCAACAGCCCAGGCTGGTCGGCATCGTAGCGATAGACCTTTTCGCCCTCTACCAGATCGAAGCCGCTGGAGCGGGCAATGGTGTAAGCGTCGGACGAAACAGGCCGTTCGAGCATCAGCGGCGCGGCACCGTCGGCGAAGCGTTGCCGGCCGACTGCTGTACCTGTGGCCGCCTCCTCGCGGGAGACAGAGAAGGGATCTTCGGGCCGCTCGGCGGCGCCTATGGAGAACAACGTATTGAGCAAACCGTCGAGGGCCTTTGCTGCGCCGTCGCGGCGTTCGGCCTCGGTGTCGCCTGAAAGGGATTTTTGCGCCCCCAGGACGCTTTCGCCGAGGCCTGCCAGAAACGCCAGCGCCGCCACCGGTTCGGCGATGGGGGCCAGTTTGCCCAGCAGGCCGGCTGCCACACAAAGGTCGTTGAGCCAGGTGTCGCGCGTCACTTCATCGTTGGACTTGATGGTGACCTCTGCATCACGGCTCATCCGCTGGCAGGTCGCCCGCATGATGCTGTCGAATACATCGCCGGTGATGCGTAGGTTGCCGCTGTCGATCACGGTGCCCTCCAGACGATCCCAGGCGCCGGTGCTCAAGTTGCGCAGGGCGGTGTCGACGCCTTTCTCCGGGCGATCCTTGAGAAGCTGGTCACCAAACGGAATCAGCGCCTTGAAGAGGCTCACGACAGCGCTGCTGGAAGTGTCCTGGCGGTCGGACAGGCTGAAGTGCGATGCCAACGCTGTGCGCCTGTTCGGGTCCTTGCATTCATCGGCGATCCATTTGTCCATGCTTTCGAGCGAGGCGAACTTCAGGAACTCTGGCGTGCGGCCTGGGATGTAGAGGATCTGCCGACCGTCACGACGGCCTTTGAGGTAGAGGTACCGGCCGTCGTCCTGCTCGGTGAATCGCAGGATGTCCGTGGATCTGAAACCATTGATATCGAATGCATGCACGCGGACCTTGCCCTTGACCGGTGCGCGTGCCTGCAGTGCTTGGAGCGGCACCGGTTGCTCGGGACCCACCGGCACATTAGAGACGGCCTTCATGACCCACTCATAGTCGCTGCGGGTAAATTGTTCTGCGGCCGGGATTCGGGCACGTTCGGCAGGGGAGGCTCGTTCGTACGCATTCAACTGGCTGCGGGCGCTGTAGATAAACTGGCCTTTAAGGATGTCGCGATACTCGTCGGCGTGGTCCGTCCAGAAACTGTCCAGCTTGTCGTTCATGTGTTTCTGGAAGTCGGTGGACCAGGCTTCGTGCATGATCTTTGAGGGGGGCAGGGGGAATTCGTTATGTTTGCCGTAGCCTCCGGCATGACTTTTACCGGGGCCGTCGAAGTAGAGGCCGGCTTCGAAATCCAGGTTGTTGGGCACCGCGTCGTGTTCCGAAAAATTCTTGAGCAAGGCATCGGGCAAGCGCAGTGAAGACTTCGGTTCCTTGCCCATGTGCTCCCATCCTGTCTGGGTGTCCGCGCTTTGGGAGCCGTCGAATCGGTTCAGATAGATTGTGTCGGCATCGAAGGGCTTGCCGGTCAACTTGAGGATGATTGCTTCGGCCCACTTTTTCGCTTCCTGACGAACATTCGGCAGCGCTCGATTGACATTGAGCAGGCGGGTAGCGAAATCACGTTTGTCGGCCCTGGACTGTGCCAATGCCGCGAACTGCGCCTGAGCCTGGGTGCCGAGGTTGCCAAGGGCTACGTAAGATCGGGTGTCGGCAGACCGCAGTGGGTCGTTTGGTGCAATCGGATCAAAGGCCCGCTGTGCGTTCAGGTGCTGGATACGCGCGCGTTGGGCGGCGCTGTCGGCCTGGGGCGGTTCGCCCTGGAAGTCGGCAACCACGCCCAGTGGCGTGGCAATGAAACCGTTGCCTGGAACGATCTGCAGCGACTGATCGGGTGAAGGCGCGATCACCCTGGCCACCGTCATGATCGGGCCGGCGATAGCCCCCCAGCCGGATTCGTCGGTCGGTGTAAACACCGCGACATCATCGGCTTTTTTGACCAACAGCGTACCGGTGGACGGGTTCAGTTCCAGTTGTGCCAGGTCGAGCCCCTTGACCTGCATCCACTCCCGCACCGCTGGATGGTCGAACAGGCTGCGATACAGCTCCAGCCATTGGCCTAACCCCGTTTGGGCGGGCACGCGCACCCAGGCAGGCTCCTCGCCCCGGTTCGCCTTGCTTAGCTCGTCGGTGAAGGCGGTGACCAGGCGTTGCTCATACGCGTCGCGAGGCTTACTCGACAGCGATTGCTGCACAACCGACCACGCTACGCCGAACATGGACGCCGCTGCGGGGCCGAGGGTGCCGGATAAGGAGTCGACCATGTGTTTGCGGTTTTGTGTGACGCGTTGGTAGTCCGATGGTTGATAGCTCGCATCCGTCGCCAGGGGTACCTGCAGGGAAGGGACGTCGCGTGATGGCTTCAGGCCGTTGCTTGCAAGCGAGGTCGTGGGGCAGGTCGGTGGCGCCACGGGCCGCATAAAAGTTGCTGATGATGTTCAGGGGGGCACTGCGCGCGCCGGTGTATTCGAAGGCGCCCGGCAAGGTTGGCATCAGCTCGCGCGTTGCGGCGAGCAGGTCGCCGGATACCTGGTTCCAGGCTGGGTTGTTACGGGTGAGCTTCATCCGTACGCCATTGCTGACCCATTCGATCCGACCCTCTGACGGGAGCACGCTGAAGTGCGTGAGGTTGATCTTTTTATTGCGCGCGAACGAAGCAAACGGCTCTTGCTTGAGCGTTTCGGTAAACCGTGCCAATGCCTGGCCGAAGGTTGAGTTGGCCGGGATGTTGTCGATGGTTGCGGCGGGTGGGGCGTTTGTCGGGTTGGCTTGCAGTGCAATCACTCTGTCCAGGAGGGCGGCGGAGCACGAGCGGCTCAGTAAGTCGTCCGCCTCCTTTACCGAGTCGCCCGGTGCCGCGCGTGTCGATCGGCCACTGTTGGACGTTTCGCCGGGCCCAAGGCTGTCTACATTCTGCGGGTTTTGCCGCGCAAAGGCCGAGGCTGGAAAGCGACTCGCGGGAGATTGAGCTGTACGCATGCAGGTGTCTTCACTGTGAAGGGAGATTCACCTGTGTGGACAATGCATGCCGAGGGTTCCAATGGCGGTGCTGCGCTCGAACCTGTGAGAGGGCGGTGCGACTTGCGCCGATAACCACGGAGTTATTTTTCAGGTCAGGTTTTCACCGAAGCTCTGTAGACACCTATGGTTAACGCAAGCAAATCGCACCCCTCACATTTGAATCGCCCTACAACCGCAGATAACCCGTCAGTTACCTGAACGCGCTTTGTCCTTGCGCTCTTTGGAAGTTTCGGCAGGTTTAGAGGCTTTTTTCTGAGGCTGTTTGCGGGGGCTGTCGTCGGTGTGTTTGCTGTCGCTGTTGCCAGTGCTGGAGGCGCTGCTGGGACTGCTGGGGTAGTTGCCCGGCGGCAGTGCCGAACCGGCTGCGCTGTTGTTATCGCCGAATGCCGCAAGGACGGGGCCGGCGAGCAGCGCCGACAGGCAGACG
Organism: Pseudomonas quebecensis; assembly: GCF_026410085.1. Classification (NCBI taxonomy): domain Bacteria; kingdom Pseudomonadati; phylum Pseudomonadota; class Gammaproteobacteria; order Pseudomonadales; family Pseudomonadaceae; genus Pseudomonas; species Pseudomonas quebecensis. The sequence goes on from NZ_CP112866.1 coordinate 2,118,168, forward strand.
GAAAGTGCGATCCTGCGGGACGTGGTGGTCTTCATGACGCGATCCCCTTATGTCATTGCACAAACCCCGGGCCCCTGGAGGGTGGCCCGTGGTCCGGCCGGCGGTTAGGCGGCCATCGGCTTGGTCATGGTTTTTTTATAGTCGGCTTTCATGGCCTCCATCGCGGCGCCGAGCTCTTCCAGCTGCGCCTTGCCCAGCAGCTTGCGGGCCTGGGGGAACATCTCGGTTTCCTCTTCTTCGATATGGTGCTCCAGCAGTTCCTTGACCACTTTCACACGCCCGGAAAATTCGGTGGTGGACGGCTCGGTCTGCTTCAGATCAGGCAGCACCAGGCTGTCGACGGTGCGGTGCTCTTCCTTGGCTTCGTGGTACATGATGTCCTGCTCTTTGCCACCCGCTTTGCGGAAGGCCGGGTAGAGAATTTCCTCTTCAAGCTTGGTGTGCAGGGTGATCTCCATTTCGAGCTTGGCCAGCAGCTCAGTACGCTTTTTCACGCCGCGCTCGGTGGATTCGCTCAGCTGGGTCAGCAGTGCCTTGACGCGTTCGTGGTCGGCTTTGAGCAGGTCGATGGCATTCATGGTGAAACCTCACGGATAGGATTCGGGCGCGTCGAAGTGCGCGCCTCGTCCGTCAGGCTGTTGCATCAGCCGTACCAACTTAGGCTTTTGCATAAAGATGTTTTTAATCAGCAAGTTAGACGACATCAACGCGAGGCGCGATCGTGCAGCTTGCATGGTCCGGCACCGGTTACCTTGCATTACGCCGCACCGAACCGAGAGGCGCGTGCGGGGTGCTGGAGGCACGCATAAAAATCCGATGGAACCCTGGGCGCAACCGGTTGACCTAAGCCTTAGACCTCAGGAGGTGAAACATGCAATTAGAATATGTCTGGATCGGGTTGGCGGTGGTTGTGCTGCTGTTGGAATTGTGGGCGATCAATGCCGTGCTGCGCAGCACCAGCGGCTGGGAAACCAAGGGGTTGTGGCTGATCATCCTGATCTTCGTGCCGTTGCTGGGGTTGATTGCGTGGGCAATGTTCGGGCCTAAGCGCGAGATGCCGCAGCAGGATAAACACTGAGCATCCGCTGTACAGCAAACAGGCGCCCCATGGGGCGCCTGTTTTTTTAACGATCCACTGATCAGCCGGCCAATGCCTTGGCAATCGCGTCGTTGAAGGCCGGCAGATCATCCGGCGTGCGCGAGGTGATCAGGGTCCAGCCATTGGCCGTGCATTGTTTGACCTGCTCATCCACCCAGCCTGCCGCACCGGCGTTTTCCAGGTCGATGCGCACGCTCTTGTAGGAGGTGAGGGTTTTACCTTTGATCACGCCCGCGTCGATCAGCGTCCACGGGCCGTGGCAGATGGCGGCGATGGTCTTGCCGGCGTCGGCAAAGTCCTTGATCAGTCGTAGCGCTGCCGCGTCCTGGCGCAGGGTGTCGGCGTTGACCGTGCCGCCGGGAATCACCAGCGCATCGAAATCCTGGCTGACCACATCCGACAGTTGCGCATCGGACTCTACCGTCTTGTCCTTTTCGGTGTCGCCTACAAATGTCTGGGTGGTGCCACCCTTGCTGGAGGCGTGAGTGACATTGGCGCCGAAACCGCGCAACGCTTCCAGCGGCTTGACCAGTTCGTCGCGTTCAATACCGGTATTGGAGGTGATGATAAGGATGTTCTTACCGTTGAGTGATGTACTCATGATCGCGTGTCTCCTGTCTGAGGGGCATCAATATCCGCACGTAAAAAGCCCCGCGCCGTATTCATGCGCAGGGCTGATCGCGCCCTTTATTTGGCGTATTTGCTTTGCAGCTCCTTGGCCATTTGCAGGTGTTTTTCCAGGGTCGGCAGCTTCTCGGTGGCGAAAGCTTTCAGCTCGGCATTGTCAGACGAGCTCGCCTCTTTCTTGAACAGCTCCACGGCTTCTTCATGGGCGTTCACCTGGTTATTGGCGTAGGCCTTGTCGAAGGACTCGTCACGCATTTCCAGGATGGCTTTCTTGGCCTTGTCCATCAGTGCGGCGTCGTCCGGCACTTCCAGGTCATGCTTTTTGGCCAGGGCCATCAGCTGCTGGTTGGCTTTGGTGTGATCATCCACCATGTGCTGGGCGAAGGTTTTGATGTCAGCCGAGCTGCTTTTCTGCAAGGCCAGTTTGCCGGCTTCGACTTCGGTGATACCGCTTTGCGCAGCGTCGTCCACGAAGTCGTTGGAGGTGGCGGCGAAGGCAACGGACATCGAACCGGCAACCAGCGCAAAAGTCAGGCCCATCTGTTTCATCAGCTTGGTAGTCATGGTGTCTCTCCTTGTGAATGACGAGTGTCGCTACCTGGGTGTTGAGCCGGCACGCACGCAAAAGGTTTAAATTTTTTTGCGCTTTTTTCACCAACGGTTTGGCTGGGCAATTTCCTTGAACTATCGAAATTACCCAGGCTCTGCTGAATGAGTCCGGCGCGCGATGCCGGCTCTTCAATCTCAGGAGAATTCCCCATGACCGACCTTAAAAACGCCGACAAAACCCCCACCCCCGTCAGCTCCGAAGAGGCGCAGAAAGGTACGGACACTCCCGTCAAGGGACAGACCCTGGAGCGCCCCAATCCCAACACCGAAAAGGTCGACAAGGTGCTCACGCCCACCTCGATCAAAGATACCGAGCGCCAGACCGATGCGATCAATGAGCAGGCCGCCAAGGCTGAGCGCAAATTGGGCCACTGAGCATGGCCAAAGCGATCAGCGCGGCCGAGCTGGGCATCGACCTCAAGCCTGAGGATGACGCCAGCCTGTTCAAGTGGTTTGTCGCCAGCTTTCTGATGGGCAAGCGAATCCAGGCGCCCATTGCGGCGCAGGCGTACAAGGTGATCGTCGAGGAGCACGGGCGTGACACGCCGCGCAAGTTGCAGCACTGCACGTCGCGCGAGCTGGTGTCGATGCTTGGGCGTGCCCACTACGTGCGATATGACGAGAGCACGGCCCAGCGCCTGCTGGACCTGAGCGCCAAGCTCAACGCCGAGTACGCCGGCAGGATCACGCATATCCGCCGTGCCAGCGCCGACCGCCATGGGTTCGAAAAGCGCTTGGGCGAGTTCGAGGGCGTAGGGCCCAAGACCATTGAAATTTTTATGCGCGATGCCGCCAAGGTGCTGTTTTGACGGCGCCGTTGTACATCGGCTGCGCCGGCTGGAGCCTGCCGCGCGAACAGTGGCCGGCGTTTGCCGCCCAAGGCACACATTTACAACGCTATGCCTCGCGCTTCAATGCGGTGGAAATCAACAGTTCGTTTTACCGCGCACACCTGCCCGCGACCTACGCGCGCTGGGCGCAGTCCGTGCCGCCTACGTTTCGGTTTGCGGTGAAAGTACCCAAGCTCATCACCCATGAGCTGCGCCTTGCGCACTGCGAAACCGCGCTGGACGAATTTCTCGCGCAGTGCCAGCGACTGGGCGACACGTTGGGCTGTCTGTTGGTGCAATTGCCGCCGTCGCTGGCGTACGAGCCGGTGACGGCCGCAGTGTTTTTTCGTGCCCTGCGTCAACGCTATCTCGGCGCGGTGGTGCTGGAACCTCGCCATTGCAGTTGGCTTGAAGCCGAGGGCTTACTGCAGGACCTGCACATCGCTCGGGTCGCCGCCGACCCGCTGGTACTGGAAGGTGGCGAGGCGCCCGGCGGCTGGCAGGGTGTGCGCTACTGGCGCCTGCACGGCTCGCCACGCATCTACCACAGCGCATATGGACCCGAACGGGTGCGCGCGTATGCGCAACGTCTGGCTCAGTCCATCGAGGACGGTATTCCCACGTGGTGCATCTTCGATAACACCGCCAGTGGCCACGCGCTGGATGATGCCTTGTACTTGCTTGAGCAAGAGCGGGCAGGGTTCAGCGCGCGATAGACCTGTCAGATCTGACAGTAGCTACTTTGCGCACGGTGGATAAGCCGCTGGACATCATTCCTAAAGTGCCACACCGCACAAAAAAATCGTAAAAAAATAAAAAGAGTTGTCCACGAAAACCGTGGGTATCTCTGTGGATAACTTTGCCGGACCCCGGCGGGGTTGGCGATTTCGCCGAAGGTCATTATTTGATCAACCGGTGGTTTGGCCCAGCATGGCCAGGGTTTGCGCTTGACAGGCCTGTTCGAACCCAGTGCCGAAAAGCGCTCAAGAGTCGCCGTCACGGCTTGTGGAGTGGGTAATGGCCTGGGTCGGCATCTTCGATTGCATCAGGTGATCAAGGGCCTCACGGTATGTGCGGCCGGCCAGGCTCATGCTGTTGTTATGGCTGGCACCCGGCACCAGCAACAGGCGCTTGGGTTGCTGGGCGGCGGCGAACAATTGCTCGCTGAAGCGCGGCGGTACATAGCGGTCGTCCAGGCCGTGCACCACCAGCAGCGGCATGCGAATGTCGGCGATCTTGTCGATGGAGTCGAACTTCTGCGACAGCAGCCAGCGCACCGGCAACGACGTATCGGCGACGGCCGTAGCCACATCGGCCAGGGAGGTGAAGGTCGATTCGATCACCAGCCCGCGTACCGGCACGGGTGACTGCCGGCCCAGTTCCGCCGCCAGGTCGATGGCCACCGCGCCGCCAAGCGAGTGCCCGTAGATCAGGCGTTTGCGTGGATCGGGTTGCAGCACCTGGAAGCGTTCCCAGGCGATGCGTGCGTCCTCATATACCGTGGTTTCGGACGGCAGGTCGCCGTGACTTTGGCCAAAGCCCCGGTAGTCGATGGCCAGCACCGAAAAACCCAGGGCATGCAATTGCTCGATGCGAAACAGTTGCCCGGTCAGGTTCCAGCGCACGCCGTGCAGGTAGAGGATCGCCGGCGCGTCCTTGCTGGCCGCCGGGTACCACCAGGCGTGAATGTTCTGCCCCGCTTTGAAGCTGGCCGGCTTGAGTTCGAATTCCTGCACTGCCTTGGGCAGGCCGCTGTACCAACTGGCGGTGCCCGGCTCGATGCGAAACACCAGCTCGCGCTCCTTGTGTTGCAGCAGACTGCAGCCCACCGGCAGGCCCACGATCAATAACGCCATGCACAGCAGGGGAAACCAGCGCAGGCCCAGGCGAGACAGCAAACGAGACGACATGAACGTTCCAGGTCAACGGATCAAGCAGGGTTTTTACCAGATGCTCCCCAACGGCAGGAACTATTTCGACCATCGTAGGCCGGCTTGACGCTGGCAACAGCTGCGGGACATGCTCCTGCTCTTTTGAGCAAAGGCCCGATCATGGACAGCAGCCCCGTACGCATCACCGCCGAAGAAACGCTCTCGGACAACTGGTACAACCTCAAGAAATACAGCTTCGACCTGCGCCGTCGCGATGGCAGCTGGCAGGCCCAGACACGCGAGGTGTACGACCGTGGCAATGGCGCGACCATCCTGTTGTACAACCGTGCGCAACGCACCGTGTTGCTGATCCGCCAGTTTCGCATGCCCACATTCGTTAATGACTACCATGGCTACCTGATCGAAACAGCGGCCGGCCTGCTCGACAATGCCAGCCCCGAAGAACGCATCCGCCTGGAAGCCGAGGAGGAAACCGGCTACCGCGTCGGGCATGTCGAGAAGGTGTACGCGGCATTCATGAGCCCCGGCTCGGTGACCGAGCGCATCCACTTTTTCATCGGCGAATACCAACCCGCCGACCAGGTCGGCCAGGGCGGTGGCCTGGAAGAAGAGGGCGAAGACATCGAAGTGCTGGAGCTGGGTTTCGAACACGCATTGGCGATGGTGCAAAGCGGCGAGATCATGGATGGCAAGACCATCATGCTGCTGCAGCACCTAGAGTTGCGGATGTTGAAAGAAGGCTGGTAGGCCACCTCATCCACACAGCACGTATATCCAATTTTCCCAAGTCCGCCCCCGGCAAACTCCCCTCATCGCTGAAATCTCGAAGCAGAGGGGCACGCCATGGAACCAGCACCCAAGACAGGGCCCGACGAAATCGTCACCCTGGTGGTCAAACACCGCATCAAACCCGGCCTTGAGGCGGACTACGAAGCCTGGCTGCGGCGCATCGTGCGCATTGCCGGCGAACGGCCCGGGCACCTGGGCGTCGACGTGGTACGCGGCAAGCAGGACGGCCTCGCGCTGTTTACCTGCGTGCTGCGCTACCGCTCCACTGATGACCTGGAACGTTGGCTCGACTCCCCCCAACGCAAGGCGCTGATCGACGAAGCCGCACCGATACTGGCCGATGGCGACCAGACCGAAATCGGCGCCGCCAATGAATTCTGGTTCACCCCGCTGGCCGACAGCGCCGCCAAGCCACCGCGCTGGAAGCAGGCCGTGGTGACGCTTTGCGTCATCCTGCCGCTGACCTTGCTGGTGCCGATCGTCTGGGGCCCGGTGCTACGCCTGCATCCTTTGCTCTCCAACTATGTGGTGTCCACGTTCCTGGTCACCGTGACCATCGTGGTGCTGGTGGTGTACCTGCTGATGCCGGCCGCCACACGCCTGTTCGCTCCCTGGCTCGAAGCCTCTGTAAAGGAAACCCTATGAACGCCGATCTGATCCTGTTCAATGGCCAGTTCCACACCGTGGACCGTGAAAACCCGCGTGCGACCGCCGTCGCCATTCACCAGGGGCGCTTTGTCGCCGTCGGCACCGACGGTGAAGCCCTGGCGCTGCGCGGCAGCGCAACGCAGGTTATCGACCTCAAGGGGCGCACGGTCATCCCCGGCCTCAACGACTCGCACCTGCACCTGATCCGTGGCGGCCTGAACTACAACCTCGAACTGCGCTGGGAAGGCGTGCCGTCCCTGGCCGATGCCCTGCGCATGCTCAAGGACCAGGCCGACCGCACCCCGACGCCGCAGTGGGTGCGGGTGGTGGGCGGCTGGAACGAATTCCAGTTCGCCGAAAAACGCATGCCGACCCTGGAAGAACTCAACCAGGCCGCGCCGGACACCCCGGTGTTCGTGCTGCACCTGTACGACCGCGCCTTGCTCAACCGAGCGGCTCTGCGCGTGGCTGGCTACACCAAGGACACGCCGAACCCGCCGGGTGGCGAGATCGTGCGCGACAGCAATGGCAACCCCACCGGCATGCTGGTGGCGCGGCCCAATGCGATGATCCTGTATTCGACCCTGGCCAAAGGCCCGAAACTGCCGTTGGAATACCAGGTCAATTCGACTCGCCAGTTCATGCGCGAACTCAATCGCCTGGGCCTGACCAGTGCCATCGATGCCGGCGGCGGTTTCCAGAACTATCCCGATGACTACGCCGTGATCGAGCAATTGGCTAAGGACCAGCAACTGACGGTGCGCATCGCCTACAACCTGTTCACCCAGAAGCCGAAGGAAGAACTCAGCGACTTCAAGAACTGGACCGGCAGCGTCACCCTGCATCAGGGCGATGACTACCTGCGCCACAACGGTGCCGGTGAAATGCTGGTGTTCTCCGCCGCCGACTTCGAAGACTTCCTCGAACCGCGCCCCGATCTGCCGCTGACCATGGAGCAGGAACTGGAACCGGTGGTGCGTCACCTGGTGGAGCAGCGCTGGCCGTTTCGCCTGCACGCCACCTACGACGAATCGATCTCGCGCATGCTCGACGTGTTCGAGAAGGTCAACCGCGATATTCCGTTCAATGGCCTGCCGTGGTTCTTCGACCACGCCGAGACCATCACCCCGAAAAACATCGAACGCGTACGCGCCCTGGGCGGCGGTATCGCGATCCAGGACCGCATGGCGTTCCAAGGCGAATATTTCGTGGAGCGCTACGGCGCCAAAGCGGCCGAAGCCACGCCGCCGATCAAGCGCATGCTGGCAGAAGGCGTACCGGTAGGGGCCGGCACCGATGCCACGCGGGTCTCGAGTTACAACCCGTGGACCTCGCTGTACTGGATGGTCAGCGGTCGCACCGTCGGCGGCCTGGAACTGCACGCCGAAGGTCTGCCGCGTCTCACCGCGCTGGAACTGTTTACCCATGGCAGCGCCTGGTTCTCCTCGGAGCAGGGCAAGAAGGGCCAGATCAAGGTCGGCCAATTGGCGGACGTCGCCGCGCTGTCGGCGGATTTTTTCAGCGTCGATGAAGAAGCCATCAAGTGGATCGAGTCGGTGTTGACCGTGGTCGGCGGCAAGGTGGTGTATGGCGCCGGCGACTTCGACGATTACGCACCGCCGCGCGTGCCGGTGCTGCCGGACTGGTCGCCGGTGGTCAAGGTGCCGGGGCACTGGCGCCCCAGCTCGCCGTTGCAGGCCCAGGTTCATCAATGCAGCGGCCCGTGCGGCGTGCATGCCCACAGCCATGAAAAGGCGCGCCTTTCCAGTGTGCCGGTCAGCGACTTCCAGGGTTTCTGGGGCGCGTTCGGCTGCTCGTGCTTTGCCTTCTAATCCCAACCCAAGGAGTTAACCCATGACGTACAAGCGCTTGAACAAAGATGACGCAGTGGTGCTGTTGGTGGATCACCAGACCGGCCTGATTTCCCTGGTGCAGGATTTCTCCCCCAACGAGTTCAAGAACAACGTGCTGGCCCTGGCCGATGTCGCCAAGTTCTTCAACCTGCCGACCATCCTCACCACCAGCTTCGAAAGCGGCCCCAACGGCCCGCTGGTGCCGGAGCTCAAGGCACTGTTCCCGGACGCGCCGTACATCGCCCGGCCTGGCCAGATCAACGCCTGGGACAATGAAGACTTCGTCAAGGCCGTCAAGGCGACCGGTCGCAAGCAGATCATCATTGCCGGTGTGGTGACGGATGTGTGCGTAGCGTTCCCGACCCTGTGCGCCCTCGACGAAGGCTTCGACGTGTTCGTGGTCACCGACGCGTCCGGCACCTTCAACGAAACCGTGCAACAGGCCGCCTGGGCACGCATGACCGCCGCCGGCGCGCAACTGGTCAACTGGTTCGCCGTGGCCTGCGAGCTGCAGGTTGACTGGCGCAACGACATGGAAGGCCTGGCCAACCTGCTGTCGCCGCGTATCCCCAACTACCGCAACCTGATGAACAGCTACTCGGCGTTCACGGCCAAGTAAGCGGTTTTCAAGTCTGTAGGTCATCAATGTGGGAGGGGGCTTACCCCCTCCCACATTTTATTTGTGGTGTTGCGACCGTCCGGTTATAAAACCCTTCAAATGTCCACCGAGAAGCGACAATGAACCCCTTCGAAGACATGCGCCTGTTCTGCCAGGTCATGGAATCCGGCAGCTTTACCGCCGCCGCCGAGCAACTGGGCCTGTCCAAGCAGTTTGTCAGCCGTCGCCTGATCCAGCTGGAAGACCGACTGGGCGTGCGCTTGCTCAATCGCTCCACGCGCCGCCTGGATGTCACGCCCCTGGGGCAGAGCTATTACGAATCCGCCTTGCGCCTGCTCAGTGAAGTCGAGCAGGTCGAACAGGGCATCGCCGGGCAAAACAGCGAGCCGCGCGGGACCATTCGCCTCAGCGCGCCGTTGTCGTTTGCCATTGCCCACCTGGGTTGCCTGTTGCCATTGTTCCTGCAGCGTTATCCGCAGGTCACGGTGGAGGTGGACCTCAGCGACCGTCCCGTGGACCTGATCGGCGAGGGCTACGACCTGGTGCTGCGCATCGGCACCCTGGAGGACTCCACATTGATCGCGCGGCGCATCGCCAGTGTCGCGCGGGTCTATTGCGCCAGCCCGGATTACCTGGCGCTGCGCGGCACGCCGCTGAAACCCGAAGAACTGGTCGACCACGACTGCCTGCCCTACGGCCACGGCCGCCAAGTGCAATGGCGCTTCAAAGGCAAGGTGCAGGCGCTGAGTGTCAGCGGGCGCATGCGCGTGAACAACGGCGATTTACTGCGCGACACCGCGATTGCCGGGTTGGGCGTCACCTACCTGCCCACTTTTATCGTCGCCGAGGCCCTGCAGGACGGGCGGCTGGTCACCGTCCTGGATGCGTTCGCCCCCGAGGCCTTGACGCTCTCGGCGGTGTATCCGCAGCACCGGCAAAGCTCACGGCCGGTCCAGGCGCTGGTGGAGTTTTTGCGCGAGCGCCTGGCTAGCGGCTGTTGAACAACTGACGGATCAAGCTCGGCGTGCTGCCGGTCCAGCGCTTGAAGGCGCGGCGGAAATTGGCCGCGTCGTTGAAGTTCAGATACGCCGCCACCTCATCGTTGCTATAACCCTTGACCTGATACAGGTGCAAGGCCACCTGTTTGCGCACGCGGTCGACCTGTTCCTGAAAACCGGTGGCGTGTTTGTGCAGTTTGCGCTTGAGGGTCGCCGGGCTCATGGCGAACGCCTGCGCCGCCTGTTCCAGGTTGGGCGGCTGGCGCACCTGATCGCGTAGATAATCGTAGAGGCAGTCGAGAAAACTGTCGGCGAAGCCCAGCTGGTCGATCTGTGCGCGGGCCTGTTGACGCGCAACCTGAGCGGCGGTGGCCGAGGCGCCGGGCCAGGCCTGCGCCAGGTACTCGCGGGGGATGCACAGCATGTCCAGGGGGCGTGCGAAGCGGGTGTCTTCGCCCAGGTGCACCCAATACTGCTCGACGTAGCGCGGCTCGTCGTGGCTCAAACTGCAGGCCCAGGGCAGGCGCTGGCCGCTGAGCCATTGGCTCATGGCAACCAGCGAAGTCATGCTGGCCTCGAGCAGAAAGCGCCAGTGCTCGCCCGCCCCGCAATTGTCCTTCCAGTACAGGTAGGCATGGTGTTCGTCCAACTCCAGATGCAGCGCTACCAGCGGGCTGAGCAGCACCTGCAACTGGATCAGTACCTCCAGCGCCTGGTGCAGGTTCTGCGCATGGCCCAGGGCGTGGCTGGCGGCGCCGTAGTAACCGGGCAACAGGCGTTGGCCGAACAGAAAACTGCTGTCGTCGGCGTCGAGCAACCTGCGGCTGTTGCCGATCAATCCCAGAAACTGCTGCGGGCTCAAACGCGCGTTGCCGGCCAGGATGTCTTCGTGAAACAAGCCGGTGCCGCGCAGCAGGCGATGGCTGTCGATGTCCCGCGACAAAGCCAGGTCGATCAGCGTGGCGGGTTGATAGTGCCCAGGGATGAAGCGGCTGTCGCTTTCATACCAGCGTGTTTTGATCGCCATGTCAGGCACTTTTCGCCAGGGGTTGCTTGGCCTTGGCCAAGGCCAGGTTAAGGCGTTTGAGCAGGTCGTGGGGCGGCTCGTCCAGGGCCATCACCACCGCCGTGGAGGCCGCCAGCTGCAGGCGCTCGCCCTGTTGGCGGGTCTTGTGGGCCAGGCCACGCACCGCTTGCTGCAATTCCAGGGCAATGTCCTTGGCCTGGCGCTCGCCGGTATTGGGCAGCAGCACCACAAAGCGGTCGCCGGCCAGTCGGCACAGCAGGTCCTGGCGACGCAGGTTGAGCAACAGCAACTGGCTGAGGGCCTGCAACACCGCATCGCCTTCGGCATGCCCATAGGCCTGGTTGATGGCCGCGAAGTTATCCAGGTCCAGGGCCAGCAGCGACAGCGGTTGGACCTGCTCGCGGCTGTCCTGCAGGCTCTCGGCCAACTGACGCTTGAGGTAGTCGGCACCGCCCAGGGGCGTGAGCTTGTCGAACAGCCGATGTTCGCGGAACACCCGCTCGCGTTTCTCCATTTGTGCGCTGATCGCCAGTTGCTCGCGGTGCCAGTGGTAGATGCCGAGGGTCAGCAGGATCATGCCGACCGGCATCGGCCCGGACTCCAGCCAATGGTCCCAGGTGACGCTGTCGGGCAAGCGGATAAATTCGTCCAGACTGTCGATCCACCAGGAAAAGAAGATGCACGACAGGCCCAGTACCAGGTAATTGGTGACCCGTCCGGCGGGGCGGCTTTTCAGCACCAGGCCCAGCCAAACCAGCGCCAGCAGGGCCGAGCCGCCTTCGCCGACGATATCCAGCCATTCCCATTCGCTGACGCTTTTGAGCTCGCCACAGGCCAGGTGCAGCATCAGCCCCAGGTTGGCGGCAAGCAGCAGCAGGGCGAGTTTCCAGCGGTGGGGTTTGAGCACGGAGAACATGGCCGCGAGTCCTTGGGCAAAGAAGCGAAGGGCGCCAGCACAGCAGATGGATGTGACGGTTGGATGACAACGGGGAAAGGTCGAATCAGCTCACCACAAACACGCTGCGCCACAAAAAGCGGGCTTGTTGTGGTGAGCAGGCTTGCCCTGCGCTGGGCTGCGAAGCGGCCCCAAATCCAGGCGCCTCGGTGTATCAGCTAAAACCACATCGCGTGGAATGGGGCCGCTTCGCAGCCCAGCGCAGGGCAAGCCTGCTCACCACAACAAACTCATTTTCTCATGCTATGTAGATACCAATTCCCCTGATGGCGGTGGGGCAGCTGGCATATCTGTCGGCTGCTAGACAGCCATCGGGGGCAAGCCCCCTCCCACAGCGGAGATTTGCAGGTCATATCAGCTCATTTCATCTCAGTTCATGGCTGAAAGCCGCGGTTTACAGGGCTTTACGCCGATCGCTGTCACAGAACCGTCATCCCCCACCCCTAGCGTGCCCTCCCAGTTGCCGGGCCTTTTGCCTGGCGCCGAACGGATTCTTGGGGAGGATTGCATGTACAAGCGCACCGGGCTCGTCAGCTTCACGCTTACTGCCTTGGCCCTGGCGATAGCCAGCGAGCGGCTCTATGCGGCTGACGCGGCCGCCACCGAGCATGTCGACGTGGTCGGCCAGGCCGCCGCCATCAGCCAGGCGCTCAAGGAGCAGCGTAGCGCCGACAGCATCAAGAGCGTGGTGCACGCCGACGGCGTGGCCCAGTTGCCGGACGAGAACGTCGCCGAAGCGGCGCAGCGTCTGCCTGGCGTCAGTGTAGAGCGCGACCAGGGCGAAGGGCGCTTCGTCAGCGTGCGCGGCCTGGGCCCGGACCTCAACAGCGTGACCATCAACGGCACGTTGGTGCCATCCCCGGAAAGCGCCCGCCGCGCCGTGGCCCTGGACGTGTTGCCATCGGAGCTGGTGCAGTCGCTGTCGGTAATCAAGACCCTCACCCCGGACATGGACGCCAATTCCCTGGGCGGCACCGTCGACGTACAAAGCCTGTCGGCCTTCGATCACAAGGGCCTGTTCTACACCGGCAGCAGCGAAGCCAGCTACGACAAGAACACCCGTCAGACCAGCCCCAAATTCTCCGGGGCCGCCAGTAACCGCTTCAGCCTCGGCGATGGCATCGACAACTTCGGCGTGGCCGCGGCGCTGAGCTGGCAGAAGCGTGATTTCGGCTCGGACAACGTCGAGACCGGTGGCGCCTGGGACTTCACCGACGGTGCGCGGCTCAACGAGTTCGAGCAGCGCGACTACGACATCAGCCGCGAACGCGCCGGCGGTGGCCTTAACTTCGACTACAAGCCCGATGACCTGAGCAGCTACTACCTGCGCACCCTCTACAGCCGCTATACGGACACCGAAACCCGCAACTCCACCAGCCTGGAATTTGCCGACCCACAGGCGCCGGGCCAGTTGGGCGATGCCGAGGGCAAACGCAAGCTCAAGAACCGCGAAGAGACCCAGGAGATCCAGTCCTACGTGTTCGGCGGCGAACGCATGCTCGGCCTGTGGACCCTCAGCGGCCAGGCCGGCTACAGCCAGTCCAGCGAAGACAGCCCGGCGCACATTGCCGGCGCCACCTTCGACGGCGGCGACTTCGCCGACAGCGGTTTCTACGACAAAGACAAACCGCGCCCGATCATCGGCAGCGCGTTCTACGACCCGGCCAACTTCACCCTCGACAAAGTCGACTGGGAAAAACAGAACACCAAAGACACCGAGAAAAACCTGCGCCTGGACCTGGCCCGCGACTACGACCTGAGCGGCTACGCGTCCCAGGTCAAATTCGGCGGCAAGGTCAGCCGGCGCAACAAGGACAACGACCTGCAAGCCTGGGTCTACAAGGATTTCGACAGCCTGGGCTTTACCGACCAGCAGCTCAACCTGACGCAGTTCCAGAAGGGCAACGTCGACTATCGCCTGGGCAACTACGGCCCTGGCATCAGCGCCAGCGGCATCAAGCAGTTGATCGGCGGCCTCAACCGCGCGGACTTCTACGACGAGACCGAATCACGGGTCAACGACTTCACCCTGCATGAAGACATCAACGCCGGCTACCTGATGAACACGATCGATATCGACGACTGGCGCTTTATCGCCGGCCTGCGCTACGAAGGCACCGAGTTCGAAGCCAAGGGCACCGGCGCCACCGACGGGCAATTCACCGCCACCGACACCCGGCGCCGCTACCATCACTGGCTGCCGGGCCTGCACGCGCGCTATCAGATCGACAAGAACACCCAAGTGCGCGCGGCCTGGACCAAATCCGTGGTGCGCGCGACTTTCGGCCAACTGGCGCCGGGGTTTGTGATCGACGATGACGAAGCCACCTTCGGCAACCCGGACCTCAAACCCCTGGAGTCGAGCAACCTGGACCTGGGCATCGAGCATTTCATGGGGCGTGCCGGCACCGTCTCGGCGTTCGTGTTCTACAAGGACATCCAGAACTTCGTCTACAACACCGACCTGGCCGGCAGCGGGGCCTGGGCCAACTTCGCCGAGGCCCACACCTACGCCAATGGCGACAGCGCCAAGCTGTATGGCCTGGAGCTGGCCTACTCGCAGAAATTCGACTGGCTGCCCGCGCCGTGGAACGGCCTGCTGGTGGGCGCCAACAGCACGTTCAGCCGCTCCAGCGCGGACATCGAAGGTTTCGACGCTGCCAGCGGCACTAATCGCAAACGCAACATCAGCCTGCCCAGCCAGTCGGACACCGTCGGCAACCTGATGCTTGGTTGGGAAGACGACAAGCTCAGCCTGCGCCTGTCGGCCAACTATAAATCGGCCTACCTGTATGAGCTGGCGTCGATCAACGACAAGGCCCACGACCTGCATGTCGACGCGCAGACCTTCGTCGATTTCAGCGCGCGCTATTCCCTCAGCAAGAACCTGCAAGTCAGCTTCGAGGCCCAGAACCTGACCGATGAGTCGTACTTCGTCTACACCGGCCACCGCGGCTACAACGGCCAGTACGAAGAGTACGGCCCCACCTACAAAGTGGGCCTGACCTTCACGCATTTCTAACTCACTCAATTCCAATGTGGGAGGGGGCTTGCCCCCGATGAGGGCCTGGCAATTGACGCATCAGTAGCTGACCCACTGCAGCCCCCAAGCCCACAGCGTTCTGCATTTTTGTCGAAGGATTTGTTCGTTCATGAGAATTTCCAAGCTGTACCTGCTGATCGCCCTGGCCACCAGCGGCCATGTCTCTGCCGCCGACCTGGCCCTGACCCCCTGGGCACCCAGCCTTAAGGCCGAAGCCGTGGCCTTCCTGCCCAATGGTCAGACGCGCCTCACCGCCAGCCCGCGTGACGGTCTGCAGATGCTCGACAGCCAGGGCGCCGAACTGGCGCGTTTCAACGGTCACTTCAGCAGCCTCGATACACGTGCCATCGGCACCCAGGCAGTGGTCGCCAGCCTCGACAACGACCGCCAGCAGGCACTGCTGGTCAACCTCGATACCGCCGCCAAAACTTGGAGCCAGCCGCTGTACCTGCCGCCTCGCGACTTCCCTGTGAACGGTCTTTGCCTGTATCGCGACGCGGCAGCCAACCTGTTTGTGTTCCTGGTCGGGGAGGAGGGCAAGGGCGAGCAGTGGCTGGTAGGCAACGGCTCGACACTGCTTGCTGAAGCCCGCCGTGTGCGTGGGGTGCCGCTGCCGCCATCGGCGCAGTTCTGCCAGGTGGACGACGCCACGCAGCAACTGGTGGTGAACGAAGAAAACGTCGGGTGGTGGGCCTACTCGGCGCATCCCGAGGCAGCGGTCAAACGCACGCCGGTGGCGCTGTTCGATGATCCCAAGCGTGAAGCCGGGGCCATGGCGCTCGTGCCGGGGGGGATGGTTGCGCTGGACCCGAAAACCGCGCAACTGCATCTGTTCCAGCACACCGGCACGCGCTGGGTGGAGCAACCGAGCCTGCGCCTGCCCGGCCTCAAGGAGCCTGAGCAACTGGCAATCAACGGTCGGCAATTGCTGGCACGTGATGACGACAACGGCCAGCTGTACCAAGGCACCCTCGACTGGCAGGCCAAACCCGTGCCGGTCGCGCCGGTACTGCCGGAGGTCGCCGCGCTGCGCCAGAGCGAACCGGTGGGGCGCCAGGGCGATGCGGCGGATGACCCGGCGATCTGGGTTCACCCCGAACACCCAGGGCAGAGCCGCGTTCTGGGCACCAACAAAAAACAGGGCCTGCTGGCCTACGATCTTGACGGCAAGTTGCTGCAGGAGCTGGCGGTGGGGCGTTTGAACAATGTCGACGTGCGCCCGCGTTTCAAGCTCGGCCGGCAAACGGTTGACCTGGCCGTGGCGAGTAATCGCGATCGCAACAGCCTGAGCCTGTTCAGCATCGACCGGCAGACCGGCGAGTTGCGCGAGGCCGGTGAGGTGCCGACGCCGCTCAAGGAGATCTACGGCATGTGCCTGTTCCAGCCTGCCGGCGGTGAGCTTTATGCGATTGCCAACGGCAAGGACGGCACCTTCCTGCAATACCGCCTCAGCGCCCCGGACGGCCAAGTGCGGGGCGAGTTGGTGCGCCAGTTCAAGGTCGACAGCCAACCTGAAGGCTGCGTCGCCGACGATCAGCGCCAGCGCTTGTTTATCGGCGAGGAAGACGTAGGCGTGTGGGCCGTGGATGCCCGCGCCGATCAACCGGCGACATTGACCAGTGTGATCAAGGTCGGCGCGCACCTGCAGGCGGACGTCGAGGGCCTGGCGCTGTACCAGAGCGCGCAGCATGACTACCTGGTGATCTCCAGCCAGGGCAATGACAGCTACCTGGTGCTGGATGCCGAACCGCCGTTCGCCAGTCGCGGTGCCTTCCGGGTCGGCCTGAATGCCGCTGCCGGTATCGATGGCGCGTCGGAAACCGATGGCCTGGAAGCGACTGCCGTCAACCTCGGCGGGCCGTGGAGCCAGGGCATGCTGGTGGTGCAGGACGGGCGCAAGCGCATGCCTGAGCAAACCCAGAACTTCAAGTTTGTGCCCTGGGCCGATGTGACCCGCACGTTGAAACTGCCCTGAGCTGTCATCAGCCAGTCATGACTTTTTAATCACTGCACGTTAAACCGATAGAGGACATTCACCATGCACGCGACGATGGAACATATGACGATCTGGGGCCTGATCAGTGACGCCAGCCTGTTGGTCAAGGCGGTGATGATTACTTTGCTGCTGGCCTCGTTGTGCAGCTGGTACCTGATTATTCAGCGCGGCACGGTGCTGCGGCGTCTGGAGCGGCAGTTGAACGGGTTTGTGCAACGCTTTCGCGCGGCACCGGATTTGCCGGGGCTTTACCGCGACACCCTGCAGGCGGGCGAGGGTGGAGTGGCGCCGATCTTCATCGCTGGGGTCCAGGAATACCAGCACCTGCACAGTCATGATCCGGCAGTGCTCGAAGGCGTGGAGCGGGCCTTGCAGGTGGCGATCACCGCGCAGGAAATCGAACTGGAAAAGGGCTTGCAGTTCCTGGCCACCGTGGGCTCGGTGAGCCCGTATATCGGCTTGTTCGGCACCGTGTGGGGCATCATGAATTCGTTCCTCGGCTTGTCCCAGGTGCAGCAGGCCACGCTGTCCACGGTGGCACCGGGGATTGCCGAGGCGTTGATCGCCACGGCCATCGGCCTGTTTGCGGCGATTCCGGCGGTGATTGCCTATAACCGTTTTTCGGCGCGCAGCCAGACCTTGCTCACCCGCTATTACGCCTTTGGCAACGAGCTGCAAGTGCGGTTGCATCGCACCTTGCGCGGTACGCCAATCAACCTGGCCGTGGCCGCCTGAGCAGGAGCACTCCGATGTTAGTCAGGCCACAACGCAAGCACGGGCCCAAGGCCGAAATGAACGTGGTGCCGTATATCGACGTGATGCTGGTGCTGCTGGTGATCTTTATGGTCACCGCGCCGATGCTGACCCAGGGCGTGAAGATCGAACTGCCCAAGGTTGCCGCCGAGGCGCTGGCCACCGACACCCGCCAGCAAATCCTCACCTTGTCGGTGCAGGCCGACGGCGGTTACTACTGGAACCTCGGCGAGGAACTGGACACCCGGCACCAGACCGACAGCGCAGTGAGCCTGGAAGAAATGGGCGCCAAGGTCGCGCAGGTGGTGGCGGCGCGCAGTGACACCCAGGTGTATATCCGTGCCGACGACAATGCCGGTTATGGCCGTGTGGTGGCTGCCATGGCGGTGTTGCAGAAGGGCGGTGTCAGTAACCTGGGGCTGGTGACCGAGGCCCCGCAATGACGGCGATGATCATGCACAGTCCCACCTTGCCGATGGCCTCCGCGGCGCCTTCGGGCTTCTGGCGCAACAGCCTGGCCGCCGGCCTGGCGGTGGCCTTGCATGTGATTGTGCTGGCGCTGTTGATGCTGGGCTGGGCGCCACAACCGCCCACGCCGGAGGCCCCGAGCGTGATGCACACCCAACTGGTGATGCTGCCCCCGGCGCCGGTCCCAGTACCGGCCCCCGAACCGGTTGCGGTAACGCCGCCAGCGCCGGAACCGGTGGTACTGCCAACGCCGGTCAAACCCGCAGTCGATCCTCGTGTGCAAGCACAAAAGTTCGAAAAAGCCGCCCTGGCGCGCAAGCGTGTCGAAGAAAAGAAAGCAGAGCAGCAACAACAGCAGCGCTTGGCCAGCGAACAGCGCGAGCGTGAACAGGAACAGCAACGCCAGGCCCAACAACGCCAGGCCGCCGAAACAGCCCGCGCCGCCGTACCTGCTTCGGCTCCGGCGTTCGACAGCCGCCAATACATGCCATTGAGCAAGGAAGCCCCGGAATACCCCGAACGGGCCCTGGACAAAAACATCGAGGGCGACTGCTCGGTGGAGTACACCGTCAACCCCCAGGGCCGCGTGGAAAACCCCAAAGTACTGGACGGCTGCCACCCGTTGTTTATCCGCCCATCATTGGCGGCGGCCAACACCTTCCGCTACCAGCCGAGGATCGTTGATGGCAAGGCCGTGGCCGTGCCGGCGGTGCGCAATACCTTTCACTACCGCATCAAATGACCGACCGGGCCTTGCGCCAGTCCTAAGACCAGCGGTAACCCAAGGTGGGATGGGGCTTGGCCGATAGCGGTGGGTCAGCAACACAGGTATCGACTGAGCAGGCCCCATCGGGGGCAAGCCCCCTCCCACAGGTTTGACGGCGTTGACTTGAGCACAGTGGTCCCCGGCTCGGTCGTCAGGTGTTACACCCATCCAAAGGCCAGCGGTAACCAGAGTGGGAGGGGGCTTGCCCCCGATGGCGGTGGGTCAGCAACACAGGTATCGACTGAGCAGGCCCCATCGGGGGCAAGCCCCCTCCCACAGTTTTTGACGGTGTTCACCTGAGCACAGTGATCCCCGGCTCGGTCGCCAGGTATTACAGCTATCCAGAGGCCAGCGGTAACCCAAGGTGGGAGTGTTGTACACCCCTCCCACAGTTTTGACGGTGTTCACCTGAGCACAGTGGTCCCCGGCTCGGTCGCCAGGTATTACAGCCATCCAAAGGCCAGCGGTAACCCAAGGTGGGAGGGTTGTACACCCCTCCCACAGTTTTGACGGTGTTCACCTGAGCACAGTGGTCCCCGGCTCGGTCGCCAGGTATTACAGCCATCCAAAGGCCAGCGGTAATCCAAGGTGGGAGGGTTGTACACCCCTGCCACAGTTTTTGACGATGTTCACTTGAGCACAGTGGTCCCCGGCTCGGTCGCCAGGTATTACAGCCATCCAGAGGCCAGCGGTAATCCAAGGTGGGAGGGTTCTACACCCCTCCCACAGTTTTGACGGTGTTCACTTGAGCACAGTGGTCTCCGGCTCGGTCGCCAGGTATTACAGCCATCCAGAGGCCAGCGGTAATCCAAGGTGGGAGGGGGCTTGCCCCCGATAGCGGTGGGTCAGCAGCGCAGGTATCGATTGACCGAGCGCCTTCCACCGGGTTTGTGTCACGAAAAAATGCCTAGGGGATCTGCTCTTCAGTGCGAAGTTGCACACTCATTTCATCGCAGCTGCGTGCCCAGTCCTGCAGCCACTGCGGCATGGGCGGCGAAGCTTCGTCCAGTCCCAGTTCCCGGACAAACTCGCTTGGCGGCAAGGTGCCCTTGGCCGAGCGGAACAACCCGCGCATGACCACCACTCCAACCACGCGGCCGCGACTGACGAAACGATGTTCCATCAGGCTCCACTTAGCGTCCCAGCCGAGCATGCGGGTGTGCACTTCGAAGGCTTCGAACAGCTTTAATTCACGGCGGAATTTACCCCAGGTATCACCCACGATCGGCAGCGCTTTGTGCCGCAGTGCGACGCGAAACGCCCCGGTGCGCAGCACGAAATCCATGCGCGCCACGTCCGCCAGGGAAAAGTAGCGGCCATTAGTGACATGCCGGTTGATGTCCAGGTCCAGGGGCCATACGCGCATACGCACCACCGTAGTGGCCAGGCCATGGGCAGGTTTGCGCCAGGGACGACGGCACAGCAGATACAGCAAGCGAAACCACAGATTCATCAGCCCATCCGAGTCTTGATCAAAGGGTGGCACTTTAATGAGGGGGCGAGGGCTGGGGTAGGTCTGCAAATGACTGATTTCAGGCAAACCGTGCGATTGGGTGAATCGGCGCTATTACACGCGAAAAAAAACCGGCTGATCAGGCCGGTTTGGGGTACCTCGCAAACAGCGAGGGGTCAAGCATGGTTGTCCAGCAGACGATCCGCACCGCCTTCAGCCAGGCCGCGTTCCTGCAGACGATCCGCACCGCCTTCAGCCAGGCCGCGTTCCTGCAGACGATCCGCACCGCCTTCAGCCAGGCCGCGTTCCTGCAGACGATCCGCACCGCCTTCAGCCAGGCCGCGTTCCTGCAGACGATCCGCACCGCCTTCAGCCAGGCCGCGCTCCTGCAGACGATCCGCACCGCCTTCAGCCAGGCCACGTTCCTGCAGACGGTCCGCGCCACCTTCGGCAACACGTGTTTCGATCAGACGATCCGCGCCGCCTTCGGCCACGACGGGGTGAGCAAAAGCGCTGGTAGCGAGTACCGAGAAAGCGAGGCTAAGCAGGAGTTGGCGTTTCATGAGTGTGTGCTCCGAGTCATTAAATTGGGGTGTTGCCGGGTATGGGTTGAATGTTACGCCTTGCATTTTTGAAGAGAACTTCATTGGGCTGATGGTGACTATCGACGCCAGCGATGGCCCGTTGTCCGGGTCACCCCACGGTCGGTCATGGCATCTGCGGTAAGTCATGCGGGCGCAGGTCGAACACCAGCACCTCGGCGTCCTCGCCCTGGCTGAGGCGAATCTGACGTTCATCCCGCACGCGGGCACCGTCGCCTTCCTGCAAGCGTTGGCCATTGATTTGCACGCTGCCCCGGGCGACATGAATGTACGCATGGCGGTCTGGCGGCAGGTCGAGGGTGGCGGTTTCATCGCCGTTGAACAGCCCGGCATACACCCGCGCGTCCTGGCGCACGCTCAAGGAACCGTCGGCGCCGTCCGGCGAGATGATCAACTGCAGACGCCCACGTTTCTGCGCTTCGCTGAAGTGCTCCTGCTGATAGCGCGGCTCGGCGCCGGCCACCGAGGGCACGATCCAGATTTGCAGGAAGTGCACGCCACGGGTCTGGCTATGGTTGAACTCGCTGTGGGCCACGCCGCGGCCGGCACTCATCAGTTGCACATCGCCGGGGCGGATCACTGAACCGGTGCCCAGGGTGTCCTTGTGTTCCAGAGCACCTTCCAGCACGTAGGAGAAAATCTCCATGTCGCGGTGCGGGTGCTGGCCGAAGCCTTTGCCGGCGGCGACGCGGTCATCGTTGATTACCAGCAGGTCGGAAAAGCCCTGCTCGGCGGGGTTCCAGTAGTTGGCGAACGAGAAGGTATGGAACGACTTCAACCAACCGTGATTGGCGGCGCCGCGTTCGGAAGCTTTGCGAAGGGTCAGCATGGTCTTGTCCTCAAGTAAGCGCGGGCTGCGACATGCAGGGCGCTGGCGTTGAGAAGAAGGTTACTGGTTGTCGTAGAATTCATTAAGAAGATCAAAACTGAATAACTGTCCACTTGTGGTTGACAGTTGCCGGCGTGCCATAATGCCCGCCGCATTTCCTTCTCTGGAGCTTTCGCTGTATGAAAACCGTGGCCATGGCGCTGTTCCCGGACTTCCTTCTGCTCGACATGGCCGGTCCGCTTGAAGTGTTTTCCATTGCCAACCGCTACCTGCCGCCCGCGCAGCATTATCGGATCCTTACTCTGGGCACAGAGCCCGGCCCGTTGCGCGCCTCCAATGGCGTGATGGTGCAGGCCGACCTGTTGCTGGAGCAGGCCGAAGATGCCTACGACCTGCTGCTGGTGCCCGGTGGGCCGGGGGCCTACAACGAGTGCCATCCGGCGTTGCTGCCGTGGCTCAGGGCGGCGGTGCCACGGGCGCGACGCTACGGCTCGATCTGCACGGGTGCCTTTGTGCTGGGGTACGCCGGGCTGTTGGACGGCCATCGCGTGACCACCCACTGGCACTACACCGAGCGATTGATCAAGGCCTTTCCCGAGGCCATCGTCGAGACCGATCGCATCTACTTGCAGGATGGTCGCCTGATCACCTCCGGCGGGGTCACGGCGGGGATCGACCTGGCGCTGTCGGTGGTCGCCCAGGACCATGGCAAACAGGTCGCGGTGGAAGTAGCCAAGGTGCTGCTGGTGGTGATGAAGCGCCAGGGCGGCCAGGCCCAGTTCAGCCCCATGACCTCAGCCGTGGCGCCTCAGGAAACCCCAATCACCCGCGTGCAGAACCATGTCCTGGCGCACCTGGAACAGTCTTTCACCATCGAATCCATGGCCGCGCTGGCCGGTATGAGCGCACGCCACTTTGCACGGCTGTTCGCCAAGGACGTGCAGATGACGCCCATGGCTTTTCTGCAGGGCGCGCGCATCGACCGCGCCCGGCATCTGCTGGAAACCACCGAGCTGCCGCTCAAGACCGTGGCGTTCCACGCCGGGTTCGGCAGCGTGCGGCATATGCGCTTTCTCTTCAGTGAAAAACTCGGCCTGACCCCGACCCAATACCGACAACAGTTCAGTTAACGACAGCGTGTCCGTCTGGCGCACCGGATTGTCCGTATCGCTCCCTGTGCCAGCATTGTCCCGTCATGGCCAGCTGGCAAGATAGCGCCAGGCCCACGGAAAAGGATGCGCGAACGCCCAAGACCGGGTGTTCCAGCGCGATGACGAGACATGAACAACCTTCAGTCGATGGACGCTGATGGCACGCTGCGCTTCGGTGCTTATGTCTTCCACCGCCAGCAACGCCTGGTCAGCAAGGCGGGTTGGCCCGTGCCCCTGGGCGGGCGGGCGCTGGATATTCTTGCAGTGCTGCTCGAGGCACCAGGGCAATTCGTCGATAAGGCGACCTTGATCGAGCGCGTCTGGCCGTGCAGCGTGGTGGAAGAAAACAACCTGCGCGTGCACATCGCCGCCTTGCGCCGTGCCTTCGATGGGCAGCGCTACATCCTCAATGATCCTCAACGCGGCTACTGCTTTGCGGCCGTGGTACAGGGTGCGCCGCTGCTGGCTGCGGCGCCGCGGCACAACCTCGGCG
Organism: Pseudomonas quebecensis; assembly: GCF_026410085.1. Classification (NCBI taxonomy): domain Bacteria; kingdom Pseudomonadati; phylum Pseudomonadota; class Gammaproteobacteria; order Pseudomonadales; family Pseudomonadaceae; genus Pseudomonas; species Pseudomonas quebecensis. Next base: position 2,141,668 of record NZ_CP112866.1, read on the forward strand.
CCCGACTCAGCCCGGTGATCGGGCGCGACGAGCTGCTGGGCATGCTGGCCCGACGCTTGTCCGGGCAGCGCCTGATCACCCTCAGCGGGTACGCCGGCGTGGGCAAGAGCACCTTGGCCCTGGCGCTGGCCGAACGCGTCCTGCCGCGCTACCGCGACGGTGTGTGGTGGGTGGACCTGGCCACGGTGAAGGCGCCGAGGGCGATGTTCGAGCAAGTGGCGGCGGTGTTGCAGCTGCAACCCCCAGGCACGCCCGACGAGCTGGCGCGTCAATTGGCGTCGCGTCAGTTGCTGCTGGTGCTCGATGGCGCCGACCTGCTGCTGAGCGCTTGCCGCCAGTGGCTGCGAGCAATACGCGCGTACGCGCCACGGGTCAGCGTCCTGATCAGCAGCCGTGAACCGTTGCACCTCCCCGGCGAATGGGTGCAGCAGGTGCCGCGCCTGGCGGTGCCGGCGCCGGCCGCGCTGGGCAGTGTCGAACAGGCGCTGGTCTGCCCGGCGGTGCAGTTGTTCGTGGCGCGCGCACGCGCCGGTCAGCAAGGCTTTGTGTTGCGCCCCCAGGATCTGGCGCCGTTGCGCGATATCGTATGGCGCCTTGACGGCCTGCCTTTGGCGCTGGAATTGGCGGCGGCGCAGGTGGACGCCCTGGGCATGCGTGGTGTGCAGGCGCAACTGCGCAAAGGCCTGCAGGTATTGACCCGAGGGCGCCGCACCGCAGTGGAACGTCACCGGTCCCTCATGGCCGCACTCGATTGGACCTATGAGCGCCTGAGCCTGCCGGAACGCTGGTTGTTCCTGCAATTGGGCCTGTTCAAACAGGCGGTGGACCTGCCGACATTGAGCGCGCTGGTCACCGGCACCGAACTGGAACATGCCGACCTGTCATACGTGCTGGCGCGCCTGGTGAATGTCTCGCTGCTCAGCGTCCAGCCCGGCCCAGGCGCCCGTCGCTATCGCCTGCTTAACTGCCTGCGCAGCTACGCCCTGGCGCAATTGCGCGACCCGCGCCAGGTGGAGCGCCTGCAGCACGGCTACACGCATTACCTGGGGACGTTCTCAGGCCGGCCGTTTGTCCTGCAGCTGGTCGAGCAGGCGGCGAGCGTCGACTAGATCCGCCGTGGCGAAACCTTCGCTGAAACGCTCATACACGGCCTTGAGCATGTCCCGTGCAGCATCCGCGCGGCCCTGGCCCTGCCATACCCGCGCCAATGACACAACGCTGCGCAGCTCCCAGGCCAGCGCACCTTGGCGCCGCGCCAGCTCGATCGCCTCCTGCAGCAGGGTTTCGGCGGCCAGCGTGTCGCCGTGGCGCAGCCGTTGTTCGGCGCTCACTCGCAGAACCTCCGGCGCACACCAGCCTGCGGCACCGCTGCGGGCGCGGGCCTCGCCGTGCTCATCGACGTCGCTGGCGCCCAGGGTGATCAGGATGTCATCGATCAATCCCAGGCCCTGCAGGTCGTTGCCGGTCAGGATCCCCGCGTAATGCGCGGCCCAGGTCTGGAACAGCTGCACGCCATGCTTGTGCGACTGCTCCAGCAGCAGCGCCTGCAGCGACTGCGCCGCGGCCTGGTCGCCGTTATAGCGGGCAATTACCACGCCCGCCAGGGCCAGGGTGTAGCAGATCGACGTGCCGTGGTTGATTTGCTGTGCCAGCTCCAAGGCCTGGCGGGCGGTGCGCCAGGCGCGTTCGGCATGGCCTTGCAGCCACAGGATGCGCGCCAGCACGGTCAGCGAGGCGACACACTGGTCGTATTGCACACCAATGCCGTGGGCGAACCGGTTCAAGTGGCCGCTGTGGGCCATGCGCTGGAGCACCTGCTCGGCATTCTGGCGGGCCAGAATCTGGTTGCCCGTGTAGTGCTGCGCCAGCACTTGCAGGCGTTGATTGCTCACGCCCAGCAAGGGGTCGGTGCGCGGGTCCAGGCGGTCGAACTGCTGGCTCTGCGCCAACGCTTCGCCATAGCGACCGCTACACAGATTCACCGCCAAATGCCCGGAGATCGCACGCAACTGCCCGCTCAGGTCCTGGCATTGCTCCGCCAGGCGCCTGGCATCGTCGAACGCCGCGCCGCTCTGAAAGGCGCCGCCCACGGCATGGTATGACAGGCTGCCGAGGGCCAGTTGCAGCTGCATGGCCAACTGCGGGCAGGGCACATCGGTATTGGCCATCAGGTCCAGGGCCTTGCCCACGTACAAACCGTGTTCGCGCAGCAGTGACAACTCCTGCCACAGCGGCATCGTGCTGACGGTCAGGCGGATGGCCAGCGCGTGCGCGCCTTTTTCGCCCAGGCCCCAGTCGAGCGCGGCGCGGATATCCTCGCGCAGCGGTGCGTAGCGATCGATCCACGGCTGCGTGGCCAACGATGACCAATCGGCCTGCGCCTGTTCCATCAGCGCCAGGCAGCGCTCGGCGTGGCGCTCGCGGGTCGCGTCGAGTTCCTGGGCGAGGCTGAGTTTTTCCAGGGCGTAGGCGCGTGTGATATCCAGCAGGCGATAGACCATGTCGTCATCGCCGGGCTCGACGTTCAGCAGCGATTTGCCCACCAGTTGGGTGATCGCGCCGGGCACCTGCGCCGCCGAAAGCGCTTGGCCGGCGATGACTGCTGTGGCGCTGGCCAAACTGAAGCCATCGCGAAACACCGCCAGACGGCGCAGGCAGATCTGCTCGTCGGCGCCCAGCAGGTTGAAGCTCCAGTCCAGCGTGGCGCGCAGGGTGTGATGGCGGGGCAGGGCATTGTCCCGGCCACGGTTGAGCAGGCCGGGATTGTCGTCCAGTTGCGTCAGCAGTCCCGGCAGGCCGAAGCGCTCGATCTGCGCCGCCACCAGCTCGATGGCCAGGGGAATACCGTCGAGGCGTTGGCAGATATCGATCGCCAGGGGCAGCTCGGTTTCGCTGAGTTCAAAGTGCTCCTGATGCGCCATGGCCCGTTCGATCAGCAGTTGCAGGGCCGGGTAGCCAAGGGCCTGGGCGCGGTTGACGCTGGCGGGTGGGCAGGCCAGCGGGTCCAGGCGCTGCACGTACTCACCCTCGGCGCGCAGCGCTTCGCGGCTGGTGGCCAGAATGTGCACGTGAGGGGCGTGGCGCAGCAGGGTTTCGCTGATCAGCGCGATGTCGTCCAGCAGGTGCTCGCAGTTGTCGATCACCAACAGCAGCTGACGCTCCTGCAGGCTGCACGCGAAGGTCACCAGCGGCCCGTGTGCGGCCGGTGCGAGGTCGAGCAGGGCGGCGAGGTTGGGCAGAATCAGCGACGGTGTGCTCAGGGGCGCCAGGTCCAGCAGGTGAATCCCGTCGCGGTAATGGCCGATCAGCAATTCCGCCACGCGCAGCGCCACGGTGGTCTTGCCGATGCCGCCGGCGCCGGTCAGGGTGACAAAGCGTTGTGCGGGCAACTGCTGCACCAGGCTGTCGATCAGCGCATGGCGCCCGATCATGCGAGTGCGGCGCAGGGGCAGGTTGTGGCATGGACGCTGGGGAACACCATCGCTGGGCAGGCTCATCGGTTCAATGCTCAGTGGCGCAACAAAACTGTAGCCGCGCTGGGCCACCGTGACGATATAACGCTGCCCGGCCTGGCCATCGCCCAATGCCTTGCGCAGCGCCGCCATGTGCACCCGCAGGTTGCCGTCTTCCACCACGCTTTTAGGCCAGACCCGCGCGATCAGTTCCTGCTTGCTCACCACATTGCCGGCCTGCTCCAGCAGGATCAGCAGAATATCCACCGCCCGCCGGCCCAGGCGCAGGGGGCGATCGGCCTCCAGCACCAGGCGTTGGCGTGGGTGGACGCGGTAGGGGCCGAACTGCACGGCCTGATCACGAAGGTCACTCATGGGTGGCCATGCTCTGGGAACGGTAGGCGGCCAGCATAGGCCAGGCGCGTGCATACCACTAGGCGGCGATCACCTGCGACTTGTGACGCAGTTGGTGATTTCGCCAGGTCATCGGGTTGACCCCTTCGCTGCGGGTGAACATATGGCAGAAGTGCGCCTGGTCGCAGAACCCGCACTCCAGGCTGATTTGCGTCAGGCTCAGGGAAGACGAAATGATCAGCTCTTTGGCGCGCTGGATGCGTTGTTGACGAATCCATTCCTGGGGCGACAATCCGGTGGTGCATTTGAACGCCCGGGAGAAATGGCTGCGCGACAGCGCGCAGGCCTGGGCCAGGTCGGCGATGGCCAGGCTTTCGCCCAGGTTGGCCAGGATCAGTTGTTTGGCGATACGTTCGCGCCGGGGGCAGAGGCCGCCGGTGGCGGGCAGGCGGGGCGCACAGTACTCAAGTCGGGCCATGACAGTTATCCGCAGTCGATGGGAACGTTCCCGGTGAATGGATGCAGTGTAGACCGCTGCATTCTTGGCGCCGGAGCCTGTGCCTGACGAGTTAATCGTTGTTAATTTTGCCAGGTGCGGCCGCCTGGATCGGCGAAAAAGACAGCACAGGCATGCAACCCGCAACACGCTGAATGTGCTTAGCTGGCGGCCTGATAACCGTCTGGATAGCGCCATGAACCGCAATGACCTGCGCCGCGTCGACATGAACCTGCTGGTGATTTTCGAAGCCTTGATGTTCGAGAAGAACCTGACCCGGGTCGCCGAAAAACTGTTTATGGGGCAACCGGCGGTAAGCGCGGCGCTGGGGCGTCTGCGCGACCTGTTCGACGATCCGCTGCTGCTGCGCAATGGGCGGGGCATGGAGCCTACGCCACGGGCGGTGGCGATCCTCAAGGAGCTGCAACCGGCCATGGACACCATTTCCGGAGCGGTCAGCCGCGCCAAGGATTTCGATCCTTCCACCAGCTGCGCGGTATTTCGCATCGGCCTGTCCGACGACGCCGAATTCGGCCTGTTCCCGCCCTTGCTCAGCCAACTGCGCGAAGAAGCACCGGGGATTATCGTGGTGGTACGCCGGGCCAATTACCTGCTGATGTCATCGTTGCTGGCCAGTGGCGAGATCTCGGTGGGCGTCAGTTACACCACCGAACTGCCGGCGAATGCCAAGCGCAGGAAGCTGCGGGATATCCCGTGCAAGGTCCTGCGCGGCGACGACGGCGCAGCGCCGCTGAGCCTGGACGACTATTGCGAGCGGCCCCATGCGATGGTGTCGTTTTCCGGGGACTTGAGCGGCAATATCGACCTGGACCTGGCGCGCATCGGTCGGGCGCGGCGAGTGGTGCTGGCGGTGCCGCAGTTCAGTGGCCTGCGAGCCTTGCTGGCCGGCACGCAGATCATCGCCACCGTGCCGGACTACGCGGCATGCGCGCTGACCGAGGGCACGTCATTGCGCGCCGAAGACCCGCCGTTCGCGATTGATGCGGCAGAGTTATCGATGGTGTGGAGCGGGGTCCATGACAATGACCCGGCGGAGCGCTGGTTGCGCGCGCGGATTGCCGAGCATATGGCGCGCAAAGTGTGAAATCGGCGCTAGGTCGTAGTCGCAAAAAGAGCTGAGGGAGCCCGATTCAATCGAGCTCCCCGCGCCGCCCTGGCAAAGAGGTGACTGTCAGTGGGTTGCCAGTCGAATCTGGGCCTTGGCTTCTTTCACCACATGCTCAACCGTGAATCCGAACTTCGCCTGGAGTTTGCTCAGCGGTGCCGAAGCACCAAAACTGTTCATCACCACCTTGGCGCCCGTCTGGCCCACATACCGATCCCAGCCCAAGGGGCCGGCCTGTTCGACTACCACTCGGGCGGTCAGCGCCGGGGGCAGCACGCTGTCGCGGTAGGCCTGGTCCTGATCCTCGAACAGCTCCCAGCTGGGCATGGACACCACTCGCGCGCCGATCCCGTCAGCCTTGAGCTGTTCATAGGCCGCCACGGCCAGGCTGACCTCACTGCCCGTCGCGATCAGGATGACTGCAGGCGCGTCAGCGCCTGCCAACACATAGGCGCCCCTGGCGGCACCGCAAGCCGGCGCGTACAGCGTGCGGTCCAGCGTCGGCAGCGGTTGGCGTGACAGCACCATGCAGCTTGGCCGATGGGTCTGGGCCAGGGCGACCTTCCACAGTTCCAGGGTTTCATTGGCGTCGCCAGGCCGCAGGGTGAGCAATCCGGGGGTGGCGCGCAGTTGGGTCAGGTGCTCGATGGGTTGGTGTGTCGGTCCGTCTTCACCGACGCCAATCGAGTCGTGGGTAAACACGAACACCACCGGCAATTCCATGATTGCCGCAAGGCGGATCGGCGGTTTCATGTAGTCGCTGAACACCAGGAACGTCGAGGTGTACGGCCGCAGGTAGGACAATGCCAAACCATTGGCAATCGCGCCCATGGCATGTTCGCGGATGCCGAAGTGCAGGTTGCGACCACTGTAGTCGTCGGCGCTGAAACGCCCGGCGCCGTCGAACGTCAGGTTAGTCTTAGTCGACGGCGACAAGTCCGCCGAGCCACCGAGCAACCACGGGATCTGCTGGGCGAAGGCGTTCAGCACCTCACCACCGGAGGCGCGGCTGGCGACGCCTTTGGCATCCGCTGCAAAGCTGGGCAATTGTGTCTGCCAATGCTCGGGCATCAAGCCTGCGCGCATGCGGCGTAACTCATCGGCGCGCTGCGGGTCGAGGCCGGCCAACGCCTGGTTCCACGCTTGGAATAACGGCTCGGCGCGCTCGTACAGCGCATCGCGCAGGGCCGTGCGCGCGGCGTCGGGCACCAGGAAACTGGCATCCTGCGGCCAGCCGTACGCGGCCTTGGTCAGGCGTATTTCCTCGTCGCCCAACGGCTCGCCATGGGCGGCGGCGGTGTTGTGCTTGTGAGGCGAACCGTAGCCGATCACGCTGTCGACCACGATCAACGTGGGCGCGCCGGTATTGGTTTGGAATGTTTGCAGGGCGTGGCTCAACGCGGCCAGATCGTTGGCATCGGTGACGTGCAACGTGTGCCAGCCATAGGCCTGGAAGCGCTTGATCACATCCTCACTGAACGCAAGCTCAGTGTGGCCTTCGATGCTGATGGTGTTGTTGTCGTAGATCCAGCACAGGTTATCCAGCTTCAAGTGCCCGGCCATGGACGCCGCTTCGCTGCTGATGCCTTCCATCATGTCGCCGTCGCCGCACAGGGTGTAGACGTTGTAGTCGAACACCACCTGGCCGTCGTGGTTGAAGCGCTCGGCCAGCCAGCGTTCGGCCATCGCCATGCCGACGCTGTTGGCGCACCCCTGGCCGAGCGGGCCGGTGGTGGTTTCCACACCGGTGGTCATGCGGTATTCCGGGTGGCCGGGCGTCTTGGAGTCCGCTTGGCGGAACTGCTTGATATCGTCCAGGCTGATCGCCGGCTCGCCGGTGCGTTGGCCATGAGCGTCGATCTCCACCACACCGGCCAGGTGCAGCAGCGAGTACAGCAGCATCGAGGCATGGCCCACCGACAACACAAAGCGGTCTCGGTTAGGCCAGTCGGGTTGCTCCGGGTGGTAGCGCAGAAACCGGCTCCACAACGTATACCCCACCGGCGCCAGGCCCATGGGCGTGCCGGGATGGCCGGAATTGGCCTTCTGCACGGCGTCCATCGCCAGGGTGCGAAGGGTGTTGATGCATTGGGTGTCGACAGCAGTGGCTGGGTGAGTCATGAACCGGTCTCCCTCGGTGTGCGATCTGCAGTGGAGGGCAGGACGGCGCAAAAGGTTTGATCTCATCTCCCCTGCCGCGACGAACGGGGCGAGATTGATCCTGGACATGACAAGACCCCGGTCAATGGTCTAGCTTCAAGGGCGTCAGCCATTGATCAACATGCGGAGGTACGCCATGCCAGTGAAACACGACCTGTATCAGGATTTGGGGTTGAGCAAGGAAGCCGTTCACGAACGCAGGGCAAGCGATAAACGTCTGGACTCGCTGCTCAGCCAATACGACGCCGCCGATGCGGACGTAGTGAAGGCCGAAGGAGCAAGTGCCAGCGATGAGGACGTGGAAAAACTGAAGAAAAAACGCTTATTGGTGAAAGACAAGATCGTGGCGCAATTGGGCTGAGCACAACCTGGGAGCGAGTAAGCTCGCTCCCACTCAAAGGGCAGTTTTATCCAGGACTGCATGAACGGTAGCGTTCAGGCCAACAACACCCGCAAACACTCCTCCATCGATCGCTGTTGCGTCTCTGCATACAACTTCAATTCATCAAGGGTCGGGCTGCCCAGGGCCTGCTCGAACTCGGCCTGGTTCGAGTTGGCCGAGTAGTGACTTTGCGCAGCGTCCCCCAGGTTCGACTGGAAGATTCCGGCTGCGCTCACTGGCAGGAAGTCCTCATAGACCAATGGTTCTACATCGATGTGTCCTGCGTCGATCAGCGCCGGCAGGGTGCGGGGTTGGTCGGCCTGGCCGCGGGCTGCCATGCCTGTGTGCGTGGCGAAGTAGCGAAAGTACGCCAGGCCCTGTTCGCGCATGTGCGTGTAGTTATCGGGGAACGCCTGGAAGTGCTGCGCCATCAACTGCGTGTAGCGCGCGGCGTTGCTCTCGTTGGGGAAGGTGCCCAACTCATCACGGGCGGCATTCAGCAGGCGGTCATACAGCGCGCGGCCCTTGGGCGTGAGTGCGACGCCGCGGTGTTCGATTTCGCCGAAACGTGCGCTGTGGCTGCCTTGGGCGTCGGTGAATGCGATGGGTTCGTCGAGGGCCTTGAAGCTGGTCTGGCGCAGCAGGATCGGACACTGGCGGCGGGGCGGGCCTTCGATCACGGCCTTGGGCGTGATGCCTTTACTGGGCATGGCGGCTTGTACTTGGTCGATGTCCAGGGTGCGCGGGGTGAGGTGGTTGATATGCGGGCCCTTGAAGGCCACCACGTCGGCGATCAGGCGATGCTGGTCGCTGAGTTGCCGGTATTGCGTGGCGGTAACCGTGGCAGTGTGGTGCCAGCGGAACGTTTCCAGGGCCTGGCGAATAAATTCATCGGCGGCCGCTGCGTTGAGGCCGCCGTCTCGCTCCGCCTGCTCGATCAACGCCAGGGCGCCCTGGGTGAAGATCGAGCGTTTGGCCAGGGCGGTTTCGGCGAAGACGCGCAGTTCGGGGTCTTCGATCAGTTCCAGGCGCAGCAGCGACGTGAATACGCGAAACGGGCTGGCTTGCAGCGCGCTTTCATGCACCGCGCGGAACGCGGTGGAATGCACCGGTACGCCCGCCGGGGTCAGGTCGTAATAGCCCACCGGCTGCATGCCCATGACCGCGAACAAACGGCGGATGGTAGCCAGCTCGGCGGCCGTGCCCAGGCGAATGGCGCCATGACGTTCCATGTCCAGGCGCTGGATTTCGCCGGTGCGTTGCAGCTGTTGCGCCAGTACCGGGTCGGCCTCAAGCGCCTGTGCGTTGACCTGCGCCACCAGTTCCATCAGCGCGCCATACAGCGGGACTTCCTCGCGGTACATCTCGGACATGGCCTTGGAAAAGCCCTTGCGAATCTCGTCTGGGCTGACAGGTGCGCTGGCTGGCATAGAAAAATTCCTGATGACAATGGAAGAGGGCGTGAGCGTTGGCTGGATTTTGTTGAGCCCTGGGGCGGCTTGCAAACGAAGAATCCTCTGGACTTCATTCTGCAAACGAATGAGTCAAGGTAAAACCGAGTTCATGTGCATTGATACGCGCAGGGGTTCTACACTGGCCGCCACCCATTGCCTGATGGAGGATCGGATGAGCGCGTCTATTCTGCAAACGATCGAGGGCCGGCGCCTGCTTGGTGAGTGCGCCGACGCCTGGCGCGCGTGGGGGCCCTATCTGAGCGAACGCCAGTGGGGCACGGTGCGCGAGGACTACAGCGCCGACGGCGATGCCTGGCGCTACTTTCCCCACGATCACGCGCGCAGCCGTGCCTATCGCTGGGGCGAGGATGGCCTGGCCGGTTTCAGCGACAAGGCGCAACACTGGTGCCTGGGCCTGGCGCTGTGGAACGAGCGCGACGCGATCATCAAGGAGCGTCTGTTCGGCCTGAACAACGCCGAGGGCAACCACGGGGAGGACGTCAAGGAGCTGTACTTTTTCGTCGACGGTGTACCGAGCCATGCCTACATGCGCATGCTGTACAAGTACCCGCACGCCGCGTTCCCCTATGACGACCTGGTCGCCGAGAACGCCCGGCGCAGCTTGAGCGATGCCGAGTATGAAATCCTCGATACCGGGGTGTTCGAGGACAACCGTTATTGCGATGTCAGCGTCGAATACGCCAAGCACCAGCCCGACGATATTTTCATGCGTATCACCGTGCACAACCGCTCGCAGCAGCCCACGCGCCTGCAGGTGCTGCCGCAATTGTGGGCGCGCAATGACTGGAGCTGGACATTCGATGCACCCAAGCCACGGCTGAGCCTGGACGGCGAGCAGGTGTTGGCGCGTCATCCTGAGCTGGCGGATCGCCGTCTCAGCGCCTGGGGCCAGGACGGGCTGGAATGGGTGTTCTGTGAAAACGAAAGCAATGTCGTTCGGTTGAACGGGCAGGCAGCGCCGGGTCCGTTCAAAGATGGCATCAACGATTACCTGGTGAGCGGCGTTGATTCGGCGATTCGTCGCGACGCCGGCACCAAGGTCGCCGCGCGTTTCATCCTCGATCTGGCGGGGCTGGCCAGCCAGACCCTGTACGTGCGCTTCGCGCCGTTGGCAGCGCCCCAGGTCAATGCGCGCAAGCTGTTCGAGCAGCGTCGCCAGGAGGCGGATGATTTCTATACGGCGTTGCAACACGGCATCAGCGACGCGGACGCGCGCAATGTCCAGCGCCAGGCTCTGGCTGGCTTGCTGTGGTCCAAGCAGCTGTACTACTTCGACGTCAACCAATGGCTCGACGGCGATCCCACCCAGCCTGCGCCGCCACCCGAGCGCCTGCATCTGCGCAATAGCCATTGGCGGCACCTGTCCAATTTCGACATCTTGACCATGCCCGACACCTGGGAATACCCGTGGTATGCCTCCTGGGACCAAGGGTTCCAGGCCGTTGCCATGGCGCTGATCGATCCGGGGTATGCCAAGCATCAGTTGTTGCTGCTGGTGAAAGATCGCTTCATGCACCCCAACGGCCAACTGCCGGCGTACGAATGGCGTTTCGACGACGCCAACCCGCCGGTGCACGCATGGGCCAGTTGGCGGGTGTATCAGCAGGACAAGGCGCTCACCGGTATCGGCGATTTGGATTTTCTTGAGCGGATCTTCCACAAGCTGCTGTTGAATTTTTCCTGGTGGGTCAACCGCAAGGACGCCGAGGGGCGCAACCTGTTCCAGGGCGGTTTCCTGGGCCTGGACAATATTGCGTTGTTCGATCGCTCGGCCGCGCTGCCGCCGGGCTATCAGCTCGATCAGGCCGACGGCACGGCGTGGGTGGCGGCGTATGCCCTGGACCTGATGCGTATCGCTCTGGAGTTGGCCAAGCGCAATGCCGTATATGTCGATATCGCGGTGAAGTTTTTCGAGCACTTCCTGTATATCGCGGGCGCCATTAACCGGGTCGACGACAGCGCCGAAGGCCTGTGGGACGAGCAGGACCTGTTCTTTTACGACGTACTGCACCGTCCCGACGGCCAGAACGAGCCGGTGCGCCTGCGCTCCATTGTCGGCCTGATGCCGCTGTTTGCCGTGCTGGTGCTGGAACAGCGCGAACACGAAGGGCTGGCGGGGTTGCGTGAACGGCTGTTGGGTTTCATGCATCACCGGCCGGACCTTGCCAAGCTGGTGTCGCGCTGGAACGAACCGGGCCAGGGCAATCGCCTGCTACTCGCGCTGTTGCGTGGCGAGCGTACGAAGGATTTGCTGCGGCGGATGCTCGATGCCGACGAATTCCTCTCGGCCTTTGGCGTGCGCTCCCTGTCCAAGGCGTTCGCCGAGCAGCCACTGGCGCTGAAGATGAATGGCGATACCCTGTGCGCCCGTTACCAGCCGGGTGAATCCGACTCGCGCCTGTACGGCGGCAATTCCAACTGGCGCGGGCCATTGTGGATGCCGGTGAACTACATGCTGATCGAATCGTTGCGCGAATTTCAGCGTTACTACGCGGATAATTTCTCGGTGGAGTACCCGGTGGGCAGCGGCTACCTGGCGTCGCTGGGGGAAGTGGCCGACAGCCTCAGCCAGCGGATGACCCGCCTGTTTCTGCGGGATGAAAACGGTTCACGACCGTCGATGGCAGGGTATGCACAATTGGAGGCAGACCCGGCCAGTCGTGACCTGGTGTTGTTCCATGAGTATTTCCATGGCGAGACGGGGCGGGGGTTGGGGGCTTCACACCAAACGGGTTGGAGTGCGCTGGTGGCGTTGTTGCTGCAGTCCCAATGTGGGAGGGGGCTTGCCCCCGATAGCGGTGGATCAGTCAACTGATGAAGCGACTGACAACCCGCCATCGGGAGCAAGCCCCCCTCACAGAGACTCAGGGTCGCCCGCGAATCAGGACGGAAACAGTTCGCTCAGCTTCATCGCCAGCATCATGTCGCCTTCGGTGCGCAGCTTGCCGCCCATGAAGGCCTGCATGCCATCGGTCTCGCCGCTGACGATGCCTTCCAGGGTTTCGCTGTCCATCACCAGGGTGACCTGAGCGTCTGGGTTTTCGCCTTCCTGCAGTTCGCAGGTCTTGTCCTTGACGATCAGGGAGAAGTTCTTGGTGTCGTCGATACGGAAACCGAACACCAGGTCCAGGCCTTCGGCGGCGCTTGGGTTGAATTTGGCTTTCATTGCTTCTACAGCTTTGGCTACGTCAGTCATGGTTTCGATCCTTAAGGGTAGAGTCCAGTGACCTTGGGGTCACGGTTGGCCGCGGTTCATCGGAAGGTGATGAGCTGCGGCGCCTTCAACAGTTGCAAGTGGGTATGGCTGTTGAAGGAAGCCAGGGCCACCTCGCGGCCGCGGAATTTCAGCTGGTTGAGCGAGGTGTTTACAATTTGCCAGTTCAGTTCGAAGGCCTGGGCGGCGGGCATTCGGGTGATCAGATGGAGTAGGGCGGTGATGGTGCCGCCGGAGGTGAACACCGCAATTTTGTGCGAGTTGCTCGCCGCGTCCAGGATGCGTTGCAGGCCGCCTTGCACCCGTTCGATGAACCCCAGCCAGCTCTCCAGCCCCGGCGGGTCGTAGGTGCCGGCCAGCCAGCGCTCGATGATCAGGGCGAAGATGCGTTGGAATTCACTGCGGTTCTGCGCGGCATTGCGCAGGATGTCCAGGGCTTCGGGCTCGCTGGTCAGCAGGTCGGGGAGCAGGGCGCGGATGATGGCGTCGGCGTCGAACTCGTTGAAGGCGCTGTCGGTTTCCAGGGCTGGTATCGGCAGGCCGAGCGCGCTGTACTGGTCGAAGGCGGCCGTCGCGGTGTGCTGCTGGCGGCGCAGGTCGCCGGCGATGCAGCGGTCGAACACCAGGCCCATGTCCGCCAGGTGGCGACCGAGTACTTGCGCTTGTTCCACGCCGATGGGCGACAGCACGTCGTAGTCGTCTGCACCGAAAGAGGCCTGGCCATGTCGAATCAAATAGATGCTGCCCACGTCCGTCACCCGGTACGTTGAAAGTCTGGCGAGGTTATGAGGATGCCGGGGAGCTGTCAATGAAAAAACATACGCTTGTTTTAAAAGCTCCTTAGAGTCCGCTCAAGGGCCCCGCCGTGCGGGGCCGGTGCACTTCAGCGCAGGCGTTGATCGATCCCGCTGGTCAACCATTGGCTTTGGTCATGGCCGCCACCGCGCAGCAGGCCCAGGTTGAATTGTTCATCGCGCTGGCGCTGTGGATCAGCGCTGTCGGTGAATTGCGCGTACAAGGCCTTGCTCAGCTGCTCGGGGGAGGTGGAGACATTCAGCGAGAAGTCCGTACGGGTGTCACGGCCTCGCACATCGTGGGTAGTGACGTTCGCGCCACCCAGCGTCACGCCGCCATCACTGGAACGGATGCGAGCCCCGGTCAGCTCGACCTCGCCGCCCACCTGCAGGGCCACGCCGTCGCGGCCGCTGATGCCGGACGCCTGGGCGACTGTGTCATTGCTCAACCGGGTGACATCTACCAGCAGCGTCGGGGTGGTGCTGCGATGGGCGGGGTTCTGGAACAACAGATTTTTCAACGCGGAGCCGCTATCGGCAGCACCGCTTGCGGGGCTGCCCGAGGGCGCGGCGGCGGTTCTGCCGGTCAGCTTGTCCTTGAGCGTACGCGCCTTGTCGGCGGTTTTTTCATAGAGATTTTTGCTGCCGCTCTTGAGCTTGCCGGCCAGGGGGCCGCTGGCCACGCTGAGTTTATCCACGGTGCCGGCCGGGTTCTTCTCGGTGGTCAATTGCGTATCCACCTGCACTTTCAAACCGGTTACCTGGTCTTGCCGACTCTGCACGATCAGGTCGCCGCCGACAGTGCCGCTGACGTCGTGCGCCGTGACCACAGCGCCCAGCAGCCGCGTATCGCCCCGGCTGTCGAGCTGAATGCGATCGGCCTGCAGGCGCGTATTGGTGTGGGTCTGGCTATTGAGTGTATCGACCCCACCCTTGGCCCGGGCGAACAGCCCGGCGCCGTTGCTGGCTGCGTCCGAACCGCGGCTGCCGCTGAGCCCCAGGCCACCGGCGATGGAGCGGTTGTTGCGCTGTTCGTGGGTCAGCGCGGACTCCAGCAACAGCTGGCCTTGCGTCGCGGCCAGCTCGAATGCCCGCGCCTGGCCCTGGACGCCTTGCAGTCGCACGCTGCCGGCCTGCAGGCGCACACGCCCGGAGCTGTCGAGGGAGCCGCTGCGCTGCACGGTGCTGCGTTCATTGACATCGGCCAGGCTGAACTGGGCACCGGCACTGCCGCTTTTGCTGTTGGCCGTGTCACTGCGAGAGCCTTTGACGCTGGCGCGACCGCCGCCGCCGAGGCTGTTACCGTCGGCCGTGTGGGTATCGATGCCGGCCAGGAACTCAAGGCGGTTGCCGGCCGTGAGGCTAACGTTGCCGCCGTCCGCCGCGCCGACTTGCGTACCGTGCAAGGTCAAGTCCTGCCCGGCGCTGATCTCGGTCAGCCCTGCGGCGACCAGGCTGGCTGCGCGGCCCTGGGAGTCCTCTACGGTCAGCTCGGCCTTATCCAACTGCCCGCCGGCGTTGGCTTTTTTACTGCTGGCGGGGCTGCTGCCCACTTCGAGCCAACCGAAACCGCTCAAGGTGCCTTCGCCGGAGCGCTGCCAGTTACGGGCTTCATCAAAGGTCAGCGAGCCCGGCGTGTGCACCTTCAGGTCACCCAGCCCGGCGTTGAAACGGGTGCCCTCATAGCGCCCGTCGCTGCCCAATTGCACGCTGATGCCGTGTGTCGCTTCAAGGCTGCCTGGCACTGCGGTGCCGGTGGCGCCCGCCAGATCAAAACTGCCGCCCACACCGAGGATTCGCCCGTTGATGTCTCGGCCAGTGGTGGTGTAGAGCCGCAGTGAAACATCGGCGTCGGTGCCGGTGTCCCGTTGCCAGGTGCGGTTTTCGGCGGCCGTGAACGCGTGGCTGTCGGCGTTGATCGAGACGCTGCCGGCGTTCGCCACATAGCGAGTGCCGGTGTCCACCAGCGCCCCGTCGACCTGCACCTTCACCGAGGCACCTTCGAGCGTCGTAACCACCGCCGTGCTGACGCCTTTTTCGGCGCCGGTTTCCAGCGCATTGAACGCCAGGTCGACGCCCAGGTTGGGTGGGTCAAGCGCATCCAGCACCGAGGGCTGGTAGAACTTGCTCTGATCCACCCCGTCGACGACTTTCTGCACCGGCCGTGTGACGTCTTTGTATTCCACATTGCCGCCGATGCTGGCGGTCCAGCGGCTGACCTGCTCGGTTTCGACCGTGCTGTCGGACACCGCGCGGTTCTCCACGCTGCCGGCGTTGATTGTCAGGTCCTGGCCGGCTTTGAGCTGCGCCGCTTCGGTGACAACCTGCCCGGCGACGAGCGTGAGATCGCCCGCGCTGTCCAATTGGCTTGTCTTGACGGTATTGGTGGTCTGGGTTTGCACCCCTTGCTCCTTGCCGACGGTGTAACCGCCGCCCGCACGGTCCATGCCACCGGTGGCGTAATAGCCAAGGGCAAACTTGTCGTTTTCATGGGTCTGCGTGGTCTGGTCGGCGGCGCTGAGCAACTCAATGGATGAGGCGCTCAGGTTCAAGTCGCCGTGGGTTGCGCTGACGTCAGAGGCCGTGACGCGCAGCTTATCGCCTGCGGTAAGGTCCACCGTGCCGCCTTTGAGTTGACTGCCCTCATGGGTCAGCCGCTCCAGGGTGGTGGTGTTCTGCTGTTGAGTGTAATTGACGCCCGCCTGGAACTGATTGGAGTCCTTGATGCCGGGGGCTTGCTGTTTGGTCTCGCTGGTGGAGGGGGAAAAACCATTGCGCACGGTCTGGGTGACGGTGGTCTCGCGCTGGGTGGCTGCCAGCACATTGATATCTGCGGCGGCGCTCAACGCCAGTTCGGCCTTTGCCTGGACATCGGAGCCGATCACGTTCAGGTCTTTGGCGCTTTGCAGGTGCAGGTTGCTGTGCGATTGCACCTGGCTGCGCACCTGAGTACTGGTGTCTTTTCGCTCGCCGGTGTGATCCTTGAGCAAGCCGAACAGTTTGCTGTCGGTATTGGATTTGTCCGAGCTCACCCGGCTCTCGGCACCGTCAATCGTCAAGGCGCCGCTGTTGCTGATCAGCAGCGCATCGCGTTGGCCGAGCACCTGGCTGCCGCTGATCAGCACATCCTCGGACTGCACGCGCAGCGTACCTTGGGCGCCGACGCGGCTGCCGACCGCTGTGTCCTGCGAGAGGTTGTCCTTGTTTTTATTGCCGAAGAACGCGCCGGAGACCAGGTCGCCTTCGTAGTTCTGCTCAATGCGCTTGCGGGCGGCCCGTGTTACGCCGATGTTGACCTGTTTCCCGGCCTCGATGGTCAGGTCGCGCCGGCTCTGCACCTGGCTGCCGAGCACGGCAAGGTTTTTGCCACTGCTGAGGGTCATCGCGCCGCCGCTCGAGAGGCTGCTGCCGCGCGCGGTCTCGGTGCCGCGGGTGGTGTCGTAGTCGCCGCGCCACAGGCCTTTGCGGTGCTTGAGCGTTTCGCGTGTGGTCTCAGCGTCGTTCAGTGCGGTCAGGCGCAGGTCCCGGCCGGCCGTGGCGCGCAAGGTGCCGCCGGCGGTCGCGGTGGAGGCGGCCAGCTGCAGGTCTGCGCCGGCCTTGAGCGTCAGGTCGGTGCGCGCCTTGAGGTGGGTGCCGAATTGCTCGACGCGGGTTTTCAGGGTCGTTTTGTCGTAGGTTTCGTGGGTGACGAACAGCACCTTCTTTTTCCAGGACTCACGTTTCTCGTCCCGGCTAGTGCGGGTTTTCGCGTCAAGCCGCAGGGTGCCCCCGGCGCTCGCATCGATGGCGCGGCCCTGCACGTCTACCGCCGACAAGTTCAGGTCATCCCGAGCCTGCAGCGCAATATCGCCGGAGGTGCTGCTGACCCGCATACGCAGGGGGTCGGGAATGCCGGAGATTTCCAGATTGCCGGCTGAGGTGACCTTGATATCGCCGCGTGCCGTCAGCGGCGCGGCGATCCTGACCCCGGCGCCTTCGGCAGTACTGACCAGCGTGATACGCCCGCCTTGCATGGCGCCCAGCAGTTGCGCATCCACCGGGCGCGTGTTGGCCCGGCGGCTGCTTTCAAGGCTGCTGTCGCTGTAGCGCAGGCGGTTCTGTCCGAGGACCAGGTTGAGGTCGTCTCGTGCGCTGACAGGCCCGGTGGTGTCGATGCGCGGGGCAATCAGGTCGATAGCGCCGGTGCTGTTGTGCACACCTCGCTCGCCGACGTTCAGCGCGTTGACGCTATCGAACGTGGTGAGGCGCTTGAGCGCACCGTTCTCGAACTCCGGGCGTCCCACCACAAAGCTGGCGCGCGGTGTATTGATGAAGCTGGCGCCATTGACGTGGATGCCATTGGGGTTGGCCAGGACGTAGTCGGCGGGGCGGCCGAACACTTCCTGTGCGCCATTGATGCGGGAGGCGTTGCGGCTGACCACTTCATTCAGAATCAAGCGTGCCTCGTGCCCGCGCAACTGTGGGTTGGCCGACAGCCGCCCGGCCAGTTGCGACTGGCCCGCGGTCAATGCGTTGTTCAGCACCAGGCCTGCACGCTGGACGTTGTAGTCGACAAATTTGTTGTGGGAGACCCCGGCCGCGTTGGGCGCGACGATGTTCACCACCGGCACGCCCTGTGCGGTGACAAGCTGCGCATTGCCGGCC
Organism: Pseudomonas quebecensis; assembly: GCF_026410085.1. Taxonomy (NCBI): domain Bacteria; kingdom Pseudomonadati; phylum Pseudomonadota; class Gammaproteobacteria; order Pseudomonadales; family Pseudomonadaceae; genus Pseudomonas; species Pseudomonas quebecensis. The sequence goes on from NZ_CP112866.1 coordinate 2,159,765, forward strand.
ACCGGTAGCACGTCGGCGGCGAAGGTTTGTTGCCCTGAGTGAAGGGTGATCAGGCTGCAGATTGCCCAGCGCAGGGTCTGGGAGGGTTTGAGGTGAACGCGGGGAAATCGAGAATGACGGCTCATGGTGTGGTCTTCTTGTTGTTGTGAAAGGGTCATTTCAGAGGCAGGCTCAACTCCATCAGCCAGAAGCCTCGCGCCTTGGCTGGCAACGCCGGCCCGAACAGGCCGCGCTGGTAATCCAGGTCCAGCTGCCAGTCGCGCCGGGACAGCGCCATGCCAAGGCTGGCGCCGCCCACGCGCTGGATGTCGGCGCCGTTTACGTACTGGCTCCAGCCCAGGTCGACGCCCAATCGGGGGCTGATATGCCATTGCTCGGCAAGCGGGCGTGGCAGGCTGAGGGTATTGCGCCACACCGCACCGTTGGCGGCGGCCAGTGTGCTCAGGCGAAAGCCGCGCACCGCGTAATGGTCGGTGACCAGCAGCTGCTCCAGGCCCGGCAGCGGGTCGGGGCTGTATTGCAGCGTCAATTGGCTGCTCCATAACCGCTCGATACGCTGGCTTTGACGCGTGTAGTCGATGTCGAGGCGGTACTTGCGAAACTGCGCGCGCGGCAGGCCCGGGGATGGGTGCTGGCTGTCCCGGTCGGCGCCCAGCCCACGAAGGCCCTGGGCGTAGCTGAGTGTGCCGTTCCAGATGCCGTCGGAGATCCTCAGCAGGTTGAGGCTGGCTTCGGCCACCGTGAGGCTTGGGCTCTGAATCGCCAGGAAGGTGTCGGCAATATAGCTGCGTGAACGTTTGGTACTCAGGCGCAGGTTGCCGTTCAGCAGGGTGCGCTGGTCGCGCCACAACAGGCGGTTGAGGCCCACGCCATACTGATTGACCTGACCGTTGGCCCTGATGGTCTGACTGGGCAGTTCGATGCCGTACCGGTAATGCGCCTGGCTGGCAGTCAGGGCCAGGGTCCAGTACCCGTAGGGCAGCGAATAGTAGATGCCCTCGGAGCGGCTGTAACGGGTGCTGCCGGCCAGGGAGGTGCTGGCGCTGAGGTTGATGAAATCATTCAGGCCCAGCGGGCTGTCGTAGGCGAGGTTGAACACGCCCGTGTGCCGCCCGGTGGTGTCGGCGCCCCGGTTGTTGTACCGCGCAATGCTGCTCAGGCGCGATGCAACGCTGCGCGGATGCACCCGCAGATGGGAGCCGCCGGGCTCGGTGCCGGGCAATACCTGCACCGTCAGGTCGAGTGAGCGCAGGCGGTTCAACTGGTCGAGGCCCTGCTCCAGGTCGCGCAGTTGCAGCGGTTGGCCCAGCATCCCGGGAAACGCACCGCGCAGCGACACGGGCAGGCTCGGGTCGGCCAGCTCGATGCTCTCGACAAAGCCTTGTTCGATGACGATATCCAAGGGTTGGCCATCTTCGGGCGCCTGCCGCAAGTACGGCCGGCTGGCGATAAAGCCCGCGTCGACATACAGCGCGGTCAATGCCGCGAGCAGTTGGTTTATCTGCGTAGCGCTCATGCAGACGGTGAGGTGTGACTGCAGCAGGCTGCGCACGCGCGCAGGGTCCAACAGGGAATTGCCCGTCAGGCTCAGCCCGCTCGTGTGCCAGCAGGGCTCGTCGGTGACGGGCGACGGTGCGGAGGGGCTTGCCGGCGCCGGTGGTTCGCGTTCGAGCTGGCGCAAGCGTTGCTCGCGTTCCAGATGTTCACGGGTTCGGCGTTCGAATTCCTGTGTGCGCAGCTCAACCGGGTTGGCCTGCACGGTAGCGGCCAGACCGGGCGTGGCGGCACTCGACGCAATGGACAGGGCCGTGAGCAGGCAGGCGCGAATATCGAGCGGGAAGGGACGCATGAGCAGGGGTCCTGTCGAATGCTTTCAACGCGAAGTTTAAAGTCGTTTTCCCCTGTAAATGCTGAGTTGTACGTCTGAAAATTGTGTGGGAATCGAACTACTCAAGTAGGACCCTGTCGTTTTTTTTGTAGGTTTCTGACCGAGTGAACAGCGTTAGACACAGCGACGCCAATCCCCGTAGACTGCGGCTTTCGAGCCTCATAGGTGTCTTATGGAGTTTCTTGCCGAGTACGCAAGTTTTCTAGCTAAAACCGTCACCCTGGTGGTCGCCATTCTGGTGGTGCTGATCAGCTTCGCGGCGCTGCGCAGCAAAGGTCGGCGCAAGTCCGCCGGCCAATTGCAGGTCAGCAAACTCAACGATTTCTACAAAGGCCTGCGCGAACGTCTGGAGTCGAGCCTGCTCGACAAGGACCAGCTCAAGGCCCTGCGCAAATCCGAGGGCAAGGCTGAGAAAAAGAAGGGCAAGCAAAAAGCCGAAGCTAAACCACGCGTGTTCGTGCTGGATTTCGACGGTGACATCAAGGCTTCGGCCACCGAAAGCCTGCGCCATGAAATCACCGCACTCCTGAGCCTGGCCACGCCCAAGGACGAAGTGGTGCTACGCCTGGAAAGCGGCGGCGGTATGGTGCACAGCTATGGCCTGGCCTCGTCGCAACTGGCGCGTATCCGCCAGGCCGGCGTGCCGTTGACGGTGTGCATCGACAAGGTGGCGGCCAGCGGCGGCTACATGATGGCGTGCATCGGCGAGAAGATCATCAGCGCCCCGTTTGCCATCCTCGGCTCCATTGGCGTGGTGGCGCAGTTGCCCAACGTCAATCGCCTGCTCAAGAAGCACGATATCGACTTTGAAGTCCTCACCGCTGGTGAATACAAGCGCACCTTGACGGTGTTTGGCGAAAACACCGAGAAGGGCCGGGAGAAGTTCCAGGAGGATCTGGACATTACCCATCAACTGTTCAAGAACTTTGTCTCGCGTTATCGCCCGCAACTGGCCATCGACGAAGTGGCGACCGGCGAAGTGTGGCTGGGTGTGGCTGCGTTGGATAAACAGCTGGTTGATGAACTGCAGACCAGCGATGAATACCTGGCGACGAAGGCGAAGACGGCCGAGGTGTTTCATTTGCACTATGCCGAGCGCAAGAGTTTGCAGGAGCGCGTGGGGTTGGCGGCGAGCGGGTCGGTGGATCGAGTGTTGTTGACGTGGTGGAGTCGGTTGACTCAGCAGCGCTTTTGGTAAACCTGGATTCAGAATGCAGTGTGATTGTGGGCGTGGGTCTGTGCACACATCTTAAGGCTGATAAATAACTGTGTGGAGCGGGCTTGCTGTGGTGAGCGATCGGGGGCAAGCCCCTCCCACCTGGTTTATGTGTCAGGTACAGGTTTTGTAATGGTTTTGTGTTGTGGGAAAGTCGCGTTTCGAATGTAGGATTTAAGTCCTTTTCTGATCACAGGACTTGCATGAATACCCTCTCGGAGCCCCCCAGTCGTCTCTCCCCAAGGCGCTTGTTGCTGCCGTTCCCGCTGAAACATCCCGTTTTTCGATTGCTAACCTTGTCCCGGTCTTCTGACCGCGTCTTGCCGTGTCCGGCATTCTGAATTCAACCAGGAGACTTCATAAATGGAATGGTTAGCGGATCCAACGGCCTGGCTCGGCTTGTTGACCTTGATTGTGCTGGAACTGGTGCTGGGTATCGACAACCTGGTGTTTATCGCGATCCTGGCGGATAAGCTCCCGCCCGAGCAGCGCGACCGTGCGCGGTTGATCGGTTTGTCTCTGGCGTTGCTGATGCGCCTGGGCCTGCTGGCGAGTATTTCCTGGTTGGTAACGCTCACCCAGCCGCTGTTTGAGGTCTTTGACAAGGCTTTCTCGGGGCGCGATCTGATCATGCTGTTCGGCGGTGTGTTCCTGCTGTTCAAGGCGACCATGGAATTGCATGAGCGTCTGGAGGGCCATGTGGCACAGCGTTCGGGCAATGCGGCTTATGCGCTGTTCTGGCCCATCGTGGCGCAGATCGTGGTGCTCGATGCGGTGTTTTCCCTGGATGCGGTGATTACCGCCGTGGGCATGGTGGACGAGCTGGCGGTGATGATGATCGCCGTGATCATTTCCATCGGCCTGATGATTGTCGCGAGCAAACCGTTGACGCGCTTCGTGAATGCCCACCCCACGGTGATCATGCTGTGTCTGGGCTTTCTGATGATGATCGGCTTCGCCCTGACCGCCGAAGGCCTGGGCTTTCATATTCCGAAGGGCTACCTGTATGCGGCCATCGGCTTCTCGATTCTGATCGAAGTGTTCAACCAGATTGCCCGCGCCCGTCGCAGGAAATCGGCGCAGGGCGTGCTGCCGATGCGTGAGCGCACCGCCCATGCGGTCATGCGCCTGTTGGGCGGCCGCAGCTTGGCGGTGGAAGAGGTCGGTGAAGAGGTTGCCGATCTGCTGGGCGAACCGGACGCGGCGCAAGGTCCGCTGTTCCACCGACGCGAGCGGGTCATGATCAGCGGCGTACTGCAATTGGCCGAGCGACCGATCCGCACGCTGATGACACCGCGGGCCAAGGTCGACTTCATCGATCTGTCGGACGATCGCGACACTATTCGCCTGAAACTGATGCATTCGTCCTATTCCCGGCTGCCGTTGATCCGTAACGGTGCCATTGATGAGCCATTAGGCTTTGTGCACAAGAAGGAACTGCTCAAGGAATGCCTGGCTGGTAACGAGCCGAACCTTGAGCACCTGGCGCGCCGGGCGATCAATCTGTTGGAGAGTTTTTCGATCCTCAATGCATTGGAGCAGATGCGCCAGGAGTCGACCCACATCGCGTTTGTGATCAACGAATTCGGTGATTTTATCGGCGTACTGAGCATGACCGACATTCTTGAGTCGATCGCAGGCGAACTGCCGGATGCCAGCGAAATTGAAGGCCCGGACATTGTTGAAGAAGGCGCGGGCTTTCGCGTCAACGGCGCGCTGAATCTGCAGCACGTGCGCCAACGCATCGGCTTCAACGCCATCGCTACCCAGGATTACCAGACCTTGGCGGGATTGGTGATGAGCCTGCTCGATCGTCTGCCCGTGGTGGGCGACCGGCTGGAGCATGAGGGTTGGCGTTTGACGGTGGTCGCGGTAGAAGAGCGGCGGGTGACGCAAGTGGTTTTGCAACCTTGCGACGTGAATAGTGTTTGAAGGTGCTGCGCACGACACGGAGTTGCTTGGTCTCGGGCCCGAAGCCCTTGAGTTTCTCCATCAAGGTGCCGCGCATATAAATCAGTAACGTCGGGGTACCCGTCACGTCAGGGTGCCTCGGCGTCTTCGCGCAATCCACCACCAGGCTGCGCACGCGCGGGTACTGTCGGGCAATTCGGTCAAACAGCGGCCCGGCCGTTACGCAGGCTGGGCAATGCTCAGAGACAAACAAAATGAATACCGGACGCTTGGTGTTCAAGATCCGTTGATATTCCTGGGCGTTGGCAATCGTTGCGGTGGCATACCCCATGGCGTGAACCTCCTGGATAGAGCTGGTTTTCACCAACGCTAAGCCGGGCCCGCGCCTGCGTCTACTGTCAACCTTTACAGGTCAGCCTCCCGTTCCGCGCGTTCGCGCGCCTTGCGCGCCTGGTTCGCGCACTTGCGGTATTCCTCATTGTCGCGAGACGCCTTGGCGCGGCGATAGTCGTGATGGTTCTGGCTGCTGTAATTGGCATCGAAGGACTCCTTGAGCCTCGCCAACTCCTCCTTGCACGCGCGACGGTCCTCGCTGCCCAGTGCATGCCCGGCAAACATCGCAAAAACCACTAACCCGACAACACTCGTCTTCATCATCGCCCCCGCACCCCGCCTCCAAAAAACCAAAACAACACGCCGCGCCTGACCCTGAAAGCCTAGCTCCCCCTCTCGATATTTCCACGCTGCCACCGCCCCCAATTGAGGCGTTATCACCCAACCTGTGGCCGCAGGTAGCACCTTAGCAGCCGATACTGGCTCTTAGCAGTATTTCACAAAAGCCTATCTCACTGATCTAAAAGGTATTTCCCACCAGCATATTTTTCCGCGTCTACGTATGGCACACTTTCTGCTGTCTATTCCGTTGTTACAAACTAAGTTCCGGTATAGCGGAATACACAACCCCTGGAGTGCTTGTCATGCATCACCGACCTTCCGTGTTCAAAGCGTGTGTTTTTCTCTTCGCCGCATCGGCTTCCCTCGCCAGCGTTGCGCAGGCGGCGGGCAGCAAGCTCGATGATGTGCTCAAACGTGGGCATCTGATCGTGGGTACAGGCAGTACCAATGCGCCGTGGCACTTCCAGGGAGCGGATGGCAAGTTGCAAGGGTTCGATATCGATATCGGCCGCATCGTGGCCAAGGGGCTGTTCAACGACCCAAGCAAGGTCGAGTTCGTGGTGCAGTCGTCCGACGCGCGAATTCCCAACCTGCTGACCGACAAGGTCGACATGAGCTGCCAGTTCATCACCGTCACCGCCAGCCGCGCGCAGCAGGTGGCGTTTACCTTGCCTTACTACCGCGAAGGCGTGGGCCTGCTGCTGCCGAACAACAGCAAGTACAAGGAAATCGACGACCTGCAGGCCGCGGGCGATGGCGTGACCGTGGCCGTGCTGCAGAACGTGTACGCCGAAGAGTTGGTGCACCAGGCGCTGCCCAAGGCCAAGGTCGATCAGTACGACAGCGTTGACCTGATGTACCAGGCCGTGAACTCCGGCCGCGCCGATGCCGCCGCCACCGATCAGTCCTCGGTCAAATACCTGATGGTGCAGAACCCCGGCCGCTACCGCAGCCCGGCCTACGCCTGGAGCCCGCAGACCTACGCCTGCGCGGTCAAGCGCGGCGATCAGGACTGGCTGAACTTCGTCAACACGGCGCTGCATGAAGCCATGACCGGCGTGGAGTTCCCCACCTACAAAGCGTCCTTCAAGCAATGGTTTGGCGTGGACCTGCCGGAGCCGGCGATTGGCTTCCCTGTCGAGTTCAAGTGACGTGTAAAAACCGGGGCGCCAACACTGGCGCCCCTCTCAGGTAGCGTTGACCATGAATTATCAGTTGAATTTTGCCGCCGTCTGGCGCGATTTCGACACCTTGCTGGCGGGGCTCGGGTTGGGTCTGCAACTGGCATTGCTGTCGATCGCCATCGGCTGCGCGATCGGCCTGCTGATGGCGTTTGCCATGCTGTCCAGGCACCGCGCCTTGCGCATGCTGGCCTCGGTGTATGTGACGGTGGTGCGCAATACACCGATCCTGGTGTTGATCCTATTGATCTACTTTGCGTTGCCCAGCCTGGGCATTCGTCTGGACAAGATTCCTTCGTTCATCATCACCTTGTCGCTTTACGCCGGGGCGTACCTGACCGAAGTGTTCCGCGCCGGGCTGTTGAATATTCCCAAGGGGCTGCGCGAAGCCGGCCTGGCCATCGGCCTGGGCGAGTGGCGCATTCGGGCCTATATCACCGTGCCGGTGATGCTGCGCAATGTGCTGCCGGCGCTGTCGAACAACTTTATCTCGCTGTTCAAGGACACCTCCCTGGCCGCTGCGATCGCCGTGCCGGAACTGACCTATTACGCCCGCAAGATCAACGTCGAAAGCTACCGGGTGATTGAAACCTGGCTGGTCACGACCGCGCTCTACGTGGCCGCCTGTTACCTCATTGCCCTGTTGCTCCGCTACCTGGAACAACGTCTGGCGATCCGTCGTTAAGGAGGGTTCCCCATGTACGAATCTCCCAGCTGGTTGCATGCGTTGTGGATCGCCCGGGACACGCTCTGGGCGGGGTTTCAGGCCAGTGTCTATGTGTCGGCGCTGGCTATTATCTTTGGCACGCTGATCGGTATCGTCGCCGGGTTGATCCTGACCTACGGCAGGTTCTGGATGCGTGCACCGTTTCGCCTGTATGTCGACCTGATCCGTGGCACCCCGGTGTTTGTGCTGGTGCTGGCGTGCTTCTACATGCTGCCGGCGCTCGGCTGGCAGATCAGCGCATTCCAGGCCGGTGCGGTCGGGCTTACGTTGTTCTGCGGCTCCCACGTGTCGGAAATCGTGCGCGGCGCATTGCAAGCCATTCCCCGTGGGCAACTCGAAGCGAGCAAGGCGATCGGTCTGACGTTCCGGCAGTCGCTCGGCTACGTGCTGTTGCCGCAGGCGTTGCGTCAGATCCTGCCGACCTGGGTCAATTCCTCCACGGAAATCGTCAAAGCCTCGACCTTGCTGTCGGTAATCGGCGTGGCCGAATTGCTGCTCAGCACCCAACAAGTGATCGCACGCACCTTCATGACCCTGGAGTTCTACCTGTTCGCCGGGTTTCTGTTCTTTGTCATCAACTACGCCATCGAGTTATTCGGGCGCTACATTGAAAAGCGGGTGGCCTTGCCATGAACCAATCTCACACAACCGAACCGCTGCTGAACATTCGCGGCCTGCGCAAACAGTACGGCGAGGTCGAAGTGCTCAAGGGCGTCGACCTGTCGATGCAGCGCGGCAATGTGGTGACGCTGATCGGCTCCAGCGGCTCAGGCAAGACCACACTGCTGCGTTGCGTCAATTTGCTGGAAGAGTTCCAGGGCGGCCAGATCACCCTGGACGGCGAGTCGATTGGCTACAGCGACGTCGGTGGCAAACGCGTGCGTCACCCGGAGCGCGTGATCGCTCAGCATCGGGCGATGACGGGCATGGCGTTTCAGCAGTTCAACCTGTTTCCGCATTTGAGCGCGTTGCAGAACGTCACCCTGGGCTTACTGAAAGTTAAGAAAATGCCTAAGGACCAGGCGGTAGCGCTCGCGGAAAAATGGCTTGAGCGCGTAGGACTTCTAGAGCGGCGCAATCACTTTCCCGGCCAATTGTCCGGTGGCCAGCAACAGCGCGTGGCGATTGCCCGCGCCATTGCGATGAACCCCAGCCTGATGCTGTTCGATGAAGTGACCTCGGCGTTGGACCCGGAACTGGTCGGCGAAGTGCTCAGTGTGATCAAGGGCCTTGCCGAAGAGGGCATGACCATGTTGCTGGTCACCCATGAAATGCGTTTCGCCTATGAAGTGTCCGACCAGATCGTATTTATGAACCAGGGGCGTATTGAGGAGCAGGGTTCGTCGAAGGATATCTTCGAACGTCCGCAATCGCCGCGCCTCGCGGAATTTTTGAAGAACATTCGTTTTTAATCAGGAGCACATCGTTATGAGCATCACTCGTTACGGAGCCGGCAGTACTGCCGGCGGTGGCCAGCCTCGTCCTTTCGCGCGTGCCGTGGAGGCGGATGGCTGGTTATACGTCTCAGGCCAGGTACCGGCGGTGGACGGCGAAATCATTACCGGCGGCATTGTCGAGCAAACCCACCAGACCTTGCGCAATGTGGTAGCGATTCTGGAAGAAGCCGGCTACGAATTGAAAGACGTGGTCCGGGTCGGCGTATGGCTGGAAGACCCACGGGACTTCTGGAGTTTCAACAAAGTCTTCGGCGAATATTTCACCCCTGAACACGCCCCTGCGCGGGCTTGCGTGCAAGCCAGCATGATGGTCGATTGCAAGGTCGAGATCGATTGCGTGGCCTACCGGAAAAAAGGCTAAATTGCCCGGATCGTGAGACCACAACAGATCCATTGTGGGAGGGGGACTTATCCCCCTTCCACAGGGCATTGTGCCGCACCCAACCACTTCGACCGGACCGAATACCGCCATGACCGAAGACACCATCAAACGCCGCGCCAAAGGCCTGGACCGCGCGTTCGATATTCTCGATTTTCTCAAGGAAATCGGCCAACCACTGCGCCCGAACGATATCGCCAGCGGCATCGGCAGCCCCAAGTCCACGGTCTATGAACTGGTCGCCTCGCTGTTGGAACGGCGCATCCTGGAAACGGTGGGCAAGGACGGTCACGTCTACCTGGGCCGCCAACTGTACTTTCTCGGTCAGGCGCACCTGCGCCATTTCGACCTGACCCGCGAGGCCGACCATGCCTTGCAGGAGATCGTCAGCCAGACCCACGAGACCGCCCAGATGTGCCTGCTCAACGGGCGCAAATACACCGTGGCGCTGATGCGCGAAGGTGAGCGGCATTTCCGTATTTCCTCGGACATCGGCGAAAACGCGCCCATCCCCTGGACTGCCTCCGGGCGTCTGCTGCTGGGGCACTTGAGCGATCAGCAGATCGTCGACCTGATCGACCCCGACGACTTCATCCTGCCGGACGGCCAGCGCCTGCCGCTGGAGACTTTCCTGGCGCAGATTCGTCAAGCCAGCCTCGACGGCTTCTTCTCGTTCGACAGCGTGGCCGACACCTTCACCCACTGTTTCGCCGCCCCGGTGCGGGATGCCCAAGGGGTGAGCATCGCGACTTTGTGCATCGTCGCGCCACGGGCCGACGCCCTCAACAACTACAACGACTATCGCCGGGTGCTGATCGAAAGCGCCAACCATCTGGCCCGTCGCATCAACGAATAGGAACCTCTTATGCCTGCCCTCAATGCCGTTGAAAAAGGCGCCGCCGCGGTCGGTGCCCATCTGGTCCGCGACGTCAGCCTGCCGGCCCTGGTGCTGCACCGTGACGCCCTGGAACACAACATTCGCTGGATGCAGACGTTTGTCCGCAACAGCGGCGCCGAGCTGGCGCCCCATGGCAAGACCAGCATGATGCCGGCGCTGTTCAAACGGCAGATCGAGCAGGGCGCGTGGGGTATTACCCTGGCCAGCGCGGTGCAGACCCGTGCTGCTTATGCCGGTGGCGTGCGCCGCGTATTGATGGCCAACCAGTTGGTGGGCGCGCCGAACATGGCGTTGATTGCTGAGCTGTTGGCCGACCAGGATTTCGAGTTCCATTGCATGGTCGACCATCCGGACAACGTCGCCGACCTGGGGCGGTTTTTTGCCGCCCGTGGCCTGCGCCTGAACGTGATGATCGAGTATGGCGTGCTCGGCGGACGTTGCGGGTGCCGCAGCGAGCAGGACGTGCGCGACCTGGCCAAGGCGATCAAGGCGCAGCCGGCCCTGGCACTGACGGGGATCGAAGGCTACGAAGGGGTGATCCACGGCGAACACGCCATCCGCGGTATTCGCGATTTTGCCGCGAGCCTGGTGCGCCTGGCGATGGAACTGCAGGACAGCGGCGCTTTCGATCTGGCCAAGCCCATCGTCACCGCTTCGGGGTCGGCCTGGTACGACCTGATCGCCGAGTCGTTCGAAGCCCAGAACGCCGCCGGGCGTTTTCTCAGCGTACTGCGCCCCGGCAGCTACGTGGCCCACGACCACGGTATCTACAAAGATGCGCAGTGCTGCGTGCTCGACCGCCGCAGCGACCTCAGCGAAGGCCTGCGCCCGGCCCTGGAAGTCTGGGCCCACGTACAATCGCTGCCCGAGCCAGGGTTTGCAGTCATCGCCCTGGGCAAGCGCGACGTGGCCTACGACGCCGGCCTGCCGATGCCGCTCAAGCGCTACAAGGCCGGTATCCTGCCGGCCGAAGGCGATGACGTGAGTGCCTGCAGCGTCACGGCCGTGATGGACCAGCACGCCTTTATGACCGTGGCGCCGGGGCTGGAACTGCGCATTGGCGACATCATTTCCTTCGGCACCTCGCACCCGTGCCTGACCTTCGACAAATGGCAAGTCGGCTGCCTGGTGGATGAGCAATTGCAAGTGATCGAACCCCTGCACACCTGCTTCTAAACCGCGCCGCCCCTATCGGGGGCAAGCCCCCACCCACCTGTTGAAATGCGTTCCCATGTGGGAGGGGGCTTGCCCCCGATAGAGCCCTCAACCACATCAGAGACTCAGGCATGAACACAACCCCTCGCATCGCCCTGATCGGCGAATGCATGATCGAACTGCAACACCGCGCCGACGGCAGCCTGGTTCAGAGCTTTGGCGGCGACACCCTGAACACTGCGGTGTACCTGCGCCGTGCGCTGGGCGAAAGCGGCAGCGTCGACTACGTCACCGCCCTGGGCGATGACAGCTTCAGCGATGCAATGCGCCGGCAATGGGCCGACGAAGGTCTCGGTCTCGGCCTGGTCCAACGCCTGCCGGGGCGGTTGCCGGGTTTGTATTGCATCCAGACCGATGCCAAGGGCGAGCGAAAATTTCTGTATTGGCGCAACGAAGCCGCCGTGCGCGACTGCTTCACCACGCCTGCCGCCGAGCCGGTTCTGGCGGCGCTGCCGAGCTACGACGTGGTGTATTTCAGCGGTATCACCCTGGCCGTGCTCGGTGAGGTCGGCCGTGCGCGCCTGCTGCAGGCGCTGATCGAAACCCGCCGCCGTGGCGGCCAGGTAGTGTTCGACAACAACTACCGTCCGCGCCTGTGGCCCAGTGTGGAAGCAGCGCGCGCGGCGTATCACGCGGTGCTCGCCGAAGTGGACATCGCCTTGCTCACCGAAGATGACGAGCGCGGGTTGTTTGGCTATCAGGACGCCGAGCAGGTGTTCGCGGCCTATCCAGCCATTGCCGAGGTGGTGCTCAAGCGTGGCGCCGATACATGCCTTATCCGCTGCAACGGCGAGCATTTTGCCGTGCCGGCGTTGAAGATCGAGAAGGTGGTGGATACCACGGCGGCGGGGGATTCGTTCAGTGCGGCGTATCTGGCCAGCCGGCTCCAGGGCGGTTCACCCGAGGTGGCGGCGTTGGCTGGACATCGTCTGGCCAGTCGGGTGATTCAGGTTCCGGGGGCATTGATTCCCCTGGGGTGAATGGCCGACTTCGGCGGATCGGGAGCAAGCCCCTTCCCACAGTCGATTGCATTCCTCCAGATATATGCATTCCACGGTGGAGGGGGCGTGCCCCCGATAGGGCCCTGAAGGCATCCCTCAATCGCGATAAAACACCTGCACCAAGTGATACCCGAACTTGCTCTTGACCGGCCCATGCACCACCCGCAGCGGTTTCTTGAAAATCACCGCATCGATCGCCCCAACCATTTGCCCTGGCCGGATCTCGCCCAGATCGCCGCCACGTTTGCCCGACGGGCAGGTGGAGTACTTCCTGGCCAGCACATCAAAAGCTTCGCCCTTGGCAATGCGCTGCTTGAGTTGTTCGGCTTCCTCGCTGGTTTTCACCAGGATATGACGGGCTTGGGCTTTCATGGTTTTCTACCAGGTGTGCGACGGCGCGCGATTATGCCTGAAGTCGTTCGTCGACGCCGATCATCGCGCGGATTTTCGTCGCCAGCAGATCAATGGAAAACGGCTTGGCTACCATGTCCATGCCATCCTCCAGGAAGCCCTGGCGCTCGGAGGCTTTTTCGGCGTAGCCGGTCATGAACAGCACCTTGAGCCCCGGACGGTGCTGGCGCGCGATTTCCGCCAGTTGCCGGCCGTTCATGCCCGGCAGGCCCACGTCGGTCACCAGCAGGTCCACGCGCAGGTCCGATTCCAGCAGCGGCAACGCGGTACGCGCGTCCGCTGCCTGGTGTGCGGTGTAGCCCAATTCGTCCAGCAGGTTCACCACCAGCATGCGCACCGCCAGGTCATCCTCGACCACTACGACTGCTTCGCCCGCCTGGGCCACCGGCGCTTCGCCGAGGCTGGCCGGCAGGCTGCTCTCCAGGGAGGTGCCGTGCAGGCGCGGCAGGTACAGGCGCACGCAGGTGCCCTGGCCCGGCTCGCTTTGGATGGTCACATGGCCGCCGGACTGCTGGGCAAACCCGTAGATCATCGACAGCCCCAGGCCAGTACCCTGGCCGATAGGCTTGGTGGTGAAGAAGGGGTCGAACGCTTTGGCAAGAATCTTCGGCGCCATGCCGGTGCCGTTGTCGCACACACCGAGCATCACGTAATCGCCGGCCTTGACGGGTTCGAGGGTGGTGATGTCGGTGCCGTCCAGGTAACTGTTGGCGGTTTCGATCAGTATTTCACCGCCGTCGGGCATGGCGTCGCGGGCATTGATCACCAGGTTGAGCAACGCGTTTTCCAACTGGCTGGCATCGGTGTTGACCGGCCAGATGTCCTGGCCCAGTTGCACATTCAGGCGAATGTGCGCGCCTTTGGTACGACGGAACAGGTCTTCCAGGGACGCCACCAGCTGGTTCGGGTCCAGTGGGCGCCGGTCCAGCGACTGGCGCCTGGAGAACGCCAGCAACCGATGGGTGAGGGCGGCGGCGCGATGGGCGGAGGACACGGCGGCCTCGATGAAACGGCCGATCTCCTCGCTGCGCCCTGCGGTGATGTAACGCTGCATCAGGTCCAGGCTGCCGATAATGCCGGTGAGCATATTGTTGAAGTCATGGGCGATGCCGCCGGTGAGCTGGCCTACCGCTTCCATCTTTTGCGCATGGCGTAAGGCATCTTCGGCGCGCTCGCGTTCGTACATTTCGTTTTGCAGGCGCTGGTTGGCCTCGGCCAGCGCCTGGGTGCGCTGGGCGACCCGCTCTTCGAGGTTTTCATTGAGGTGGCGCAGGGCCTGTTCGGTGGTCTTGCGTTCGGTCAGGTCCAGGGCGGCGCCGAGGAAACGCACCGGCCGGCCCTGGTGGTCCTTGTAGCAGCGGCCGCGGGCGAAGATCCAGCGTACCTCGCCATCGGGCAGCAACAAACGGTACTCCTCGGCGTATTCGGTGCCGTGGCTGATGCAATGCTTGATGCTGCGCGCCACCGTGCCACGGTCTTCGGGGTGAACACCTTGCAGGTAGGCGCTGATGGGCAAGAGGCCGGCGTCGCCGGGTGCGACGCCGTGCAGATAGGCGAAGTGCGCGTCGGCGATGAAGTGGTCTTCGCCAATGTCCCAATCCCAGGTACCCACCGCGTCGGTAGCGGCCAGCGCCAATTGCAGGCGTTGCTCGCTGTTGTGCTGGGCCTTCAGGCTGGCTTCGGAGCGTTGTTGCAGCTCGAGGGCCTTGCTGCGGCGCTCGTGGGTGTCGATGGCGGTGACCAGGATGCCGGCAACCTGGCCGCTTTCGTCGCGGATCGGGCTGTAGGTGAGGTCCAGCCAGATTTCGGTGTCGCGGTGGTTGCGCTGCAGCACAAAGCGCTGCTCGCTGAAGGTGCGCGTCTGCCCGTCGCGCACGGCGCTGTAGATCGGTGCGGTAAAGCTTTCCAGCTCCGGCCAGGTCTGATGCGCCGGCTGGCCCATGGCATCGGGGTGCTTGTTGCCCGCCAGCCGGGCAAAGCCATCGTTGTACAGTTGGATAAGTTGGTGGCCCCACAGCAAAAGCATCGGCATCGGTGAATTGACCACGATATCGACGGCTGTGCGCAGGCTTTGCGGCCAGTCATTGGCCTCACCGAGCGGGCTTCGTGCCCAGTCCAGCCGTGCAATCAATGCAGCGGCTTCGCTACCGGTGGATGTTCCATTCATGAAAAAGCCCTGAGCGTAACGCTTTGAAAGATAAAAACACCCATTATCCCGTGAGTGGGCAATAAGTGACTACCCCGGAAAAATAGCACGCCCTGGCGTTTTGTCTCGCAAATCGGCCCCTCAGAGCTGAAACCTTTCATCTTCAAGCCAGTTCGGGACGGTCGCGAAACGCCTCCAGGGCCTCGGGGTTGGCCAGGGCGTCGGTGTTCTTCACCGGTTCGCCGTGCACGACGTTGCGCACCGCCAGTTCGACGATCTTGCCGCTGATGGTGCGCGGAAGATCGCTGACGGCGAGGATCTTCGCCGGCACATGGCGCGGTGTGGTGTTGGCGCGGATCACCTGGCGGATCTGCTGTTCCAGCGCCTCATCGAGCACGACGCCAGGGTCCAGGCGCACAAACAGCACGACCCGAACGTCGTCCTGCCAGCGTTGGCCGATGGCCAGGCTTTCCAGCACCTGAGGGACTTTTTCCACCTGGCGATAAATCTCGGCGGTGCCGATGCGCACGCCGCCGGGGTTGAGCACCGCGTCCGAACGCCCGTGGATCAACAGGCTGCCGTTGGCGCGCTCCTCGGCGTAGTCGCCCTGGGCCCATACGCCGGGGAACTGGCTGAAATACGACGCACGCAGTTTCTGCCCGTCGGGGTCGTTCCACAGGCCGATGGGCATGGCGGGGAAGTGACGGGTACACACCAGCTCACCTTTTTCGCCGATCAACGGCTGGCCCTGGTCGTCCCACACCTCGATGGCCATCGCCAGGCTCTTGCACTGCATTTCGCCACGGCGCACCGGCAGCACCGGGTTGCCGATGACAAAACAGGAGACGATGTCGGTGCCGCCGGACATCGACGACAGGCACAGCTCGGCCTTGATCTCGCGGTACACGTAGTCGTAGCTCTGCGGTGACAGCGGCGAGCCGGTTGAGATCAGCCCCTTGAGGCTACCCAGCGCATGGCTCAGGCGCGGTTGCAGGCCGGCCTTTTCCAGGGTGGCGAGAAACTTGGGGCTGGTGCCGAACACGCTGATGCGTTCCGCGTCGATCAGGTCGATCAAGCGCGCAGGCCCTGGGTGAAACGGCGAGCCGTCATAGAGCACCGCCGTAGCGCCCAGGGCCAGTACCGACACCAGCCAGTTCCACATCATCCAGCCGCAGGTGGTGTAGTAGAACAGGCAGTCGTCGCGGGACAGGTCGGCATGCAGGCCGTGTTCCTTCAGATGGGTGAGCAGCACACCGCCGGTGCCATGGATGATGCACTTGGGCACCCCAGTGGTGCCACTGGAATACAGGATGTACAGCGGATGATCGAACGGCACCGCAACAAACGCAGGCTCGCCGCCGGGTTGGTAAACGTCCTGCCAAAGCGTCACGCGGGCCCGGGTGCGATAGTCCTCGACCCGAGCCTGCGGCCGTGCGTACGGCACCACGATCAACTGCTGCAAAGACGGCAGGCGTTCGAGGATTTCATTGAGCTTGGCGCTCTGATCGATGGTTTTGCCGGCATACCGATAACCGGCGCAGGTGATCAGCACCTTGGGTTCGATCTGGCCGAAGCGATCGATCACGCCTTGGGTGCCGAAGTCGGGCGAAGAGCACGACCAGATCGCGCCAAGGCTGGTGGTGGCAAGCATGGCAACCAGGGTTTGCCAGGTATTGGGCATACACGCCGCGACGCGGTCGCCGATACCGACGCCCGCCGCTCGCAGACTGTTTTGCAGGCCGGCGACATGGGCGGCGAGTTCGGCGTAGGTGAGTTGTTCGCGCTGGCCGTCTTCACCGACGGCGACCACGGCCGGGTGATGGTCACGGCGGCGCAGCAGGTGCTCGGCAAAATTCAGGGTCGCACCGGGAAACCACTGGGCGCTGGGCATGGCGTCGCCTTCGATCAGCGCGGCGCTGGGCGGGCTGCGAAACTGCACGTCGAAAAACGCGACAATGGCCTGCCAGAACTCGGCGCGCCGGTCGATGCTCCACTGGTGCAGCGCCGGGTAGTCGCAAAGCTGCACGGCGTGGCGATCATTGATAAAGCGCCGGAACTGATCCATGCGCGTGTTGCGGATGCGTTCCGGGGAGGGTTGCCAGAGGATTTCGGACATCAGCCAGGTCTCTTGTTCTTATGCACGTCTTCCAAACAACAGCGTTCCACTGTGTTTGATCTATTGGGCCAGCCAGCCCCCATCGATATTCCATGCCGCACCACGCACCTGGGCGCCGGCCTCGCTGCACAAGAACAGCACCAGCTCGCCCAGTTGCGACGGGGTCACGAACTCCAGCGACGGCTGTTTCTCCGCCAGCAGATCATGCTGCGCCTGCTGCGGGTCCACGCCTTGGGCAATGCGGTCGTCGATCTGCTTTTGCACCAGCGGCGTCAACACCCAGCCGGGGCAGATCGCGTTGCAGGTTACGTTGCTGGGGGCGGTCTCCAGGCCCACCACTTTGGTCAGGCCGATCACGCCGTGCTTGGCCGCCACATAAGCGGCCTTGCCCACCGAACCGACCTGGCCGTGCACCGAGGCAATATTGACGATACGCCCCCAGCCCTTGGCCTTCATGCCCGGCAGGCCCAAGCGTGTGCTGTGGAACACCGACGACAGGTTGATCGCGATGATCGCGTCCCAGCGCTCGGCCGGGAAGTCTTCGACCGCCGCCACATGCTGGATGCCGGCGTTGTTCACCAGAATGTCCACGCCGCCGAACTCACGCTCGGCGTAGGCGAACATGTCGGCGATCTGCGCCGGATCGCTGACGTCCGCCGGATGGTGGCCGACCTGGCCGCCATAGGCTTGCACCTGGGCGATTACCGCGCTGGCATCGCCAAAGCCATTGAGGATCAGGTTGGCGCCGGCCTTGGCCAGGCTCAGCGCGATACCCAGGCCGATGCCGCTGGTGGAGCCGGTAACCAGGGCGGTCTTGCCATTCAATGTCGTCATGTACACCTCATACAATGCCAGTGGCATAGAAAGTACCGATCACCACGAACACCGCAAGGGTCTTGATAATCGTGATGCCGAAAATATCCTTGTAGGCTTCGCGGTGGGTCAGGCCGGTGACCGCCAGCAGGGTGATCACCGCGCCGTTGTGGGGCAGGGTGTCCATGCCGCCACTGGCCATGGCCGCGACCCGGTGCAGCACTTCAAGGGGGATATTGGCCGCGTGGGCCGCCGCGATAAAACTCTCGGACATCGCCGCCAGGGCGATGCTCATGCCGCCCGAGGCGGAACCGGTGATACCGGCCAGCAACGTCACAGTGATCGCCTCGTTGACCAACGGGTTGGGGATGCCCTTAAGCCAGTCCGCCAGCACCAGAAAGCCCGGCAACGAAGCGATGACCGCACCGAAGCCGTATTCCGACGCGGTGTTCATCGCCGCCAGCAACGCACCGCTGACCGCGCTCTTGCTGCCTTCGGCGAGTTTGCTCTTGATGGCCGAGAAGCCGAACACCAGCACCACGATAATCCCCACCAGCAGCGCCGCCTGCACCGCCCAGATCGCCGTGAGCTTGGCAATCTCGGTGGTCACCGGCGCGCTCATGCCAGGCAGGCTGAGGCTGTGGGTCTTGCCGTACCACTGCGGAATCCAGTGGGTGAACAGCAGGTTCATCACGCCTACCAGGATCAGCGGCGACAGCGCGATCCACGGGTTGGGCAGCGCCAGGTTCTCAGCGGTTTCCGGCTCGTTGCGCAGGTCGGTGCCGTAGCCTTCCCCGGCGCGCTGGGCCTTGTTGCGTTGGCGTGCCAGGTAGAGCATGCCGGCGCAGAACACGAAGATCGTGCCGATCAGCCCCAGCCACGGCGCCGCCCAGGCGGTGGTGTTGAAGAACGTGCTGGGGATGATGTTCTGGATCTGCGGCGTGCCGGGCAGGGCGTCCATGGTGAAGGAAAACGCACCCAGGGCGATGGTCGCCGGGATCAGGCGCTTGGGGATATTGCTCTGGCGGAACATCTCCGCCGCGAACGGGTACACCGCGAATACCACCACAAACAGCGACACGCCGCCGTAGGTGAGCAGGGCGCAGACCAGCACGATCACCAGCATCGCCTGGCGCGTGCCGAGCAAACGGATCGCCGCCGCCACGATCGAACGCGAGAAGCCCGACAACTCAATCAACTTGCCGAATACCGCACCGAGCAGGAACACGGGGAAATACAGTTTGATAAAGCCGACCATTTTTTCCATAAACACCCCGGTAAAGGCAGGGGCGACGGCGGAAGGGTCGGTCAGCAGCACCGCGCCAAGTGCGGCGATGGGGGCGAACAGGATAACGCTATAGCCACGGTAGGCAGCCAGCATCAGCAACGCGAGGGCTGCCAGGGCAATGATCACACTCATGGTGTGTCTCCAGATGGGATTGTTATTTTTGTGGGTGACGCTGTGGGAAGGGCTATAGCGAGATGTGTGCCAAGTGGTTAATTGCTTGAAATATATGGATATTTTTCAACAGGTTTTAAGCCGTGTCTCAATTTCAAGACAAGCACGGATCAAATGTGGGAGGGGGCTTGCCCCCGATAGTGGGTCTATCAGCCAGGAAAATAGCGGCTGACCCAATGCCATGGGGGCAAGCCCCCTCCCACCAAGTCTGTCTATTTATTGAGATGCTTGTCTCTATTTAGAGATTGCGTAATGTCCAGGGCCACCATCTTCTTGTACAACGTCGATCGCCCCAGCCCCAACCGCTTAGCCGCCTCCACCACATTGCCTTCACACCCTTTGAGCGCCGCCACAATCACCTGCCGGTCAAACCGCTCTCGCGCCGCGTTGTAGCTTTCGCCTTCTACCGCCGCCACGGCATTGCTACGCGCCACCGGACTGAAGGTGCCGATCGCCGCGCGGACTTCCTCGGCGTTCAATACCAGGTCATCGCTCAACAGCGCCGCGCGCTCCAGCACATTGCGCAACTCGCGGATATTCCCCGGCCAGGCATGCTGGGCCAGCAGGGCCAGGGCCTCGCGGTCCAGTTCGTGGTGGCTGCGCAGTTCTTCGAGGATCGCCTCGCTGAGCGCCGGAATATCTTCCAGGCGTTCGCGCAGGGGCGGCACCTGGATGGGCAGCACGTTCAGGCGGTAGTACAGGTCTGCGCGAAACTGGCCGCGCTTGATTGCCGCTTCAAGGTCCATCGATGTGGCCGCGATCACCCGCACATCACTGTGCAGCATCTCGTTGGAGCCGACCGGTTCGAATTCCTTTTCCTGCAACACCCGCAGCAGTTTGCTTTGCAGCGGCAGCGGCATATCGCCGATTTCATCCAGAAACAACGTACCGCCCTCGGCGATCTGGAACTTGCCGGAGCGACCCTTGCGGTCCGCCCCGGTAAACGCGCCAGGTGCCGTGCCGAAAAATTCGGCTTCCAGCAGGTCATGGGGGATCGCCGCGCTGTTGATGCTCACGAACGCCTTGTGCGCCCGCGACGACGCACCATGAATGGCCTGGGCCAGCAGCTCCTTGCCGGTGCCGGTTTCCCCCAGCAGCAATACGGGCGACTCGGCCTTTGCACTGCGCCGCGCCCGGCGTTTGACCTCCAGGCTCGCGGCACTGGTGCCGATAAAATGCGCGAAGGTGTACTTGCTCTGGCGTGAGCGCAGCAACGAGCGGGTGGAGGCCAGTTCCTGCTGCATGCTCAGGTAGCGCTCGATCAGGGGCGACAAGTTGCGCAGCTCATCGAACAGCGCGAAGCCGATGGCGCCGATCACCGCGCCGGCATCGTTGTGAATCGGCAGGCGCATCACCACCAGCGGGCCTTTGGGCGTGTCCTGGATATCCAGCAGGATCGGCCGGTCGGTGCGCACCACCTGGCGCAGCAAACTGTTTGAGATCACTTGTTCGCACGGTTGGCCGATGGCCTCTTCGGCGCTCTTGAGACCGAAGCGCCTGGCGTAGCGCTCGTTCATCCACACGATGTTGGCATCACGGTCGACAATCACCGTGCCTTCGCTGGACTGCTCGATGATCTCGAACAGCGACTGGATCGCCAGCCCGCGTACCTGTTGGTAATCGGTGAGGTTATCGGTGAGGTTCATGCCCATGCCGCCAGCAAAAGGGTGAGTGGAATCCCATAACGTCCTACAGCGGGATATGCGCCGCTGCCATCAGTTCCTTGGTGTAGGGGTGCTGCGGTGACTCGAATAGGTCATGGCTGGCGCCGCGCTCCACCACCTGGCCGTCCTTGATCACGATCATGTCGTGGGCCATGGCCCGCACCACGGCCAGGTCATGGCTGATAAACAGGTACGTCAGGCCGTATTTTTCCTGCAGTTCACGCAGCAGCGCCACGACTTGTTTCTGCACGGTGCGGTCCAGAGCGGAGGTGGGTTCGTCCAGCAGCATCAGCGCCGGCTTGAGCACCAGTGCGCGGGCGATAGCGATGCGCTGGCGCTGGCCGCCGGAAAACTCGTGGGGGTAGCGATGCCGGCTGGCAGGGTCCAGGCCCACATCCTTGAGCACCTGGATGACCTGCGCTTCGCGCTCGGCCAGGCTGCAAGGGGCATGCACTTCGAGACCTTCGCTGATGATCTGCTGCACTGACATGCGCGGGCTGAGGCTGCCGTAAGGGTCCTGGAACACCACCTGCATCTGCTTGCGCCACGGGCGCATCTGTTGATGGCTGAGGGCTTCTAGGGCGTGGCCCTGGAAGCATATGCCGCCGTGTGAGTCCAGCAGGCGCAGGATCGCCTGGCCGAGGGTTGATTTGCCCGAGCCGGATTCACCGACGATGCCCAGGGTCTTGCCACGTTGCACGCTGAGGCTGATGCCGTCTACCGCGCGCAGGTAGGTTTTGCGCCGAAACAGCCCGCCGCCGAGGCGGAACTGCACGCTCAGGTCATCCACTTGCAACACCGTCTCGCGCTCCTCGCTGCACAGGGCGTCGCCCGCCGGTTCGGCATCCAGCAGCAGGCGGCTGTAAGGGTGCTGCGGCGCGCTGAACAGCGCCTGGCATTCGGCCTGCTCGACGATCTCGCCGGCGTGCATCACGCACACCCGTTGGGCGATGCTGCGCACCAGGTTGAGGTCATGGCTGATCAACAGCAGCGACATGCCCAGGCGTTGCTGCAGGGATTTGAGCAGCAGCAGAATCTTGCGCTGCACGGTCACATCCAGCGCGGTGGTCGGTTCATCGGCTATCAGCAGCTCCGGCTCGCATGCCAGGGCCATCGCAATCATCACCCGCTGACGCTGGCCGCCGGACAACTGATGGGGATAGGCCTTAAGGCGTTCCCTGGGCTTCTGGATACCGACCAGCTCAAGCAATTCCAGGATGCGCGCCTGCGCCGCCCTGCCGCCCAGGCCCTTGTGCAGCAACAGGGTTTCACCGATCTGTTTTTCGATGCTGTGCAGCGGGTTGAGGGAGGTCATCGGCTCCTGGAAAATCATGGCGATGCGGTTGCCGCGCAGTTTCTGCAAGGTCGTCGCAGGCGCTCCCACCAGTTCCTTGCCGCGATATTTCACCGAGCCGGTGGTGGCGCTGCCGGCTTCAGGCAACAGTTGCAGAATCGAATGGGCGGTCACTGACTTGCCCGAGCCCGATTCGCCCACCAGCGCCAGGCACTCGCCGGGGCGCACCTCCAGGCTCAAGTTGCGTACCACGGCCTGGCCGTTGAAGGCGACGCAGAGGTCGCGGATCTCGATCAGGTTCATTTGCAATCACTCATGAGCGTGGGTCGAAGGCGTCACGCAGCGCCTCGCCGATAAAAACCAGCAGCGACAGGATCAGCGCCAGGGTGAAAAACGCCGTCAGGCCCAGCCACGGCGCCTGCAGGTTCTGTTTACCCTGGGCGATCAGCTCACCCAGCGACGCGCTGCCCGCCGGCATGCCGAAGCCGAGGAAGTCCAGGGCGCTCAACGTGGAAATGGCACCGGTCAAAATAAATGGCAGGTAGCTCAAGGTCGCAGTCATTGCATTGGGCAGGATATGCCGACCAATGATCTTGGCATCGCCCAGGCCCAGGGCCCGCGCCGCTTTGACGTATTCAAGGTTGCGCCCGCGCAGGAATTCGGCGCGCACCACGTCCACCAGCGCGAGCCAGGAAAACAGCGCCATGATCCCCAGCAGCCACCAGAAATTCGGCTCGACGAAACCCGACAGGATGATCAGCAGGTACAGCACCGGCAGGCCGGACCACACCTCAAGTACACGCTGCCCGATCAAATCCACCCAGCCGCCGTAGTATCCCTGCAGCGCGCCGGCGGCAATGCCGATAGCCGCGCTGATCGCGGTAAGCGCCAGGGCGAACAGGATCGATACCCGAGCGCCGAAGATGACCCGCGCCAGCACATCCCGCGACTGGTCGTCGGTGCCCAACCAGTTCACCGCCGAGGGCGGGCTGGGGGCAGGGCGGGTCAGTTCGTAGTTGGGCGTGTCGTCGCTGAATGGGATCGGCGGGAACAGCATCCAGCCGCCGTCCTGCTTGATCAGCTTTTGTACGTAATCACTGCGGTAATCGGCCTGAAATGGCAATTGCCCCCCGAACTGCTGCTCGGTGTAGCGCTTGAACACCGGGAAATACAATTCGTGCTTGTAGCTCACCACCCAGGGTTTGTCGTTGGCGATCAACTCGCCGCCCAGGGTCAGGATAAACAGACCGATAAACAGCCACAGCGACCACCAGCCGCGACGGTTTTTCTTGAACCGCTCGAAGCGTCGGCGGGCCACCGGTGACAGATTGAGCATCAGGCGTTCCTCGCGGCGAAGTCGATACGCGGGTCCACCAGGGTGTAGCAGAGGTCGCCGATCAGTTTTATCAGCAGGCCGAACAAGGTGAAGATAAACAGCGAGCCAAACACCACCGGGTAGTCCCGTGATACGGCGGCTTCGTAGCTCATGCGGCCCAGACCGTCGAGGGAGAAGATCACTTCGATCAGCAGCGAACCGGCAAAGAACACACTGATGAACGCCTGGGGAATTCCGGAGATCACCAGCAGCATGGCGTTGCGAAATACATGACCGTACAGCACGCGGCGCTCGCTCAAACCCTTGGCGCGCGCGGTGACCACGTACTGACGCGTGATTTCATTCAGGAATGAGTTCTTGGTCAGGATGGTCAAGGTGGCGAAACCGCCGATCACCAGGGAGGTCACCGGCAGCACCAGGTGCCAGAAATAGTCGGCCACCTTGCCCACGGTGCTCAGCTCTTCGAAATTCTCCGAGACCAGGCCGCGCACCGGGAACCAGTTGAGGGAGGTACCACCGGCAAACACTACGATCAGGAACATCGCGAACAGGAACGCCGGCATGGCATAGCCGATGACGATGGCGGTGCTGCTCCACACGTCAAAGCTGCTGCCATGGCGCACGGCCTTGCGAATGCCCAGGGGGATCGACACCAGGTAGGTGATCAGAGTGGCCCACAGGCCGAGGGAAATGGTCACGGGCATTTTTTCGAGGATCAGGTCGATCACGCTCTTGCCACGGAAGAAACTGTTGCCGAAGTCCAGCTGGGCGTAGCTTTTGAGCATCAACCACAGGCGTTCCGGCGCGGGCTTGTCGAAGCCGTATTGCTTTTCGATGTCCTTGATCAGCTTCGGGTCCAGGCCGCGACTGGCGCGCGAACCGCTGCCGATGCCTTCGCCGGACGAGCCGCCGACGCCACCGCCGCCAATCCCTTGCAGGTGGGCGATCGCCTGTTCCACCGGGCCGCCGGGGGCGGCCTGCACAATCACAAAATTCACCAGCAGGATGATCACCAGGGTCGGGATGATCAACAGCAGGCGCCGCACGATATAGGCAAACATCAGCGGGCCTCCGCGCGTTTTTTCAGTTCGGCTTTCATTTGTTCATTCGTCAGCGGTGTGGGGCTGATTTCCCACCAGGTTTCCAGGGCCTCATCGTTCTTGGCCTCGATGGCCGGGCGGCCGAAGCGGTTCCACCACGCCGCCGACGTACCGGGCGGGTAGTAATTGGGAATCCACAGATAATTCCATTGCAGCACCCGGTCCAGGGCATGGGCGTAGGTGAGCATCTGTGCCTGGGTGTCGGCCTTGACCAGGCCTTTGATCAGGGTGTCGACGGCCGGGTCCTTGAGCACCATGTAGTTATTGGCCCCCGAATCGAACGCGGCGGCCGAACCGAAGTAGTTGTACAGCTCCATCCCCGGAGAGGTGGTGACCGGGAACCCGGTGACGATCATGTCGTAGTCTCGACTCATCAAGCGGTTTACATACTGCGAGGAGTCGATGCGACGAATATTCAGGGTGATACCGATCTGCGCCAGGTTGCGCTTGTAGGGCAGCAGCAGCCGCTCGAGGCCGGCCTGGGCATTCAGGAAGGTGAACTCCAGCGGCTCGCCCTGGGCATTTACCAGTTTGTCGCCGTCGGGCTTCCAGCCAGCTTCCTCAAGCAGGCTCAGGGCCTGCAGCTGTTTGTCGCGGATCATGCCGCTGCCGTCGGTGACCGGTGCCTTGAACACCTGGGTGAATACCTCATCGGGTACTTGCCCGCGCAGCGGTTCGAGAATCGCCAGTTCCTCCTTGGTTGGCAACTGGCTGGCGGCCAGCGGGCTGTTGGAGAAGAAGCTCTGCTGGCGGATGTACATATTGCGCATCATCTGCCGGTTGGCCCACTCGAAATCCCACAACATCGCCAGGGCCTGACGTACGCGGCGATCCTTGAACATCGGCTTTTGCACATTGAATACATAGCCTTGTGCCGGTTGCGGCATCTCTTTGGCCAAATGCGCGCGTTGCAGGCGTCCATCGTCGAGGGCAGGGCCGTTGTAGCCGATGGAGTAGCCGGTGGCGGAAAACTCGCGATTGAAGTCGTAGGCACCGCCGCGCAATACCTGGCGTGCGACTTCGGTGTCGCCGAAGTACTCCAGGCTCAGGTGATCGAAGTTGTACAGGCCACGACTGATGGGCAGATCCTTGCCCCACCAGTCGGGGTCGCGGGTAAACGTGATGGTGCTGCCCGAATCGATCTTGCTGACCTTGTAGGGGCCGCTGCCCAGTGGCGCTTCGTAGCCGCCGCCGTTGGCAAAATCGCGGGTCTTCCACCAGTGCTGAGGAAACACCGGCAGGGTGGCGATATCCAGGGGCAGGGTGCGGTTCTCATTGCTGGAAAAGTCGAAGCGCACCTGGCGCTCGCCTTCCACTTCTACGTGCTTGACGTCGGCGAACAGCGTACGAAAGCGCAGGCTGCCTTGGGTCATCAACAGGTCAAAGCTGTAGCGTACGTCTTCGGCGGTGATCGGCTTGCCATCGGCAAAGCGCGCCTTCGAGTTCAGGTAAAAGCGCAGCGACAGGCCGTCCTCGGCACGCTCCATCTTCTCGGCGATCAGGCCGTAGACCGTATAAGGCTCGTCCAGGGAGCGCTGGGCCAGGGGCGCGTAAAGCCAGCCATCGACCTGGGACACGCCGATGCCTTTGTCGATATAGGGCAGCACATGATCGAAGCGCCCGATCTCGATAGCCGAACGCCGCAGGCTGCCGCCCTTGGGTGCATTGGGGTTGGCATAGTCGAAATGGGTGAAACCGGCCGAGTACTTGGCCGGTTCACCGTACACCGTAAGGTACGTTTGTGGCGCCGCGATCACGGCGGTACTCGCCAGCACAAGGGCCAGCGCAGTGCCGAGAAGGGGTGTGGAAAAAGCCAATCGCATTGTCAGCCTTGAACGCCGGATAAAAGAATAGGGATTTGTACGCTAACGGCGGCACCGTCGCCAGTGATCGGATGCACAACGGCCCACCAGATGGCGGGCCGTTGTTTCACGCATCAGCGCAGGGCGGATCAGTCCTGACGGCTGGTGACTTCCAGCAGGTGGTAGCCGAACTGAGTCTTGACCGGGCCTTGCACGGTGTTGACTGGAGCGCTGAATACCACGGTATCGAATTCTTTAACCATCTGGCCTGGACCGAACGAACCCAGGTTGCCGCCGTCGCGGCTGGATGGGCAGCTGGAGTTGGCTTTGGCGATTTCTGCGAAGTCGGCGCCGCCTTCGATTTGGGCCTTGAGTTCGTTGCACTTGTCTTCGGTGGACACGAGGATGTGGCGGGCGGTGGCTTTGGCCATGAGAGTAACTCCTTGAATGAAAAGGGTGAGCGTACCGGAATCAGGCGGCTATTTCCCGGCAAAGTTCCCAGGGATTGCCTGAGCGGTGCGGCGGCGGGCCATGCCTTTGGCAGGCAGGCTGAAGTTTCACTACAGAACGATGTAATCGTTGCGCTGGACGATTGGAAGATGTGCGCCCTGGACCAGGTGCAGGTAGCGGCCATCCACCAGGTCGATGGGCAGGCAGTCGTCCACATCCAGCACTGCGTCGGTATGGGCCTGGGACCAGTGCCGTCGCATCTGTTGCTTGCCTTTGCTCGTGGCTTCCTGCTTGTTACGGGCAACCACCAGCACATAATGATGGGCCTCGCCGAAGCTGTCGGTCTCATAGCCGCCCAGATTGATGAAATACAGATGATGGGCGCCGGCCTGGGGCGCCAGGTGGCTGAGTTCGATTTTCCAACCGTCGACGCCGTCGACCTCCATCCACGAATCGATGTGCACGCCCTTGGCATTGCCGAACCAGGCATCGCGCAGTTGCGGGTAAGTGCCTTGCAGCGTATCCGCCGCAGCGAACACCACATCATGAACTTCGATACTGGCCCGTGGGTGTTTGCCCCCGAGCATCACGACAAACAGCATTGCAGGTCCTTCCTGGCGATTGAGCAAGGCACAACCATACTTCGATTGAACCCTTTTGTCCGGTCAATGCCACAGTGTTAACCCGTGAATTGAGCAGGAGGTTGTCATGCGTAGCATTGATCTGGCGGGCGTGCCCGTCCCTGTCATCGGCCAGGGCACTTGGCGCATGGGCGAAGACCCGAATCATCGCCGGGCTGAAATCGCGGCGTTGCAACTGGGCATCGACGAGGGCATGACCTTGATCGATACCGCCGAAATGTATGGCGAAGGCGGCGCTGAACGGGTGGTCGGCGAGGCCATTCATGGTAAACGCGACCAGGTGTTTCTGGTGAGTAAGGTGTATCCGCACCATGCCAGCCAAAAGGGCATTCCTCGTGCATGTGAAGCCAGCCTCCAGCGCTTGGGCACTGACTATATCGATCTGTATCTGCTGCACTGGCGTGGTCAGTACCCCCTGGAAGAAACCGTCGAAGCCTTTGAGCGTCTGCGCGAGGCAGGCAAGATCGGCCGTTGGGGCGTTTCCAACTTCGACGTGGCCGACCTGCAAGAACTGGCATCCCCGGCCTGTGCGACGAACCAGGTGCTCTACAACATTCAAGAGCGCGGCATCGAGTTTGATTTGCTGCCCTGGTGGCGACAACATAACTTACCCCTTATGGCCTACTGTCCGATTGCCCAGGGCGGAGAGCTGTTGTCCAGTCCGACGCTCAAGCAGATCGCCACTCGTCACGAGGCAGCTCCCGCCCAGGTGGCCCTGGCCTGGGTGCTGCGCCAGGACGGTGTGATCGCCATTCCCAAGGCGGTTACGCCGGAACACATCCGGCTTAACGCGGCGGCTGCCGACCTGGTTCTGGACAAGCACGACTTGGACGCCATCGACCGTGTCTTCGGGCCGCCCCAGCGCAAACATCGGTTGGCAATGGTCTAGCCGCAACCGGAAACGGTGCCGTCCATGGGCGCCGTTTCCGTGCCGAGCGGCTTAACCCGCTACCGGGCTGCGCCAATCGTCGGAGCCGGAAGTACCGGACACTTCGTGTGTCCACACGATCTTGCGATAGGTGAAGTACACATCCTCCAAGTGCGTGAAATGGGCGTTTTCCGGGTCCTGGCAGTTGGGCATGCGCGATTGGATATCCACCAGCGTGGCACCCTCCAGCTCGATGGTGAAGTAATGCTCCTGGGTACCGGCCGACGAAGTCCGGAACCATTCCAGTCGACACTTGACCTCTTCGCCACTGGTCAGCGCACTGAACAGCAACGGTGAGGATTTATCGAAGACCTTGCTGATCATCAGCGGCTTGTGAACCCGCTGCCCGGTCGGCTGCCCGGATTGCGGATCGCGGGGAATGATGACCTGGTGGGCGAAGGCCTGGACCAGGATCTGATCCTCGTGCCCCTCCTGATAGATGTTACCTACCGAGTCCTGTGTAAACGTGCCTGCCGTGATCAAACCTTGTTTGACGCCGGTAATGGAGAGATACGCGGGTGTTGGCATGACGGTTTTCCTTGCCTGGTTAAATAGGTAGTTCCAGACGACAGCTGCGTCGACTGGTCAAATGCCTATAACAAAAAGCGTGCCGGAAAGTGCGTGAGCCAATAAAGGCGCGGGGTTGCTGCGATAACGTGCTTGTTTGGTCGAATATGATCGAGTGAGAGTTAAGTTAATGGTGGATTGTTTGCGCATGAGTGCGCAGTTAATTGCTCGCAGTGAACGGGCTTCAAAGGCTGGGGTTTAGTATTTAATTGACGAATTGGGCTTAGTTGACTGTGCAAAATGCTGCGCAGGCCTTGATTTTATTGGGTTGTAGGAAATTGCTTAAGTGGCGACTGGTGGCTTGCTGAATGCTGGAGGCAAGTCTACTGTTTGCAGACTTCGTTGTCGTTCTGGCGAAATATATCTGAAATATGATGCGTTTATGCAATGCGATTAGTTGGCTTCTCGTGCTCTTAAGTTGCGCGTGGTTAAAATGAATTATTATGAAAAGCTCTGTGTTTATTATATTGAAGTTATCCGTGCGCCCTGTTCGCAAGAACATTTCGCGGGTGGTGACGTGCGCTTTTCGCCCGAGTACGAGGCCTTGGAATTGGAACTAAGTAAGGTCCACTCAATGCACGGCACCTCCCAGCCGGATTGGCACAAGGTCATTGAAGTCAGTGAGCAGCTGCTGCGCCGTCAGTCCAAGGATCTGCGCGTGGCTGTCTGGCTGACCTGGGCGCTGCACCAGCGTGAGTCGTTTGCGGGTCTGCTGGCGGGCCTTGGGATGTTGTGTCATCTGTGCGACCGTCATTGGTCGATTGTTTATCCTGCAAAAAACCGTACCCGAGCCGCGGCATTCGCGTGGTTGGTTCTGCGTCTCGAGTCATTGTCGGCGCAGATTGTTTCGCTGCATGACCAGCAGCCGCTGCATCGCGCTTTGCTCGAGCGACTGGCCCATTTGGATGAGTTGTTGAGCAGTCACCTGGGTGATGACGCGCCGCTGTTGTTGTCGATCCGCAGGCAATGGGACCAGCGCTTGGAGCATACCGCGCCAGGCGATCCTGCAGGCACCCAGTTGAGCGGTGTCGTTGCTCGGGCCAGCCATGCGACCACTCAATTGCTGCGAGCCGAACTGTCGCTGGACAGCGAAAAGGACGCCCATAAATGGCTGCGTTCCTTGCAGGAACAAGCTCGGCCGTTGTGCGACTGGTGGCTGCGTCAGAACGCTACCGACCTGCGTGCATTGCGCCTGAATCGCACGTTGATGTGGATGACCCTGATCAGCTATCCGCAAGCCGACGCGGAGCGGATCACCACGCTGCGTGGCCCGGCGCCCGACAAGCTCAAGCGTTACCGGGAGTGGCTCGCCCAGGGCCAGTACGCCGATCTGCTGCTTGAGCTCGAGGCCAGCCTGGCGGGTGCGATGTTCTGGTTTGATGGGCTGCACATGGTCTGGCAATGCCTGGAGGCCCTGCAGGCGCCGTTGGCCATGAGCGAGCTGGAAGTGAGCTTTGCCCTGCTGCTGCAACGGCTGCCCGACCTGCCTGAGTTTCGCTTTCACGACGGCAGTCCGTTTGCCGATGCGGGCACCCGGACCTGGATTGCCTTGCAGGTGCGGCCTCATAGGCAGCCGCCCGAAACGCTGTGTGAGGCCGCCGATGCCCAGCCTTGGGAGGTCGCCCTGCAGGCGCTGCAGCCCAGGCTGCGAAAGGAGGGCCTGAAGGCCGTCGTACATGAACTCAAGCAAGGCCTGCACGGAGCTCGCGGCGACCGTGAGCGCTTTTACTGGCGCCTGGCCCAGGCGCGCCTGTGTGTGCAAGCGGGCAAGCATGAACTGGCAAAGATCCAGCTCGACCAACTCGATCTAGAACTGCAGCGCACCGGGCTGGACCGCTGGGAGCCGGAGCTTGCGCTGCATGTCGCCCAATTGCTGCACCGTTGCTGTGACCTCGTGCCGCAAAGCCATGCCGTGCGCGAGCGCAAGGAAGACACCCATCGCAGGCTGTGCCTCTTCGATCTTGAAGCGGTACTTGAATAGGCTCTCGAGCCCCCCGAACAAGGAGAAATACCATGGCCAAAGAAGGTTCCGTAGCCCCGAAGGAACGCATCAATATTACGTTCAAACCCGCTATCGGTGGCGCCCAGGAAGAAGTCGAGCTGCCGTTGAAACTGCTTGTGCTGGGGGATTTCACCCAGCGCGAAGACGTGCGCAAGCTCGAAGACCGCAAGCCTATCGCCATCGATAAGAACACCCTGGACGAAGTGTTGGCCAACCAGGCATTGAACCTGACCCTGAATGTGCCCAATCGACTTCAGGAGGGCGCCGATGCCGAGGAGTTGGGGATTCAGGTGCGCATCAACTCGATGAAGGACTTCAACCCTGCGCATCTGGTTGAGCAGATTCCTCAACTGCAAAAACTGATGGCGCTGCGTGAGGCGCTGGTGGCGCTCAAGGGGCCTTTGGGCAACACACCAAGCTTTCGCAAGGCCATAGAGCAAGCCCTGACCAACGACGAATCCCGCGTGCGGGTACTGGCGGAGCTGGGCCTGAGCGACCCATCCGCCTGACATACCTCAGTAAAAGGACACTGACGCCATGAATACCCAACACACTCAAACCGTTGCCCACGCCGCTCAAGAGCACGGCATTCTCGACAACATCATTGCCCAGACATTGTTGAGCGCGGACGACGAAGCCTATGGCATTGCCAAGCGTGGCGTCTCAGCCTTTATCGAAGAATTGATCAAGCCGCACAACAGCGGCGAGCCGGTGAAAAAACGCCTGGTTGATCGAATGATCGCCGAAATCGACGCGAAGCTCAGCCTGCAAATGGACGAGATCCTGCACCACCCGGAGTTCCAGGCCCTGGAATCGTCGTGGAAGGGTTTGCAGTTGCTGGTCGACCGCACCAATTTTCGCGAAAACATCAAGATCGAACTGCTGAACGTTTCACGTCAGGACCTGCTGGATGACTTTGAAGATTCTCCGGAGGTGACGCAGTCCGGGCTCTACAAACACATTTACAGCGCCGAGTACGGTCAGTTCGGCGGCCAGCCCGTGGGCGCCGTCATCGCCAACTACTTCCTCTCTCCCAGCGCGCCCGATGTGAAACTCATGCAGTACGCCGCCAGTGTGGCCTGCATGGCTCATGCGCCGTTTATCGCGTCTGCCGGCCCGGGTTTCTTCGGATTGGAGAGCTTCACGGGCCTGCCTGACCTCAAGGATCTCAGGGACCATTTCGAGGGGCCGCAGTTTGCCAAGTGGCAAAGCTTTCGCGAGAGCGAAGATTCGCGCTATATCGGCTTGACCGTACCGCGCTTCCTGTTGCGCACGCCTTACGACCCCCTGGAATGCCCGGTCAAGACCTTTGCTTACCGGGAAAACGTGGTGAACAGCCACGAACATTACCTGTGGGGCAATACCGCCTATGCCTTCGCCACGCGCCTTACCGACAGCTTTGCACGGTTTCGCTGGTGCCCGAACATCATCGGCCCGCAAAGCGGCGGTGCAGTGGAAGACTTGCCTCTGCATCACTTCCAGAGCATGGGCGAGATCGAAACCAAGATTCCTACCGAAGTGCTGGTGTCCGACCGCCGTGAATATGAGCTGGCGCAAGAAGGCTTTATTGCCCTGACGATGCGCAAGGGCAGTGACAATGCTGCGTTTTTTTCCGCCAGCTCCGTACAGAAACCCAAACATTTCGGCATCAGTACCGAGGGCAGGGAGGCGGAGCTGAATTACCGGCTGGGCACCCAGTTGCCGTACATGATGGTGGTCAACCGTCTGGCGCATTACCTCAAGGTTCTACAGCGCGAGCAATTGGGTTCCTGGAAGGAGCGCACCGACCTTGAGCTGGAACTCAACAAGTGGATTCGTCAGTACGTCGCCGATCAGGAAAACCCCAGCGCCGAAGTCCGTGGACGGCGCCCGCTGCGTGCGGCGCGTATTGTCGTCAGTGATGTGGAAGGCGAACCGGGCTGGTACCGCGTCAACCTGAGCGTGCGACCGCACTTCAAATACATGGGGGCCGATTTCACCTTGTCCCTCGTCGGCAAGCTCGACAAAGAATGAGCAAGCGCCAGGTCATGACTCGCAACCACAGCCTGTTCGAACGATTTGCAGCACCGTCGGCCAAGCCCGGCTGTGGCGTGACATCTGTCGCGGCTCACCTGGGCAAGATGCTCAGCATCCGCGCGGGGAGCGTGCAGACGCTGCCGGATTATGGGTTGCCTGACTTCAATGAGATGAACCAGAGCCTGCACGAATCATTGAGCCAGTCACGCTTGCTGATCGAGCGTTTTATTCGAGCCTACGAACCACGTTTGAGCAACGTTCGTGTGCGTGTGCTGCCGCGCGATCATGACCCCTTGCGCCTGGCATTTGCCATCGACGCCACACTGCGTATTGATGGCGTCGTGCAACCGGTGGTGTTTACCGCACACCTGCGTGATGCGGGGCGTATCGAGGTGTTGCCCGATGTCCTTTAACCGTTATTACCAAAGCGAACTCAGCGCCTTGCGTCAGCTGGGACGGCAGTTCTCCGAACGCAATCCGGCGCTTGCGCCGTTTCTCGGCGAAGCCGGCCAGGACCCGGATGTCGAGCGGTTATTGGAAGGCTTCGCTTTTCTAACCGGGCGCCCGCGTCAGAAACTGGATGACGAATTGCCGGAGCTGACGCACTCCCTGATGCATTTGCTATGGCCCAATTATATGCGCCCGATTCCAGCACTCAGCATCCTGCAGTTCGACCCATTGAAGACGGCTGGGCCTGGGGTCATGGTTGCGCGGGATACACCGGTGGAAAGTGGCTCGGTCGAAGGCGAACGTTGCCGCTTTCGAACCTGTTACGCGACCCAGGTCTTGCCCCTTCAACTGAGCGCGTTGGACTACAGCGTTCAGGGAGAGCAGGCAGTGTTGAGCCTGCAGTTGCGCATCAGTGCCGAGGGCGACTTGAGTCAGTGCGCATTTGACCAGTTGCGCCTGCCCCTGACCGGGGACCGCTACATCAGCCAAGGCCTGTACCTGGGGCTGCTGCGTCATCTTACGGGTGTGCAGTTACTGCCACTGGACCGTGCAGGTGCGCCGATTTCCGAGCGTGATGGCCAGGCGTTATCGCTGCGCATTGGCTCGGATCAGGTGCAGCCGGTGGGCTTCGCGCAGGATCAGGCGCTGATCCCCTATCCGCCGAACACCTTCACTGGCTACCGTCATTTGCAGGAGTATTTCATCTTCCCCGACAAGTACCTGTTCGTCGATGTGACGGGGCTGGATGCGCTGCGACGCTTGCCCAACGAGGTCATCAAGCGAATCTGCGGCGTGACGTTGCGCTTTGAGTTACACAACCAACCCTCGCAGCTCCAGCATCTGACTCGGGACAACGTAAAGCTGTATTGCACGCCCATCGTCAACCTGTTCACACATGATGCGGTACCGATTCGCCTGGATGGCAAGCAGGACGAGTATCTGCTGATTCCCGGAGAGTATGCGCGAGGTAACGCCGGTGTGTTTTCCGTCGACCGAGTGACAGGCTGGCGTCCTGGCGGCCAGGGTTACCGGGCGTTCGTCCCCTTTGAATCGTTTGAACACGATGGCCATGGGAATGCCTCGGCAGGCCCGCCCAGCTACACCATTCGCCAGCGCGCTTCGGCGCAGCATGGTGGGCTCGACACCTGGTTGGGTTTTGCCGATGGCGTCGGACACGAGCAGGAAACGCTGTCGATCGAGCTGACCTGCACCAACCATAACCTCACTCGACAACTAGCGGCTGGAGCGATCAACCAGCCCTGCGAGCAGACCCCCGAAGGGCTGTCGTTTCGCAACATCTGCGCGCCGACCGATAGCCTCGCACCGCCCCTGGACCAGGATTTTCTCTGGCGCCTGATCAGCAATATGTCGCTCAACTACCTGTCGTTGAGCGATATCAACGCGTTGAAGGGCGTTCTGGAAACTTACGACCTGCCGCGTTATCACGACCGGCAGGCCAGGAAAATCAGCCAGAGAAGACTGGGCGCATTGCGCTCCATCAGTCACGTCCAGGTTGATCGACTGCATCGACGCATGCCGTTGCGAGGCGTGCTGATCGACCTGAGCATCGACGCCCAAGGCTTCCTGGGGCAGGGCGAGATATTTGTATTCGCCTCGGTACTCAACGAATTCTTCGCGCTCTATGCGGGCCTCAACACTTGCCACGAACTACGTGTCACCAGCACACAAGGAGATGAGTACCTATGGCCAACCCGGATGGGCCAGCAGCCTCTGATTTAACGCAACTGTCCCGTGTCATCCGTGAATATTCGCTGTTCCAGGCAATTTCGCAGGTGATCCGGCGTTTACGCGATGCGCATCCGTTGCTGGATAACGACGCGCTGTATGACCGTTTGGAATTCCAGGCCAACCCAGGCCTCGGATTTCCCGGTCACGATATCGATCGATTGGAGTTTTTTGTCGAGCAGGGACAATGGCGCGCGCGTCTTCGTCTCAACGTGCTGAGCCTATGTGGCGCAGGCTCGCCGCTGCCGGCGTTCTACGGCGAGCAGGCATTTGCCGATGGGGCGGGCGGCAATGCTGCCCGTGACTTCCTGGACCTGTTCCACCACCGGCTGCACCGCCTGATGCTGCCGATCTGGCGTAAGTACCGCTATCGCGCGTGCTTCGAGGGGGGCGCGCGGGACAGGTTTTCCGAACAGATGTTCGCCTTGGCCGGGTTGAGAGGCCAGCCGATTCGCGATGCCGCCCAGTTGAACTGCAAGCGACTGCTGCCTTATCTCGGGTTGCTCAGCCTGCGCGTGCATTCCGCGGCCTTGATCGAGACGGTGCTGCGTTACTACTTCAGGCACTCCCGTCTGTGGGTCGAGCAATGGGTGGCGCGCTCGGTTGTTATTTCACCGACGCAGCGCAACAGGCTTGGCGACGCCAACAACGCGCTGGGTGTGGACCATGTCCTTGGCTGCCGAGTCGACGACCGCAGCGGGAAATTCAGGGTGCACCTGCCGGACCTCGACTGGCAGCGTTTTCACGATTTTTTACCTTCGGGCACCGACCACCCGCCGCTGTGTGCACTGATAGGACTGATCGCGCGCGAACCACTGGACTATGACCTGCGCCTGGTATTGAGCAAAGAAGAGATCAGACCGTTGCAGCTTGGCGAACACAACGTTTGTCGATTGGGCTGGGCCAGTTGGCTGACGCCTGCACGCGCCGATGGCGCGGTCATCGTGACCGGCAATATTCGCCGCAAGGGCAGAGGCATATGATGAATGTAGACCTGCAACAACTGATCCGCGCATTGAATCCCCAGGCGCGGCGAGACTTGGAACGTTCAGCCGAGCGTTGCGTGACGCGCGGAGGCGGCGAGGTTCTTGTAGAGGATCTGCTGGGCGTCCTGCTGGAACACCGCGAAGGCCTGTTGATCAAGGCACTGGCTGACGCCGAGGTTGACAGCGCTGAACTGGCAGCCACGCTGCGGCCAAGGATTGAAACGAGTGCTTCGCCTAATCCGGTGTTCGCCAAGGGCCTGGTGCAATGGTTGCAAAACGCGTTGATGGTCGCCCATCTGGAGTTGCATCAAACCGAGGTGGACCATGCCGCGCTGTTGTTGGCGTTGTTGTGTCACCCGCCACAGCCTGAAGGTTGCGCTTATCAACGCGTGCTGAGCCGCCTGGATGCGCAGCGCGTGCGCGAGTTTGCTGCAAGTCGGAAGGTGGAGGGCGTCCCGGCAAGCGATGGTGAGTCGTGCCTGTCACGGTTCACCCACGATCTGACCCGGCAGGCCCATGAAGGCCGGATCGATCCGGTGCTGTGTCGCGATGGCGAGATTCGCCAACTGATCGATATCCTTGCGCGACGACGCAAGAACAACCCGATCCTCGTTGGCGAAGCCGGCGTAGGCAAAACAGCCGTGGTCGAGGGGCTTGCCTTGCGGATCGCCACCGATCAGGTGCCGGAACCGCTCAGAAACGCACGGGTGCTGACCCTGGACATGGGCATGCTGCAGGCCGGAGCCAGTCTCAAGGGCGAATTCGAACGGCGCCTCAAGGGCGTGATGGATGAGGTCAACGCCTCGCCACAAGCGGTCATTCTGTTTATCGACGAAGCGCATACGCTGGTGGGCGCGGGTGCCCAGGCGGGTGGCGCCGATGCGGCCAACCTGCTCAAGCCGGCGCTGGCCCGAGGTGAGTTGCGCACTATCGCCGCCACCACCTGGTCGGAATACAAACGTTACTTCGAGAAAGACCCCGCCCTGGCCCGGCGCTTTCAACCGGTCAAGGTCGGCGAGCCGAGTGTTGAGGAGGCGGTTTCGATCCTGCGTGGCCTGGTGCCGGTGCATGAAGCCAGCCATGGCGTCTATGTACGTGACGACGCCGTGGTGGCCGCCGCCTGCCTGAGTGCCCGCTACCTCGCTGGGCGCCAGTTGCCCGACAAGGCCGTGGACGTACTGGATACCGCCTGTGCCCGTGCACGCATCAGCCGGGTCTGCGCCCCCGAGTCGCTGCAGCGGCTGGGTGCGCAGAAGGCTGAATGTATGCGACAGCGTCTGTCGCTGTTGCGAGACACAGGCGCAGGGTTGCCGATGGATGCGCAGGCATTGCGCGCGCTGGAACGGCGACTGGCGGCTGTCGAGCACGCGTACCAACAGTTACAAGCACGTTGGCTTGAAGAGCAGGCGTGCGCGCAACAGGTACTTGCACTGCGACAGCAATTGGACGATGCCCGCCAGGCAGGGCAGGACGTGGATGCCCTGGAACAGGTGCTGGCAGAACAGCGTGCCCGACAGGGCGCACATCCCCTGGTTCATCTCGAGGTGTGTCCGCGCCTGGTGGCCCAGGTCGTCAGCGCCTGGACAGGTATTCCGGTTGAACGCCTGGCGGTCGAGCACAGTGAGACGGTCCTGGGATTCGCTGACGCGCTGCGCTCGCGCATCCTGGGTCAGGAGCACGCCGTGCAGGCCCTTGATCGCAACTTGCGTGCCGTCGCCGCAGGTCTCAACACGCCCGACGCGCCTGTTGGCGTATTCCTGCTGGTGGGCCCAAGTGGCGTAGGCAAGACGGAAACGGCCATGGCCCTGGGGGATTTGCTCTATGGCGGCGAGCGCTTTGTCACGATCCTGAACATGGCTGAATATCAGGAAAAGCATGCGCTGTCTCGACTCATTGGTGCACCTCCCGGCTACGTCGGCTACGGGGAGGGCGGTGTACTGACGGAAGCGGTGCGTCAGCGCCCGTATTCAGTGGTGCTGCTGGACGAAGTGGAGAAGGCTGACCCCGACGTGTTGAATCTGTTTTATCAGATCTTCGACAAGGGCCTGGCCAACGACGGCGAGGGGCGTGAGATCGATTTTCGCAACACGCTGATTCTGATGACCTCCAACCTGGGCAGCGAATGCATCACCAAGCTGTGTGCCGGCGCTCAGCGGCCCGACCCGCAGGTACTGCAAGCGGCCATCTATCCGATGTTGCGTGATTATTTCAAGCCGGCCCTGCTGGCTCGAATGCGTGTGGTGCCCTATTACCCGATCGCCGGTGACGTGCTTCACGATCTGGCCAGGCTCAAGCTGGAGCGTCTCGGCTGCAGGCTGCAATTGCGTCGTTTGTCGTTCAGCTATACGGACGATCTGGTCAAGCACATGGCCGAACGTTGCAGCCACAGCGACAGTGGCGCCCGTTATATCGACCAATGGATCGACAGCTGCCTGTTGCCGCAGATGGTTGACCGGCTTCTGGAGACCATGGCTGTCGGCGAATCCGTAGCGCGCGTGCATGCCGGTCTGGACGCCAACGCCCAGCCGATCTGCGAGTTCAGCCAATGACAGACAATCCGTTCAGCCAAGTACCCCATCCCCTGGACTATGCCGAGGCTTTGCTGGCCTGGTTCACTCGCCTGGGCAGTGAGTGTGACGAAGCCAGCTTGCCTGACGCGTGCGTCGCGGCGGCGGCCCAGCTCAGCGGTTGTGAACTGAGCCAATTGTATTGGCGCGACGAGACAACGGGCCGGCTCGAGCTGACTGCCCAGCATTTGCCAGGGGTCACGCGACCCGCTGACCCCACGTGCCGGCCGGACTTTCAACATGAGCAACTGCTGCACTACGTAATCGATCAGGCTACCCCGCTGTCGCTCGATGAGTTGGCGCGCAGCGTCTATGCGTGCGGCTTCCTGCCGGCAATGGCGACACCCTGGCAGTCGTTGTCCTGCATACCGTTGTTCGGGCGGCGCAAGTGCGTTGCCGGCCTGTTGCTGTGCGCCAGCCTGCGTAAACAATCGTTGCAGGGTTACGCGTCCTCATTGGGGCAATTGGGCAGCTTTGCCTTGAGGCAGCTCACGCTGCTCAAGCGTACGGGGCCTGCACACACGCGTATGGGCGCCACGCCTCGTATGGGTGCATTCGGGCTGATCGGCAACAGCGCCGCTATGGCGGCAACCTGTCGCTTGATCGGTAAGGTGTTATTTGCCCCCAGCACCGTGCTCCTGCGGGGCGAGACCGGAACCGGCAAAGAGGTGGTGGCGCGTGCGATCCACGACGCAGGCCCGCGCAAGGGCAAGGCTTTCGTGGTGCAGAATTGTGCCGCCTTCCCCGAGGGGCTGCTGGAAAGCGAACTGTTCGGCTACCGCAAGGGCGCGTTCACGGGGGCCGAGCGTAACCATATCGGTTTGTTTGACGCGGCCAATGGCGGCACGTTGCTGCTGGATGAGATTGGCGATATGCCACTGTCGCTGCAGGCCAAATTGTTGCGGGTACTGCAGGAGGGGGAGATTCGCCCGCTGGGTGCCGGCGCGCCGCATAAGGTGGATGTGCGGATTATCGCCGCCACCCACCGCGACCTCGCCGCGATGGTGGCCGAGGGCCATTTTCGCGAGGACCTGTATTACCGCCTGGCGCAATTTCCTATCGAACTGCCGCCCCTGCGTGAGCGAGAGGGTGATGTGCTGATGCTGGCCCGGCATTTTATGCAGAACGCCTGCGATGCGTTGGGACGCAGCCCCCTGGAGTGGTCAAGCGCTGCGCTGGATCAACTGTCGAGTCACGCTTTCCCGGGCAACGTTCGGGAACTCAAGTGCCTGGTGGAGCGCGCCGTGCTGCTCTGTGAGGAGGACGTGATCCTTCCGGCGCACCTTTCTCTCACGCCACCACCAGTGCCCTGCGCCGTCGAGGCAACGTTGCGTCAGCGCCTGGAACGGGTGGAGCGGGTGTTCTTGATCGATTGCCTGCACAAGAACCGCGGCAATCGAACCCGCACTGCCCGCGAACTGGGGGTGGCACGTCGCACCCTGCTTTATCGTCTCGCACGCTTGAACATCCCTTGTGACGACATGCGCGGGGAGCGCTGATGAAGAGCTCATGGGTGCGATTTCCGGCTGCCCGGCCTGTTTTTCCTGGAGAAACCTGATGCATTTTCGTCCATGGCAAGCCTGGTGGCTTGCGTTGTGTTTGTTGAGTGGCTGCAACGCCAATTACGTGTTTGATGACGCCGACTACCGTCCGCTGGGTGATCCCCAGCTGACGCGTAGCGGCCGTTGAACGAGGGCCCTGGCATGCAATTAGTGTTTGAAGTGTGCGACGCCGCAAGCGGTGATTCGTCGGCGCGCAAGGTATTCGATGACGCCGGCGGCGTGATCGGTCGTGGGGTAGGGTGTGATTGGAACCTTGCCGATCCCAGTCGCTTGCTGTCCAGCCATCATGGTCTGGTCAGTTACCGTGACGGGCAGTACTTTCTCACCGATATCAGCAGTAACGGCATCGGCCTGCGGGGCAGCAGCGAACGCCTGCGCAAAGGCCTGGCACGGCTGATCAGCGACGGTGACGTCTATCAACTGGGGCCGGTGGATATTCGTGCGCGGCTGGCGGAACGACCAAGCCCCATCGCGGCGCAGAGCTGCGCCGGTAGCGAGACGATCCCCCATGATGCCTTTGTGGGGCTGGACCCGTTGCAGGCAATGCCCAGTGACGACTTGTCCCATCCGCCATCCGAAGATTCGCACGGGTTGCCCGACAACGCTGCGTTGAGCGCCCGCGCGCTTTCCAGCGGTGACTTGGCGCGCGACCACTTGATCGCGCCGAGATGGGCCGACGTCCAGGAAAAAGCACCGGATGTCGAACCGCTTTCGGCTCCTGTTCCGGTCCCTGCGGTCTTCTGGACGCAATTCGGCGAAGCGCTGGGCCTGCGGATGGAGGGGCTTGATTCACGCACGCGCGAAGCACTAGCGATCAAAGTGGCGGGCTTGTTCAGGCAAACCGTCGAGGGTATTCAGCAAAGCTTGCGCACCCGCGATGAGCTGAACAGCGAGTTGCACCTGGACCTGACCACCTCACCCTTCAAGCGCCAGAACCCGCTCAAGGACTGTGTCGACCCCCAGGCTGCCATGAGCGCGC
This sequence comes from Pseudomonas quebecensis, assembly GCF_026410085.1. NCBI lineage: Bacteria > Pseudomonadati > Pseudomonadota > Gammaproteobacteria > Pseudomonadales > Pseudomonadaceae > Pseudomonas > Pseudomonas quebecensis. The sequence goes on from NZ_CP112866.1 coordinate 2,201,348, forward strand.
TGCTGGGCATGGAAGAACAAGGCCAGCTTTGCTCCGAATGGGCGGTTGCCCAGGCTTGCCGTGAACTGCAGATCCACCAACTGGCGCTGCTCGTGGCTTGCCGTGCCACGGTGCGCAGTGCGGTAGCGGCGTTTGCCCCAGTGCATCTGCTGACATGCTTTGAACGTGAGCGCAGCCCGTCGAGGTTCACCACCGCTGGTGCACATTGGCGCGCCTACCAACGTCATTACCAACGACTTAACGACACGCCTGGCCTTGAGGAACGCCTGTTACGCGAGGATTTTTCCAAAGCCTATGACGAACAGGTGCGTCTGGTTTCAACACTGCACACGGCCTATCCGGGATGACTTTCATGTATCGAGCTGTCGTCGTCTTTCTACTGTCGGCGTTGAGCCTGCTGGCCGGCTGCCACAGCCTCTCTCCTTTTTCGACCTTGACCAAGCTGGAGCTGACCCTGACGGCCAGCGAAACGCTTAATCCGGACCTTCACGGTCGTCCATCGCCGGTGGTCATACACCTGATCGAACTGCGGCACCCGGCGGCATTTGAGCATGCTGATTTCTTCAGCCTGTATGGACGCGCTGAGCAAGCGCTGCCCAAGGACTGGGTCGGCAGCGAGGAGCTGGCCTTGAGTCCCGGTGAGCGGCAGGTGCTCAAGCTCAGTATCGAACCGCAGAGCCGCTACGTCGGCGTGCTGGCGGCCTACCGGGATCTGCCTCGTGTGCAGTGGCGCAGGGTACTCAGCGTTCAACAACAGCAGTTGACCCGTGTCGACCTTGTGCTTGACGAGGCGGGTATCCGCATCGTCGGCCATGAGGCCGGTCGCTTGGGAGATCGAAATGCAGATCTATAACGTCATCTGGCAGGAGGGCATGTTGCTGCGCCCGCAGCACTTGCAGCACAGCGACCGTTACTACCACCAGCAGCTTAACCAGACCCGCCTGTTGCAGGGCGATGGCTGGGGATTCCTGACGCTTGAGGTCGACTCGCAATACCTTAACCTGGGCAAAGTGGTAGTCGCCCGAGCCAGCGGGGTATTTCCGGACGGCAGCCTGTTCGAGCTGGGCAGCGCGAACGAACCCTTGGTGCTGCAGGTGCCTGCTGACGCGGGCGGGCAAGCGGTGTACCTGGTGTTGCCGCTGGCGGTCGGCAATCAGGTGGAGGTGCGCAGGGCGGAGCAAGGCGACGTTCTGGCGCGCTACGTCAGTCATGAAACCCAGGTGGGCGACTCCAATGCCGGTGTCGATTCCCGTTGCCCGATCAATTGCGCTCGTCCGGACCTGCGACTGGCGTTGGGGGAGCAGGCCGGCGACCCGCTCCTGGTGAAACTCCAGGTGGCCCAGGTGCTGGAGTCGACACGCGAGGGAGGCGTGACGCTGGACGCGGACTTTGTGCCGACGTTCATCTACCTGCAACGCTCAGGCTACGTGTCGTCGTGCGTCAATGAGGTGATCAGCCTGCTGGGTACCCGTGGCGACGCGATTGCCGAGCGCATCCAGGGCAACGACGGATCGAGCACGCAACTGGGCGACTTTCTCATGCTGCAGTTGATCAACCGCACAGAGTCGACCCTGCGTCATTACCTGACCCAACCTCAGGTTCGTCCAGAGACGTTATACCGCGAGCTGTTGGTGATCCTCGGTGAACTGTCGACGTTCGCTACCCACAATAAACGCGCCCAAATAGAGGCGCGGTACCGGCATGGCGACCAGGGTGCGAGCTTTCGCGGGTTGATGGACGGCATTCGAACGGTGCTGTCGTCGGTGCTGGAGCAGCATGCCATTGAGCTCGTACTGCAACCGCGCCAATACGGGGTGCTGGTCTGTCCGGTCAGTGACCTCAAGTTGCTGGGCTGCGCCACTTTCATTCTGGCGGCCACTGCCCAGTGCGACTCGGAAGAGCTGCGCCAGCGCTTGCCCGCGCACCTGAAGGTCGGCCCCGTGGAGCGCATTCGCGAACTGGTCAACCTGCATCTGGCGGGAATCAAGGTCAAGCCGTTGCCCGTGGCGCCGCGACAGATCCCGTTCCATGCCGGCAAGACCTATTTCATGCTTGAACTCAGTGCTCGTGACATCGCGCAGCTGGCGCAATCGGGAGGTTTTGCCTTCCACGCCAGCGGCGAGTTTGCCGGGCTTGAGCTCAAGTTCTGGGCCATCAGGAACTGATCGTTATGACTATGGACAGTGAATACCCGCAGGATGAGAAAACCGTACTGCTTGATCGCGATGGTCACGGTCCCGTGCAGGGCGCCGTGACGGATTTCGCAGCGCCGCCGCGCTTCGAGCACCTCGAGGACCGGATGATCTACACCGCCGGCCTGCAGGGCGCGCACAGCTTTACGATGGGCCCCAACCTCCTGGTCGCGTCGGCCTGGGACCTGCTGCTCCAGACGGTCCAGCTCAAAACCAGTTCGGGACGCGAGAGCCTGCAGGCGCTTAACGACCGGCTGTCCGCAGGGATCCTGGCCTTCGAGGCGCGCGCCCTGCATCACGGCGAGGAAAACAGTCAGGTCATGTCCGCGCGTTATGTACTTTGCAGTGTGATTGACGAAGCGGTGGTGACCACGGCGTGGGGCGGCCATAGCGATTGGTCGAAAACAAGCCTGCTGAGCCGCTTTCATCAAGAGACCTTTGGCGGGGAAAAGTTTTTCCAACTGCTGGAGCGCTTGTCCCTCGATCCGCTTAAGCACCTGGCGATGCTGGAATTGATGTACCTGTGCCTGTCCATCGGCTTTGAAGGCAAGTACCGCGTGACGGAGCGCGGTGGGGTGCAGCTTGAAGCGGTGCGCGACGGCCTGTACCGACAGATTCGACATGGGCGTGGCGAACACGCGTCGATGACGGTTTCCACCGAGCCAGACAGACCGGCGCGCACGGCGCTACGCATTGTGCCGGCCAAATGGGTCGCCACTTGTGCTGGGATCTGCCTGCTGGCGATGTATCTGGCATTCGCCGGCGTGCTCGGCGACCAGCGCACGACCTTACTGCAATCCTTTCAATCTTTGGCGCCGGATCTGACGCGGACGTCCTCGTAACGCTGGGAGCAATCATGAGCGCATTCTTCAAGGGCGTGGGCGCGTTGCTGCGCAAAATTTGGTTATGGAGCCTGTTGTTGGTACTGGGCAGCGCACTGTTGGTATGGTTTGCCGGGCCGCTGTTGGCGGTCGCTGACCACCGTTTCTGGCAAAGCTCAACGGCGCGTCTGCTGACGATCAGCGCGTTGTTTCTCGCATGGGGGCTGGCGATGGTGGGGGCCGGCGGTCGGCGTGCCGCACGGTTGCGCTTACCTGAGACCGAGGCGAGTCACCCGCGCGACGGATTGGTGGAGACGGAGCAACGCCAGGTGCGCGGGCGTTTCAAGGAGGCCTTGCACACCCTGAGAACCACGCGGCGTTACGGTGAGCGCAGCGCGCGCTGGCGCAACGAGTTGCCTTGGTATTTGTTGATTGGCGAGCAAGGCAGCGGCAAAAGCTCTTTGCTGGCGGCCAACGGTTTGGTTTACCCGCTCGATCGCTCAGAGGCGCGGTCTTCGAGAGCGAACGCTTACTTCGATGCCTACCTGGCCGACGAAGCCGTTGTGATAGAGGTCGCCGGGCGCTATCTGACGCAGCCTGACGTGCCGGTGGACGGTGCAGGATGGTCGACGTTGCTGGGCCTGCTCAAGTCGCGACACCGAGCGCGGCCGCTCAACGGTGTGGTGGTGACCCTGGCGGTGGAAACGTTGCTGGGCATGAACGAGCACGACCTCGACCTGCATGCACGACGGATACACACGCGTCTGCAAGACATCCAGCAACGGCTGCACATGGACGTGCCGGTGTACCTGATACTGACCCAGGCCGACCGCTTGCCGGGGTTCGCCGAATTCTTCGACTCCCCTATGGGCGACAGCGCAGAAGCGGTGCTCGGAGAGCCCCTGGCGGCAGGCAAGGCCGGCACCGAGATCGGCCATGTGCGCGAAGCGTTCGAGAGGTTGCTGCAGCGTCTGGGCGCGCAGGTGATTGCTCGCTTGCATCTGGAACGTGATGTCGAGCGCCGCGGGCAGATGCTTGACTTCCCCCGGCAGGTTGCCCATATCGGTGAGCGTTTATGCCTGTTCGTGGAAACTGCGTTCTGCGCTCATCGCTTCCAGCGCATCAATCGACTGCGCGGGTTCTACCTGGCCTGCGGGGCGTCGGAGGACGGACGTTCTTATTTCGTGCAGGGCCTGTTCAACCGCGTGATCTTTGCGGAGGCTGACCTGGCGGGGCTGCATACCCCCGAGCGACAACGCCTGCGCCGCCGCCAAGGCCTTGGGATGCTGGTCGCTTCGTTGCTCGTGGTCGTGGCGGGAATAGTCTGGACACACAGTTACTCGGTCAACCACCAGCGCCTGCTGCAATTGGCGCAACTGCTCGATATCCAACCGCCCGATCCTGCCATAGCGGATTCCACCCTGGCACTGCTGCCGCGGCTGGACAGCCATCGGGCTGCGACCCAGGTATTCCCTCCCGTGGCGCAGGTGCGGATGGTCGAGCGGGTAGGGTTGTTCCAAGGCGAGGCCGTCCGTCCGCTGTTATCCGATGTTTATGACAGGACACTGCATCAGCAACTGCTGCCGCAAGTGGTTGCCCTGCTTGAAGAACAGGTCCGGGCCAGCCTGGGCGATCGCGAAACGTTGATGGATACGTTGCGGGCGTACCTGATGCTCAACTTGCCGAAACGTCGTGATAATGCCTGGCTGAAGGAGCGTGTGGCGGGTCATTGGTCTGCACGTTACGCCAGCGACCCGTCGGTGCAGAAGCGCTTGAACGAGCATTTCTCGCGCTTGCTTGAGCAACCGTTCGTGATGCCCTTGAGCGATGACCTGGTGGCCGAGGCTCGCCAACAATTGCGCGGTGAATCGCTCGCCGGCGTGGTCTATCGGGCGCTGCGTCACCAGGCTCGCAACCTTGAACCTTATCGACTGGTACAGGGGCGCGGGCTTTCCGCGCCGGATGAACCCATCCCCGGCTTCTTCACCCGGCGGTACGTGCAGTACTTCGAAAAGCAGGGGCCGCGACTGGTCAACGCCATCGCGCAGGACAACTGGGTGCTCGGCGAAAGCGGTGACCTGAGCCCCATGGATTTACGCCAGCTGATGCTGGAGCTGGAGCAACGCTATTTCAGCGAGTATGCCGATGCGTGGAGCCACGCCATCGGTCAGGTTCGGCTGTTGGAGAGCGACAACCTGCGACAGCATGCCGAGACGCTTGCCGACCTGGCATCCGCCCAGTCGCCGTGGGTGCAACTGTTGCATCAGTTGCGTGAAAACACCCGGCTTGTGGCGCAACGCGAGCACCTTGAGGGCGTGACGCGCCAAGTTGGCGAGCTGGGCGTTGCGGCGCAGGCGGGCGCCGCCCTGTTGTCAGGCAGCGCGTTACCGGGGCAGATGGCACCTGATTCCGCGCGGCGCGCGTTGCAGCGGCGCTTCGAGCCCTTGCATCAATTGCTGGATGCGGAGCAGAACCCACGTGAACAACTGCTGCAGGCGTTGCGGCTGCTGGATGAATGGCAACTGCAGTTGGCGGGCTTGAACCGCGATGACTTGCCCGAACAGGCCGCGTTCAGGATGGCCAGCCGGCGCATGGATGGCCAGCAACCGCAATTGGGGCGTTTACGTGATACGGCTGCGCGCCTGCCGCAACCTCTGAAAGGGTGGTTCGACAGTATTGCCGACGATAGCTGGCGGCTGTTGCTTGACAGCGCTCATGCCTATGTCAATCAGCGCTACCAGAGCGAACTCTACGGCTTTTACGCCAAGACGATTCAGCGTCGGTATCCATTCACTGCCAGCGCACGCACCGATGTCGCCCTGGAGGATTTTCAGGAATTCTTCAAGCCACGGGGGAGCTTGGCGCGCTTCTACGACAGCCATCTGCGCGCGTTTGTCAGTGCAGACGGCCGCCGCTACCGCCTGCGTAGCCTGGACGGCCGCAGCCTGCCGATGTCGCGCTCGTTGCTGGACCAACTCAGCAAAGCCCAGATGATTCGTCAAGGTTTCTTCAATGACGAGCAGGAGTGGGCGGTGCGGTTCAGTCTGGCGCCCTACAGCCTGGACCCGGCTGTCAGCCGTGCGATGCTGAGTATTGGCGACAAACAGCTCGAATATCGCCACGGACCCATCGTGCCCATGGTGTTCGACTGGCCCGGCGAGGCGGACCAGAGCCGCACCAGCCTGGTACTGGAGCGTGGCGCGCAGCGGCCATTAGGCATCAAGGATAACAGCGGGGCGTGGTCATTGTTTCGGTTCGTCGAGCTGATGCAAAGTGAGCTCATTGATGCTCGCCAGGCCCGCCTGTTCAAGGCTGATCTCTCCGGGCTGCGTGCGCACTTCCTGCTTTCCAGCCAGCGCAACCCGGTGCCGCTGCAGTGGGAGCAATGGCGCACCTTTCGCTTGCCGGAGCAACTATGACCCCGATGCCTGCGTTGTGGCGCAGCGCCGGGCGTACAGCGCGGGGCAAGCTGCGTGCGCGCAACGAGGACGCTTTCCTCGACTGCCCGCAGCGTGGCTGCTGGGCGGTAGCCGACGGCATGGGCGGCCATCGTGCCGGGGATGTGGCCAGCCAGTCGGTCATCCGAAGCCTGGCGTCGTTGCCTGGCGATGATGGCTTCGATCAGCGTATCGACACGGTGCGCAGGCGCCTGCGCGCACTTGACCGCCAGTTGAGCCGCGCGGTGCCATCGGTTGATGGCAGCCTGACGGATATGATGGGCAGCACCGTGGTCGCCTTGCTGCTGGATGGCAATCGTGCCGCCTGCCTTTGGGTCGGCGACAGCCGATGCTACCTCTGGCGCGGGCAACGTCTGTACCAGTTGTCGCGGGACCATTCACGCTTGCAGCAATTGATGGATCGCCAGCACTTGACCCTGGAGCAGGCGCGCGGCCATCCGAATGCCAGAGCCCTGACGCGGGCCATCGGCGGCCGACAACCCCTGAGCCTGGAGGTGCTGGAACTGTGCGTCCGCCCCGGCGATGTGTTTTTACTGTGCAGCGACGGTTTGTATCAGGGGCTCAGCCACGGCGTGCTGGGGCGTGCGCTGAGTATGAACAACCCTCGGCAAATGGTGGATCGGTTGTTCGCCGAAGTGTTGCGCGGCTCGGCCCAGGACGACCTGACGGCGGTGGTGGTGCAGCCATGAGCGCGGCCCTGGGCCCGCCCGACCTGCTTGCGGGGCGCTATCAGCTTGAGCGCGTGTTGGGAACGGGTGGGATGGGTGTGGTTTATCGTGCACGAGACCTGCTGCACGAAGCTTTCGGTGAGCCCAGCCCCTGGGTCGCATTGAAACTGCTGGGCGACAGCCTTTCCACCTGTCCCGATGGGCATGTGCTGCTGTACAGCGAATTCGCCCTGACACGAAGGCTGCGCCATGAGCACGTGGTGCGCGCGTTCGCTTTTGAAGTCGACACGGTGCGTCAGGTGGCGTTCTTCACCATGGAGTGGCTGCCGGGGCTGACCCTGGACCGGCTGCTGCTGGAGTACCCGGACGGCCTGCCTTGGAATGAGCTGCAACCGATGGCCGTGCAACTGTTGGATGCGCTTGCTTATGCGCACCGCGCGGGTGTGCTGCATGGGGATATAAAACCGACCAACATCATGGTCGGGGAGCAGGGCTTGTGTCTGTTCGACTTCGGCCTGGGGCATGCCGAGTCGCAAAGAGCCGCCGGATTACCAGGCTTGAGCCACCGTCGCTTGAATGCCTGGACCCCGGCCTATGCCGCCCCGGAGTTGAAGGACGGCGGCGGACCGTCAGTGAGCGCCGACCTTTATGGCGCCGCGCGCGTACTGTACGAGTTGGCCCAGGGAAGGCGCGTCGTGGAGCCTCACCGCACCCGCCCACTGCCCCGGCCGCGCAGGTTGCCCAGGCGCTGCTGGAGCGCGTTGCGTTCAGCCTTGAGCTGGGCTGCGACGCATCGAACGGTTACGGTTGAGCAACTGCGCGATAGCATGGCGGTGACGCACCGGCGATGGTTTGTCTAGGGGAGTGGGACGCCGGGCAGGTTGTGCAGCTCGCAGTATTCGGACCAGCTCAATCCGGCCATCTGCGCCACTTCCCTGTGCACTTCCAAGCGTTGAGCGTTGAAGGCTTCGGGGGACTCGGCGGTGAGTTTAAGCGTCAGTTCCCACGCGAACAAACCCAGGCGCTCGGCTTCCGCCTCGAAGGCTTCGTGCAAGCGTTCCGCGCGGTATTGGGCAAGCGATTCACCCTTGGCCTGAGCGGCCAGGGGATTCAAGGCGTCCAATTGCGCGAGGAGCTCCGGATGGGCCACAAGAAATCGATCAAGGGCCAGTTGATGGCTATCACCCGGCTCAGCTACAGGATCGTTTCTACGCTCAGACACCGGTGCCGACCTCCTGGTGGGATTCCCTGCGTCGAGCACGCTTGCGCAGGTGGCGCGATACCCGATGTTGCAGTGGTTCGAGTATGAAGAACAGCAGATAGGCCATCAGCACCAGCGTCAGATCAACCCAGGTACCGGCGATCGGTCCGGACACTTCTTCAACAATATCTTTGATTACAAACAACAGGGCGACTCCGCCCAGCCATAGCATTGCGTTAAGCAGCAGTGGCCGCATTGCGTTCGACAACTTGTGTTGCATTTTGAACCTACCTCCTGGGTACCTGGTATGACTCAGGCCCTGCTTCCCTGAATTGGCGACCTCAGCCTGACGCTTTGCCGGGTCACACTCACGCTCCATAAGCCGTCAATAGTACCCGCTCAACCACGATTAGGGATTTTTCCTACTTAAAAAGTTCAATTAATTGCGCGCGATCACCCATTCCAGGCCGCAACCCCCTGGAAAATCGACGCCAACGCCGTAAAGGCCTTTCGCTCCCAGTGCCTGGGCGTGTAGCGTTACCTCGTGTTTCCGGGCCCTGCCTTGAAGGGCATCGTGCGATGGGCAGAGGGATGGGTCATGGCGCAAACGCTCTTCAAGCTTTTCTTCACCCAACGTCTGGCGGCTTTGGCCAGCACCGAGTCGTTGCGGGCAATCCGCGAAGGGCTGTTGTGGATCCTGCCTTGCCTGCTCGTTTCGGCCGGGTTTCTGATCCTGTCCGAATGCGCCCGGGTGCTGGGATTCGACCCGCGACTGGTGGCCTTTCTCGCGGGGCTGCATAACCAGATCAGTTCGGTCATCCCACTGCTGGTGGCCGCGTCCATTGGCTACATGCTGGCGATCCAGTATCGCCTCCCGCAGCTTCCGGTGGCGTTTCTCTGCCTGGCCCACGTGGTGATCGCCACCTTTGTACTGCGCGACTACCCACGGGCCTCGGCCACCTTCGTGTTATTCATCGCCATCGCCTCGCCGTTGCTGAACGTGCCGGCCGTGGCCTGGTTGCACCGTTATCGTTGGACGCGGCTGGTCAACGAGGACCTGGTGGGGCACAACCTGCGTGGCACCATCAACATGGTCGTGCCCGGCGCGATCACCGCCCTGGCATTGGTCACGGTCCTGTCGTTACTGCTGCAAGTCCCGTATGTGGCACAGTTGCAGGGGCCGCAGGTGCTGGATGCGTTGCAGTCGCCCTACGGCAGCGGCCTGTTCGTGACGCTGATGAATTCGCTGTTGTGGTTCTTCGGAATCCACGGCGTGTACGCCATGCAGCCGCTGTTCGATGTGTTGGATCAGGCCGTGGTGCTCAACGGCACGGCGGCGGCTGCAGGGGAGCCGATCAAGTACCTGTTGAACAGCGGTCTGCTCGGCAGTTTTGCTTTTATCGGCGGTTCGGGCGGCGCGTTATGCCTGCTGCTGGCGATCCTGCTGTTTTCCAAGAGCCAGTCCATGCGCCTGGTCGCCGTGGCGAGCTTGCCGCTGTCACTGTTCAACGTCAGCGAGGTGCTGCTGTTCGGCTTGCCGATCATCCTCAACCCGCGTCTGTTCATCCCCTTTCTATTAGTGCCTGCCATGAACGCAATGCTGGCCTTGGGGGCGGTGCAGATGGGCTGGGTTTCGCCGGCGGTGGCCAGTGTGCCGTTCACCTCTCCGGTATTGCTCAATGCTTATCTGAGCACTCACGGCGACCTGGCGGCGGTCGCGCTGCAGGTGGCATTGCTGGGCCTGGGCACGCTGGTGTATGTGCCGTATGTGCGGGCGATCCATCGCCAGGCCAGCGAAGGCGGCACGGTGTATCTCAAATCCCTGGACATGACCTTCCGTGGCCTTGAGGAAAAAGGCCGGCTGCGCGAACTGGACCCCGTGCTGGCTTCCCACAAGACCCTGGCGCGTCACGCCAATGAGCTGAGCCGCATCCAGCAGATCAGCGACTACGATTTCTATCTGGAATTCCAACCGCAAGTCTCGACCCGCACCGGACTGTGCACCGGTTGCGAGGCCTTGATGCGCGCTCGCGATGCCCAGGGCACGGTGCATTCGCCCTGGGAATTCCTGCAATGGCTGGCCCAGGCCCAATTGATGCCGGACGTGGACATGTGGGTGGCGTCCCAGGCCGTGCGCCAATACCAGAAATGGCAAAAGTTGGGGTTCACGCTACCCATGACCATTAATATTTCCAGCGCGACGCTGACGGATGCCACCTATGGCGAGCGCCTCGTCGGCATCCTGGCACAGGCCCACGGGCAGGTCTCGGTGGAGATCACCGAAGATGCTCTGGTCAGCGATATCCAGGCTACGCGGCGGACGATTCAGAAACTCCAGGCGATTGGCGCCAAGGTGTATATCGACGACTTTGGCACCGGTTTTTCAGCGTTGAGTTACCTGCACCAGTTTCCGGTGGACTTTATCAAGATCGACCGCAGCTTCGTGGTGGCCCAGCATGATCCCAAGGGCGCGCAGGTCCTGACCGGGATGCTGCGTTTCTGCGAGGCGTTGAACCTGGGTGTGGTCGTCGAAGGGGTGGAGACCGCCGAGCAACTGGCCTTCCTGAACACCGGCAGCGAACTGTTTATCCAGGGCTGGTATTTCAGCAAGGCGCTGCCGGGCGATCAGTTGGAAGGCTTTGTGCGCGAACGTGCGGCGTTGGCGCAGACCTAGGCGGATTCGTAGCCGCGCCGGGTCTGTTCGATGTCGTCGACCAAAGCGTCGATACCGGCCAGGTGCGCGCGATTGTCATGATCCCAAGGGTGGAAGCCTGGCTTGAAGTAATGCAGCCAAGGCACCAGCATGCGCGGGAAAACGCCTTTAGGGCCATACAGAAACTTGAGCATGCGCCAGAAGCCCTTGAAAAAACCTCCCGCCTTGCGGTCCGCCACCAGCAAGCGCACATGAAAGTCCAGCACCACCAGCCAGAACAGCAGCGTAGTGGTGAGCATGGTCCCGGTGCGCAGCAGATAGCGCCCGGGACCCGGCTTGATCACAGTGTTCCATACGTCAAACGCCACGGCTTTGTGCTCGGTTTCTTCGAGGGCGTGCCAGTACCACATTTGCTGGTAGCCCTTGAGTGAATGGCCGAAGCGCGACGGGTCGCTCAGCAGGATCTCGGCGAGCATCGCGGTGTAGTGCTCCAGGGCGATGGTCACGGCCAGGTTGAACGCCGGCGGCAGGTGTTTTTTTTGCCAGTCGAGGATGAATTTCAACCGCCGATTGAGGGTGTGCGCCGGCAGGCCCGCCGCTTGCAGCAGGTCGTTATAGGCCACATGTTCGCGGCTGTGCATGGCCTCTTGACCGATAAAACCCTGGATTTCCTTCTTCAACAGCGGGTCGTCGATGCGCTGCCGGTAATGGCGCACGCTGTCCATGAAGAACAGTTCGCCCTGGGGAAACAGCAGCGACAGGGCATTGAAGAAGTGCGTGATGAACGGGCCTTGTTCGTGCCAGTCCTTGATGCGCTCGGCGGGCAGGGCAAAACGGACATCGCGACGGATGGGTAGCATGGGCTGTGCTCCTGTTCAGAGACGAGACTCGTCGTTGGTTTCAAACACTGGCGTGCGCGGTTTGGGAGCCATGCGTTTGCTGGCAAATACCACCAACGCCTGGTAAGCCGCCGGCAGGCAACGGGCAAGCAGGTCGAGGGCATAGGCGTCGCGGCCGATCAACACGCGACGCTTGTTTTTGCGCACTCCGTGCAGGATCACTGTCGCGGCCTGGTCGGCATCGGTGATAAACAGTTTTTCGAAGTCGGCGCGGGCCTGTTGTTCGCTGTGGATCAAAAAGCCGGTCATGTTCGCGTCGATACGGCTGCTGCGGCAGATATCGGTGCGGATCCCGCCGGGGTGCACGCAGGTCGCCGACACGCCGCAGCGTTGCAGGTCGAGTTCCTGACGCAGCGCCTCGGTAAAGCCACGCACTGCGAACTTGCTGGCGTTGTAGCCGCTCATGCCCGGCTGCGCGAACAGCCCGAACACGCTGGAGGTGTTGATCACGTGGCCTTCGCCGCTTGCCTTGAGGTAGGGGAGGAAGGCCTTGGTGCCGTGGACCACGCCCCAGAAATTGATACCGACGATCCACTCCAGGTCAGCGTAATCCACGCCCTCTACGGTACTTGACAGTGCCACCCCGGCATTGTTGAAAACCAGGTTGACCTGGCCGTGCTCGGCCATGCAGCGCGCGGCCCAATCCTGCATGGCTTGGCGGTCGGCCACATCAAGCATCTGCGTAGTGATCCGCACCGGCGGCAGGCCCGACTCTTCGATCAAGGCGCGGGTGTGTTCCAGGCCTTGAAGGTTTTTGTCCGCCAGTGCCAGGTGGCACCCCTCACGGGCCAAGGCCAGTGCCAGCGCGCGACCCATGCCGGAGGCCGCGCCGGTGATGGCCGCAACGCGGCCGTTGAATGACTTCATGACAGGCTTCCTTCGGGATTGGCGCGGACCACGGAGGGCGCACGCGCAGGGGGGCTGAGGACCGCCATGCCCGTCACATAATCCTTGAGCGCGAACTGGCGGGTGAGTTGCTTGAAACGCCAGGTCGAGCCGGGCCAGAGCGTGGTGTTCCTGCCGGTGCGCGGGTCCAGATACCAGCTCTGGCAACCGCCGGTGTTCCAGATGGTGCGTTCAAGCTTGTGTTGCAGATGGTGGTTGTAGGCCTGTTCCACCGTCGACTTGACCTCCACCGTGGCGATACGCTGGCGTTGCATCTGCTTGAGCGCGTCGAGGATGTAGGCCACCTGGGCCTCAATCATCAGGATCATCGAGTTGTGCCCAAGCCCGGTATTGGGCCCGACAATCAGGAACAGGTTGGGATAGCCGGGCACGGTTGTGCCCTTGTAGGCATGGGCGCCCTCACGCCAAGTGTCCATCAGGTCCATGCCGTCGCGGCCGATGATGCAGCCGCGTGGCAGCGGGTCGCTGGCCTGGAAGCCGGTGCCGAAAATCAGGCAGTCCGCCGGGTGCTTGATACCGTCGGCGGTGATCACGCCGTCGGGTTCGATGCGCTGCACAGGCTCGGTCACCACCTCGACATTGCTGCGCGACAATGCCGGGTAATAGTCATTGGAGATCAGCACGCGCTTGCAGCCGATGGTGTAGTCCGGCGTGAGGCGCTTGCGCAGGGAAGGGCGCGCCACTTGCCTGTGCAGGTGACGCAGGGCGATACGCTGCACCATCTTCATCAGCCGCGGATGCCGCGCAAAGCCCACCACCCGTCCTTCCAATGCCCAGTAAAACCCCGCGCGCATAAGCCGCTGCGTAACAGGCACGTGCTTGAACAGCCAGCGTTCCAGCGGCCCAATCGCACGGTCGGGTTTGGGCATGATCCATGGCGGCGTGCGCTGGAACAGGTCCAGGTGGGCCACCTGCGGGGCGATCTGCGGCACGAATTGAATCGCGCTGGCGCCGGTGCCGATCACCGCCACGCGCTTGCCCTTGAGCGAATAACCATGGTCCCACTGCTGCGAGTGGAAACGCTGGCCCTTAAAACTTTCCAGGCCCGGAATATCCGGCAACGCCGGGCGCGACAGGCCGCCCATCCCCGACACCAATACCCGTGCGCTCACCTGCCGACCGTTGCTGAAACTCAGGTGCCAGCGCTGTTGGGCTTCATCGAACACCGCGCGGGTCAACCCCATACCGAAGCGCAGGTAGGGCGCCAGCTCGAAACGCGTGGCGCATTGTTCCAAATACGCGCGAATTTCCGCCTGCGGCGCGAACTGCCGCGTCCAGTTCGGGTTGGGCGCAAAGGAAAACGAGTAGACATGGGACTGCACGTCGCAGGCACAGCCGGGGTAATGGTTGTCGCGCCAGGTACCGCCGAGGCTGTCGGCCTGTTCGGCGACGAAAAAGTCGGTAAGCCCGGCCTGCTTGAGCTGGATGGCCATGCACAGGCCGGCGAAGCCTGTACCGATGATGGCGATGTCGATCGAGTCATTGTGGGCATTCATAGGCTGTCCTGAGTGGGCATCGGATGGGCTCCTGATCTTGTTGTGTCTTTTGGGTGGAACGCCGTTGCAAAGGAAAATTTAATTAATTATTTTAAAAAAGATTTTAAATAATCTACCTGAAAATATCGCCTACGCTAGGTCCTTGTCTCGAATGTGCGATTTGTCCGACGGACGCGCATGTCTGTATCAGGCTTTGGTCCAGGGTGTGTGCGGTGGCCGAGGCCCGACCAATTCCGGTTGGGGCGCCGGCGGCAGGGAATGCAGAGGACCGAGCGCATGACGATGGAATGGGTAATGGCTGCGGGTGTGGGGGCGTGTGCAATGGCCTGGGGTTTCAGCGCCTGGATGACGCGGCGCATTGAAAAGGCCGTGCCGCGCGCTGGCCGTTTTATTGAGGTCGACGGCGAGCAATTCCACTATGTGGAAGAGGGCAACGGGCCGCCATTGGTGATGATTCACGGATTGATGGGTAGCAGTCGCAACCTGACCTACGCCTTGTCCGGTCACTTGCGCGAGCAGTTTCGGGTGATCACCCTCGACCGGCCGGGCTCGGGTTACTCCACGCGCCGCGCCGGCACTGCGGCCGACCTGCCGGGCCAGGCGCGGCAAATTGCCCGGTTCATCCAGGCGTTGCGGTTGGACCCACCGCTGGTGCTTGGGCATTCCCTGGGGGGCGCGCTCGCTCTGGCGCTGGCCCTCGACCATCCTGAGACGGTATCGGGCCTGGTCCTGGTGGCGCCACTGACTCATCCCCAGCCGACATTGCCACCGGTGTTCTGGTCGCTGGCGGTGCGGCCGGCATGGCTGCGCCGCTGGGTTGCCCATACGTTGACGGTGCCCATTGGCCTGTTGACTCGGCGCAGTGTGGTCAAAGGCATCTTCGCGCCGGATGTTGCGCCCGAGGATTTCGCCACCCGTGGCGGTGGCCTGTTGGGCATGCGTCCAGCCAACTTTTATGCCGCCTCCAGTGAAATTGCCCTGGTCAACGACGACCTGCCGCACATGGTCCGGCGCTACCCAGGCCTGACCTTGCCGATTGGCTTGATCTACGGCGCGCGGGACCGGGTGCTGGACTTTCGCACGCACGGTCAGGCGCTCGCCGACAGGGTACCGGGCCTGAAACTGCAGCTCGTTGAAGGGCGCGGCCACATGCTGCCGATTACCGCCACGCCGCGGGTGGTGGAGCTGGTGCAGCAGGTGGCCAAGCGCGTGCGGTCAGGGCAGGCCAATACGCAGCTGACCCCGCCCGTTGCCCTGGCGAACAAATAATCATGGCCGTCGTGTTCGGGCGGGGCGGTGCAAACCGTCGTTCTAGAGACCTGACTGGCGGACCTGAAAAAAGACTGCGCAGTCACCGGAAAAAGCGCTCGACAAAGTAGTTGACGACCTAACGATTCCGCGCTATCTATTTAAAAAAATATTTCAATATTTATTTTGAAATGAATTTTTTGAAGTGCCTAAGAGCGAACAAAAATGAAAAAAACGCTTTTTATCGCATGCTTGATGTCCGGGGACCGCTCGCGCTCCCCCATCCTGTGGTCCGCCACTCGGCCTGCGCGTTTTGCCCGGAGGCTGCCATGAACCAGACGCTCGCAGCACCTTCGGTATGGGCCGATGGCAAACGCCACCTGTGGTGGCTGGGCATCATGCCCCTGGCCACGCCGCTGTTGTCCGGAGCACTGGCGATCAGCACCGGCGTTCAGCAGCTCTGGTGGGTCGGGGTGCTGGTGATCTTCGGCCTGATTCCGTTGATCGACGGCCTGCTCGGCGAAGACGTCAGCAACCCACCGGAATCCGCCGTCGGCCACCTTGAATCCCAACGCTATTACCGCTGGATCGTCTACACGGGCGTACTCTTTGTGATCGCCTCGGTGGTGATCACCGGCTGGCTCGCCGCGGGGGGCATTGCCTGGATCATCGACGGCGGGCTGCTACAGGCCACCGCCCATCTCGACCCGGCTGACTGGCTGTCCCAGGTGGCCGCTTACGTCACCGCCCGCACTCAGTTGCATGGCGAACCGAGCTGGTTCACTTACCTGGGCATGGCCATGTCGACCGGTGCCGCCACCGGGATTGCGATCAACACCGCCCATGAACTGGGGCACAAACCCAAACCCCTGGAGGTGTTCCTGGCCAAGGTCACGCTGGCGCCGACCTTCTACGGGCACTTTTACACCGAACACAACCGTGGCCATCACGTCCGCGTCGCGACCCCGGAAGATCCGGCCAGCTCGCGCCTGGGGGAAAGCTTCTGGGCATTTCTACCACGCTCGGTGTGGTTCAGCGCGCGCTCGGCCTGGAACCTTGAGCGTGAGCGCCTGCGCAAACTCGGTCTGCCGGCCTGGCACTGGAAAAACGCCGTGCTCAGTGCCTGGATGTACAGCGTGGTGCTGTGGGGCGCGATGATTGCCTGGCTCGGGGCGGCGGTGATTCCGTTCCTGATTATCCAGGGCATCTATGGATTCTCGTTGCTGGAAGTCGTGAACTATGTCGAACACTACGGCCTTAAGCGTCAGAAGTTGCCCAACGGGCGCTATGAGCGTTGTTCACCCCGACATTCCTGGAACAGTAATCGGATTGTCACCAACATCTTTCTATTCCAGTTGCAGCGCCATTCCGATCACCATGCCAACCCCACGCGCAGTTATCAGTCGTTGCGCCACTTCGATGAGTCGCCGCAACTGCCCTATGGTTATGCAAGCATGATTGTCTGGGCCTATGTGCCGTACTTGTGGCGCCGCCGCATGGACCATCGCGTACTTAATCATTATGCCGGGGATATCACCCTGACCAATCTTCAACCGTCGCAACGTTTGAAGTATCTGGAGAAGTACAGCCATAACGCCACACCGTTTTAATGTAATTAGAAACAGGGTTGTCGGCGCGCGGTGTATCCAGCGCGCGGGTTTTTGTCGCCCTGGGTTTGTCGCTCAAATAGTTAGCAAGTTGTGTTTGACCCGAACAAAAACAATTAAAGGGAAGGACGTCCACCATGCAGGCACCCGCCAAATTCACCGCTCATGTCGTATTGGCCGCGTTGGGGCTGATCGCCTATCACCAGGCCCAGGCCGCCCGCATCGAGCCGGCCGGCAGCGCTTTTACGGCACAGGGTCCCATCAGCTTTTCCAAGGGGGCACTGATCAGCGCCGACTGCACCATTAAAGTCGCCGGCAAAGTGGCGGCGGATGGCGCATCGGTCAATGTCGACAAAGTTGAATTCGATGGCGGCCTCAAGTGCAGCCGGGTGGAGGCCATTAACTTGCCTTGGATACTGGTGGCCAAAGACAGCCGCAGCGGGTCCATGTCAAAAATCAGCGTTGATGTACATGCCTTCGGTCTGGGCGGCAAGTGCGGTCCCTCTACCGCTGATGGCACCTGGGATAACGCCACTGGAAAGTTGGAAGCGGCCAATGTGCCGATTGGCGAAGACTGCAAGATAAAAACGGTGTCGATCAAGATGCCGCCCAACTTCAAAGTGGTTGATTAACGCAACGCACATTAATAGCGGTAATTGCATTGAAATTTGGCTGGAAAGGGAAGTTCTGCAGTTTCACCGTGACCTCTCGTTCATGGCCATTACCCCTGGCGAATGACTCGCCATCACTGTGAGGAAAAACAATGAAAAGCTTGAAAACCCTCGTATCGTTGTCTGCTCTGGCTGTCTGCATGGGTGCTGCGTCGATGGCGAACGCCTATAGCATCGCCCCGGTCAATACCAGCTTTACCGCACCTGGGACGATTTCGGTGAAATCGCCGTCTTCTTTCCAGGCAACCGTCAACTGCGGCGCCACCTTCACCGGTAATGTCGACGCCACCGGCGTTGCCAAAATCACCGGCGTGGCGGTCACCGGTGGCGGTCTTTGCGCATTGCCGAAAATCACCGGCCTGCCGTGGACCCTCACCGCCACCGGCCCAACGGCGGGTACCGTGACCAACGTCGGCTATACCATCGCCGCTTCGATTCTTTACCCGGCTTCCAATTGCGGCCCGTCCACCATCACCGTGGGCTACAGCGGTGGTGTGCTCACCGCGACCAACCAGACCCTGAGCGGCAACTGCACGGTCGCCAGCCTGAGCGTGACCCCAAGCCCGGCACTGACCATCGTGCCTTGATCGCCGGTTGAGAACGAAGGGCTGATCACCCGTGGAAAAACCGGCGCCTTTACCGGGCGCCGGTTCAGGCTGGGCCAGGCAGCAGGACGAACCGGCAGGGCCGGCTCGGAGCGATAACAATAAGGAGTGCCGCATGAATAATAAGAAACAACATGTGCAGGTTTTGCTGGGGCTGGCGTTGATAGGCGGCGTGGTAGTGGCTGCGCCTGTTCAGGCCGGCGGCTTTTCAACCCCCACTTACGGCGCGCCAGGCTGGGGCAGGGCCTTTGCCGGCGGTTCGCTGTTCAAGAATGACCCCAGCTCCGCCTACAACAACCCGGCGGCCATGGCCTTCGTCGAACACAACGTCGCGCAGCTTACCGTCGACTATGCGCGCATCAAGATCAAGTACAAGGGCGATGCCTTCGATTACGCCGGCAACCCCGTTTCCAGCACGCCGCTGGACGCCAACGGTTTTCCTGACGTGGCAGCCGCCACGCCGAATAACAACGACGGCGGCGAGGGCGGCTTTACCGCGTGGCTGCCCACCGGTTTTATGGTCATGCCCCTCGGAGACCGGTTCGCGTTCGGCTTGAGCCAGGTCGTGCCGCAGGGCATGCGCTCCACCTGGGATGAAAATTCGAAACTGCGCGATTTTGCCGTGGACACCAAGATTGAAACGGTGGGGCTCACCGGCTCCCTGTCCTTCAAGGTCAACGACCAGTTTTCCCTCGGCGGGGGATTGATCGTGCAGCACAGCAAGGGCTTCGTCAGTCAGAACGTCGACCTGCTGTCCGCCGCGGCAGTGTCCGATTCAGTCCTGGGTGGCATCAACTTCCCGTCGGATGTGGGCAGCGCCCTGATGCGGGTCAAAGTCGATAATATTTCGACCGGCTGGTTTACCGGGCTCGTGTGGAAACCCACGGACCGCGACACGCTGGGCTTGAATTATCACGCCAAGATCAAGAACAAGATGACCGGCAAATACACCGTCCGCGCCGACCAGTTCTCCAACAACCTGATGACTCAGCCGAGTCCGTTCGGCGGCACCGGTACGCTGGTGAACACTGCTTATCCAGGGCTTGAACTGTACCCGAACGGCGCCCATGCCAGCGTCCAGTTGGACATCCCCGCCACGGCGGGCCTGGACTGGGTGCACCAGTTCAATGACCGTTTGACCCTGGGGGCGAGCGTCACCTGGACCGAGTGGTCATCGTTCAAGGACCTGACCCTTGAGTCTGGCGGCACCACCGTTGTCTCCATTCCCTACAACTACAAGAACACCTGGATGTATTCCCTGGGCGGCGACTATCGGTTGACCGACGAACTGACCCTGCGCGCCGGTGTTGCTCTCGACCAGACGCCGACCCGCAATTCGACCCGCGACCCGCGCATTCCGGATGGCGATCGTACGTTCCTGTCATTGGGCGCCGGCTACGATGTCAAAGCCGTCAAGGGCCTGAGCCTGGACTTGGCGTATTCCCACCAGTTCGTGCAGGAGGTCAAGCTCAAGACCCAGAACGTGGATCGCCTGGGCGGCGCGCGACTCGACGGTAAAGCCGAATCGTCGGGCGATGTGGTCAGCGTATCGGCGACCTACGCGTTCTAACCGTACGTTGAAGGGCGGGAGCAGCCAGCGCATCTGGCTGCCTTGCCGGTGATTTTTTCGTGCAACCGGCTGAGTCCGCTCAGCCGTTATTTTTCGCCCAGACATTAAATAAAAATTTCAAAAAAAAATTTGAATTTGTATCTTCCCGTTTGTAGTGTGGCTTTACGCCGCTGTCGTGCTTGCGCGACTTGCATAGGTGTCGTGCCCTGAATCGAGTAGAGGTCTCCCATGGTTATCTGGTTATTGGCGGGTTTCGTAGCAGCGCTTGCCCTGGCGTATCGACAAGCGGCGGCAGCCCAATGGCTGGGGGTCAGCCTGGTGTGGCTGGCGCTCGCTTACCTGTTCGGCGTGGTCGCTGGCCTTGGCGTCAGCGTTGCGGTGCTGCTGGTGGTGGCTCCCGCGCTGCTGATGACGATAAAACCCTTGCGGCGCGCGCTGCTAAGCAGCAGGGCGCTCGGCCTGTTTCGCACGATCATGCCGGCCATGTCCGACACGGAACGCGCGGCCATCGAGTCCGGCACCGTGTGGTGGGATGCCGAGTTGTTCAGCGGTAAACCCGACTGGCGGCGCCTGCTGCAGGCCGCGCCGGCCAGTCTCAGCGCCGAGGAACAGGCGTTTCTGGATAACGAAGTGGAAACCCTGTGCGACATCGCCAACGACTGGGAAACCACCCAGGTCTGGCAGGACATGTCCCCTGAAGGCTGGCAGTACACCAAGAGCGCCGGCTTCCTCGGCATGATCATTCCCAAGCAATACGGCGGCAAAGGCTTCTCCCACTACGCCCACTCCCAAGTGGTGATGAAGCTCTCCACGCGCTGTTCGGCGGCGGCCATTTCGGTGATGGTGCCCAACTCGCTCGGCCCGGCCGAACTGTTGTTGCACTACGGCACCGATGCCCAGCGCAATTACTACCTGCCGCGCCTGGCCCGTGGCGAAGACATCCCGTGCTTCGCCCTGACCAGCCCCTACGCCGGTTCCGACGCCGGGGCGATTCCCGATGTGGGCATCGTCTGCAAGGGCCTGCATGACGGGCAGGAAGTGCTGGGCCTGCGGGTGACCTGGGACAAGCGCTACATCACCCTTGGCCCGATCGCGACGGTGCTGGGCCTGGCGTTCCGCGCCGAAGACCCGGACGGCCTGCTCGGCACGCCCGGCTCGCTGGGCATCACCTGCGCGTTGATTCCCACCTCCCACCCCGGCGTCAACAGCGGCCGGCGGCACTGGCCGCTTAACGCGGTGTTCCAGAACGGCCCGACCACCGGCAAGGACGTGTTTATTCCGCTGGACTGGGTGATCGGCGGCCGCGAGCAGGTCGGCAACGGCTGGCGCATGTTGATGGAGTGCCTGGCCGCCGGTCGTGCGATTTCCCTGCCTTCGGCCAATGTCGGTCTGGGCAAGGTCGCGGTGCGGGGCACCTCGGCCTACGCGGCCATGCGCAAACAGTTCGGCCTGCCCATCGGCAAGTTCGAAGGGGTGCAGGCACCGCTGGCGCGCATGGCCGGGCATTTGTACGCCTGCGACGCGGTGCGCAAGGTCTCGGTGGCGTCCCTGGACGCCGGCGAAAAGCCGTCGGTGATCTCGGCCATCGCCAAGTACCACGTCACCGAGCGGGCCCGGATGATCGTCAACGACGGCATGGACATCGTCGCCGGCAAAGGCATCTGCATGGGCCCCAATAACTTCCTGGCCCGTGCCTACCAGCAAAGCCCCATCGCCATCACCGTGGAAGGCGCGAACATCATGACGCGCTGCCTGATCATCTTTGGCCAGGGCCTGATCCGTTGCCATCCCTATGTGTTCCGCGAGATGGAAGCGGCGCGCAACCCGGACCGGCGCCAAGCGCTGGAAGCGTTCGACAGCGCCATGTTCGGTCACGTGAGTTTTGTGTTGGCCAATACCGTGCGCGCGGCGGTACATGGGCTGACCGGCGGCCGGCTGATTTCCGTACCGGCCAAGACCGACCCTGCGCTGGCGTCCTACTACCGCCAGGCCAATCGGCTGTCGGTGGTGTTGGCGCTGATCTCGGACGTTTCCATGGGCGTGCTGGGCGGTGCGCTCAAGCGCAAGGAAAGCCTCACCGGGCGCCTGGGGGACGTGCTGTCACAGTTGTATATCCTGTCCTGCGTGCTTAAACGCTTTGAGGACGATGGCCGCCCCCAGGCGGACCTGCCGCTGGTGCATTGGTCGGCCCAGGACGCGCTGCTGCGCGCCCATGAAGCCCTGGCCGAAGTGCTCGACAATTACCCCTCCAAAACCGCTGCGCGGGTGATGCGGGCCTTGAGTTTTCCGTTCGGTCTGCCCTTGCGCAAACCGTCGGACCGCCTGTTGGCCGACGTCGCCGACGCGGTACAGACCCCCGGCGCCACCCGCGACCGCTTGCTGGCCGATTCCTACATCCCGCGCCCGGAAATCGACAAGTTGGCTTATGGCGAACTGGGCTTCCGTTTGCTGCCCCAGGTGGAGCTGATCGACGCCCGGCTCAAGCCCGCGATCAAGCAAGGCGTGCTCGACCCGCTGCCGATCTCCGCCACGGCCTTTGCCACCTGGCGCGTCAAGGCCCGGGCACTGGACCTGATCAGCGACGATGAGGAGGCCTTG
Source organism: Pseudomonas quebecensis (assembly GCF_026410085.1). Taxonomy (NCBI): domain Bacteria; kingdom Pseudomonadati; phylum Pseudomonadota; class Gammaproteobacteria; order Pseudomonadales; family Pseudomonadaceae; genus Pseudomonas; species Pseudomonas quebecensis. The sequence goes on from NZ_CP112866.1 coordinate 2,223,941, forward strand.
CTCGCCCGCTACGTGGAATACGCCGATCACGGCATCCAGGTGGATGACTTCCCCCAGGACTTCGGATTGCTGGAGGCGTTGCAGCAGCGCAAGCAGGCGCTGGAGCCGACCACCAAGCGTCGTACGGCTCAGGGCGAAAACGCCTCGGTCAACTAGGAAAAACCCGATCAGAATGTGTTGAGAGTGATTGCTGATATGAGTGACAGCTACCTAACCTTCGTCAATTCGCCCTGGGGCCGTCGCCTGGCACAGGCGGCGGGCTTGCCGCAGCCCTTGCCGTTGCAGCGTCATCGCAGCGGCCAGCAAAGTCTGGTGAACCCGGTGATTGTCGCCGGGGCAGGGCGCCTGATGACCCAGGTGCAACGGGTTTTCAGCGACACCGACACAGTTGCCGCCACCCCGGCGACACTCAACGCGCCGTCTACGGTCAAGGTGCAAGGCGCGGTATTCGATGCCAGCGGGCTTGTCAGCCTGGAGCAACTCGACGAGCTGTACCGGTTCTTCTACTGCAATGCCAGACGCCTCGGCCAGCACGCGCGGGTGGTGGTGCTCGGCACGGCGCCGGAGCACTGCGCGGATCTGCCCCAGGCCGTCGCCCAGCGCGCCCTCGAAGGTTTGGTGCGGTCCCTGGCCAAGGAGCTGCGCCGGGCTATCACCGTGCAGTTGCTGTACGTGGCACCGGGCGCTGAGGACGCGCTGGACAGCAGCCTGCGGTTTTTCCTGTCGCGCCGATCGGCCTATGTGTCGGGGCAAGTGGTGCGCGTACACGCGCCGGTGGACGGCCACGTCACGGTCAACTGGGACAAACCCTTCGCCGGCCGCCGCGCGCTGGTCACCGGCGCGTCCCGTGGTATCGGCCTGGCCATCGCTCAGGTGCTGGCTCGTGACGGCGCGCATGTGATCTGTGTGGACGTGCCTCAGGCCCACGATGCCCTGCAGCAGGCCGCCGGCGCAGTGAACGGTTCGGCATTGCCGCTGGATATCACCGCGCCCGACGCCGCCTCGCTGTTGCAGGCCCATGTCAGCCAGTACGGCGCGTTCGATGTGGTGGTGCACAACGCCGGGATTACCCGCGACAAAACCATCGTCAAGATGAGCGAATCGGCGTGGCAGAGTGTGCTGGCGGTCAACCTGCAGGCGCCGCTGTGCTTGAGCAACGCGTTGCTGGAGTGCGAGGGCCTCAACCCCGGCGGCCGCATTGTCTGCGTGTCGTCGATTTCCGGCATCGCCGGCAACCTCGGGCAAAGCAACTACGCCACCTCCAAGGCCGGTGTGATCGGCCTGGTACAAGGGCTGGCGCCGCGCGCGGCGACTCAGCAGGTTACGGTCAATGCCGTGGCGCCAGGCTTTATCGAGACGCAGATGACGGCCCGCATCCCTTTGATGATCCGCGAGGCAGGGCGGCGCATGAATTCGCTGTCCCAGGGTGGGCAGCCGATCGACGTGGCCGAAACCATCGGCTGGCTGGCCCATCCGGCGTCGGGCGGGGTTAACGGCCAAGTGGTGCGCGTGTGCGGCCAAAGCCTGTTGGGAGCCTGATGCCATGGACGACCTGACGCAAATCATCGACCCACCGCCGTCACGCACGCGACTGCTGCTGGATGGTATGCGCGCACTGCGCAAACCCAAGCTGGACGGCGCGCCGCTGCTGCCCAAGGCGCGCCTGGTGCGCCCGGCGGTGGAGCTGTCGGCTGAGGGTATCGCCGCGTATGGCAGCGCCTGCGGTTTTCGCCGCGAGCAGGGCGTGCCGTTGACCTATCCCCATGTGCTGGCCTTTCCTTTGCACTTGATGTTGTTGACCCGCCCCAGTTTCCCGTACCCGGCCAGCGGCATGGTGCACCTGGCTAACCGCATTCGGCAGTACCAACGCCTGCGGGAAGGCCAGGCGTTGCGGCTGGAGGTGTATGCCGAGCGCTGGGTCGCTCACCCTAAAGGGCAGGCTCTGAGCATCGCCACTCGCGCCTACAGCGCGGGCGCGCTGGTGTGGGAGGGCGATAGCCTGTACCTGCGCCGGGGCGTGGCGGACCCGGTCGGCGAACCTTGGGTGGACGCGCTGGGCGTGGCTTCAGACAGCTGGGTCCGTACCCAGAAGTGGCTGTTGCCGGCCGACCTGGGCCGGCGTTTTGCTAAGGTGTCCGGGGATTTCAACCCGATCCACACCTCGGTCATCGGCGCCAGGCTGTTCGGCTTTCGCCGCGCCATCGCCCATGGCATGTGGACCCTGGGCCGCGCGCTCGCCGCCCAGCAACCGCCGGGTGGCCTGGAGCGCGCCGAGGTGCGGTGCGAATTCAAGTTGCCGATCCTGCTGCCTGGCCAGGTCGCGCTGTGGAATCCACCTTCCAGCGGCCCGCGTCGCGCTTTCGAAGTGCGCAACGGTGCGGGCGACAAACCCCATCTGCGCGGCCTGCTGTCCTTCAATGAGAACCTGCAATGAGTCACTACAGCTTCAACCCGGCGCCGACCCGCCGCGTGGCGATTATCGGCGGCAACCGTATTCCCTTCGCGCGCTCCAACACCGTGTACGCCCACGACAGCAATCAGGATTTGCTGGTGGCGGCGCTGCAAGGTCTGGTGGACCGCTACAACCTGCACGGCCAGCGCCTGGGCGAGTTCGCCGCCGGTGCGGTGATCAAGCATTCGCGGGATTTCAACCTGGCGCGCGAGTCGTTGCTGTCCACCACGCTGTCGCCCGAAACGCCCGCCTACGACGTGCAGCAAGCCTGCGGCACGGGGCTGGAAGCGGCGTTGCTGGTGGCCAATAAAATTGCCCTGGGTCAGATCGAAGCGGGCATCGCCGGGGGCGCCGACACGACCTCCGATGCGCCGATCGGCATCAACGAGTCCCTGCGTCACACCTTGCTCGCGGCCAATCGCGCCAAGGGCATGGGTAACCAATTGAAGGCGTTGCTTAAGGTCCGTCCGTCGATGTTTTTCAAGCCGCTGCTGCCGCGCAACGGTGAGCCGCGCACCGGCCTGTCCATGGGCGAGCACTGCGAAGAAATGGCCAAGCGCTGGCAGATCAAACGCCTGGCCCAGGATGAATTGACCCTCACCAGCCATCAGCGCCTCGCGGCGGCGTACCAGCGCGGCTTCTTCGACGACCTGATAAGCCCCCATCGTGGCCTGGCCCGGGATAATAACCTGCGTGCCGACGCCAGCCTGGAGAGGCTCGCCGGCCTGTCCCCCGCCTATGACCGCCAGAGCGGCACGCTCACCGCCGGCAATTCCACGCCGCTGACCGATGGCGCCTCGGTGGTGCTGCTGGCCAGCGAAGCCTGGGCCGCCGAGCACGGTTGGCCGGTGCTGGCTTACTTGCGTACCGGCGAGACGGCAGCGGTCAATTTTATCGACGGCAGCGAAGGCTTGTTGATGGCGCCTGCCTATGCGGTGCCGCGCATGTTGCAACGTGAAGGCTTGAGCTTTGCCGACTTCGATTTGTTCGAGATCCACGAAGCGTTCGCCGCCCAGGTGCTGTGCACGCTCAAAGCCTGGGAAGACCCCGACTACTGCCGCGAGCGGCTAGGCTTGGCGGCACCGCTGGGGGCGATCGACCGGGCCAAAATGAATGTCAACGGCGGCTCCCTCGGCTGCGGTCATCCGTTCGCCGCCACCGGCGGTCGGCAGTTGGCGGCGCTGGCCAAGGCGATCCATGAGCGCGGCGGCGGCCGCGGCCTGATTTCGATCTGCGCCGCGGGCGGGCTGGGCATTACCGCCATCGTCGAAAAATAGCGCTGTTAAAAACAACAACAAGGAAACCGCCATGAACGCTATCAGCCTGGAACAACGCGAACGCATCTGGTTGGACGCTTATCTGCCCGGCGTCCCGGCCGATATCGACGCCGGCATCGAGGGCTACCCCTCACTGCGCGAGGTGTTCCTGGAGCACCTGGAAAAATTCCGCGAGCGCGTCGCCTACGTCAGCATCGGCACCGAAATGACCTACGCCGACTGGCAGGTGCAAGGCTTTGCCTTTGCTGCCTGGCTGCAGGCCCAGGGCGTACAGCGCGGCGACCGCGTGGCACTGATGATGCCCAACTGCCTGCAGTACCCGATCTGCCTGCTCGGCACAATCCTGGCGGGAGCGGTGGTGGTCAACGTCAACCCGCTGTACACCGCCCATGAGCTCAAACATCTGCTCAAGGACAGTGGCGCCGAAACCGTGGTGATCTTCGAAAACTTCGCCCACACCCTGGAAAAAGTCATCGAAGGCAGCAGCGTCAAACGCGTGGTGATCGCGGCCATCGGCGACCTGCTCGGCACCTTCAAGGGCGCCGCCATGAACTTCATCCTGCGCCGCGTACAAAAGCAGGTGCCGGCCTTTACCTTGCGTGGCTCGGTGCGCTTCAAGCGGGCGTTGCAACAGGGCAGGGCGCTTGACCCGCAGCCAGTGGCCATGCATCTGGATGACCTGGCGTTTCTGCAGTACACCGGCGGCACCACCGGCGATGCCAAAGGCGTGATGCTCAGCCATCGCAACATCATCGCCAACCTGTTGCAGGCCAAGGCGTGGGTCGGCGACCAGTTGGATCAGGACAAGCAGGAAACCAACGTGACCTTGCTGCCGCTGTATCACATCTTTTCCCTGACGGTGAACTGCCTGATGTTCATGTGCCTGGGCGGGCGCAATATCCTGATCGCCAACCCTCGGGATGTGAAGCGGGTGCAGATGATTCTGCGCAAGGAGCGTTTCAACGGGATTGCCGGGGTCAACACACTGTTCAATGGGTTGCTGGAAAACCCGGAATTCTGCGCGCGGGACTTCTCCGACCTGCGCATGGTCATCGCCGGCGGCATGGCCACGCACACCGCTGTGGCCAAGCGCTGGAAGGAAGTCACCGGGCTGCCGATCATCGAAGGCTATGGCCTCACCGAGTGCTCGCCGGTGGTGAGCATCAGCCCCATCGATATTTCGCGCATGCGCGAGATGGACTTCACCGGCAGCATCGGCGTGCCGTTGCCGTCCACTTGGGTGCGTTTTATGCGCGAGGACGGCGAATTGGCCGACATCGGCGAGCAGGGTGAGCTGCAAGTGCGCGGCCCACAGGTGATGCAGGGCTACTGGAAACGCCCCAGGGAAACCGCCGAAGTGCTGGATGCCGAAGGCTGGCTGGCCACCGGCGATATCGGCGTGATGGACGAACGTGGCTATATCCGCCTGGTGGATCGTAAAAAAGACATGATCCTGGTCTCAGGCTTCAACGTGTACCCCAACGAAATCGAAGACGTGGTGGCCCTGCACCCCGGCGTGGCCGAAGTGGCGGCGATTGGCGTGGAGGACGGCGTGACCGGGGAGAAGGTCAAGATTGTCGTGGTGCGCAAGGACCCGAGCCTGACCCAGGAGCAAATACTCGCCCACTGCCGGGAATACCTGACCGGTTACAAAGTGCCGCGTTACGTGGAATTCCGTACTACCGAACTGCCCAAGACCACCGTGGGCAAAGTCCTGCGCCGCGCGTTGCGCTGATGTAAATGTATGCAGCTGATCTAAAGGTGGGAGGGGCAAGCCCCCTCCCACCTTTGATAGCCATTCCAGGCGATGTGGTTTCAGCTGATACTCCGAGGTGCCTGGGTGTGGTGCCGCTTCGCAGCCCAGCGCAGGGCAAGCCTGCTCACCACAGCAAGCCTGCTCACCACAGAATTATTTGTCAGTCTTTAGGGTTTGCGTGGAGTGTCAGACCGCGTTTACGTTGACCCAGCGTTCCTCGCGGGCCGCCAGGCGAATCGCGGTCGCCAGCCGCTCCACGGCCCACGCCGCTTCAAAGTCAGTGCCGTCCGCGCCCTGGCCGGCCACGGCCATGAGCAGCTCGTGCACTTCCAGTGTTTTCAATTCGTTGTAGCCCAGTTGGTGCCCCGCCGCCGGGCTGAAGGCGGCGTAACCGGGCAGGGCGGGGCCGGCCAGCAGGCGCTGGAAACCTTCCTGGCCGACGCGGCACAGGCGCAGTTCATTCAAACGTTCCTGATCGAACGCCAATGTGCCCTGTGTGCCGCTGATCTCGACACTCAGATGGTTCTTATAACCGTGCTTGAGCCAACTGCTGCTCACCGTGCCGCGTGCGCCATTGGTGAAGCGCAGCAGGGCATGCACCTGGTCGTCCACCGCGATGACTTTGCGTTCGGCGCTGCCGGTAACCGCAGGGCGTTGGCGGTGGACGGTCTGGGTGTCGGCGCACACGCTAGCCACTTCGCCCACCAGGTAACGCGCCATCGACAACACGTGGCTGCCCAGGTCCGCCAGGGCGCCGCCGGCGTGTTCCACTTCGCAGCGCCATGACCACGGCGACTGCGGGTCGGCCATAAAGTCTTCGCTGAATTCACCCTGGAAACTGATGATCTCGCCCAGCTCGCCATTGGCGATCATTTGCCGCGCCAGGCCAATCATGGGGTTGTGCTGATAGTTGTAACCGACCCGCGTCACCACCCCGGCGGTGCTCGCTGCACGGCGCATGGCGTCGGCCTGTTCAAGGCTGACGGCCAGGGGTTTTTCGCAGTACACCGCTTTACCGGCGGCAATCGCGGCCATGGCCATGGGGTAATGCAAGTGGTTAGGTGTGGTGATAGCCACGACATCCACGGCCGGGTCTTCGATCAGCGCCTGCCAATCGCCATGGGCCTTGGCAAAGCCCCAGGCGTGGGCGCAGCGCTGCGCACGCTCGGTGTCGGCGTCGGCCAGGGCGGCCAGCTTGAGGTGCACCGGCAGTTCGAATACCGCCCGGGCGTTATTGAACGCCAGGGCGTGGGCACGGCCCATGAAGCCTGTGCCGATCAGGCCGATTCCGAGTTCGCGCATAGCCTTTGATCCTTTGGATTATTGTTGTGAGAGCGGCTATTAATGGAATAAAAATTCTCATAATTCAATAGATGGAATAAAAATTCAGATAGCCCAGCACAATCAGCCTGACGAATGCGGCCATATTCACCGCATGGCCAAACGCCGCCAGTTAACAAAAGATAACGTAGCGCTGATTGTCAGACGATTCCAAAGCCCGATAGGATGGCCCCTGCTTCCTCCAGGCGCTCTAGATTGCAGGTTTCAGAGCCCGGGATGGCAAGACCTAACAATAATAAATGGGAGAAAGGTCTATGAGTGAGCCTGTCATGGGTTGGGTTGTCTGCCGCCCACGCGCCGCACGCAGGGTTGCGTTGCTGGCCACAGCGCTCTCGCTGTTTGGGGCTGTCGCGTTGTCGACCGCCGTCCAGGCCGCCAGCGATACCCCCGCCGCCGCGGTGTTTGCGATTGAATCCCCCAAGGCCGCCAAAGGCCTGATGATCGACGTAGTCCACGCCGGCAAGCGCCTGGTGGCGGTCGGTGATCGCGGGCATATCCTCTATTCCGATGACCAGGGCGCCACCTGGGCCCAGGCCAAGGTCCCCACCCGGCAACTGCTTACCGCTGTATTTTTCGTCGATGACAAACACGGCTGGGCCGTCGGCCACGATGCGCAGATCCTCGCCAGCAGCGACGGCGGCGCCACCTGGACCCAGCAGTATCAAGACCTCAAGCGCGAAGCGCCGTTGCTCGACGTGTGGTTCAAGAACGCCAGCCACGGCCTGGCCGTCGGCGCTTACGGTGCGCTGCTGGAAACCAACGACGGCGGCAACAGCTGGGAAGACGTCAGCGACCGCCTCGACAACGAAGACCAGTTCCACCTCAACGCCATCGCCGCCATCAAGGACGCCGGGCTGTTTATCGTCGGCGAGCAGGGCAGCATGTTCCGTTCCAGCGACGACGGCCAGACCTGGGAAAAACTCGAAGGTCCCTACGAGGGCTCGCTGTTTGGCGTGATCGGCACCGCACAACCTCAAACCCTGCTGGCCTACGGCTTGCGCGGCAACCTTTACCGCTCCACGGATTTCGGCGGCACGTGGGAGCAGGTCGAGCTCAACGCCGCGCGCGGCGCCCTGGAGTTCGGTCTGTCGGGCGCCACCTTGCTGGAGGATGGCTCGCTGGTGGTGGTCGGCAACGGCGGCAGCGTGGTGGTCAGCCACGACGACGGCCAGACCTTCAGCGTGTTCAACCGCCCGGACCGCATCTCCCTCTCGGCGGTGACCGCCGCAGGCAATGGCAACCTGATTCTGGCCGGGCAGGGCGGCGTTCGCGTCGCCAGGCCAACGGGCGCCGAACTCGAAAAACAATAAGAAGGCAGAGAAAGCATGAGCAGTCATCACAACGATAAAGCGACCTTTCTTGAGCGCCTGATCTTCAATAATCGCCCGGCGGTGATCGTGATCTGCCTGCTGGTGAGTGTGTTCCTGTTCTGGCAGGCGACGTTGATTCGCCCGTCCACCAGCTTCGAAAAAATGATCCCCCTCAAGCACCCCTTCATCGAAAAAATGATGGAGCATCGCAACGACCTGGCCAACCTGGGCAACACGGTGCGTATCTCGGTGGAAGCCAAGGACGGTGACATTTTCACTAAGGAGTACATGGAGACTCTGCGGCAGATCAACGACGAGGTGTTCTATATCTCCGGCGTCGACCGCTCGGGCCTCAAGTCGCTGTGGAGCCCCAGCGTGCGCTGGACCGAAGTGACCGAAGAAGGCTTCGCCGGTGGTGAGGTGATCCCGCAGAGCTACAACGGCTCGCCGCAAAGCCTCGATCAACTGCGTAACAACGTGCTTAAGTCCGGCCAGGTCGGGCGCCTGGTGGCCAACGATTTCAAGTCGAGCATCGTCGATATTCCGCTGCTGGAGTCGTACCCGGACCCGCAGGACCAGGGCAAGTTGCTCGCCCTGGATTACCAGAAGTTTTCCCACGAGCTTGAAGACAAGATCCGCACCAAGTTCGAAGCGCAAAACCCCAACGTGAAAATCCATATCGTTGGCTTTGCCAAGAAGGTCGGCGACCTGATCGACGGCCTGATCATGGTCGTGCTGTTCTTCGGTATCGCCTTCATGATCACCCTGGTGCTGCTGTACTGGTTCACCTGGTGTATCCGCAGCACCATCGCCGTGCTGATCACCACCCTGGTGGCGGTGGTCTGGCAGCTGGGGTTGATGCATGCGGTGGGCTTCGGGCTGGACCCTTACTCGATGCTGGTGCCGTTCCTGATCTTCGCCATCGGCATTTCCCACGGCGTGCAAAAGATCAACGGCATCGCCCTGCAATCGAGCGACGCCGACAACGCCCTGACCGCTGCGCGCCGCACGTTCCGCCAGTTGTTCCTGCCGGGCATGATCGCCATTCTCGCCGACGCCGTGGGCTTTATCACCCTGCTGATCATCGACATCGGCGTGATCCGCGAGCTGGCCATCGGCGCCTCCATCGGCGTGGCGGTGATCGTGTTCACCAACCTGATCCTGTTGCCGGTGGCGATTTCCTACGTCGGCATCAGCAAGCGCGCCATCGAGCGCAGTAAAAAGGATGCGCATCGTGAGCATCGTTTCTGGCGCCTGCTGTCCAGGTTCGCCAGTGCCAAAGTCGCGCCGGTCTCGATCCTGCTGGCCCTGGTCGCTTTCGGCGGCGGCCTCTGGTACAGCCAGCACCTGAAGATCGGCGACCTCGACCAGGGCGCGCCGGAACTGCGCCCGGACTCGCGTTACAACAAAGACAACAACTTCATCATCAGCAACTACTCCACCAGCTCCGACGTGCTGGTGGTGATGGTCAAGACCAAGGCCGAAGGCTGCTCGCGCTATGAAGCCATGGCGCCCATCGACCAGTTGATGTGGAAGATGCAGAACACCGAGGGCGTGCAGTCGGCGATCTCGCTGGTCACCGTGTCCAAGCAAATGATCAAGGGCATGAACGAGGGCAACCTGAAATGGGAAACCCTGTCGCGCAACCCCGATGTGCTGAACAACTCCATCGCCCGCGCCGACGGCCTGTACAACAACAATTGTTCCCTCGCGCCGGTGCTGGTGTTCCTCAACGACCACAAGGCCGAGACCCTCGACCGCGCGGTGCATGCGGTGCAGGAATTCGCCAGGGAAAACAACAAGGACGGCCTGGAATTTATCCTGGCCGCCGGTAACGCCGGCATCGAAGCGGCCACCAACGAGGTGATCAAGGAGTCGGAGCTGATCATCCTGATCCTGGTGTACCTGTGCGTGGCGACCATGTGCATGATCACCTTCCGTTCCTGGGCGGCCACCCTGTGCATCGTGCTGCCGCTGGTGTTGACCTCGGTGCTGGGCAACGCGCTGATGGCGTTCATGGGCATCGGCGTCAAGGTCGCGACCCTGCCGGTGGTGGCGTTGGGCGTCGGGATCGGCGTGGATTACGGCATCTACATCTACAGCCGCCTGGAAAGCTTCCTGCGCGCGGGCCTGCCGCTGCAGGAAGCCTATTACCAGACGCTCAAGTCCACCGGCAAAGCCGTGCTGTTCACCGGCCTGTGCCTGGCGATCGGCGTGTGTACCTGGATTTTCTCGGCGATCAAGTTCCAGGCTGACATGGGCCTGATGCTCACGTTCATGCTGCTGTGGAACATGTTCGGCGCGTTGTGGCTGCTGCCGGCCCTGGCGCGCTTCCTGATCAAACCGGAAAAGCTGGCCGGGCAGAAGGGCAATTCGCTGTTCGCCCACTGAGCCTTGAGCGGCCCGTGCTTCAGAGCACGGGCCGTACGCTTCATGGGCGGGGTGCGATGGCCAAGAACAGCTGGTCCACGGGCGGGCTGATCAGCGCGTAGACGATGCTGCGCAGCGGCACCGCGCCAGGTTCTCCGTGAGCCTGCAACTGCTGCTGCACATGCTCCTTGAGCAGGTCCTTCTGGGTGAACTTGCGCTGTTCGGGCAATTTCAAATGCGCCCGCGTGTACGCGGCGGCCGGCGCCTGCGCCGTGGCGTAGTGGAAGTGGGCGTACCACAACACCTTCGGTGGCTTGCCGACCTTGTCGTACACCGCGTACTCGGTGAAAAAGTCACCGCGCAGGGTCGGCCGTTGCGGGGCCGCCAGGCTGGTCAGGTTGATATCGATCTGCTGGTTGCGCCATAAGTACTCGATGCCTACCTGGGTCGGCCACTGCAATTTGTAGGCGGCGCTGCACACCTGTACGGCCTTGCGCTGCATGTCCCGGGCGTTGACGCGAAACTCCTCGATCAAGTCTGTGGACGCCTCGGGGTAATGGTGGGCCAGTTCGTCGGCCACCGCGTCCAGTTCACGGGCCTGGCCGCCCAGCAGCTCCTCCCAGTCCGCCGGGTTGATGGCCTGGCGGGTGACAGGGTCGTCGAGTTCACTCTGCTGGGCGCTGATGACCTGCTCGATGGCGGCTCGTTGGTTGATCAATCCACGGCCTTGCTCGCGCAGGGTGGCCAAGGCGATTTTAGGTGGGCTCGTCACTGGCGCGTCCGGGTCTTTTTCAACGACTTGCGCCCAACCGTCGCCGCTTTTCTTGAAGGTAGTGAGGGCCCTGGTGGTGAAGGCGTCGGTGATGGTCACCTGCTCCTCCTGTGCATCGGTCAGTTTGAAATCGCCCACCAGATAGTCTTTCCCGCGGGTGCGGAATACCTTGGTGGTGGGGGCCTTCGCCCGCAGGGTTTTCGACAGGGGCAATTCGACCGCCAGGGCCTCCTGTTTGCGCACCACGCTTTCTAATTCGTTTTGCGCCAATGCCTGTGCGTACCGCAGGCTTTGTAGAAAACGCTCGGAACTGGACGGCAATCGCAGCGGATTGATGGCCTTGAGCGCCTGAATGCCGTTCTCGTACTCGTTGTAATGGGCGAGCAGGCTTTCATAGACGTTGCGTTGCTCATCGAGAGGAAACCCGTCGCTGCTGCGCACGGCGATGTGCGACTGCACCGCCTGATGAATATCGAGGCTGTTGAGGCGCTTGACGTACAGCGCCTCCTGGGGTGGCAACCGGCTGTCGGAAACGACGGCCGTCACTCCGGCCAGCGCCGATAGCGCCCTAAGGCGCATGTTCTCGTTGAAGAAAGTGCTCGGATTGATCATCGCCAGGAAATCCTGACGGATCGCGCGACCCGCGCCGGAATCCTGTTCCAGTTGATCGAGGGTGGTTTCCATCTCACTGGCGAGTTGGCCCATACGCTCAAGTGCATCGGCCATTTCGATGCTGCGGCTGACATGTTCGTTGTAAGCACCGGGATCGCCCAATACGTAACTGACCAGCATGCGTTTTTCCAGATGGCCCATCGGCTCGCCACGGTTGGAGTACAGCAGGGAGTTGGTCCAGTTACGCAGATAGGTGTGAATGACGAATTGCTGCTCCCAGATCAGCTTCAGCATCTTGGCGCGTTCCTGCACGTGCATCCTGGCGCCGCCGAACTTTTCCAGGTCGCGGCCGACCTGGATGGCCTCCTGGCGCAACCGCGAGGTGTGCTCGAAGCGTTCGATCAGGGTCTGCATAAGGATTTCGAATTGGGCGCGGGCCGCGCTGTGCCGTTGCATCTCCTGGGTGTGCCGGGCCTGCAGGGCCGGTCTTTGCTGCACGTCGGCCTGGTCCATCAGGTTCCACGCCACATTCAGCACGCGTCCTTGTCTGGCCAGGGCCTGGTCAGCCTCTTCCATGCGTGTCATCGATTCCCTGAGCGTAGCCATCTGCGGTGTGATTTCTGCGTTGAGGGCTTCTGCGCGATTGATCAGTTGGCGCGTTTTCTCACGATTCTCCTCGCGCAGCGCAGCAATACGCTTGGGGCCACCGCCCTGCAGTTTCAGACCTCGATCCAGCGTCCAATGACCTTTGCCATCGGTCTTGAGCTTGATGCCGGGGTGGTCGGTTTTTTGTGGATGGATGATGAACACCTCGCCCACACCCGGTACGATCGAGACGCGAAACAACAGGCCGCCCACCGAGGCATGCCACAGGCTGTCGATCCTGTACAAACCCTGGAACGGGCCGATATCGACGGCAGCGGGCGCAGGCTTTGGCCAGGGCCGGCTGACCGCCAGCAGTTTTTCCAGTAGCCGCGCCGAAGCGCTGTCACTGGCCAGGGAGCGGTCGAAGTCCAGCGGCGTGCGCCCCCCGCCGGGCGGCTCGGAAGGCACGCCGGTGCCTGCGTAGTGCACTTGCGCTTGAGGGTGGCTGACGGGGTCGCCAAGGCGTCGACGTAACGGCAGCTGGGCGAGGGTTTGCGCGCGGTGCTCCGTTTCTACCATTGCCTCGCTCGCCTGGCCCTGATGCACCAGCAGCATGCCGATGTTCAACAGCACGTCGACCCAGGCCAGCTCTCGGGCAACCGGGTCATCGCTTTGCAGCGCCGGCAGATCCTGGCTAAGGCTCTGCGTCAGTTGCAGCATCCACGCGGCGGCGGCCAACGGCCCGCGTATCACCACCAGCAGCGTGTTGAAACCCAGTTGCACGCCTTCGAGCAGATGCGCCCAGCGACTTTGCGCGCTGGACGTCGACTGGCGCTGCGCCAGGTCCACCAACTGGCGCGCCTCACTGCCGAACAGGTACTCCATCAACCGGCCATTGCTGAGGTAACCCAGTATCTCGCCCGCGCTGCGATCGTCTGCCGGCGCCAGCGTGGCGGGGCTGGGAACGCCGGGCAATACGTCGGATTCGGAGCCCAGGCTGAAACGGATGATATGGGGCTCGGTAAAACCACCGTTGCTGTAGATCGCCCTGGCGTTATCCGGCAACCAGGTCAGGACGCTGTCTTGCAACTCGCCAGGCGCGGCGATAGCGTTGAGCAGTTGTTCGCGGCTGGCAAACTCCAGCAGTGACTGAGCGTAGGCCGGGCGATACAGCACATGCGGTCCGGCATCCGCATTGCGCGGCTCGATGATGAACATGTTTTGTACGACGTCGGCGTGGGCGTCGGGTTTTCGTCTGAAGGCCAGCACGCGCATGATGATTTCATCGTCGCCGACGCAGCGTTGGGCGCGAACGGGCTCGACCACCGCGCTGACGCACTGGAAACCACGCCGGGTCAGTCCGCCTTCACCCTTGATTTTGTACTCCAGTGCCAGGGTCTTGAGTTGCACCGGGCATTGTTGAATGAACAATTGCTGGCGTTTCTGCGCCTGCGGATTGTCGTCCAGCAGGTGTTCGCGCAAATAGGCGGGATAATAGCGACCAATGTCGACCTGTTCGATCATCTGCATCAGGTAATCGGTGGTCAGCCACGCTTCGATTTCCCGCCTCTCGCGGTGGCGCAGGGTGACGTTGCCGCTGGGCTTGCCCGCCAGGTTTTTCAGGGCCAGGTCGACCAGGCTCATCGTCACCGTTTCCAGGTAACCGCCCTGCAGCGTACCGATTGCGACCTTGAAGACCAGTTGCAAGTCTTCGGCGCGCCAGGCCAACGTGGCGTCATCGGTGCAGGTTTCCTCCAGGTTCAGGGCGGCATTGCGACCCCGGCACAATTGCTGGTTCAAGCGTTTGGCAGCAAAACTGCGCAGCGTCTCGATGCCGTCCAGATACCGTTCGCCAGGGTTCAGGCGCTGCAGGCTGGCCTGCTCCAGCAGGCATTGGCGATAGGCCAGTCGGTCGGCCGTCGAGGCGTTTTTGAGCCAGTCGGGAAGCGCGGCCCGGACTGCCTCCAGCGACGGCGCAGGCGTCGACCCAGGCGCAATGAACAAGGGCGCCGGATCGGTGAGCGCGGCCAATCGGGCGGCCAGTTCGATTGGCGTGGTCTGCACGCGCAGATCGAACGCGGCAAGGTCTTCCAGTTGCTGGTTGAGCACCAGCGCCGCTTGCACCTCGAACAGGTCGCCATCGGGTTCGTATTGGCGCCAGGTGATCTTTTCGGCGTTGTAGCGTTGCGCCATGCGTTCGCCCCATGCCAGGCCAAAGGCTTGCAGGCTGGCAAAGGCTTCCAGTTGGCCCGGCAGGCTATACAGCCAGACCCGTTCGCCGCTGACGATGAGGATTTCACTGCCCTGTAGCGTGAGCGTGACGTCGTCGTGTTCCAGGCGCGTTTCCACGCAATAAGCATGCACGGCGCTGCCGGGCCATGCCTGTCGATTGCGGGTTTCCCGTGCGGGGTAGCGGACCAGGCTGGTCAGGGTGCGCAGTTGTAAGGGGTCGGCCCCGGGCTGGTTGATCGTGCAGCCCCGAAACACGCCCTGCAACACGCCGGCGAGCCATTGCCAGCGCGTGTTACCGCTGCCGTCGTCCTCGCTCCAGAACACGCTCAAGGCTTCTTGAAAACCTACATGCAGGATCAAGGGCAGCTCCCGGATTGCATCCTGGATAACGGTCAGGTCATACGCGCGCGAGCCTTGCGCGTCATAAACCAGGCGTGTTCCGCTGGCGTCGCTCAAGTAGGCATCGAGGCCGCCGCGCGTTGACAGGTCGGGCAGTGAGCCGTCGGCAAGGTAAGTCAGCGCGACCTCCACCAACGGCGCCAAGGCGCGGCCGCCGCCGTCACGCGGGTGGGCCAGGTAGAGGGCGGAGGCGGGCAGGGTCAAAGGCGGGTATTTATCCCGCAGGTTGTCGGCCAACATCTGTGTGGTGACCGAGCGCAAGGTAGGTCGCGCGGCAAATTGCGCGTGTACGGCTTGCGCCAGGATCCGGGTATCTGGAGTGGGCATGAAATAGTCCTTTATAAGTCTTGAGCGGGTATATCGCGCCGTTACGACGCCAACGGCAGGAACCAGCGCTCGGCCAGGGCCTTGCCGATCAGGCCACGGTGCACGTTCACCACGGCCTGGGGGGTGTCAGCCTTGGCCAGCAGTGAGTAGTAGCTTTGCTTGCGCTGCTCCTTGGTTTTGAGGTGCGCGACGGTGTAATCGGCTTTGGGGGTGTCGGCATTGGCGTAGTGAAAGTGCGCGTACCACAACAGTTTTCCTTGCGGGTCTGTCAGCGCGTATTCCTGAATGAAATCCCGGCGCTCGCCACTCAGAGGCACGCGCTCGCCATACCGGGCCACACCGACCTGCTTTTGCTCGATCAGGTATTCAAGGTTTGCATGGGTGGGCGGTAGGTCCAGACACAGTTGCAGGCGCAGTTCGTCGCCCTTGGCCGTCAGCCGAGCGCCGGCTTCGAGCAGGTGCGTTACCAATGCCCGATCGGCGTTATTGCGGTCTTTTTCAGGCAACGCCTGGATGGCCTGATCCAGCTCCGTGGCGAGGCTGTTGAAGCGGTCGCTTTGATGCTGCATGAACTCCTGCACTTCTTCAGGGTGTCGGGAAATTCTGCGGTACTCGTTGCCGCGGCGCAGGTGCTCGTCCAGCGTGGCCAGCAGCTTGCGAGCCTCGCCCTTGACCAGGTTAAGGCTGCGCACGGCGGACGGTGGGCGCGCAGCAGCGGGCTGCAGGATTTCATCCCACACCTCACCTTTCTGCGAGTACATGCTCAGCAATTGATCGTTGTCTTCGGACCTGACCTCGACGACCTCTATCGGCAAGGTGCTTCCCGCCGGTTTCAGGTCGCCGATAAACGTGCCTTTCTTGCGCGTCCTGATGACTTTTTTCTGGGGCCTTCCTGGTGCGGTCGGAGGGCGTCCGGGCCGGCGTTCGCGCGGTTGGGCGACGGGTTTGATTTCGTCGGCCAGTCTGCGGGTGACATCCAGGTACAGCGCCTCAATCAATTTGAAAAGCCGGTTCGAATACGGTCTATCAGGGGCCTGCACGGCCACGATGCCTAGCCCCTGCAAGGCGTCCAACGCTCGGCCGTAGTGTTCGACCAGGCTGTCCAATACGCTCACCCGGTCACCGGCAGTCAACTCCAGGGTGTTGAGCTCGCTATGGGTACGCACGTGTTGCGACAGCGGTGACACGATGGCGTCCAAAGCCTGAAACGCCGGCGCATCTTCTTTGATGACCTGCAGCTTGAGCGTGCGAATCTGCAGGTCCTGGATTGCCAGCGCACTGATCTCTTGCGGCCGACCTTCCGTCAACCGCGTAAATGCTTGCGCACCAGGGGTTCCCTGGCCGAGCAGTTCGTTGAGGTGACGGTCCTTGGCTTGCAGCCAGTGGATCGAGCGTTCATTGATGTCCAGCAATGCCTTGATGAACTGTTCATGGCCTTCGGGATCGAGCATCACCGCCAGATCGAATTCGGCGCCCTGGACGGTGAATTTGCTGTTCGCCCTGTAGAGCGCTTGCCGGTCGGCTTCGGCGACCACCACCAGCTTTCGTGCGTTGTTGACGCTGTTTTCCAGGAGTACCGCCACTGTTTGCGCTGACAAGGGGATGTCCAGCTCCCGCCTTTCCTGTGCAGCTTCGAGAATCTTTTGGTACGAACGGGTTTGTTGTTCCAGGGCGGTTTCGAAGCGCCTGCGCGTATCGGCACGCTGTGCATCGGTGTATCGCGTGTCTTGCTGCGCACTTTCCATGACCGCCTGGGCGACCTCGACTGTCCGGTTCTGCGTGGCCTGCTGACCCAGGAACTGCGCGTAGTCGGCTTCAAGCTCGGTGACTCTCTGAGCCTTGCGTCGGCGTTGCTCGGCAATACGTCTGGGCGGCATGCCGCCGCGCAGGCGTAGGCGGGTATCGAGGGTCCAGGTGCCCTGGCCGTCGGTACGCAGGTGCGGGCCGCGACGCGCGGAATCGAGCGAGTCGACGATGATCACCGCGCCGTTCCCAGGTTCGAGTTCCACCTGATACCACTGGCCGTCTACCAGGGCGTGCCAGAGGTTGTCGACCACATACAGGCCCTTGCGCGGCCCGTGCAATATCGGGGCAGGCAACACCCGTGGGCGCTGCGCCTTGTAGCCGGCCAGGCGCGCGCGTTGGCTGGCCGTCAAGCGCTGCCGCGCGTGGGCGAAGCTGAAGTCCAGCGGCGCAGTGTCGGCGCCGAGCAATACGCCGGGCAATGCCACCGCGCCTTGATGAATATGGGGCGCAGCTGGAACGGGCCATTGCTCGGCAGCATGCGGCGGCGGCGGCAGGGAGGACTTGCGCGGGGTACCTGTGGCGACATGCGCCACCGTCGGCAATGGCGGGCCCTCCAGCAAGGCCAGGCCCAGGTTGAGCAGCAGGTCGACCGTGGCCAGTTCCCGGACCTGCGGGTCCGTGGATTCCTGGCCCTGGACGTCGTGTTCAAGGCCTGCGTACAGCGTGGCCAGCCAGGCGGTCAGCAGCAGCGGGCCGCGCAGTAAGGGGTACAACACGCTGCCGAACAGCAACCCACCGCCCTCAAGCAGTACTTGCCAACGGCTTTCGCTGTTGGACACCGATGTGCGATCAGCCTGGGCCACAAGCGCCTGGGCATTGCTGCTGTACAGGTACTGCATCAAGCGGCCGGTGAGCAGGCACTGGTGCAACTCGTCGTTCAGGCCATCGACCGACAACGTGGCAGGCTCCGGCGTGCGCACAGGGCTGAATTCATCGCCCTGGCCAAAGCGCAGGTAATGCGGCTCATGAAATCCATTGTTGGCGTAGATCGGCCGCGCGGAGTCGTCCAGCCAGAGCAAAACGCTCGATTGCAACTCTCCCGGTTCGGCAATGGCGTCGAACAAGGCCGCGCGGCTGTGAAACTCCCGAAGCGGTTCTCGGTACAGCGGTCGATACAGGATATGCGGCCCATCCTCGATGTTACGGGCTTCGATGATGTACATGTTCGCCACCTGGTCCGAATGGGCGCCAGGGTGGCTGGACAAGGCCAGATGGCGAATCACGATGTCCTGCTGGTCGGCGACGTCCCTGGCCGTCAGCGCCGCCACGCGTCGGGCGCCGGCGCGGGTCATGCCGCTGGCGTGTTGCAGGCTCAGTTCCAGGGCCAGCATCGGCAGCTGTACCGACACCTGATCGGCGAACAATACTTCGCGTTCGCGGGCTTGCTCATCGTCGCCGAGCAGTTGGGTCTGCAGTAGCCCGGGATAATGCCGGCCGATGTCGACACGTTCGATCAGCCCACCGCTTCCCGTGACATAGTCGGGCGTGAGCCAGGACGGCAGCGGCAGGCCCTGGCGGTGGTTAATGCGCATCTGGCCCTTGGGGCGGCTGGACAGGTTATTGACTGCCAGCTCGGTGAGGCCCATGCGTTCGTGCTGGATGACGCCTACGGTGCCTGGATAGCCGGCGGCGACGCTGAAGGTCAGCTCAAGTTGGTCGGGGTCCAGCGCCGAGGCTTCGGCGGGCGAGTTGAAGCGCAGTGCATCGCGGCGCAGCTCGTTTCGCAGGTTGTCGGCGGTGAACGTCTTGATATCTTTGATGCCGCTGAGGAAAGTACGCCCGCCCGCGCGTTGTTTTGCGCTGGCCAAGGTCAGGCTATAGCGACCGTACTCGGCCTTGGTGGCGCTGTCGGCGTCCTGCAACCAGGCCGGCAGTTGGGGGCGCAAGGTCGTGAGAAGGTCGGGCGCGATGGTCGGCGAGTCGGCAAAGAACTGCGCTGGATCGACGATCCGTCGGTATTCTGCCTGCAAGGCTGCAAACCCCTGGGTGGCGGGCAGGGACAGGGCGCCCAGTTGTTCCAATTGCCGGTTGAGGAGCAGGGCGGCCTCGTGATCGAAGGCGTTGGCGTCCGGCTCATAACGGCGGATGAGGATATCATCGACGCGGTAGCCCGCGCCCTGGCGTTGGCCCCAGGCCTGGGTCAACGCGTCCATCGAGGTGAATGCCTCGATCTGCCCGCCGGGGTTGCAC
Source organism: Pseudomonas quebecensis (assembly GCF_026410085.1). Taxonomy (NCBI): domain Bacteria; kingdom Pseudomonadati; phylum Pseudomonadota; class Gammaproteobacteria; order Pseudomonadales; family Pseudomonadaceae; genus Pseudomonas; species Pseudomonas quebecensis. The sequence continues at coordinate 2,243,370 of NZ_CP112866.1, forward strand.
AGCAGCACGGTGGACGTGCCGTGGCTGGGGCGCGTCAGCACCAGCTCCGGCCCCAGTACGGTGACGCTTCGGCCAGCGCTGCGCAGGGTGGCTTCCAGGCAATAGGCAAACACCGCCTGGGCGCCATGACGGGCGCTGCGCTGTTCACGATCGGGCGTGCCGATGAACTGGTCGAGCATGTCCCGAGCCTGGTCATCCAGGTCGGTGCGACGCAGGGCGGCGATTCTCAACGTGTCCATCAGCATGTCCGCCAGCCAGCGCCAGCGGTCGTCTCTGCTGTCGTCGCGCCAATAGTCGCCTATGGCGTTCTGTAAGCCGATCGGCAGGGTCTCGTTCAGCTCCTTGATGAGGCCTTCGATCACCTTCATGTCTATGCGCGTTGCGGTGGTGCCGGGCAGTTTCAACTGGCGTGGAGGGTTGTCGGTCAGGTAATAACCGAGGTTGCCGATATCGCTGAAGTCCAGATTGACGACGCCGCCCAGGTAGTCATGCACCACTGACAGCAGCGGACGGAAAAACCATTGTTTGCCGTTCGGGGTCGCCAGTTGAGTCGCGGCCAGATCCAATCTCAGCGACGGATAGCGCTGGCCAATGGCGGTGGCGAGCTGGTGTTGAATCACCTGCTCAAGGGTCGGAAGACCGGCGAACTCGCGTGCGACCGCCAGGGCTGGGGTATTCACCCCGGCAGGCAAGGCGGAAGGAGGACTGAAGAGCGCAGCGGGGCTTGAGTCGGGCATGTGTATTCCATGGCGGCATGAGGAGTTGTGCCGAGGATGCCAAAGCGGCCGCGCAGGGGACCCATAACCGGGTACCTCAACCACACAAAACCCGCAAAGCCGCAGCGGATTAGCCTATCATCAGCGGTTTTCTTGACTGATGAATGATCCCGATGACTGCTTCCAGCCTGCCCGCTGAACTTCACACTGCCGACATGCTCGAAATCGATGGCTTGCATGCCTTTGACTTCACCTTCGACGAGAACGGCCTGCGCACCACCTGCATGGACGGCCGCGCCGAAAAGCGCTGGTCGTTCAGCCAGGCGCAGGTGCAGAGCGCCGCTTTTGACGACAACTTGCAAAGCTGGACCCTCACCGGTGAGTCGGGCGAACACCGCCTGGTGTGCATGAGCGCCTTCACCGGCAACAATAACGACGAGGAAGACGAGCATGATGATGCGTAGATTCTGGCCGCTGCTGATGGCCGGCAGTGTTGGTGCGATGTCGGTGCAGGCAGCACCGGCGGACACCTATGAACTGTTGGTGGGCAGCTACACCGCCGGCACCAGCGAAGGCATTTACCGCCTGCAATTCGACAGTCGTACCGGGCAGTTCCAAGGCAAACCGGTGCTGGCGGCCAAGGCGGACAACCCGTCGTGGTTGACCGTATCCAAGGACCAGAAGCATCTGTTTGTGGTCAATGAAAATGGTCCGGGCCAGAAAGATGCGGTGGGGCGCGTGAGCAGCTACGCGATCGACCCGAAAAATCACCAGCTCACCCTGGTCAATCAGGTGCAGAGCCTGGGTAACGAACCGACCCATTCCAGCGTGGCGGCGGACGGGCGTTACCTGTTTGTCGCCAACTATTCGGTGGTGGAAGACCCGGGCGGCAGCCTGGCGATCCTGCCGGTGGACGCCGGCGGCAAGTTGTCGACGCCGGTGCAGTTGAGCGGGCACCCGGCCAGCCGCGTGAACCCTGAACGCCAGGCCTCCAACCACGTGCATTCGGTGGTCTCATCGCCAGATGGCAAGTACGTGTTCGTTCAGGACCTGGGAGCGGACAAGCTGTTCGCCTACCGGTATGACCCGACGACCAACCACGAATTGCCATTGACCCCGGCCAATCCGGCGTCGGTGCAGCTGCCGCCGGGCAGCGGCCCGCGTCACCTGCTGTTCAGCGCGGACGGCAAACACGCCTGGTTGACCACCGAGATGAGCGCCCAGGTCGCGGTGTTCGATTACAACGACGGCAAGCTGACCCAGACCCAACTGGTCGACTACGCCGCCGGGCAGCCGGTGTCCGACAAGGCCGGCGCGGCGTTGCATGCCTCCAGCGACGGCAAGTTCCTGTATGTGAGTAATCGCGGCACCGCCAACCAGATCATCGTATTTGGCGTGGACCCGGCCACCGCGCACCTCAAGGAGCTGCAGCGTCGCAGTGTGGAAGGCGACCATCCGCGCGAGTTCACCCTCGACCCGAGCGGCAAGTTCCTGTTGATCGCCAACCAGAAGAGCAATGAAATCGTAGTGATCGAGCGCGACCTCAAAACCGGCCTGCTGGGTAAAACCGTGCAGAAATTGCCGATCGATGCACCCAGTGACCTTAAGTTCCTGCTGCGTCAATAAGCCACAGGCCCCGTTCAGCGGGGCCTGAGCCTGTGTATTAATTGTATTAATAGCGGCTAATGTTTCAAAGCATTTCTAAGGCGCGGCCCTCGGGCGTACGTTTGGTTCCAAGGCCACCCCGGCCACACCACCAAACGTACACGAGGGTTACCGCCATGAACTTCAATCTGTTCTCCGTCATCGCCGCTTCCGCTGTTTCCGCCACCGTCGCCTTGCCGGCCGCCGCCAGCGTGGAAGTCACCAGCCGCACCTCCAGCACCAGCGCCTATACCCAGAAATACCTGCAGCAAAGCGCCAACTTCTATGCAGCCCTGGATCATAAAACCCAGCACTGAGCACGTCAGGCCACGCCTTTTGATCGTTCCCACGCTCTGCGTGGTAACGCCTCTTGGGACGCTCCGCGTCCCGCCCAGCGCCGCAAGCTCAGGCTACTGCGCACAGGCGACGCGGAGCGTCACGGGCTGCATTCCCACGCGGGAGCGTGGGAACGATCTGTGCCGTGTTTGATCGTTCCCACGCTCTGCGTGGTAACGCCTCCTCGGACGCTCCGCGTCCCGCCAAGCGCCGCAAGCTCAGGCTACCGCGCACAGGCGACGCGGAGCGTCACGGGCTGCATTCCCACGCGGGAGCGTGGGAACGATCTGTGTCGTGTTTGATCGTTCCCACGCTCTGCGTGGTAACGCCTCCTGGGACGCTCCGCGTCCCGCCAAGCGCCGCAAGCTCAGGCTACTGCGCACAGGCGACGCGGAGCGTCACGGGCTGTATTCCCACGCGGGAGCGTGGGAACGATCTGTGCCGTGTTTGATCGTTCCCACGCTCTGCGTGGTACGCCTCCTGGGACGCTCCGCGTCCCGCCCAGCGCCGCAAGCTCAGGCTACTGCGCACAGGCGACGCGGAGCGTCACGAGCTGCATTCCCACGCGGGAACGATCTGTGTCGTGTTTGATCGTTCCCACGCTCTGCGTGGTAACGCCTCCTGGGACGCTCCGCGTCCCGCCCAGCACCGCAAACTTAGGCTACCGCGCACAGGCGACGCGGAGCGTCACGGGCTGCATTCCCACGCGGGAACGTGGGAACGATCTGTGCCTTGTTGGACACAGGACCCAAGCGCTCAAGGCTTGGCCATCACCGCCATGAACGACGGGGATTGCACAAAGCGTGTCAGCCAGTCCTGTAGCCGGTGATACGCAGTGCCTGCAAACCACTCCCGATCTACGTGGGCAAACTGGCGTACAAAGGGCGCCAGTGCCACATCGACAAGGCTCAGATGATCGGCCAGCAAATAATCTCGCTGCGCCAGCAATCCCTCCAGCTTTTGCAGGAACACCTCACCCTCGGCCCGATAAAACGCCTTGGGCTGCTCCGGGTAGCGTTCGGCGTATTTGTATCGATTCAAGTGATACTTGAATCGCTCGTCATTCTCGGCGATCAACGCCAGCACCGCCGGGTCACCGCCCAGTCGCCAGTCCTCGGGGTCGTGCCGGGCCAGGGCCCATTGCATGATCGCCAGGCTTTCATCAATCACCTGGCCGTCCACGCTCAGCACCGGCACGGTGCCTTTGGGCGACAATGCCAGCATTTCGGCCGGCTTGGCCTTGAGGCTCACCTCGACGATGCGTACCGGCACGCCGCTGTAGCGCAGTGCCAATCGCGCGCGCATGGCGTAGGGGCAGCGGCGGAACGAGTACAGCAGCGCTTGGCTCATTTGACCTCCAACGTACTCAGGCCGTTGCCCTGGCGCTTGACCTGGATCTGTACCGGGATGCGCTCGTGCATTTCCTGTACGTGGGAAATCACGGCGACTTTGCGGCCCTGGGCCTGCAAGCCATCCAACGCATCCATCGCCAATTGCAGGGATTCGGGGTCGAGGCTGCCGAAGCCTTCATCGATAAACAGCGATTCGATCTTCAGCGTACTGGACGCCATCGACGCCAGCCCCAGGGCCAATGCCAGCGACACCAGGAACGTCTCCCCGCCGGACAACGAATGCACCGAGCGCAGTTCGTCGCCCATTTCCGTGTCCATCACCAACAGGCCCAACATGCTGCCGCCGCGCTTGAGGCGATAGCGGCGCACCAGTTGACGCAGTTGCACATTGGCGTGGTGCACCAGCAGGTCGAGGTTATAGGCCTGGGCGATCTTGCGGAATGTATCGCCGCTCGCCGAACCGATCAGTGCATTCAGGCGTGCCCAGCGCTGCCACTCGTCATAGGCTGTGGCGATCTCATGGGCCAGGGCGCTGTTGGCGTCCTGGCGACGCTGGTCCTCGGCCTGGCGCGCGCGCAGTTCGGCCACCTGTTTCTCGCCCTCGGCCAATTGCTGGTTGAGGGCGGCGAGGGTGCTGTCCAGCTGTTCGGCTTCCAGGTTGCCGTTGTGCAGGGCCTGGTGTTCCGCCAGGCGCTGTTGGCGCTCTTGCAGCAGGACCTTGGCTTGTTCGACGGCTTTCTCGCTGTGCTGCAGTTGCTGGCGCAGCGCGTTGATGCGCGCCTCGTCGAAGGCCAGCAGACGCGTCAGGCCAGTGTCATCGAGTTCGGGGTGCAGCGCGCGCCATTCGTGGATACGGGCGTCGAGCGCTTGCTGTTCCGCGAGCAGTGCCTGTTGGCGTTCCTGTCGGGCCTTGAGGTCGGCGGCCAGTTGCACCAGCGCGTCACGCGTCTCTTGCAGTTGCTGGTTGGCGTCGGTTTCGCCTTGGCGTGCGTGTACGACGGCCTGGTCCAGTTGTTGCTGCCACTGTTCGGCGCTGGCGTGCTCGCCCAGCAGGTGGCTGAGTGTTTCCTGGGCGGCGTGCTGTCGACTGGTCAGTTCGCCGACCTGCTGGGCCAGTGCTTCAAGTTGCTGCCGGCGATGCTGCTGGTGGGTCTGTTGTTTCTCGATGGCCTGTTGGCGTTCCTGTTGCTCGGCCAGCTCATCGCGCTGATGGCCCAACTGTTCCAGGCGTTGGCTGACTTGCTGGTCCAACTGCATGAAGGTCGCCGCAGGTTCCTTGCGCAGGCCTTCCAGCGTCTCGGCCGGCAGAAGACTGGCGAAGGCACTGAGTTCTTCGTCGAGGCGTTCGCGGTCGCTGGACAGTTCGCGCTGTTGATCCACCAGCAACTGGCGGGCTTGCTGGCTGGCGTCCTGGGCCGCTTGCAATTGTTGCTGCAAGCGCCCGGCGTTTTGTTGCAGGTTGAGCAAGGCCGCCTGGCGTTGTTCGTCCTGGCTGATGTTTTGCGTCAGTTGGGCCAGTTGTTGAGCCAGCCAGGGGCTGCGGTTGGCGGCGTCCTGGTTGAACAGGGAAGTGGCCAGCGGATGTGCATCCAGGCTGGGTTGCAGCGCCTGTTGTTGCGCGGCCAACTGTTCCTGCTGTTGCAGAAATTCCTTTTGCTGCGCGATCAGCCCGCCGACTTCGCCACGCAGGTCGGTGAGTTTTTCCTTGAGGGTGTCGACGGCTTTCTGCGCGGTGGCCTCTTCGGTTTCGTCATGGCGGCCAAGGCTTTGCAGCAGCGCTTCGGGTTGGTGATACGGGTGCTCATGGCTGCCGCACACCGGGCAGGGCTGGTCGTCCTGTAACTGTCCGCGCAATTCTTCGACGCTGGCACTGCGCGCCAGGCGTTGGCGTTCGAGCAGGTGCTTGGTCACCGTCAATGTCTGCTCGGCCACCGTCAGTTCCGCTTTAGCTTGCAGGCCGCTCTGGTTGAGTCGCTCGCGCTGTTGTCGGGCATCGGCGAGTTTCTGTGTCAGCGCGGCAGCTTGCAGGTCCAGCTGTTGCCGGCTGTCCCAGAGGCGCGTCAGGTCTTCGAAGGCGCGCTGTTGCTTGCGATTGTCCTGCAACAGGCTGGCGAGCAGTTGAATCTGTTCGGCCACCGCATGGGGTTCTGCGCCGGCTTCCTGATACAGCAGGTCCAGCGATTGGCGTTGTGCGCTGAACGTTTCGGCAGCGCGGGTGGCGCGCTCCTCCAGTTGCGGCAGTTCGTCCTGGCCCTTTTTCAGGCGGTTACCAATCACCATCAGCTGTTGCAGGCGCTCGCGCTGGTAGGTCCAACCCTCACTCAAGGGTGCCAGGGCCGCACTGCGTTCCAGCTCGGCGCCCAGGCTTTGCAGGCGCTCGGCGACTTGAGCCTGCTTGTCCAGTAAGCCGTTGAGCAGGGCTTGGCCTTCGGTGCAGGCGGTTTGCTGCTGGAGGTGCTCGTCGGTGCGCTTGGCCAGGTCTTGGGTCAAGTGGGTGAGGGTGCTTTGTTCTTCGAAGGCCTGACGTAGCCGCGGGGCCGCGTCGCTCTGGTTCTTCAGGGCGTCAGCCAAGGCCGTTTGAGCGGCTGCCTGCTGGTGTTGAGCTTGCGCCTGGCGGGTCTGCAGCTCGCTCTGCTGTTGGATATGCTGCTGAATCTGCGCAGCCAAAGGTGTCAGCAGTGCGCTCAGTTCGGCCTGGCGTGCGAAGTGATGGCGTTGCGGCGCCAACTGCTCCAGGCGGAGCAGGTCCTGGCGTTGCTGGCTTTGACCGGCCCACTCGGCCTCGGCGCGTTGCAGTTGTTCGGTGGCGTTGAGTTGGCGTTCCTGCCACTCGCGCAATTCCTTGAGCCAGGTGTACTGCAACTCCAACTGCTTAAGTTGGGCCTGCCGGGTCTTGAGCTGCTGCTGGGCCTCGGCCAACTGTTGATCCAGTTCAGCGCGTGCTTCGCCAGTCAAAGGGACCACGCCGCTCGCTTGGTCCTGCAACTGCTTGTGCGCGTCCCTGGCTTCCTTGGCTTTGTCGAACGCGCGACGGCCGAGCTGGGTGTACAACGCAGTGTCGGTGAGCTTTTCCAGCAGTTCGCTGCGCTCGTTGTCATTGGCTTTGAGGAACGCGCTGAACTCACTCTGCGCCAGCAGCACGGCGCGGGTGAACTGTTCGAAGTTCAGCCCCAGGGCCAGTTCCAACTGGGTTTTGTATTCGGTTTTCTGGCTGGCCAGCAGTTGGTCACTGTCCAGGTCGATCAGGCTCTGACGGCTGTTCTGCAACTTGCCGCTGGCCTTGTCGCGGGCGCGGTTGGCCTCCCAGCGCGCACGATAGCGGCGGCCGCTGACACCGACGAAGTCCACCTCGGCATAGCCGCCGCCGGTGCCACGGCGGATCAGGGTGCGCGGGTCACCGATGGAAATATCACTGTCGGCATCCGGCATCTTCGCCTGGCCGGTGTCGCCCAGGCGTGGCACCGCACCAAACAGCGCCAGGCACAGCGCATCGAGCAAGGTGCTCTTGCCGGCGCCGGTGGGGCCGGTGATCGCGAACAACCCGGCACTGGCCAGGGGCTCGGCGGTAAAGTCGATCTCGAACGGGCCGGCCAGGGAGGCCAGGTTTTTCAGGCGAATGGCGAGAATCTTCATGGTTGCTCCTCCTGCTGCACTTCCTGGAGCAGCACGGCGAAGTCCTGCAAAGTCTGTTCATCCACTTCGCTGCCGTAGCTGTCCTGCCAGGCGCGGCTGAACAGCTCCTGGGGCGTGAGCTGGTCGAGTTCGATCAGGCGCTCATCGTCGGTGTCGTCGCCGCCGCGCTTGCCCGCGTACTCGGCAGCAATGCGCACCAGACGCACGGCCTTGCCTTGCAGGGCGCTTTCGATTTGCTGGCGCAGGTCCGGTTGCGGCTCGTCGAGGCGCACGCGCACTTCGAGCCAGGGGTGGCGCTGGGTTTCGGCGAGCAGGTCGATGTCGGGCAGGTTGGCGAGTTGTTTGAGGATGTCCGCCAACGGCGCGGCCTCCAGGCGTTGCAGGTCGACCGAACGGGGAATCAGGATCGGTTCGACACTCACCAGGCATTGGCCCTGGAAGGTGACGTCGAGTATCTGATGCTTATAGCCAATCTCCGAAAATGACAACGGAATCGGCGAGCCGCTGTAGCGAATGCGCTCTTCGCCATTGACCTTTTGCGGCTTGTGCAAATGGCCGAGGGCAACATAGCCGACACTGTTATCGAACAGGCTGGCGGGCAGCGCTTCGGCATTGCCGATGATCAGGCTGCGCTCGGAGTCTTCCGAGACCGAACCGCCGGCCATGTGCGCATGGCTGATGGCGATCAGCGCCTGGCCTTTTTTGCGCTTGGCGTTGGCGGCCGCGATCAGCCATTCATGCACCTGGCCGATCCCGCGCAGGTAGTCGTCGCCCAGGTGCGCACCGGTGACTTCCGCCGGGCGCAAAAACGGCAAGGCCAGACACCAGGCGGCGATCTTGCCTTTGGCGTTCGGCAGCGGGATCAGCAGGCGCTCGGCGTCCAGTTGCCCGTCATCCAGCCACAGCACGCGGCCCAATGCATGGGTGTGCAAACGCCGCATCAACGGCGCGGGCAGTTCGATGCGCGAGCCGGAGTCGTGGTTGCCGGCGATCATCACGATGGTCAGGTTGGGGTTTTGTTCATGGGCGCTGATGATGAAGTCATACAGCCGCTCCTGGGCCTTGAGCGGCGGGTTGACCGTGTCGAAGATATCGCCGGCGATCAGCAACGCCTCCGGGCTATGGGCTTTGAGTTGGCCCAGCAGCCACTCAAGGAAACAGGCGTGCTCGAAGTCGCGGTCCTGGCCGTGGAGGTTTTGGCCCAGGTGCCAGTCGGAGGTGTGGAACAGACGCAAGGCGGACTCCAGAAACTCTAGTCAATGACCGCCGCAGGCATGAACGACGGTGAAAAATGCAGAGTTTACCTAGATGAGCGGCGTCTTGCGCGCAAACCGAACAGGGAGCGAGGTGCGCGCTCCGTGTTGGTTGGCTTTACCGGACGACACAGGTGGTCAAGCGCCGCCAGGGTTTGGAATAGCCTTCCGGCACCCAGTTCAGGTCGGGGCGCGCGCCCTGCGACCAGTGCAGGCCCCTATAGTCGTAGCCGTCATAAGAGACTTCGTCGTTGAGCACATACTCCTGGGTGGCCTGCCACAAGGGCTTGCATGTCGGCAATGACTGCGCAGTGACGGAGACTTCATGAATGGCGCCGGCGCTGCGCCCATGGCGATCGGTAACAACCAGCGTGATCATGTGGTTGCCCGGGCTGGCGGGTGCCCGAAATATCGGATGAGCCTGCGTCGATGTAGCGGGTGTGAAACCCGTGGCTGTCCACGCGTAGGTCAATTGTTCGCCGCTGGAATCATTGCTGGACAGAGGCAGGGCCATGTTCACCAGCACCTCGCGTGCGCCGCTGATCTTCGCGATGGGCGGTGGGGTGGTCGGTGCGGCGAGAATCGTTACCGGGGCCAAGCGCTCCAGCTCATAGGGGCCGGCCTTGAGCACCACTTTGATGGTGGTAGGGGTGTCTTTGAGGACCGTCGCCGCGGTATACACGCCCTGGGGACGATTCCCTATGCTGCCTTCGTACATGCCGGCGGTTCTGCTCCAGGCATAGCTCAATGGCAGGCCGGTGGGACTCTGCGCATCGACGCGGATCGGTAATTTACCGCCGGACGGGACTGCCGGCTGGATTTTCAGGGTGGCGGTGATCGGTGGCGGGGCGGGCCGGACCTTGATCGTTGCGTTCAGGCGTGTGGTGCCGTAGGTGCCTGAGACATCCACCGAAATGGGGTAGTGGGTGTCTTGCGCAACGTCTGGCGCTGTGAGGGTGAGCGAAGCCGTCGTACCCTCGCTGGGGATGAAGCCGGCGGCTGTCCAGTGGTAGCGCAACGGGTTGCGACGTGAGTCGGCGGCGATGACCCTGACCAGAAAGGTTTGATTGGCATCGACCTCCCGCGGCACACGCAGCTGGGCGGCGGGCGGCTCGCCAATAAAGGGCGGGTAAAAGTTTGCCAGCGTGTCCCGTCGCAGGTTGATGACGCGTGCGCTGTTATTGATCTTTGCCACGCCCATGGGCAAGCCGCCGTAGGTGTGATCGGGGTTGGACCAGTAGTTCACCCTTGGGCACTGAACAGGCGACAGGCACTCTTATGACATGATCGTGCGCCAGAAGGGCGGCTGGGTGGTTTGCCGGTAGCCGAAGCCGTCGCCATGGACGCCTGCCGGCACGTCTGAGTTATGACTCAGCCCGAAGTTGTGGCCCATCTCATGGGCAAAGACGTAGGTACCGGTCGGGCAGCTTAAAACACTGAATGCATACGCTTTGGGTGCGTTCACATACGCCAATCCGCACAGTCCCCTGGCGTTGGTAACCAACACTACCAGGTCGGCTTTTTGCTGTTCGCGCAAAGCATGCACGGGTGCGCCGAGGGTGGCGTCTGTGGGGTCCCGCAGGCTTTTCAACATCGCGTCATAGCCATCCGCGCCAGAAATATCGTCGTAGTCGAGGTGATAAACCCCCGCGCTCTGGAAAGACACCGGCACTTCGCTGAGGGTCATGCCACGGTTGGCCTCGGCGAACATCAGCGTTGCGAGCCCGTCCATGTCCGGCCACGCCGTCCTGGCGCCGTTGGTGAATACCAGCATCACGCGCACCGTGCTCAGCGGGCTGGCAGCTTCTTTCGAGGGGCGGGTACCCCGTGTTTTGGCCCCCTGCTTGCCGGTGCGCCCGGCGGGCCGTTCGGCATCGCCCGGGTAGCGGGTTTCGTCCACCTTGACGATCACGTGTCTGCCATCGCCTATCGGCATCAGCAGGTAGAGCTGGCCCTTATAACGAATTGAACCGGTGATGTTGTCGTCGTGACGTGCCAGCGTCACGGTATTAAGGCCATCTTCGGGCACTTCTTTATGGGCGGTAGAGGCCTGCCGGGCGTGGCTGCGCTGGTCCGGCAGGCGCGCATGCCAGACCAGCATGCCCGGCTTCTGGCGGTACGATTCAACCCTGTCGGCGACCACAACCACACCCTCCTCCAGAGGCAGCGCGAGGTTCCTGGTGCCCGCCGTCAGCAACCGAGGTGCAGGGTCACCTGGTTAACCTGCGATGTGGTCGGGTCGCTGAGCAGTGCCTGCAAGGCAGCGTTGCGCGGTTGCGCGACGCTGGCCTGGGCCGACACCGCATCGCCGAGGATAAACAGCTCCTCGACGGCAAAGCTGCGCGAGCACACCAACAACAAGAGCGCGAGCAGCGCATAGGACGTGAGTTTGTTCATGATTTGCCATTGCTCCTGAGCGCATCACCGGTCGGTCTTAACGTTCAGGCATGTAAGGGCAGGGCCTTGGCGGCTGGCTACTGTCAGAAATCACAGTTACGACGGGTGGCAGAGAGGGAGTGGGCTGACTCTCATTACTGGGAACCAGCCCATTTGCGCTATCACCCAGCGTGCAGGCATTCCAGCGCACGGTCGGCCAGAGTGCTGGCCATGTCGATCAGGTGCTGCGTGGCACCGGCCATATGGCGCTGCTCGCCGCTCAAGCCCTGGGTGGTGTCGGACGCGGTGGCGGCGGCGCAGCGCAGCAGGTCGCAGAGCTGGGCGAGGGCGTCTTCGAAGCTGAGGTCGTGGTGCACGGTGAAGGATGACGGTGGTTGCAGGTAATGACGCAGGGCGCGGTCGAGAATGTCGCGGTCGAGGGTGAAACGGGGTGGGTCGGGGACGATTTTGTTCATGAGTGAAGCTCCTGAAAAGTGGGAGCCAATCTTTTACCGATCTCACTCGGCGAAAGGTGGCAGCTATGTGCGGGGTGAGATTACCGGTCAGGAAGCACCCGGTCAGACCGAAGTCTGCCCGCACACAGCCGCCATAGAGCATGTTGCTCGCGGTTGTGGCGCTTGGCTTTCTGTTCACAGGATCTCACCCCTGATCGCTGATAGGCAGCGACGGAGCGAAGGCTAGCCAGTGGAACAAGCAGGCGCAAGGCCGTGGGATTGTCTAGGAAACGTCCTGCAAATTAAAGGGATATGGATTGCTGGCCTTTAACAATGCATGTCGATCAGGCAGCACAGGTTAAAGATGGGAGGGGCGGTGCGACGATTCGACTTGCCCCCGATAGCGGCGTGTCAGTCCACTCATCTACAACTGACCCACCGCTATCGGGGCATAGGTATCTACACAACTTTGGTTCAACGCTGAACGCCCGGCAGATAGGGCTGTTGTGGCGAGCGGGCTTGTCCCGCGTTGGGCTGCGCAGCAGCCCCAGTAAAGAAGAATGCGCTGTATCAGACACTCTGTAGAGGCTGCTTTTGGGGCCGCTTCGCCGCCCAACGCGGGACGAGCCCGCTCGCCACAGGGGGATTTGTCAGGATCTGAAAGTTGTGTAGATACCCATGGCTATCGGGGGCAAGCCCCCTCCCAACTTTTTATGTGTGGTGTGTCAGGGATGCAGGGGCTTATTTGGGATACAGCGGTGGCAAGCTGGTGGTGTCCGTGGCCGGGTCCGGTTCGCGCTCGGCCATGGGGATGGCTTTGACCGCGCGCCACAGGTCTTCGCCCAGCCAGTACTGGCCGCTCTCGCTGTACAGCGCACCGTTCAACCCATCCAGCGCGTCCGACAGCGGCACGAAGCGCGCCGCCATGTCCGCCAGGGTTTCCGGTTGCTGGCGCGCCCAGGCGTCCAGGGCCTGGCGAGTGGCCTGGGGGTCGTTGGCCTGAGTGGCGCGCTTGAGGTCGTCGAGCAGGGTGCGCGGGCTCGGGCCGGTTTGCGTCGCGCGCTGCACGGCGGGTTGCCGACGCGCGCGCCACCACAGGCCGAAGCCCAGCAGGGTGGTGCAGGCCAGCAGCAAGGTGCTCAGTTGCCACAGCCACAGGCGGCTGTCGTCCGGGGCGGTGATGATGGTCGGCGTGGCGGGGGTGTCCACCACCAGGCTGGGGTTGTTGGCCACTTGCAGGGTGCGCGCCGGCAGGCTGGTGCGCTCCAGGTGGTCTTCGTGGGTGTTCCACCACACCACGTCGACGGCCGGCAGCTCCAGCGCGCCGGCGCGGTTGGGCACCAGCGCCTCTCGGTCTTCGCGGCTGCCGACCAGGCCGCGCTCGCTGGTCTGGTTGGCCAGCACCGGTTGGTCCGGGTAGCGGCGCAGGCCGGCGATGTCGGTGCTGGGCAGGGCCGGCAGTTGTGCGCTGGAGAGACCTTCGGCCTTGACCGTGAGGCTGCGGGTCAGCGAGTCCCCCACTTGCACCTGCGCAGGCTCGGGGTTCCAGCTTTCGCTCAAGGTGAGGCTGCGGGCCGGTAGCCAGGGCGCATCGGCAGGGTAGAGCGACGGCTTGGGCCGGACCGTCAGCCGCAAGGGTGCGGAGCTGACATGGATCAGCTTGCCCGGCTTGGTGCCCTGCAGCGTATTGTCCTGGGGCGGGCGCGCTTCCACCAAGGTGGCGCTGAAAGTCTGCGCACCCACCTCCAGGCTGCCGCTGTGCTGGGGGTAGAGGGCGTAGCGAGTTTCGATCACGCCATGGCGAATACTGTTGATGACTTTTTCATAGGTGCGCGATTCGCCCAGTTGCTCGACGCGCGCGTCGGCGATCTGCAACGGCGTGAGGCTGCTGTCGTCATACAGCGACACCGAGTGGTACACGCGCACGGTCAACAGCGCCTGGGCCTGGACATACACGCTGGACTGGTCGAGGCTGGCTTCGACGAACACCGGCGCCAGTTCCGCGCTGGTGTTCTGGCTGGCGGTTTCCATGACCTGCAGGCTGATCGGCTGGGTCTGAAGGTCGCCCACTTGCAGGGGCGGGATCACCACCGTGCCGTTTTCCTTGGGCAGCAAGGTGATGATCCAGCGCGTGGTGGCGTGGTTGTCGCCGCCCAGGGTGGTGAGTTGGTTGATCTGGCGCGTGCCGCTGACTTCAAACTGCGCATCCAGCGGCGACAGGTCGGGTTTACCGAACTGGGTGGCATCGCTGGACTCCACTGTCAGCTCCACCGTTTCACCGGAGTTCAGCCGGCTGCGGTCGACGCTGGCAACCAGATTCGCCGCCTGGGCGGCGCTGGTCGATAACGCGAGCAGAAGCAGTAGGGTGGGGCGGCTCATCGAGTCTTGTCCTGATGTTGTTGCTGTTCGTACCAGAATTTGCGCCGCAGCAGTTCGCCGGGGTTGTCCGGAATCTGCCGCAGCCATTGTTCCAGGGCCTGGCGTTGTTCGCTCAGGCTGGCGTCGGAGCGGCGCAGCGGCGGCGTGGTGGTTTGTTCGTCGCCCAGCTCGCTGCCCGGCACCTCGTTGCTGCCAGTCGTGGGTTTGACGCCGGACTGGGTATCGGTGCTGCCGGATTTGCCCTGGCCCTGGGTGGACTCTTCACCGCCGGTGGCGGTTTGCCCATCGGCGCCCGGTTGCGCAGTCTGGCCGGGTTGGGGTGTTTCGTCATCCGGGTTTTTTGCCGGTTGCTCGGGTTTTTGCTCGGCCTGCGCCTGGGCCTGTTCCTGTATCAAGGCTTCGACCAGGGCTTTGTTTTTCAGCGCCGGGTGCAGGTCGGGCTGGGCTTCGAGGGCTTGGTCGTAGGCATCCACCGCCGCCTCCAGCTCGCCGGCCTTGGCCAGGGCGTTGCCGCGGTTGTAGTGGGCGAACGCGTCATTGCTTTCGGCAAAACGCTTGGCCGCTTCGGCGTAGTTGCCCGACTCATACAGCGCCACGCCTTGCCATTGCCGGTCTTCGAAACGCTCGGCGGCTTGCGCGGGGCGTTTTTTCTTCAGCAGGTACTGGCCTTGCTGGTCGGGGCGCAGCCACAAATCCTGCAGCTCGAACGCGTAGCTCGGCTGGGGCGCGCCCAGCAGCAACAAAGGCAGGCAGAACAGCCACCCCCGGCGCCCGGCGCAGGCGGCGAGCATCAGTAACGGCAGCAGCAACCAGTAACCCTGGTCGGCCCAAGTATCCAGGCGCAGGCGTTGCCCGTCGTCGCGCATGGCTTGCGGGGCGTCCAGTACGCCGAGCTGGCGCAGGTCCTTGTCATCCAGGCGTGCAGCGCGATAACGACCGCCCATTTCGCTGGCGAAGGCTTTGAGGGTCGGGCTGTCCAGGCGCGGCACCAGGATTGCGCCCTGTTCGTCCTTGAGGAACTCACCGCTCTCCTGGGCCACGGGCGTGCCCTCGCGGCTGCCGATGCCGAGGATCGACAGGCTCGGCGCCTGGGCGCTCTGCAGCAACAGCCGGATGCCTTGGCGCTCTTGTTTGGACAACGACGAGCCGATCAGCAACAGACGCCCCTGGCCCAGGCTGGCCTGGTTCAGCAGGGCCAGGGCTTTTTCCACGGCCAGGTCGGCGCGGTGCCCCGGCTCGGGCATGATCGAGGGACGCAGGGCTTCCAGCAGGTTGCCGCTGGTGGCCAGGTCGTCCGACAAGGGCACGAGCGTGTGGGCGCTGCCGGCGTACACCACGATGGCGGTCTGCGCATCGCTGCGGGCGCGCAGCAAGTCATACAGCTTGCGCCGCGCCTGCTCCAGGCGGTTGGGTGGGGCATCGGTGGCGAGCATTTCCGGGGTCAGCTCCAGCAGCACCACCAGCGGGTCGGCAGGTTTCTGGCTGGACTGTTCCACGCGTTGCCAGCTCGGACCGAGCAAGGCCAGTACCGCCAGCAGCCAGGCAATACCCAGCACGACCCACGGTGATTTGCTTTCGCGGCCGCTGCCGCCGCTGAGCAGCACGGCATGGAAGGCCGGCGGCAGGATGACCTGCCAGCGCCCGGCGCGTTTTTGCCGGTGCCACAGTTGCCACAGTAACCAGCCGAGCAATGGCAGCAGCAACAGCCACCAGGGGCGAAACCAGTGCGGCCACAGAGCGATCATCGGCGTCCCCGTAAACGCAGGCGCTTGAGACGTTGGCGCCACTGGGGCTTGGGTGGCAGGAATAAACCCTTGCTGGCCAATTTATCGAAGCCGCGTTGCAGCGCGTTGTTCGGCCAACGTTCCTGGATCACCAGCAACACGCTCAGGATCAACGCCAGCGCCAGCGGCGCGCTGTACAGCGCGTGTGCCGGGCGCGCCTGGGTGGGTTGCTGTTCAACCGGTTCGAGGGTGTCCAAAGTCTGCTTGATCGCTTGCAGCTGCGCGCCATCCCGGGCTCGAAAGTACTGGCCCCCCGTGGCCTCGGCAATCGCCCTGAGCGAGGGTTCGTCAAGGTCCAGGCTGGGGTTGACGCCGAGGATGCCCAGCGAGCCGTTTTGCTCCGGGTCGGCCCCAATGCCGATGGGGTAGATCTTTACGCCTTCTTCGGCGGCCAGGCGCGCGGCGGTCAGCGGGTCGATCTGCCCGGCATTGTTGGCGCCGTCGGTGACCAGGATCAGTACGCGGCTCTGGGCCGGGCGCTGGCGCAGGCGTTTCAAGGCCAGGCCGATGGCATCGCCGATGGCCGTGTTCTTGCCTGCGATGCCGATGCGCGCCTCGTCCAGCCAGGTGCGCACGGTCCGCCTGTCAAAGGTCAGGGGCGCCTGCAGGTAGGCCTGGCTGCCGAACAGGATCAAGCCCACGCGGTCGCCTTCGCGACTTTCGAGAAAATCGCCGAGCAGGTGTTTGACCAGGTTCAGGCGGCTGATGTCTTCGTCCTGCCAGTGCATATCGGGGAAGTCCATGGAGCCGGAAACGTCCACCGCCACCAGCAGGTCGCGGCCACTGGCGGCGATCGGCAAGGGTTCGCCGAGCCATTCGGGGCGCGCGGCGGCGGTCAGCAACAGCAGCCACAGCACCACGAACGGCGCTTGCTGGCGCCAGCCCGGCAGGTTGGAGCGCGCGCGACGGCGTGCCAGGCCTTCGAGGTCGCTGAGGTAGCTGACTTTCAGCGCCGGTTCACCGCTGTCGGCCGCCGGCAGGATCAGCCGCATCAACCAGGGCAGCGGCAACAAGAGGAAGACCCATGGCCAGGCGAACTCAAACATGTTTGCGGATCCAGGTGTCGACGGCCTGGGTCAGGCCGGCGATGGCCTTGTCGTCGAGTTTGCATTCGGGCTTGTACGCACCTTCCACCAGCACCATCCAGCGCGTCAGGCCCGCGGCGGGGCAGCGATTGTCGAGGAATGCCAGCCATTTTCGGCCGTTGAGGGTATGGCTCTGGCTGTAGGGGTAGTCGTTGCGGCACAGGCGTTTGAGCAGGCCGTTGAGTTGCTGCAGCCAGGCGCCGGCGGGCGCGCCGTCATAGGGCTTGGGCATCAGCGCAAGCTCGGCGAGGGCGGCGATGCGCAGCGGGTCCAGCGGTTGCTCGGTGCGCACCGCCGGGCGGCGGGTCGGCAAAAAACGGCGCAGCGACCACAGGCCCCAGCCCAGCAGCGGTATCAGCAACAGCAGCAGCCACCAGCCTGGCGCGGGCGGCCAGAAACCAATGGCCGGCGGGGCAATCAGCGGTTGCAGTTGATCGAGGCTGCTCATTGCTTTTTAACCGGGCGTTGCGGGTTGAGGTATTCGCGCAGTTGCTCGACCATTTCGCTCTGGGTGCTCAAGGGCATCAGCAAGACACGTAGTTTCTGCGCGAGCAATTCCCAGCGGGCGATGCGGGCTTCGGCCTGAGCCTTGTAGGCCTGGCGCAGATCGTAATTGAGCGTGTCCAGTTCCAGTTGCGCACCCCGTTCTGCGAAGCGCAGCAGCCCGGCGGCGGGCAGGGCATGGTCGAGCGGGTCGCAGACTGGCAGCAGCAACAGGTCGCAATGGCGCGACAGCAGGCTCAATTGCTGCTCGGCGCCGTCGCTCAACGCGCGTTCGTCGCAGATCACGATCACCAGGCTGCCCGGGCGCAGGACCTCGCGGCCACGACGTAGGGCCATGCCCAAGGCATCGGCTTCGGGGCGGGTTTCGGTATTCAGGCTCTGGTTGACCCGCACCAGGCGGTTGAGCAATTGCAGCAGGCTTTGCTTGCTGCGGCGTGGCTTGATTTCGTAATGCTCGTTGTCGCCGAACACCAGCCCACCGACCCGGTCGTTATGCCCCAGTGCCGCCCAACCGATCAGGCTGGCGGCCTGGGCGGCGAGCACTGACTTGAACATCTGTCCGGAGCCGAAAAACAGCCGGCAGCTTTGCTCGACCATGATGAAAATCGGGCGCTCGCGCTCTTCGTGGAACAGCTTGGTGTGCGGCTCCTGGGTGCGCGCAGTCACGCGCCAGTCAATGGTGCGCACGTCATCGCCGGCCTGGTAAACGCGCACCTGGTCAAAGTCCACACCGCGCCCGCGCAGCTTGGAATGGTGCAGGCCGATCAAAGGGCTGCGCTGGCTCGGCGTGGAAAACAGCTGCACTTCACGCACGCGGTGGCGCATCTCAATCAGCTCGCTGAGCGTGACGCGGATTCCATCACCGGTATTCATAGCCTTCAAGCGACGGCTACGACGTCGAGAATGCGTTGCACCACGCGGTCCTGGTCGATCCCGGCGGCTTCGGCCTCGAACGACAGGATGATGCGGTGGCGCAGCACGTCGAACAGTACGGCCTGGATATCTTCCGGGCTTACGAAGTCGCGCCCGGCCAGCCAGGCGTGGGCGCGTGCGCAGCGGTCCAGGGCGATGGAACCGCGCGGGCTGGCGCCGTAGGCGATCCACTCGGCCATTTCCGGGTCGAACTTGGCCGGTGTGCGCGTGGCCATAACCAGTTGCACCAGGTACTCCTCCACCGCATCGGCCATATACAGGCCGAGGATTTCCTTGCGAGCGGCGAAGATCGCCTGCTGGCTGACGCGGCGCTCGGGTTTGGTTTCACCGTTGAGCGCTTCGCCGCGCGCCTGCTGCAGGATGCGCCGCTCCACGGTGGCATCGGGAAAACCGATCTTGACGTGCATCAGGAAACGGTCGAGCTGGGCTTCGGGCAGCGGGTAGGTGCCTTCCTGTTCGATGGGGTTTTGCGTGGCCATCACCAGGAACAACGGCGACAGGTCGTAGGTGCTGCGCCCCACGCTGACCTGGCGTTCGGCCATGGCTTCGAGCAGGGCCGATTGCACCTTGGCGGGGGCGCGGTTGATCTCGTCCGCCAGCACCAGATTGTGGAAGATCGGCCCCTGTTGGAACACGAAACTGCCGGTTTCCGGGCGATAGATCTCGGTGCCGGTGATGTCGGCGGGCAGCAGGTCGGGAGTGAACTGAATACGATGGAACTGCGCTTCGATGCCCTCGGCCAGCTCTTTGATGGCCTTGGTCTTGGCCAGGCCCGGCGCGCCTTCGACCAGCATATGGCCGTCGGCGAGCAGGGCGATGAGCAGGCGCTCGATGAGCTTTTCCTGGCCGAGAATCTGCGTAGAAAGAAAGGTTCGCAGCGCAAGCAGCGCTTCACGATGTTCCATCGATGACGGTTCCTGGAAAGAAGAGCCCGCGTGCTGTGAAACGAACAGCGGGCTGGGGGCATTACTTTAATGCATCGAGGGGCGTGGCGACTAACGGCGTAACGGCTATTTTTGGCAAAACTTGTAGGAATTATGTGCGAAGGTGCGCTTTCTGTTGTGAACACCGGCAATGCGGGCGGGGCTCGCCTTTAAATCCGAGTATAGGTGCCCGTGCCTTTGAGGATGTTCTGCAAGGTGTCCTCCACCTCGCCCAAGTCGGATGCGGCCGTGGCATGGGTAATCTCCAGTTGATCCTTGCCACCCAGCGCATCAGCATCACCGGCAGCCAGTTCTATTCGCAACGTCGTGTCGCCCAGCGTGACCTTCAGCCCATCCAGGGTCGACGGCTCGTAGTCCCAGGTCAGCTCGACTTCCTCTTCGTCCGGGTAGCGGCTGAGCATGAACATCTCGCCGTTTTTGCCATGGCAGCAGAGCATCGCCATATTGTCTTCTTCTTCGTCGCATGGGGTGGCCATGAGGGCGTCGGTTTTTAACTGAAGCATGGGGAATCCTGTTGGGTGGAGGCACGGCGCCGGCAATTGTGCCATTGCAGTGAGTTTCGTGCAGAGACTTACTCGTGGGCGGGCATGTTGTCCAACAGCTTCCTGATGGCTGGTTTTACCTGCAACTCGTGCCACGGGCCGTCATCCACAATAGCTCCTTCTCGCATGATGATGACGCGATCAAAGCGCTCCAGGTGGCGCAAGTCATGGGTTACACAAATCAAGCCGAGCTTACCGAACGTTTCGAAAAGCAGATCCCACACAGGTACTGCCAGTGTTTGCTCAATCGAAGCGCTGGGTTCATCGAACAAGTTAAAATGACCAGGTTTATTGATCAGTCGCAATAGTGACAGGCGTTTGGCTTCACCCCCTGACACATTAGTCGCGTTTTCGGCCAGGCTGCGATGGTCGACCACCGCTTCAACCTGCAATTGCCGTATCGCTTGTTCCAAGCCCGAGGATCTATCTACCCCAAATAAAACAGAGTGCTCAAAAGCGCCCTCTAAAAACTGTGGTGATTGAGGACAATATCTGATGCAGTCCAAATGAGCTTTTGCATTCAGGTCGGATACAGCCACTCCATTGATGTACAGATTATCTCTCAGCGAAAGATTCAACCCTGCGAGCGCTTCCAATAACGTTGATTTACCGGCGCCACTCGGGCCTGTGATTGCTACCGATTGACCTTGGGTAAAACTCAGCGTGGTGTTGACGTTTATTCGGGACGAACCATCCGCCGTTACAAAGCATGGTTTAAGGGCCAACGTCGATTCTGAATATTTCGGGAGTACTGCTTGCCGGGTTTCGTCGTCGAAGTTAGGCAGCGTCAACAGATGCTCAAGTCTGCGCTGGTCAGCCAAGAATTGATCAAGCACCCGATAACCTTCTGTCAGGTTTGTGACGTTGAGTAAGTAGCTGCTGGCGATCGAGAAAATGGCTACCAATTGTCCGACACTGATGCTTGGCGTCGCAGACAGCTGATTGAATACTCCCCAGGCTAACAGCGCTCCTGTCGAAAAGCTGATGAACAGGATCTTTGCCCCACTCAAATAACCACTCGAACTGGCCACAGTGATGGCGGCATCCGCATAGCGTTTGAAAGCAAGATTCAACGGGCGGGATGCGGACTCTTCAGCACCCTCCAGTTTTATTGTTTTTCCGGCACTCAAGGTGTTGAATAAAACTGCGCTTAATTCATCTTCCTGTTCGTTGACAGTAGTGAGGTGGAGTCTTCGCCAGAGAATGATTTTGTAGGTGGCAAACGCATAAACAAGAGCGCACCCATTTAGTGCGAGGAAAATAGTTAGGCCGCCCATGTAAAGAAACGCGCCGCCCACTACTATGAATTCCAATAAAATAGGGAGTCCCGTTGTAATGAAGAATGTCAGTAACTTTTCATGTGCCGTCAATCCTCTTTCTACCGATTTGATGAAGTGTCCTATTCGCCAGGTATTGAATGCATCAAATTCTTTTCGTATTAGTTGTGTAACCCAATGAATGGAGGCGTCCCGAATAATGGATTGAACAAGTTTTGATAAGAGCAGGTTTTGTGCTGGGTTGATTGCCGCATGTACGCATCCTGCCAAAATGAACGCTGCAATCAAACTGGGAAGTAAAATTTGATAACCCTTGGGATTTGTGCCGAGCGCATCAATTATTCCGCCGAAAAGCAACGGTGGCGCCAATACCAGTATTTTCAGTAATAAAGTTGTCGTCAGAGTGAAGGTCAGTAGGCTTTTATGGTCCCTGCAGGCTTTGTAAAGAAGGTTCAGCATGATGGCGCCACGGTTTGATCTTTTGCGTTGTGATCGAGCAGGATCTGCTGACGTGCTGCTACCTATCAGAAATTTCGCAAGCGCTTAAATTAGTAGCATCACGGTTTTCCTCTTTCAATCGCAGCTGTGCAATTGGCTTCCGGCAGCTTTGTAGGAAAGTTCCTAGCGGAACGTAGTTATTTTCTTTTAGTATTTCCGTGCTTCGTATGGCTTATAAAGGTTCAGCTTGGAGTTCAATAGGTTGAAGATGTTTATAGGTTCAGGCTGTAGGCGAATTTCGGTCCTGCTTCCTGGGCGCATCGGCAGCATGACTTTGGCGTCAATGTCAGTCATTTTTGGTGCTCGCAGGCTTGAAATCGAAGATTTGCTTGCGAGAGACAACGGTTGCACCCGTCGCAACCCCACGCCTGCGTACCGATGACCGAATATGTCGCAGCGCTGCAAGAGCCGTCCTCCTACACTCGTTAAGCTGCGCAACGGATGCGCATGTTCCAGGCGCCTGACCTGCCCGTCGTACCGTCACCCGGCAAGGTGCGCATCTTATGGAAGTTGTATGTGACCTGACTGTCTTGTCCAGCTTCACCCACCTGTCACCCTGATTCGTTTATGGTGCTTAACTCGTTACCTGCGAACAGAGTCGACGGTCTCCCCCCAAGGGGATAACACGCGACGCTTCCATCAATAACAAGCCCAAGCGGAGTACCACAGATGGCGTTCTTCACCGCAGCCAGCAAGGCCGACTTCCAGCACCAACTGCAAGCGGCACTGGCGCAGCACATCAGTGAACAGGCACTGCCACAAGTGGCGCTGTTCGCTGAACAATTCTTCGGCATTATTTCCCTGGACGAACTGACCCAGCGTCGCCTTTCCGACCTGGCCGGTTGCACCCTGTCTGCCTGGCGCCTGCTTGAGCGCTTTGATCACACCCAACCGCAAGTGCGGGTCTACAACCCCGATTACGAACGTCATGGCTGGCAGTCGACCCACACCGCGGTCGAAGTGCTGCACCATGACCTGCCATTCCTGGTGGACTCGGTGCGCACCGAGCTCAACCGTCGTGGCTACAGCATTCACACCCTGCAAACCACCGTGCTCAGCGTGCGTCGCGGCAGCAAGGGCGAGTTGCAGGAGATTCTGCCCAAAGGCACCCAGGGCGAAGGCATCCGGCAGGAATCGCTGATGTACCTGGAGATCGACCGCTGTGCCAATGCCGCCGAACTGAACGTGCTGAGCAAAGAGCTGGAGCAGGTGCTGGGCGAAGTGCGCGTGGCCGTGGCCGATTTCGAGCCGATGAAAGCCAAGGTCCAGGACCTGCTGGCCGGTATCGACGCCAGCCGGTTCAGCATCGACGGCGAAGAAAAAGCCGAGATCAAGAATTTCCTGGAATGGCTGGTGGGCAATCATTTCACCTTCCTGGGCTATGAAGAATTCGTGGTACGTGACGAGGCGGACGGCGGTCATATCGAATATGACGCCAATTCGTTCCTCGGTCTGACCAAGCTGCTGCGCGCCGGCCTCACCGCCGAAGACCTGCGCATCGAAGACTACGCCGTGTCCTACCTGCGCGAGCCGACTGTGCTGTCCTTCGCCAAGGCCGCGCACCCAAGCCGCGTGCATCGCCCGGCCTACCCGGACTACGTGTCGATCCGCGAGATCGACGCCGACGGCAAGGTCATCAAGGAATGCCGCTTCATGGGCCTGTACACCTCGTCGGTGTACGGCGAAAGCGTACGCGTGATTCCCTATATCCGTCGCAAGGTGGCGGAAATCGAGCGCCGCTCGGGCTTCCAGGCCAAGGCGCACCTGGGCAAGGAGCTGGCGCAGGTCGTCGAAGTCCTGCCCCGTGACGACCTGTTCCAGACCCCGGTGGACGAGTTGTTCAGCACCGTGATGTCGATCGTGCAGATCCAGGAACGCAACAAGATCCGCGTGTTCCTGCGCAAAGACCCGTACGGTCGTTTCTGCTACTGCCTGGCCTACGTGCCGCGCGACATCTACTCCACCGAAGTGCGCCAGAAGATCCAGCAAGTGTTGATGGATCGTCTCAAGGCCAGCGACTGTGAGTTCTGGACCTTCTTCTCCGAGTCCGTGCTGGCGCGTGTGCAATTGATTCTGCGGGTTGACCCGAAGAACCGCCTGGACATCGACCCGCTGCAACTGGAAAAGGAAGTGATCCAGGCCTGCCGCAGTTGGCAGGACGACTACGCCAGCCTGGTCGTGGAAAGCTTCGGCGAAGCCCACGGCACCAACGTGCTGGCGGACTTCCCGAAAGGCTTCCCGGCCGGCTACCGTGAGCGTTTCGCCGCGCATTCGGCCGTGGTCGACATGCAGCACCTGCTCAGCCTCACCGAAGCCAACCCGCTGGTGATGAGCTTCTATCAGCCGCTGGGCCAGGTGTCCGGCCAGCGCGAGCTGCATTGCAAGCTGTATCACGCCGACACCCCGCTGGCGCTGTCCGATGTGCTGCCGATCCTGGAGAACCTCGGCCTGCGCGTGCTGGGTGAATTCCCGTACCGGCTGCGCCACGCCAATGGCCGCGAGTTCTGGATCCATGACTTCGCGTTCATCGCCGCCGAAGGCGTGAACCTGGATATCCAGCAGCTCAACGACACGCTGCAGGACGCGTTCGTGCACATCGTGCATGGCGATGCCGAGAACGATGCGTTCAACCGTCTGGTGCTCACCGCCGGCCTGCCATGGCGCGATGTCGCGCTGCTGCGTGCCTACGCCCGTTACCTCAAGCAGATCCGCCTGGGCTTCGATCTGGGTTACATCGCCAGCACCCTGAACAACCACACCGACATCGCCCGCGAGTTGACCCGGTTGTTCAAGACCCGCTTCTACCTGGCGCGCAAGCTCACCGCCGATGACCTGGAAGACAAGCAGCAGCGCCTGGAGCAAGCGATCCTCAGCGCCCTGGACGACGTTCAGGTGCTCAACGAAGACCGCATCCTGCGTCGCTACCTGGACCTGATCAAGGCCACCCTGCGCACCAACTTCTACCAGACCGACGCCAACGGCCAGAACAAGTCGTACTTCAGCTTCAAGTTCGACCCGCGCGCCATTCCCGAGCTGCCCAAGCCGGTGCCGAAGTTCGAGATCTTCGTGTACTCGCCACGGGTCGAAGGCGTGCACCTGCGCTTCGGCAACGTTGCGCGCGGCGGTCTGCGCTGGTCCGATCGTGAAGAAGACTTCCGCACCGAAGTGCTGGGCCTGGTAAAAGCCCAGCAGGTGAAGAACTCGGTGATCGTGCCGGTGGGTGCCAAGGGCGGCTTCCTGCCGCGTCGCCTGCCACTGGGCGGCAGCCGTGACGAGATCGCGGCCGAGGGCATCGCCTGCTACCGCATCTTCATCTCCGGCCTGTTGGACATAACCGACAACCTGAAGGACGGTGTCCTGGTGCCACCGGCCAATGTCGTGCGTCATGACGACGATGACCCGTACCTGGTGGTCGCAGCCGACAAAGGCACCGCGACGTTCTCCGATATCGCCAACGGCATCGCCATCGACTACGGCTTCTGGCTGGGTGATGCGTTCGCCTCCGGTGGCTCGGCCGGTTATGACCACAAGAAAATGGGCATCACCGCCAAGGGCGCGTGGGTCGGCGTGCAGCGTCACTTCCGTGAACGCGGCATCAATGTGCAGGAAGACAGCATCACTGTCGTCGGCGTCGGCGATATGGCCGGCGACGTATTCGGTAACGGCCTGTTGATGTCCGACAAGCTGCAACTGGTCGCAGCTTTCAACCACCTGCACATCTTTATCGATCCGAACCCGAACCCGGCCACCAGCTTCGTCGAGCGTAAGCGCATGTTCGAGCTGCCGCGTTCGGCCTGGACCGACTACGACACCAGCATCATGTCCGAAGGTGGCGGCATCTTCTCGCGCAGCGCGAAGAGCATCGCGATCTCGCCACAGATGAAAGAACGCTTCGATATCCAGGCCGACAAGCTGACCCCGACCGAACTGTTGAACGCCTTGCTCAAGGCGCCGGTGGACTTGTTGTGGAACGGCGGTATCGGCACCTATGTCAAGGCCAGCACCGAAAGCCACGCCGACGTGGGCGACAAGGCCAACGACGCGCTGCGGGTCAACGGCAACGAACTGCGCTGCAAGGTAGTGGGCGAGGGCGGTAACCTCGGCATGACCCAGCTGGGTCGTGTGGAATTCGGCCTCAATGGCGGCGGTTCCAACACCGACTTCATCGACAACGCCGGTGGGGTGGACTGCTCCGACCACGAAGTGAACATCAAGATCCTGCTCAACGAAGTGGTGCAGGCCGGTGACATGACCGACAAGCAACGCAACCAGTTGCTGGCGAGCATGACCGACGAAGTCGGCAACCTGGTGTTGGGCAACAACTATAAGCAGACCCAGGCCCTGTCCCTGGCCGCGCGCAAGGCCTACGAGCGTGCCGCCGAGTACAAGCGCCTGATGAGCGACCTGGAAGGCCGTGGCAAGCTGGACCGCGCCATCGAGTACCTGCCGACCGAGGAACAACTGGCCGAGCGCGCCGCCAATGGCAAGGGGCTGACCCGGCCCGAGCTGTCGGTGCTGATCTCGTACAGCAAGATCGACCTCAAGGAAGCGCTGCTCAAGTCGCTGGTACCGGATGACGAGTACCTCACCCGTGACATGGAGACCGCGTTCCCGCCGAGCCTGGTGGCCAAGTTCGGCGAGGCCATGCGTCGTCACCGTCTCAAGCGCGAGATCGTCAGCACCCAGATCGCCAACGATTTGGTCAACCATATGGGCATCACCTTTGTGCAGCGACTCAAAGAGTCGACCGGCATGAGCCCGGCGAACGTGGCGGGTGCGTATGTCATCGTGCGTGACATCTTCCATCTCCCGCACTGGTTCCGCCAGATCGAGGCCCTGGATCACCAGGTTTCCGCCGAGGTGCAGCTGGAGCTGATGGACGAGTTGATGCGCCTGGGGCGCCGCGCGACGCGCTGGTTCCTGCGCAGCCGCCGCAACGAGCAGGATGCCGGTCGTGACACCGCCCACTTCGGTCCGCACCTGGCCGCGTTGGGCCTCAAGCTCGACGAACTGCTGGAAGGCCCGACCCGCGAAGGCTGGCAGACCCGCTACCAGGCGTACACCGAAGCCGGCGTGCCGGAATTGCTGGCGCGCATGGTTGCAGGCACCACGCACCTGTACACCTTGCTGCCGATCATCGAAGCCGCTGACGTAACCGGGCATGACGCCGCCGAAGTGGCCAAGGCCTACTTTGCCGTCGGCAGCGCACTGGACCTGCCATGGTACCTGCAGCAGATCAGCGATCTGCCGGTGGCCAACAACTGGCAGGCCCAGGCCCGCGAAGCGTTCCGCGACGATGTGGACTTTCAGCAGCGCGCGATCACCATTTCTGTTCTGCAGATGGCCGACGCGCCGCAAGACATGGAAGCCCGCGTGGCCTTGTGGCTTGAACAGCACAAGGACATGGCCGAGCGCTGGCGTGCAATGATGGTGGAAATTCGTGCCGCGGTCGGCACGGACTACGCCATGTACGCGGTGGCCAACCGTGAACTGCTGGACCTGGCGTTGAGCGGTCAGTCGGTGCTGCAACCGGCTTGATGTTCCGGTGAAACCCAGTGAGAGGGGGCTTGCTTCCGACAGCGGTGTATCAGTCATGGATAGGTTGACTGACACACTGCCATCGGGGGCAAGCCCCCTCCCACATTTCGGATCTGAGTTGGCTTCAGGTTTTTGTGCGGTCTTGGCTGACAAGAGGCATAGAAAGCACCCTGGCACCGACAAAACTGTGGGAGGGGGCAAGCCCCAATGCCGGTCAGTTAAGAGACGGAACGGGCAACCAGTAACCTGTGGCGAGCGGGCTTGCCCCGCGTCGGGCTGCGAAGCAGCCCCAAAACATAGTCCCGGAGCTGCCTGGCATACTGCGACGCTCCTATTGGGGCTGCTGCGCAGCCCAACGCGGGGCAAGCCCGCTCACCACAGTTACAGTGTTCCTCCTTAACTGACTGGCATGGGGGCTTGCCCCCGATAGCGGTGTATCAGCCATGGTTAGTTTGACTGACACACTGCCATGGGGGCAGGCCTCCTCCTACATTTGGATCTTCATTTATCTGAAGGTCAGTGGTGTTTCAGTAATTTGCTTTCCAGGTGATCCAGGTGTTGGGTCATCAGGGTCACTGCAGTGTTTGAGTCGCGCTGCTCAATCGCATCCACAATCGCCACATGCTCCTGCCACGCGCAATACGTGCAGGCTTTCGCTTCATATTGGGCGATGACCAGCGACGTCAACGGCACCAGGCTGTTGAGGAACTGCGCCAGTGGCGCATTGCCTGCCATCGCCGCCAATTGCAGATGAAACTCCCCGGACAACCGAATCGCCGGTCCACGCTGGTCGTGTTCGATGCACTCGCGCTCGCGGCCGATCAGCTCGCGCAGTTGGCGGATCTGCGTCGGGGTAGCCTGAGCGCAGGCCAGCTGTACCACGGTGATTTCGGTCATGCGCCGGGCTTCGAGGATGTGTCGGGTTTGCAGACTGTCCGGCGCGGCGACCTGGGCGCGCTGGTTGGGCCGCAGGATGATCACTTGCTGGTGGGACAGCTTGGCCAGCACCCGGCGAATCACGCTGCGGCTCACGCCAAAGGTGTCGCCCAGGCCTTCTTCGGTAAAACGGCTGGAAGGAGCGATGCGTTGTTCGAGGATGGCATCGAACAACTGCGGGTAGATGTCGTCCACCGATGGCTTTTTACCGGCCACCAGGCGCAGGGCTGGCTGGATCGGGTCGCGTTGCAGGGCGTGAGCGGTCATGGACTGTCTCCAAAAAAATCAGCTGCCGAGATGGTCGTCCGGAATGTTCAGTGCAATGCCCATGCGCAATCCTTCCTGCAGGATATGCCGGCGCATTTCTGCGCTGGCCAGGGCGCTGTTCTTGTTGCGTATCGCGCGCACCACGGCCTCGTTTTCCTGCAGGCGTTCGGCCAGGTGTTCAGGCGAGTTGCGCAACACCTGGGCGCTTTGCTTGAGGGCGTTGCGGGTCTGCTGCACCACGTTCTGGAAGATCGGGTTGGACGTCAGCGCGAACAGCTCCTCGTGGAAGTCGACGTAGGCGTTCATGCCGGCTTCGGCGTCACCGGCATCCAGGGCTTCGCGCATGTCCATCAGGGTCAGGCGCAACTGGCCGACTTCCTTGCTGCTGATGGACTGGGCCACCAGGCCGACGATAAAGGGTTCGAGGGTGTAGCGCAGTTGCAGGATATCTTCGAGGCTGGCGTCGGCTACGGCGTCGCTCGACTGCGGTTCGCTGACGCTGGTTTCCAGCACGACCACGCCTTTGCCGGGCATGGAGCGCACCAGGCCCAGGGTTTCCAGCACGATCACAGCTTCACGCAGGCTGGGGCGGCTGATACCCAGCTGTTCGGCCAGTTCGCGCTGGCCGGGGAGCATTTCGCCGCGGCGCCATTGGCCTCGTGCCAGGGCGGCGCGGAGTTTTTCTACCACTGAATTGACGACGGTTGAGCTGCTGATCACGTCGATACTTCCTTAATGTTGCTAATACAGTCAGGTGGGAGGGAGCAAGCCCTCCCGCATCAGCCAGTGTTGCCCATGAGACAGCGTTAGAATTCCTGATGCGCCGGCAATACCGGTTTCTTGGCCTGGAAGGCATACCCTTGCTGGCCGTCCAACACCTTGTTGGCGCGTTGGATATCGATGTCTTTTTCCCAACGGGCAATGGCGACAGTGGCGACGCAGTTACCAATCAGGTTGGTCAGCGCGCGGCCGATGCCCATGAACCAGTCCACTGCCAGCACCAGCACCAGGCCTACCACCGGAATCGCCGGGATCGCCGTGAGGGTCGCCGCCAGAATCACCAGTGCGGAACCGGGAATGCCGTGGGCGCCCTTGGAGGTGATCAGCGACACCAGCAGGATGGTCAGCAGGTCGGTCATCGACAGCGGTGTGCCGGTGGCATTGGCGATAAATACGATGGCCAGGGTCAGGTAGATCGAGAACCCGTCGAGGTTGAACGAGTACCCGGTCGGAATCACCAGGCCCACGGTGGAGCTGCCGATGCCCAGGTGTTCCAGTTTGCGCATGATCTGTGGCAGCACGGCGTCGGACGATGCGGTGCCCATCACGATCAGCAACTCTTCGCGCAGGTACTTGAGCAACGGCAGCATGCGCAGGCCCGACAGGCGCATCACCACGCCGAGGACCAATCCCACAAAGGCAAAGCAGGTCAGGTAAAACAGGCCGACCAGGCTGCCCAAATGCTGCAGGGAGTCCAGGCCGTACGTGCTGGTGGTGAAGGCGATCGCGCCGAACACGCCGATCGGCGCCAGGCGCACGATCATGCCCATGATGCGGAAAATCACATGGCTCAGTTCGTTGATCAGTCGCGAGATACCCGACGCCGCTTCGCCCACCAGGTTCAACGCACTGCCGAACAGCACCGAGAACAGCAGGACTTGCAGCACGTTGTTGTCGGCAAAGGCGCCGATCACCGAGTTGGGGATCAGGTCCATCAGGAACTGGCTGGTGCCGCGGATGTGCTGGCCCTTGTCGGCCAGTTCATTAAGGCCGGCGGAGGAGAGCTGTTCCAAGTGGATGTTGGCGCCGGTGCCGATGCCGGTACTGAAGGCCATGACCAGGCCGATCACCAGGGCGATGGTGGTCAGCACTTCGAAATAGATCACCGACTTGAGGCCGATGCGCCCGACTTTTTTCAGGTCGCCGGCACCGGAAATGCCGCTGACCACCACGCAGAATACGATCAGGCCGATCAGCATTTTGATCAGCTTGATAAAGCCGTCGCCCAGGGGTTTGAGTTGCGAAGAGAATTCGGGAAGGGCCAGGCCGCAAACAACGCCTAGCATCAGGCCGATCACGACTTGCAGGAAAATCGAACGCGAGCACCATCTGAGCATGGGAGGGATCTCTATTCGGTGCCCTGGTGGTTCCAGGGCTTAATTGTTGTGGTCATACCGGTAAGTCCAGTGCGGGGCCAGTCTACGCCGGGTTTTTTTGAAATCACAAGTAATAATTCGGCGGTTGGCAGGTCCCGGTCTGACCAGTGGGTCGGCGAGTGCGGTGCTTGAGCGGTTGGCGGCGGGCAAATTTTTTCGCTTATCATCCGCCGCTCGGCATAGGAGAGGCACGCATGGATACACCAGGCTTGAGCACCGATGAGCGCGGGCATAGCCATTGCGCCTGGCGCAGCGCCGCGCCGGAATACCCGCGCTATCACGACCATGAGTGGGGCGTGCCGGTGGCCGATGACCGCCAGTTGTACGAGAAGATCTGCCTGGAAGGGTTTCAGGCGGGACTGGCGTGGATCACCATCCTGCGCAAGCGCGAGCAGTTTCGTGCGGCGTTCGACGGCTTTGATTTCCACCGCGTGGCGCAGTATGGCGAGGCGGATATCCAGCGCCTGATGCAGGACCCAGGCATCGTGCGTAATCGGGCCAAAATCGTTTCCACGATCAATAATGCACGCCGCGCGCGTGAGCTGGTGGAGGAGACCGGCTCGCTGGCGCAGTGGTTATGGGCCTTCGAGCCCGGCCCGGAAGAGCGCCCGGCCGTGGTGGACCTGGCTTACTGGACCGGCAACCCGACATCGCCGGCTTCGGTGCGTTTATCCAAGGCTTTGAAGAAACGTGGCTGGACGTTCGTGGGGCCGACCACGATGTATGCGTTGATGCAGGCGATGGGGATGGTCAATGATCATCTCGAAGGATGCGCATGTCGCCCGCGGATTGAAGCGCTGCGGCGCCAGTTCAAGCGCCCTTGAATTGCCGACTCGGCGCGGTTGAAACTGTGGGAGGAGGCTTAACCCCGATAGGCATGGGTATATCCATCGTCAGCAGAATATCGCGGACCTTGTCCAGGGCCGGGTCGATATCGAGCAGTTCAATGGCACCGAACCCGACAATCAAGCCTCTACGCACCGGCGCGTCATGAAAGAACACCTCCAGCGGGTACAAGCCGACGTCCACCTGCCGCGCCAGCTCCCTCAGCCGTGCAATATTTACCTGCACCTTGCACAGGGCAGCCAGGTGGAAACCGGCCACCGTGGGTATTGCTTCGAACCACGGCGACAGATCGCCCGCCAGGCGCTGCAGGATGCGTTCGCGGCGCGCGGCGTACACCGCGTGGCAGCGGCGTATGTGTTTGAGCAGATAGCCGTCGCTGATAAATTTGGCCAGCGCCCATTGCGGCAACGTGGAGCTGTGCTGGTCGGTCAGTTGCTTGGCCTTGAGCACCGCGCCGTGGATCGCCGGCGGCAGTACCACATAGCCCAGGCGTAATTCGGGCAGCAGGGTCTTGGAGAAGGTGCCCACGTAAGCCACTACCCCGCGGCCGTCCAGGCTTTGCAGCGAATCGGTAGGGCGGCCCTCGTAGCGGAATTCGCTGTCGTAGTCGTCCTCAATGATGATCGCGCCCAGCTCGAACGCCCGCGCCAGCAAGGCTTCGCGCCGCGCCGGGCTCATGGGCATGCCGAGGGGAAATTGATGCGAGGGCGTGACATAGATCAGCCGCGTGCCGTCGGGGATCTTGTCCACCTCAATGCCCTGGTCGTCCACCGGAACGCTGGCGACGCTGGCCCCCATCGCCATGAACAGCTGCCGCGCGGGGCTGTAGCCGGGGTCTTCCATCGCGACGACGCTGCCCGGTTCCAGCACCACGCGGGCGAGCAGGTCCAGCGCCTGTTGCGCGCCGTTGGTGACCACGATGTCGCTGTCGCGGCAATTGACCCCGCGTGAAAACGCGATATGCCCGGCGATGGCGCTGCGCAATTCCGGCAGCCCTTCGGGTTGACTGTAGAACCCGCTGTGCTCGGCGATGCGCCGCAGGGCGTGATGGGTGCAGCGGCGCCATTCATCCTGAGGGAACTGCTGACGGGTGGTGGCGCCGCCGATAAATTCATAGCGCAGGCGCTTGTCGCCGGCGGGGTGATGCATGGGGGAGGGCAGCGCTTGCCACTTCGCCAGGTTGGCGGCGCAGGCGAGGTCGGTGGCGGCCTGCACGCGATCAGGCTGCGGCGCCCATGCGTTGACGAAGGTCCCACGGCCAATCCTGCCTACCAGCAGGCCTTCATAGGTCAACGTGGCGTAGGCATCGGACACGGTCTTGCGCGATAGGCCCAATTGCTTGGCCAGCAAGCGGCTGGGTGGCAGTTGCGCACCCGCCGCCAGGCGCCCGGCGCAGATGGCTTCACGCAACTGTTGATAAAGCTGGGCCGCCAGGTCTTTACGCCCGTTGATGACGAGGTGCAGTTCCATGTTTCATCCTGAGACAGATCGATCTGCGCCAAGGTTACCCGCAAATCGATCTGTCGCGCTGTGGCAGCACTCAGGACAGGAAACCACCGTCCACATTCAGCGACACACCGGTGGTGTAGCTCGACGCATCGCTGGCCAGGAACAGCACCGCGCCGGCCATCTCGCTGGGGGCGGCCACGCGTTTGAGGGGGATCTGTGCCAGGGCCATTTTCAGGATCGAGTCGTTCTTGACCAGTGCCGAGGCGAACTTGGTGTCGGTCAGGCCCGGCAGCAACGCGTTGCAGCGAATGCCGAATTCGGCGCATTCCTTGGCGAACACCTTGGTCATGTTGATGACTGCGGCCTTGGTCACCGAGTAAATGCCCTGGAATATGCCGGGCGAGATGCCGTTGATCGAGGCCACGTTGATGATGCTGCCGCCGCCGTTTTCGCGCATCAGCTTGCCGGCTTCCACGGACATGAAGAAGTAGCCACGGATATTCACGTCCACGGTTTTCTGGAACGCGCCGAGGTCGGTGTCCAGCACGTTGCAGAATTGCGGGTTGGTCGCGGCGTTATTGACCAGGATATCCAGGCGCCCGAACTGCTCGCGAATGCCAGCGAACACGTGGCTGATCTGCTCCATTTCACCGATGTGGCAGGCCACCGCCGTGGCCTTGCCGCCGTCGGCGATGATCGCATCGGCTACGTGCTGACAGCCTTCGAGCTTACGGCTGGAGACGATTACGTGGGCGCCTTGCTGAGCCAGCAACTTGGCGATGGCCTCACCGATGCCACGGCTGGCGCCGGAGACAAACGCGATCTTGCCGTCGAGGTCGAACAGGTGGGTCTTGGACATGAGGGTTCCTTAGAGGGCTGATTTGCCGATGACATTCAGGCTCATTTGCTCGAGCAGTGCGTTCATCTGGATGAACTGCGCAAAGCGTTTGTCCTGGGTCTGGCCATGGAAGAAGCGGTAGTAGATCTGCTGCACGATGCCGGCCAGGCGGAACAGGCCGTAGGTGTAGTAGAAATCGAAGTTGTCGATCCGGATGCCCGAGCGCTCGGCGTAGTAGTCGACGAACTCGCGGCGGGTGAGCATGCCTGGCGCATTGCTCGGCTGGCGGCGCATCAATTGCACCGGTGCCGGGTCGGCGGCTTCGATCCAGTAGGCGAGGGAGTTGCCCAGGTCCATCAGCGGGTCGCCCAGGGTGGTCAGTTCCCAATCCAGCACGCCGATGATCTGCATCGGGTTATGGGGGTCGAGGATCACGTTGTCGAAGCGGTAGTCGTTATGCACGATGCTGGAGGTGGGGTGATCGGCCGGCATCTTGTCGTTGAGCCAGGCGCGTACCGCCTCCCACTTCGGCGCGTCGGGGGTCAGGGCTTTTTCGTAGCGCTCGCCCCAGCCGCGAATCTGCCGCGCCACGTAGCCTTCGGGCTTGCCCAGGTCGGCCAGGCCGCAAGCGCTGTAGTCCACCTGATGCAGTTCGACGAACTTGTCGATAAAGCTTTTGCACAGTGCTTCGGTCCTGGCGGCGTCCAGGCCCAGCTCGGCGGGCAGGTCGGAGCGCAGGATGATGCCGTTGACGCGTTCCATCACATAGAATTCGGCGCCGATCACTGACTCATCGGTGCAATGCACGTAGGCTTTGGGGCAGTACGGGAACCCGTCTTTGAGCTGGTTGAGAATGCGGAATTCACGGCCCATGTCGTGGGCGGACTTGGCTTTGTGCCCAAAGGGCGGGCGGCGCAGCACAAATTCCTGATCGGGGTATTCCAGCAGGTAAGTCAGGTTGGAGGCGCCACCGGGGAACTGGCTGATGGTGGGCGTGCCGTTCAACCCCGGGATATGGGCCTTGAGGTAGGGATCGATCAGGCCGGCATCGAGTTCTTCGCCGGGGCGAATCTGGGTGGATTGGTCGTTCAGCGCCATGCTTATCCCTTCTGCTTATTCTAAAGGCCTCGGACTATTGGCTAATCTAATGCGCGCCACCGCCCAGCCACAAGGTCGGGGCGGTTTAATAGGTTAGCGTGTTGCACGATGATCAACGTGCCTGATCGGTCATTTTGCGGGCGGGGGCAGGGCGACCGGGGTGAGCACCGGGCGCCCGGCGAAGTACTCCACCAGGTTGTCGGCCACGCGCTGCACGGTGTCATGCGCGGCTTCGGGCGACAGACCGGCGACATGGGAGGTGAGCACGGTATTGCCCAGGCGTTTGAGGGCGTCGGGCACCTTGGGTTCGTCGTCGAACACATCCAGGGCTGCGCCACCGATGCGGCGCTGTTCCAGGGCGGCAATCAGGTCGGCGGTGACCACCACGCTGCCGCGTCCGATATTCACCAGATAACCATGGGGCCCGAGGGCGTCCAGCACACGTCGGTCGATCAGGTGCCGGGTGCCGTCGCCGCCCGGCGTGGCCAGGATCAGGAAGTCTGCGGTGCGCGCCAGGTCCAGGGCCGTGGCGCAGTAGGTGTAGTCCACGTCATCCCGTGGTTGGCGATTGTGGTAACTGATCTCCATGCCAAAGCCCAGGGCCGCGCGCTTGGCGATCTCCAGGCCGACGGCGCCGAGCCCGAGAATACCTAACTGCTTGCCGCCCAGGGACGGGCGCATCACCTTGGGCCACTCGCCGCGCCGCACGGCCGCATCGTTCTGCGGGATACCCCGTACCAGTGACAGCAACAACGCCATGGCGTGGTCGGCCACCGATGGCGCGTTGACGCCGGCGCCGTTGGTGACCACGATCCCGCGATTGCTGGCGGCCTGCAGGTCGACGTGTTCATAGCCGGCGCCGATCACGCAGATGATCTCCAGCAGCGGCAGCGCGGCGATTTCCTCGGCGTACAAGCCCAGCGGACCACGGGTCAGCACGGCCTGGATCTGCCCGCCGTGGGCCTTGATGGCGTGGGCGCGTTCGGCGGGCGTCGGGGCCAGGATCACATGAAAATCGTTACTCTCGATGATGGGCAGGTAGTCGTTGATGGTTTCAACCAGGACCAGGACAGTGGTGGTCATCGCAAGGCTCTTCCTTGGGGGTTAGAGAGCACCAGTATGCGGGATTTGTAAGACAGAGCGTTTTATCGGGAAGGAAAATTTACTGCTCGTAGGATCGGGCACGTTCGCCCCTGTGAGCGCCTGCACCGGTCAACCATTCCTCAGCTAAGTCTTTGCTTCTTCACGAGAATCCCGGACAATCCGGGCCCTTCTATGGTCGGGGCGCTGCCTGTCAGGTTTTTCTGACTCGTCCCGGCCGTGTAAATGCGGAGATCCGACCGGATGAATGATCAGGCCAATAGCGTCGATGAACGCTATGCAGCGACACCTGCAACCCTCACGCGCTGGAGCCGCCAGGACACCACCTGGATGCTCGGCCTGTTCGGCACCGCCATCGGCGCCGGTACTTTGTTCTTGCCGATCAACGCGGGGCTGGGCGGCTTCTGGCCCCTGGTGATCCTGGCGCTGCTGGCATTCCCGATGACGTTCTTCGCCCACCGTGGCCTGACGCGGTTCGTGCTGTCCGGTCGTGAAGGCTCCGACATTACCGACGTGGTAGAGGAGCACTTCGGCATCAAGGCCGGGGCGCTGATCACGCTGCTGTACTTCTTTGCGATTTTCCCGATCCTGCTGATCTACAGCGTGGCGCTGACCAACACCGTCAGTAGCTTCATGGAACACCAGTTGCACATTCTGCCGCCGCCACGGGCGATCCTGTCGTTCGTGCTGATCCTGGGCCTGCTGGCCGTGGTGCGCTGCGGCGAGCAGGTGATCGTCAAGGCCATGAGCCTGATGGTGTATCCGTTTATCGTCGCCTTGCTGTTTTTGGCGGTGTACCTGGTGCCGCACTGGACCGGTGGCATCCTCAGCACCGCCCGCGAGGTGCCGGCGCCGGCGGCGTTGCTCAATACGTTGTGGCTGGCGATTCCGGTGATGGTGTTCTCGTTCAACCATTCGCCGATCATCTCGGCGTTTGCGGTGGATCAGAAGCGCCAGTACGGCGCCCATGCCGATGAGCGCAGCTCGCAGATCCTGTCCCGCGCGCACCTGTTGATGGTGGCGATGGTGTTGTTCTTTGTGTTCAGCTGCGTGCTGACCCTGTCGCCGGCCCAGTTGGCCGAAGCCAAGGCGCAGAACCTGTCGATCCTGTCGTACCTGGCCAACCACTTCAACAACCCGACCATCGCATTTGCTGCGCCGTTGATCGCGTTTGTGGCGATCGCCAAGTCGTTTCTGGGGCACTACATCGGTGCCAGCGAAGGCCTCAAGGGCCTGGTGCTCAAAACCGGTCGCCGCCCGGCCGCCAAAACCCTGGACCGCATGACCGCCGCCTTCATGCTGGTGGTGTGCTGGATCGTCGCCACGCTCAATCCCAGCATCCTCGGCATGATCGAGACGCTGGGCGGCCCGGTGATTGCGTCGATCCTGTTCCTGATGCCGATGTACGCCATTCGCAAAGTACCGGCCATGGCCAAGTACCGTGGGCAGGCGTCCAACGTGTTTGTCACGGCGGTCGGTTTGGTGGCGATTACGGCGTTGGTGTATTCGCTGATGGCTTAAGTGGTGTGGGAGGGGGCTTGACCTCTCCCACCATTGTTTTGCCTTGAGTAATGGCTTGTTCCAGACATAAAAAAACGCCGCGTATCTTGCGATACGCGGCGTTTTTCACATCAACACACCGTTAAGCTTGCAGCACCGGGATGTTGGCGCTGGCCGCGATCTTGCGGAACTCGGCGATCTGGTCGAAGTTCAGGTAGCGGTAGACATCGCTGGCCATGGTGTCCAGCTTGGCCGCGTAACCCATGTACTCCTCGACGGTCGGCAGGCGACCCAGGGTGGAGGCAACTGCCGCCAGCTCAGCCGAGGCCAGGTAGACGTTCGCGCCGTCACCCAGACGGTTCGGGAAGTTACGGGTCGAAGTCGACACGACGGTGGAGTTCGGTTCTACCCGTGCCTGGTTACCCATGCACAGCGAGCAGCCCGGCATTTCCATGCGTGCGCCAGCCTTGCCGTAGATGCCGTAGTAGCCTTCTTCGGTCAGTTGGTGAGCGTCCATTTTGGTCGGCGGCGACAGCCACAGACGGGTTGGCAGCTGACCCTTGACCTGTTCCAGCAACTTACCGGCAGCGCGGAAGTGACCGATGTTGGTCATGCACGAACCGATGAACACTTCGTCGATCTTCTCGCCGGCAACGCTGGACAGCAGACGGGCGTCGTCCGGGTCGTTTGGTGCGCAGAGGATCGGCTCGTTGATCTCGGCCAGGTCGATTTCGATGATTTCGGCGTATTCGGCGTCGGCATCGGCTTCCATCAGCTCCGGGTTGGCGACCCAGGCTTCCATCGCTTGGGCGCGACGTTCCAGAGTGCGCGCATCGCCGTAGCCTTCACCGATCATCCAGCGCAGCAGGGTGATGTTGGAGTTCAGGTACTCGGTGATGGACT
Source organism: Pseudomonas quebecensis (assembly GCF_026410085.1). NCBI lineage: Bacteria > Pseudomonadati > Pseudomonadota > Gammaproteobacteria > Pseudomonadales > Pseudomonadaceae > Pseudomonas > Pseudomonas quebecensis. The sequence continues at coordinate 2,281,713 of NZ_CP112866.1, forward strand.
CTTTGGACAGCTTGATAGTGCAACCGGCAGCCGAACGTTCGGCCGAGGCGTCGGACAGCTCGAACGCCTGCTCCAGGGTCAGGTCGTTCAGGCCTTCGATTTCCAGGATGCGGCCGGAGAAGGCGTTTTTCTTGCCTTTCTTCTCTACGGTCAACAGGCCAGCCTGGATCGCGTAGTAAGGAATGGCATGAACCAGGTCACGCAGGGTGATGCCAGGTTTCATTTTGCCTTTGAAGCGCACCAGGATCGATTCCGGCATGTCCAGCGGCATGACGCCGGTGGCGGCGGCGAACGCGACCAGACCGGAACCTGCCGGGAACGAGATGCCCATCGGGAAACGGGTGTGGGAGTCGCCACCGGTGCCGACGGTGTCCGGCAGCAGCATGCGGTTCAGCCAGCTGTGGATGATGCCGTCGCCTGGACGCAGCGACACGCCGCCACGGGTCATGATGAAGTCAGGCAGGGTGTGGTGGGTGGTCACGTCGATCGGCTTTGGATAGGCCGCGGTGTGGCAGAAGGACTGCATCACCAGGTCGGTCGAGAAGCCCAGGCACGCCAGGTCTTTGAGTTCGTCACGGGTCATCGGACCGGTGGTGTCCTGGGAACCCACGGTGGTCATCTTCGGTTCGCAGTAGGTGCCTGGACGCACGCCTTTGCCTTCCGGCAGGCCGCACGCCTTGCCGACCATCTTCTGCGCCAGGGTGAAGCCTTTGCCGGTATCGACCGGGGCTTCTGGCAGCTTGAACAGATCGGTCGGGCCCAGGCCCAGCTCGGCACGCGCTTTTTCGGTCAGGCCACGGCCGATGATCAGCGGGATACGGCCGCCGGCGCGGACTTCGTCCAACAGCACCGGGGTCTTCATTTCGAAGGTGGTCAGGACTTCGTCGGTGCCGTGTTTGCAGACTTTGCCGGCATGCGGGTAAAGGTCGATCACGTCGCCCATGTGCATGTTGGTGACGTCGAATTCGATTGGCAGTGCGCCGGCATCTTCCATGGTGTTGTAGAAGATCGGAGCGATCTTGCTGCCGAAGCAGAAACCACCGGCGCGCTTGTTCGGTACGTAAGGCACGTCGTCGCCGAAGAACCACAGTACGGAGTTGGTGGCGGATTTACGCGACGAACCGGTACCGACCACGTCACCGACGTAGGCGATCGGGAAGCCTTGGCCGCGCATCTCTTCGATCTGCTTCATCGGGCCGGTCTTGCCTTGCTCGTCCGGCACGATGCCTTCGCGCGCCATTTTCAGCATGGCCAGGGCGTGCAGCGGGATATCAGGGCGGGACCAGGCGTCCGGGGCAGGGGACAGGTCGTCGGTGTTGGTTTCGCCGGTGACCTTGAACACGCGCAGGCTGATCTTGTCGGCCAGGGTCGGACGGTTCTTGAACCACTCGCCATCGGCCCAGGACTGCAGCACGGCTTTAGCGTGTTGGTTGCCGTTCTTGGCTTTTTCAGCGACGTCGTGGAAGGCATCGAACATCAGCAGGGTGTGCTTGAGTTGAGCGGCGGCAACAGGTGCCAGCTCGGCATCGTCGAGCAGCTCGACCAGGGTCACGATGTTGTAGCCGCCCTGCATGGTGCCAAGCAGCTCAACGGCGCGTTTCTTGTCGATCAGGGGGGAAGTGGCTTCGCCCTTGGCCAGGGCGGACAGGAAACCGGCCTTGACGTAGGCAGCTTCGTCAACGCCTGGTGGAATGCGGTTGGTGATCAGGTCAACGAGGAATTCTTCTTCGCCAGCCGGAGGATTTTTCAGCAGCTCGACCAGGCCTGCGGTTTGTTCGGCATTAAGCGGCTGGGGAACGATACCCAGGGCTGCACGCTCTTCGATATGTTTGCGGTAGGCTTCAAGCACAGTTATTACCCTCATCAGTGGTCCCACGGGACGCTCATCCAGAAATGATCGGCACGCGTGCGCTCGGGGGCTTTTTGGGCCGCAAAGCCAGCGCTGCCGGCATTTCTCACAGAAGCTGCTTTCAAAGTTTTACGCCTGCAGAACGGAGCTGATGAGGGTTGGCGCTGATGCTCGACCTACCGGGTCGTTCACCATCGCCAACACCGTTCTGAAGGAACGACTGTGCTCGTGACGCTTTGAAAACAGCTTCCAGCGGATTATTGGCGCCTTACAAGGCCGGATGATTCTACGGCAAAAAAAATTTAAAGGTAAGTTGCCATGTCACGTTTGCCGGGTGATCAACCTTAGACAAAGGGCTAACATGACGCACTGTTTCACTGATTTGCGTGCCGCCGCCCATGTCCAACCAAACCATCAAAACCCCCTGCGTAGGCCTGTGCTCCACCGTTTACGGCGACCTCGTTTGCCGTGGCTGCAAGCGCTTCCACCATGAAGTGATCCAGTGGAACGGCTATAACGAAGAAGAAAAACGCGCGGTCTGGCTGCGGTTGGAGCACTTGTTGGTGCAGGTGATGGCCGGCAAGCTGGAAGTGTTCGACCCTGGCAAACTGCGCGGGCAACTGGAGCAGCGCAAGATCCGTTTTGTGCCGCACCAGTCCGCGTACTGTTGGGCGTACCAGTTGATTGCTCGCGGGGCGCGGGTGATCAATAACCTGGAGGCGTACGGCATGGTGCTGTTGCCGGAGTTTCGCGAGTGGGCCTTGCCGGAACTGCGCGATGCCATCGACCGTGAGTTCTTTATCCTCTCCGAGGCCCATTACCAGCGCTATATCGCCCCGGCCTTCTTGAACGATGCACTCGCTGACTGACAACACACATCCAAATGGGGGAGGGTCTTGCCCCCACCCACATTGGATCTCGGTGGTATGGGGGAGTCGGCGTCAGGCCTTGGTCGCCAGTGCCCCCAGGTCATCCATCAAGGTCTGCGGCTTGAGCACCAGTACATCGCTGTCCACCGCGTCCAGTATCACCTCCGCCGTATTACCGATCAGCGCTCCGGAAATGCCGGTGCGCCCCACTGTGCCGATGATGGTCACGGCCGCTTTCAGTGTGTGGGCAAGATGGGGGATCAATACGTCCGCCGGGCCCTCTTCGACGTGCAGGTGTGCGTCATCCACATCGAATTTAGCCTGGAACGCCTTGCACTGCTCGCGATAACGCGCCTCGATGGTTTCCTTGAGCTGGAACGTCGGGTCCGCCGCCGACAGCATCGGCGAAGGATGGGCGCTGATCACATGCAACTGCGCCTTGGCCAGACTGGCGATTTCGAAGCCATGGTCGATGATCGCGTGATGCAGTTCGCGGTGTTCTGCGTCGTTGTTGCCCACATCAATCGCCGCCAGAATCACCCCGCCCGCCCAAGGCGTGGACGTCTTCACCAGCAGCACCGGCGTCGGGCACACGCGCAACAGTTTCCAGTCCGCCGGCGTCAGCAGCGCCTTTTTAAGCGGGCTGTCGGGAAAGTGCTGCTTGATCACCAGCCCACAGCCTTCGGCCTGCTGCACGTCGATAATGGTGTCATGCAGGCTTTCATTCCACGCCTGCTCGGTGGTCACGCTGTAACCGTCTTCCTGCAAGCCGGCCTTGAGCAGGCTCAACAGCGCCGAATGCTCGTGTTTCCTGTCGCAGATCAGCAAATGCAAGTGCGCGCCGGTGACCCCGGCGATCAGCTTGGCGCGCTTGAGGGCCAGGCTTTCCGAATGCGCGGGCTCGATGACCACCAGGATGCTGCGAATGGCTTGCATGATCGGATCTCCAAAAGGGTGAGCGTGGAACAACTATAGTTGCTGCCCGCCGGACGTCATGTTGATGCACATCAAGCCCGGTGGCTGGTGGTCTGCGGCGCGGTCGGTATAATCGCCCCCCTTTTGTGATCCTTTGCCCGTGAGCCCGATGAACCTGCCCGAAATCCACGAATTCCTCGGTTGCCGTACCCCTGACGCCTGGGTCCAGGCCGCGTTGGCCGATCAGGACACCCTGTTGATCGACCACAAGAACTGTGAATTCAAGGCCGCCAGCACCGCGCTTAGCCTCATGGCCAAGTACTACGCCCATGTCGACCTGATCAACATGATGTCGCGTCTGGCCCGGGAAGAACTCGTGCATCACGAGCAGGTCATGCGCCTGATGAAAAAGCGCAAAGTGGAACTGCGCCAACTGCACGCCGGGCGTTATGCCTCCGGACTGCGCAAAGTGGTGCGCAGTCATGAGCCGGTCAAGCTGGTGGACACTCTGGTGGTCGGCGCGTTTATCGAGGCGCGCAGTTGCGAGCGTTTCGAAGCGCTGGTGCCGCATTTGGACGAAGAACTCGGCAAGTTCTACTTTGGCCTGCTCAAAAGCGAAGCGCGGCATTTCCAGGGCTATTTGAAATTGGCCTACCAGTATGGCGACGCCAGGGACATTGCCCAGGTGATCGAGCGGGTAAGGGCGGCGGAGCAGGAATTGATCGAGTCACCCGACATCGAGTTCCGCTTTCACAGTGGCGTGCCAGCCTGACGCTACCGCGACGCCGATCAGCGCGGTGATCCCGGTCAGTAACAGGATCACCGTTTGCGTGCCGACAGGCGCGGCCAGCAGCGCAACCATCAAGCCCGCCAAGGGTTGGGCGAGATTGTTGAGCAGGGTGATCACGCCTACGGTCTTGCCGAAGTCCTGCACCGGAATCACCCGCTGCCGGGTGCTGCGCAGGTACACGTTGAACATCTTGTCAAAGCCTGTGATCAGCAGGAAACCCAGGGTGTAGGCCCACACATCAGGGCTGATCGCCGTGATCAGCGCACCGACGGCAATCATTGAATAGCCCAGCCCGCCCATGAGCTTCATGGGCAATGCCGAGTGAGCCAGATAGAACAGAATCCCGATGGTGACCAGCGCCCCGGCAGCCTGGAGCAGGGCGTAGCTGTCCTTGCCGGCGCCGAACTGGCCGGTGACCATGGCCGCCGAGGTCGCCAGCGTTACGCCGACGATCAGGTTGACGCCGACCGCCAGGGTGATGATGCGCTTGAGTGCCGCCAGTCGACCTATGTGGCCGAAGGCGATGCGCAGCGGCTGCAGCCAGATATCGCCGTGCTGGGCATGGCTCGGTAGGTGGATTGTGGTGTGGCGCTGCCAGATCAACATGGCCAGATCGGCCACTACGAACAAGCCGGCCACGCCTGCCACCACCCACGGCCAGCTCCAGACTTGCAGCAGCAGCGCCGCCAGCAGCGGGCCGAGCACCAGGCCGCTCTGATCGGCAATCTGTGAATAGGACAGGGTCTTGGCGTAGCTGTACTGTGGGAAACCATGGGGCATCACCACTTCCCGCGCCATGATGCCCAGGGTCGTCAGCACCCCGCACAGTGCCGATAGGATCACCAGCCAATAAATGCCATCGAACACCCCATACAACGCTACCGTCACTGCGCACACCAGTGCCCGGTAGACCTGGCTGATATGCAGGATGCGCACCGGTGAAAACTTATCGCACAACGCCCCGCACACCGGGAACGCCAGGTAGCGCGGCAGCGACTCGCAAAAAAACGCCAGGCCCGCCCAGGCCACGCTGCCGGTGGTCTGGAACACGATCAGGGGCACGATAAACAACAGAACCTGATCCGCCAGCCGCGACACAAACAGTGAGATGAAGAACGCCAGGTAATCCTTACGCATACAGCTCCCTGGGGTTGGCGTTAAAAACTGCGGGCTATTTGTTAAAAACTCTTAAAAACATGAAGCTTGCCCTGTGGGGAGTTGGCCGACCACTCAAGTGGTGCAGCTTGCCATCTATAATGCCCGCTCTTCAATCAATCGCCGTTTGCACACTGAGAACCTATGGAAAACCTGGGGCTGGGCAAGGTTCTGCTGGTCGAGGACGACGAGCGACTGGCAGGGCTGATCGCACATTTTTTGTCGCAGCATGGCTTTGACGTGCGAGTGGTGCACCGGGGCGACGAGGCCCTGGAAGCCTTTCTGGATTTCACCCCGAAGATGGTGGTGCTCGACCTGATGCTGCCGGGCCAGAGCGGCCTGCAGGTGTGCCGTGAAATCCGTCGCGTGTCGGACACACCGATTGTGATCCTCACCGCCAAGGAGGACGACCTGGACCATATCCTGGGCCTGGAGTCCGGCGCCGACGACTACGTGATCAAGCCGATCAAACCACCCGTGCTGCTGGCGCGCCTGCGTGCGCTGCAACGCAGGCAGGCGCCCGAGCCCACGGTACGTGGCGCGCTGGCGTTCGGCCGGTTGGCCATCGACCGCAGTTGCCGGGTGGTCAGCCTGGGCGACGAGCGCATCGACCTGACCACCATGGAGTTCGAACTGCTCTGGCTGCTGGCCAGCAACGCCGGCAGCATCCTGTCGCGCGATGACATTCTCAACCGCATGCGCGGTATCGCCTTCGACGGGCTCAACCGCAGCGTCGACGTGTACATCAGCAAGCTGCGCGCCAAGCTCAACGACAACCCTCGCGAACCGGTCTGCATCAAGACCATCTGGGGCAAGGGCTACCTGTTCAATCCGTTTGCGTGGGAGGTCTAGGTGCTGCGACTTTACCTGCGTCTGTATCTGATCCTGGCGTTGGGGCTGGCGGGCGCGATCTGGCTGGTCAACTACACCTTCGACGAGTTGGTGCCCGAGGCCAACGAAACCTACAACCGCGAGGCCTTGCGTGGCCCGGCTTACGGCCTGGTGGAGCAATTGCGGCCGCTGCCCGTTACACAGCGCCAGGCGCGGCTTGCTGAGCTGCAACCTTATTACGGGCTGCGTCTGCAACTGGTGCTCAAGGATGCTCAGGCACTGACGGCTCGCGAGCAAGCGCTGCTGGCCGAGGGGCGGCTGGTGGTACGTGGCGACTTTATGGAGTTCCTCGCCGATATTGACGGTGGCCCGCAATTGCTGGAGATCAAGCTGCCGGAAGAGCCTAAATGGCTGTATATGTGGGCCTATGGGTTTCTCGGCGTGTGCCTGGCCGTTGTCCTGTATTTTTGGGTGCGCCCGCATTGGCGCGACCTGGAGCACATCCGCCTGGCCGCCCAACGCTTTGGTGATAACGACCTCGGCTCACGTATCCTGCTGCCGCGCCGTTCCACCGTGCGCGAGCTGGCCGGTCACTTCAATCAGATGGCCGAGCGCATCGAAAGCCTGATCGCCAATCAGCGCGAACTCACCAACGCGGTATCCCATGAACTGCGCACGCCGATCGCGCGGCTGTCGTTCGAACTCGACCAGCTCAAGCAACAGGCCGACCCACGCCAGCGCGGCGAGCTGATTGCCGACATGTACGCCGACCTGGGCGAGCTGGAAGAGATGGTCTCGGAGTTGCTCACCTACGCCAGCCTGGAGCGAGGCGCCACGCAGGTAACCCGCGAGCGCATCGAAGCCCACAGCTGGCTCGACAGCGTTATCGCCAGCGTGGCGCTGGAGGCCGAAGCGGCCGGCGTCCAGTTATCGCTGCGGGTGTGTGAGGTGGACTTTATCCAGATTGAGCCGCGCTTTATGGCTCGCGCGGTGATCAACCTGTTGCGCAACGCCATCCGTTACGCCGAGCGGCGGGTACAGGTGTCGCTGATCGCGTTCGGTAGCGGCTATGAAGTGCGTGTATGTGACGACGGCCCCGGCGTGCCCGAGGACGGCCGCGCGAAAATCTTCCAGCCGTTCATGCGCCTGGACGCCAGTCGCGACCGTCGCACCGGCGGCTTCGGCCTCGGCCTGGCCCTGGTGCAACGGGTGTCCCAGTGGCATGGAGGGCAGGTCGAGGTGCAGGATTCGGAGTGGGGCGGGGCGTCGTTTCGCATGACCTGGGCTTACGCCGAATAACAGCGATGGCGCCCGAGCCAGTTAGGGTGCCAGCGCGCTCAGGATCGCATGCGCCACCTTTACCCGCTCAGCGTTCGGGTAATTCCTGTTCGCCAGGATCACCACGCCTTTGTCCTGGGCTGGCACATACGCGACGTACGCGCCAAAACCGCCGGTGGAACCGGTTTTGTTGTACAGCACATTGGCCGGTTGCGCGTGGGGCGTGGCAAACCAACCGACCGCGTGGGGTTGCATGGCCATCGGCGTGGAGTTGCCGTCGATCAGGGCCTGCAGCGCGATGGGGTAAGGGTAGTACTCCCAGCCCAGAGCCTGGGTCATGCCGTCTACTTGGTAATAACCGCTATGGGCGGTGGCGATGGCTTGTTGCAGCGGTTGCTCCAGGGTTTGCGGGTGCATGTTCGCGATGACGTAATGCGCCAGGTCACGGGCTGTGGTCTTGATGCCATAGGCTTCGCTGTCCAGCGCGCCAGGGGAAACGCGCACGGGCTTGTCCTGCTTGTCATAGCCCTGGGCGTAACGAGGTTTTTGCTCGTCTGGCACGTTTACGTAGGTGTTTTTCAGGCCTAGTTTGGGCAGCAGCGTCTGCTCCATGGCGACGTGGTAAGGCTGCCCCAGGCTTCGCGCGGCCAGATAGCCGAACAGGCCGATGCTCGGGTTGGAATACAACCGCTGCGTGCCGGGGGCGTAGGCGGGTGTCCAGTGCTGGAAGTAGCTGAGCATGTTGTCGGCATTGTCGGCGGCCTGGGGAAACTGCAACGGCAGGCCGCCCGCGGTGTAGGTCGCCAATTGCAGCAGGCTGATACGTTCTAGAGCGCTGCCCTTGAGAGTCGGCAGGTGCTGGGCGGCCGGGTCCGTGAGCTTAAGTTTGCCGGTAGCCTGGGCGTAGCCGCCAAGCGTGGCGGCGAAGGTTTTACTGACCGAACCCACTTCAAACAGCGTGTTTTCGGTCACGGGCTGTCGCGTGTCTCTGGAAGCGAGGCCGTAATTAAAGTATTGCACCTGGCCTTTGTGGATCACTGCCACCGAAAGACCGGTGATGCCTTGCTGCTGCATCAGCGGTTCGACGCTGGCGTTGACCACGGGGCGCAGGTCGGAATCGGCCAGACAGTGACCGGCGCTGAGCAGCAGGCTAGAGAGGGCGAGTGATCGTACGGAGTGACGCATGGTGGTTGGCTTCCCTAATAAGTGGTGCGATAACAATCAAGGCCTGCGCAGGCGCCGCAAATCTAGGTGGATTTCACTGACTGGACAAACGATGATATCTCGTCCCAGCCATTAGAAAAATTTGGGCTAGCTGATGTTGCGTTCCCATTTGCCCCTTAATGCCCTGCGCGCCTTCGAGGCTTCGGCTCGCCACCTGAGCTTTACCCGCGCCGCCATCGAGCTGTGCGTTACCCAGGCGGCGGTCAGCCATCAGGTAAAAAGCCTGGAAGCCCAACTCAATGTCACTTTGTTCAAGCGCCTGCCGCGCGGGCTCATGCTCACCCGCGAAGGCGAAACCCTGCTGCCGGTGCTGCGGGAATCCTTCGACCGCATCGCCCAGACCCTGGGGCAGTTCGAAGGCGGGCATTACCGCGAAGTGCTAACCGTGGGCGCGGTGGGCACCTTCGCGGTGGGCTGGCTGTTGCCGCGCCTTTCGGACTTTCAGGCACGTTACCCGCTGATCGACCTGCGCCTGTCCACCCACAACAACCGTGTCGATGTGGCTGCCGAAGGCCTGGATTACGCAGTACGTTTCGGCGCCGGTGCCTGGCATGGCACCGATGCCTGCCACGTGCTGGCGGCGCCGCTGACGGTGCTGTGCATCCCGGCGATCGCCGAGCACCTGCACGCGCCGCACGATCTGTTGAAGCACACGCTGCTGCGCTCCTACCGCGCCGATGAATGGAACCTGTGGTTTCACGCCGCTGGGTTGCCCGCCGATACCCTTGTGCCACGCAGTATCGTGTTCGACTCTTCGCTGGCGATGATGGATGCCGCGTTGCAGGGGATCGGGGTGGCGTTGGCACCGGCGGTGATGTTTGCGCGGCAATTGGAAAACGATCTGATTCGCCAGCCTTTCGACGTGGGCATTACCACCGGCAGCTACTGGTTGACGCGCCTGCAGTCCAGGGCCGAGACACCGGCGATGCTGGCGTTCAAGGGCTGGCTGCAAACCCAGGCCGGTGAGGGCGAAGCTGTCCTTCTGCCATCTTCTTGAAACAAAATGAAACATTCTCGCTGGCTCGGCGATCTACTGTGGCCCCGACCTGAGGCTGTTCATGAAAATTCCGCGCCCCTCCGCCCGCATGCCGCACCTGACTCAACTACGCAATCTGAAGATGGCGCGCTCGGCCCACGCCTATGTGCGGGGCAGCACCGTGCAATTCTACGAGTGGCTGCACAGCCTGCCCGGACGCCGCTTGCCCCATGGCCCGGCGATTTGGATCTGTGGCGACTGCCACGCCGGTAATCTGGGCCCGACCGGGGACACCGACGGCCGCATCGACATGCATATCCGCGACCTCGACCAAACGGTGATCGGCAACCCGGCCCATGACCTGGTGCGCCTGGCCCTGTCCCTGGCCACGGCCGCGCGTGGCTCGGACCTGCCAGGGGTGACCACCGCACGCATGCTCGAAGAAATGATGCAGGGTTACGAACAAGCCTTCAAAGACAAGCCGGACGAAGCCCCGCCACGCCCCTCCCAGGTCAAGGCTGGCATGCGCAGCGCGGTGGCGCGTACCTGGAAGCATTTGGCGCGTGAACGGATCGAGAGCGTGCGGCCGACGATCCCGCTGGGCAAACACTTCTGGTCGCTGTCGCGGGCGGAAAAAAGTGCGTTGGAAAACGTCTGCGCCTCGGATGACATTCAGCAGTTGGTCACCTCGCTCAAGGGGCGGCCCAAGGATGCCAAGGTCGAGTTGCTGGACTCGGCGTATTGGGTCAAGGGCTGCAGTTCCCTCGGGCTGCTGCGTTATGCAGTGTTGCTCGGTGTGGGTGACAAAGATGATCAGGAGTACTGCCTGATCGATATCAAGGAAGCCGTGGGCGCGGCGGCACCCCGTGCGTCCCGGGCGAAGATGCCACGAGACAATGGTCGCCGCGTGGTTGAGGGCGCGCGTCAGTTGTCGCCGGGATTGGGCGAACGCATGGTGGCGACGCGCTTTTTGGACCATGGTTTTTTTATCCGGGAACTGCTGCCCCAGGACATGAAGCTGGAACTGGACGAACTGAGCGAAACCGACGCCATGCACGCCGCCGGTTACCTGGCCCGCGTGGTCGGCATCGCCCACGCCCGACAGATGGACCGCGCCACCCGCAAGGCCTGGATGGCGGTCCTCCAGGAGAACCGCACCCGGCAACTGGACGCGCCGTCGTGGTTATGGACCAGCGTGGTGCAACTGGTAGGCAGCCATGAGCAAGGCTACCTCAACCACTGCCGGCGATATGCCCTGGAACACTGACCCTCAGCTTGCTGTTATGAGCAGGGCAAGCCTGCTCACTGCAAGAAGCGTTTTATGTTCCAGCTCCAGGCGGGCAACCCCGCTCACAGTCGCTCTCACGCCAGGTATTTGCGAAACCACCCCAATGTGCGCTCCCACGCCAGGTTCGCCGCCGCGTCGTCGTAACGCGGTGTCGAGTCGTTGTGAAAGCCATGGTTGGCGCCCTGGTAGATATACGCCTCATAGAGGGTTCCGGCCGCCTTCAACGCTTGTTCATAGGCCGGCCAGCCTTCGTTGATGCGCGTGTCCAGCTCGCCGAAGTGCAGCATGATCGGCGCCTTGATGCGTGCAACGTCCTTCGTGTCCGGTTGGCGCCCATAAAACGACACAGCAGCGCCCAGTTCGGGATAGGCCACCGCGGCCGCATTGGTTACCCCGCCGCCATAACAGAAACCGGTGATACCGACCTTACCGTTGCCGCTGTCGTGCTTCATCAGCCATTCGATGGCCGCGAAGAAATCGTTCATCAGTTTGGTCGGGTCGACTTGCTCTTGCAGCGCCTTGCCTTTTTCATCATTGCCGGGGTAACCGCCGACCGAGGTCAGGCCGTCCGGCGCCAGGGCGATGAATCCGGCCTTGGCCAGGCGCCGCGCGACGTCTTCGATATAGGGGTTCAAACCGCGATTTTCATGCACCACCACCACCGCCGGCAGCTTGCCGCTGGCATGTGTCGGGCGCACCAGATAGCCGCGTACTGTGCCGTGGCCCTGGGGCGAGGGGTAGGTGATGTAGTCGGCGACGATGGCAGGGTCGGTGAATTTCACCTGTTCGGCCAGGGCATAGTCGGGGCTCAGCGCCGCCAGCAACGCCGACGCGGTCAGCCCGCCGAAAGTGAACAGCGCGGCGCGGTCGAGAAACTCGCGACGGTTGATCGTGCCATGGGCATAGCCGTCATAGAGTTCCAGCAGTTCGGGGGCGAAGTCTTTGGCGCTCAAGCGTTCCATCGATGCAGTCCTCGCTAAACGGTGGCAGTGAAAGGTACCCGGATTCAGTCGGTGCGACCGTGGGCAGCGGCGGCCAACTGGCCGGTATCGACACGCACAAATACCGAATCGCCGATGGCCGTGAGTACGCCGCCGGCGTACACCTCGCAGATCACCTGGGTTTTGCGCCCGACATCGCCCTCGACCCGCGCGCGTAAGGTCAGCGGTACGCCCATGGGGGTGGGCTTGATGAATTTGATGCCCAGGTTGCCGGTGACGCAGTCGATGCGCGGCACGCTGCCGGGTTCGCGTTGTTCGGCCTGGTAGTGATAAGCCATGGCGGTCCAGTTGGAGTGGCAGTCCACCAGCATCGCGATCAGGCCGCCATACACCAAGTCCGGCCAGCCGCAATAGCGGGCGTCCGGCTGGTGCTCGGCAATCACATGGACGCGGTCTTCATCCCAGCGGCTCTTGATGTGCAGGCCGTGGGGGTTGCTGCTGCCGCAGCCGTAACAGACGCCTTCCGGCGCGGTGGTGTCCTGCAGTGAAGGGGCGTGCATGTCGCATCCTTTTATTCTGTGGCGATAACTCTGTTTAGCAGGACAAACGAGGAATGGGAATAAAACGCTGAGGTAATGATGCCGCCCAGAGACGGTGTATCACCGCGCAAAACGCCTGGCGCCCGCCACGCACGCGATCACCAGCAGCGTCACCAACAGCATGCCTGGGCTGACCTGTTCATGCAGCAGCCAAGCCGCCAGCGCCAGGCCGAAGAATGGTTGCAGTAACTGCAACTGGCCGACCGCGGCGATACCGCCCTGAGCGAGGCCGCGATACCAGAATACAAAGCCGAGCAACATGCTGAACAACGCCACGTAGCCCAGGCTCAGCCACGCCGGCAGGCTGATCGCGGTGACACTCGACGGCGCCAGCAGCAGGCTCAGTGGCGCCACTACCGGCAGCGCCACCACCAGCGCCCAACAGATCACCTGCCAACCGCCCAGGCTGCGCGACAGCGTGGCGCCCTCGGCGTATCCCAGGCCGCACACCAGCACCGCCAGTAGCATCAGCAGGTCACCGGCCGGGGCAGCGGTCAGGCCCTGCGCGAAGGCGTAGCCCACCACCAGCGCGCTGCCCAGCAGCGAGAACAGCCAGAATACCGGGCGTGGCCGCTCGCCACCGCGCCACACCGCAAACACCGCCGTGGCCAGCGGCAACAGCCCGATAAACACAATGGAATGGGCTGAGGTCACGTATTGCAGCGCCAGCGCAGTCAGCAGGGGAAAACCAATCACCACGCCCAGCGAAACGATGGCCAGGGGCAGCCACTGTTGGCGGGTGGGGCGTTTTTCCTTGAACACCCACAGCAGCACTACCGCGAGCAGCGCGGCGAGGGTGGCGCGGATCACGGTCAGGAACACCGGGTCGAATTCCATTACCGCCAGGCGCGTGGCCGGCAGCGAACCGCTGAAAATCACCACGCCGATAAAACCGTTGATCCAGCCCTGTGCGCGGGTGTCCGGGGTGTCGAGCGTATGTTCCATGAGGTCTGCCTGAAAAAGAGAAGTTGCGTGGGCGTCATCCTAGGAGCGAGCATTGGCACAATCAAAAAATTGTCATGGATACACCTTGCATGCCGCGAGCCCGTTACAAACTGCTGGTCGATCGCTTCGCCCAGGCAATTCGCTCAGGCGCGATGGCGCCCGGTACTCGGCTGCCCACGCACCGTCAGTTGGCCGCCGAACATGGCCTTGCGCTGGCCACCGCGAGCCGGGTGTACACCGAGCTGGAGGTCATGGGCCTGGTCAGTGGCGAAACCGGACGCGGTACGTTTGTGCGTGAAATCGCCTTGCCGCCTGGGCAGGGCAGCGGGCAGATGAACGTGGCGGCGGGGCTGCTCGATCTGAATTTCAACTACCCGTCGTTGCCTGGTCAGGCTGACCTGCTGCGCACGGCTTTGCGTCAGTTGGCGCTGTCGGGCGACCTGGAGGCATTGCTGCGTTACCAGCCGCACGCCGGCCGCGTGCACGAGCGCGCCGCTGTCGCTCGGCATTTGCTTAGCCGCGGATTATGCGTAACCGCCGAGCAGGTGCTGGTGGTCAGCGGCGCGCAGCATGGCCTGGCGGTGACGATGATGGCGCTGCTCAAGCCCGGCGATGTGATTGCTGTCGATGCGCTGACTTACTCGGGGTTCAAGGTACTGGCCGACACGCTGCACCTGGAAATCCTGGCCCTGCCGGCCAACGCCCACGGCCCGGACCTGGACGCCCTGCAGGCGTTGTGTCGTCGCCGTCCGGTGCGCGCGGTGTACAGCATGCCGACGTTGCATAATCCACTTGGCTGGGTAATGGACCTGGCGCAGCGCGAGCGGTTGGTGCACATCGCCCAACAACACAATCTGATGATTATCGAGGACGCGGCCTACGCGTTTCTCGCCGAGGACGCGCCGCCACCCGTGGCCAGGCTGGCGCCGGAGCGCACGGTGTATGTCGGCGGGTTATCCAAAAGTGTCGCCACTGGCCTGCGGGTAGGATTTGTCGCCGCGCCACCGGCCTGGGTCAAGGCGTTGGAGCGCAGCGTCATGGCGACCACCTGGAACGTGCCCGGCGTCATGAGCGCAATCGCCGTGGGTTGGCTCGAAGACGGCACCGTGGCACAGCTGGAAGCGCAAAAGCGCGAGGATGCGCGGGCGCGCCAGGCGTTGGCGGCCCAGGTGCTCAAGGGGCTGGCTTACACCGCTCATCCCTCTTCGTATTTCTTATGGCTGCCCCTGGCCGAAGATGCCCGCGCCGATCAGGTGGCGATGCAACTGCAGCGCCAGGGCGTGTCGGTGTCCACCGCCGAGCCGTTCGCGGTCTCGACCCATGTGCCGCATGCACTGCGCCTGGCCCTGGGGTCGGTGGACATGCCGGCACTGCGCGAAGCATTGCTCAAGGTGCGCAGTGCCGTGATGTGGTGAGCCGCGCCGGCTCACCGGGGAATCAGAACTTGAAGGCCTGACGGCCGATCAGCAGCCAGTGGCCTTTGTGTTTCTGCCAGACCTGGAAGTTCTCGATATCGGTGGGCACCTCGACACCGCTGTTCACCGCCTGGGCGTGAAAGTGATTGCGCACCAGCGCGGTATCGCCGCTCAAGGTGATGGTCTGCTTCTGCATTTCCAGAGTCTTGAAGCCGCTGCGGCCGGTCTCTATGTCGGCGATGAATTCCTGCTTGTTCTGAATCTTGCCGCTGGAGTGGCCGTAGGTCAGCTTTTCGGCGGTGAGGGCCTGTAACTGATTGATGTCCTTGTGCAGCATGGCTTGGGTCAGGTGGTCGACGGCTTGGGCGACGTCCTTGTCATCGGTGGCGGGGGCGGCGGCGACATAGCCGCTGAACAGGCACAGAAAACCGATCAGCACTTTCATATTCTGCATGGGGCGTTCCTTATTGTTGTTGAGAGAGACGACATTCGATGTCGTCGTACAACCATGCAATATTTTGAAAGGGTAAGGAAATTAAATTTTGAATATCCCTGAATATAAGGCGCTTCGTGTTCGATTTAACTGGTATGACGTCCTAATACAGTGCATGGGGACGTACGGCTTCCTGTCGAACTGGCGCATCGCTATGCTCGTTGCCTCCCCCTGGCCGAGAATCAGATGGACACGTTAGTGTGCGTTCAGTGGCGGCGTGCGCGGCGGGATCAGGCGTTTGCTGCCGGTGGCTTCGTACGCCGAGGCGTAGCGCAGCAACGCCGAGTCATCGTATGCCCGACCGGCAAACGTCAGCCCCACCGGCATGCCGATATCCGCCATCACGCCCATCGGTACGGTGACGGTAGGCACGCCCAGGTGGCGGATGGCGAGGTTGCCGTTGGCCACCCAGATGCCGTTGCTCCAGGCGATGTCGGCACTGGCTTCGTTGATATCCGCATCCGCCGGGCCAACGTCGGCCACGGTGGGGAACAGCACCGCGTCGAGGCCGAGGCTGTCCATCCAGTCCTCCAGGTCGATGCGTCGGGTCTGTTCCAGGCCGCGTAGGCCGTCGGGGACGCTGGCGATTTCATTCCACGGCGTGATGCCGCGCTGGGCCATGCGCACGTACTCGTCCATGCCGGCCGCGAGGTCGTCTTCGCGGTTGGGCAGGGTGCCGGGGTCGTGGGGGAAAATCTGCGGGCCGTCGACGTCCGCCAGGCGGTTGAGGGCCGGGTCGTTATTGGCGCGCAGGAAATCGTCGAAGGCCCATGCGGAAAGCTCCCACAATTCATCGTGCAGGAACTGCTTGGACACCAGGCCACGGGTAAACACCGTCGGTGCGCCCGGGCGGTCGCCTTCGCAGTTGGACACCAGCGGGAAATCCACCTCGACCACTTCCGCGCCGGCGGCTTCCAACGCCTGGCGCGCGGCTTGCCACAGGTCAATCACGCTCGCGCGGGTGTGGATCTTCTGCCCGGTCGGGCCACCGATACCGGGTTTTTCGCTGGTGCCGGCCTCAGGGTCGGCATTGATGTACATACGTGGAACGCCGAAGCGTTTACCCGCCAGGGTTGTGCTGTCGACAGCCAGTTCAGCATAGGAAGCAGGGCGCACCGAGGTAACGCTGGGGATCGGCACCCAGGGTTGCAGGCGCCACAGGTCGCCACGGGTGTCGGGGTCTTCGGCGACCACCACGTCGAGCACTTCCAGCAGGTCGGCCATGGTGCGTGCAAACGGCACCACCACGTCCATGGTCGGGGTCAACGGCCAGTTGCCGCGCACCGAAATCACCCCGCGTGACGGCGTGTAGGCACATAGACCGTTGTTGGAGGCCGGGCCACGGCCGCTGGACCAGGTTTCTTCAGCCAGGCCGAACGCGGCGAAACTGGCCGCCGTCGCAGTACCGGCACCGTTGGACGAGCCGGAGGCGAACGGCGCGGTCAGGTAATCGGCGTTGTAGGGGCTCTCGGCACGGCCGTACACGCCGCGCTGCATACCGCCATTGGCCATCGGCGGCATATTGGTCTTGCCCAGGCAGATCGCACCACCGGCGCGCAGGCGTTCGATGGTGAACGCGTCACGACAGGCCATCAGCTTGGCGAACGCCGGGCTGCCGGAGGCCGCTGTGAGGCCTTTGACCAGGTAACTGTCCTTGGCCGTGTAAGGAATGCCATCCAATGGCCCGAGGGTCTCACCCTTGGCTCGCCGCGCATCGGACGCCCGCGCTTCTTCCAGCGCCTGGGGATTGCGCACCACCACGGCGTTCAGCGCGGTGGCCGTTTGCGGACCGTCATAGGCATCGATCCGCGCCAGGTAGGCCTTGACCAGTTCAACGGCAGTGGTCTGGCCGGATTCAAGCGCCGCGCGCAGCTGGGCAATGGAAACTTCAGTAACTTGCATCACGTTTTTTCGCCGCCTTCAGAGGGGAGGTATGGCGGCAGTCTACGGACAGATATTTCACAAAACCAGCGCGCAATAGTCCGCATAGGCACCGCGCATTACTTCCCAAGTGTGCGCATCGGCGGGGATCAGGTGTTCGATGCGCAAGGAGGTGAGGGTGATGTCCTGGGGCATGCCGAAGGTGGTGAAGGTCGATAGGAAGCTCAACTCGCCCCGGCGCGAACGGACGCGCGTCAGCACCAGCGGCGGCATAGACGCTGGCAATTCGGTGACGTCCGGCGCCGGCAAGCCGGCCAACAGCGTGGCCAACTCGGGGTTACCCAACGCTTCGCGGCTGGCGCGTTGCCAAGCCACGCTGCGGATTTCTTCGGCATTGATCAAGTGATCGCCCAGGCCGCCCGGCTGTAGCAGCGTGGCCATCAGGTTCAGGCCGTCAGTGGCTTGGGGCGCGATCCCGACCAGTTCAAACAACACCCCAGTGCTGGCATTGGCGGCCAGTACCTCCCAATGACTGCCCAGCAGGATCGCCGGCGCGGGGTTGTTGGCATGCAGCACATGGCTGACGGCTTCGCGAACCGCTGCCATGCCGGGCGCAGCGAGCGCAGTGGCGGTATAGCGCGGCGCGTAGCCGGCCGCCAGGAACACGCGGTTGCACTGCTCCAACGGTGCGTCCAGCGCGCTGAGCAGGTTATGCAGCGTGCCGGGGCTCGCCCTCGCGCGGCCGGTTTCGACGCAACTGAGATGGCGCTGGGACACACCGGTGACCAGCGCCAGTTCCAACTGGCTCAGCTTGGCGCGGCGGCGCAATTGGCGCAGTTGTGCGCCGGCAGTCGAAGGGGTGTCCATGGCCAATTCATGACCTCCTTGGTCATTGCGAGGAGCGTCACCTTATCACTAGGGTGATGCTCGATCACATCAAGGAGCAGACTATGCACAGACCTTTCATTGCCCTGGCCGCTTTGCTGGGGTTTTCCCTGTATACCCTTGTGACCCTGCTCACTGCCGAGCAATCGCTATTGGCTTTTGGCCGGCAACTGCTGTCACGCCCGGACACGGCGCAGGTGGTTATCGACCTGTACTTGATGGCAGTGCTGGCCTGCGTGTGGATGTATCGCGATACGCGTCGGCGCGGGCGGCCGATGGTGTCGGTGCTGCCGTACTGGTTGCTGACGGCGGTGTTCGTATCGGTGGGGCCGTTGTTGTATCTCGTGGTGAAGGGTTTTACCCCGCCAGCGCGCAGATAGCTCCGCTCTGGTAGATGCTGCTTGCGGTAGCGAATCGGCTCAGCACAACAGTCGGCGCCTCAAACGCCAGCCCCCGTCCCACTCACCAACTGAATCCGGTCACGCCCACCTCGCTTGGATTCATACAACGTGGCATCCCCCTGTTCGATCAACGCCGCCAGGCTGGCCGGCGGTTGGTCGAACAGCAGGGCGCCGATGCTCAGTGTCACCGGTTGCGGCGTGGTGAAGCGTTGGCAGGCCAGTTGTTGGAATTGCCCGCGTAGTTGATTGCCCAGTTCCACGATCCCCTGCGCACTGGTGGCATTGAGCAGGATGGCGAATTCGTCACCGCCCAGGCGCGCGGCCAGGGCGCCGTCGGGGGTGACGCTGCGGATCATTTCACTCAATGCGATCAGCAGGTGGTCACCGGCGCTGTGACCATGCAGGTCGTTGACGCTTTTGAAATGATCGATGTCGATCAGCAGCAGTGCGCCCGGTTGTGCGGCCGACGCCTGGGCCAGCAGGCGTGGCGCGCGCAGGTTCAGGGCGCGGCGGTTGTAGAGCGCGGTGAGCGGGTCGCGGGCGGCGAGGCGGGCGATGTGCTGTTCGCGGCGATAGCGTTCCGAGCCGGTCATCGACAGCGCAATCAGCATGATCGCCATGGCGCCTTCCACCAGTGACACCTGGATGATTTCGCCCTTGAACGCCGCGAGGTCGATCAAGGTGCCGGGAACCACCGCCGACGCAGCCTTGGCCACGTAGAAAGCGCCATGAATCAATAAAACATAGCGCAGTTGCACCGCGCCGACGCTCAGGGATTTGCCATGGGGACGCAGCAGAGAACTGGCGCGCAACGTCGGCAACGCCACCAGCAGCGACTGCACCGCCAACATCGCCTTTGACCACGGCAGGTCGGCCGGCAGCATCAGCATCCCAAGCCACACCACCAGCATCAGTGCCCAAAGCGGTGAAAGGCGCACCTGGGTAAACCGCGCCACCCCGAGCAAAAACAGAAAATGTGCGCTCACCAGCAAACCGTTGGCGAACCAGATGCCGATCACCAGGTAGCCATTGATACGCAGCAGCGCCAGGGTCGAGCCGACGGTGATGGTGGCGAAACCGGCGCTCCAACAGAGCAAGGAGGGTTCGCGCACACTGCGCCATTCAATCAACAGGTAAAGCGCAGCCGCGGCCGCGAGGGCGACGGTCAGGGCCAGGATCGTGGGTGGGTCGAGCGTCATAGCGTGCAGAACTGCCTGGTGTGCGTTTAAACGCGAATTGTAAGCGCACACACAGGTTTTTCAGAACACAAACCGTAATGGCATACCGCCATCCGATGGCCGGCGGTCAAACCCCTTTAGTTGACGGCAGCAGCACCGTGAGTATCCCCACCAACGGCAGGAACGAGCACAGCTTGTAGACGTATTCGATGCCGTGGTTGTCCGCCAGCAGGCCGAGCAAGGCTGCACCGATCCCGCTGAAGCCGAACATCAGGCCGAAGAAGATGCCGGCGATCATGCCGACATTGCCCGGCACCAGCTCCTGGGCGAACACCACGATGGCCGAGAACGCGGAGGCCAGGATAAAACCGATCACCACGCTGAGCACGGCGGTCCAGAACAGGTCGACATAGGGCAGCGCCAGGGTGAACGGCGCGGCGCCGAGGATCGAGAACCAGATGACTTTCTTGCGCCCGATGCGATCGCCGATCGGCCCGCCGAAGAACGTGCCCGCGGCCACTGCACCGAGGAACAGGAACAGGTACAGCTGGGAATTGGCCACCGACAGGTGGAATTTTTCGATCAGGTAGAAGGTGAAGTAGCTGGTCAGGCTGGACATGTAGAAGTACTTGGAAAATACCAGCACCGCGAGCACCACCAGGGCAAACGTCACGCGGCCCTTGGACAGGCCGTGGGTGGCCTGGCCGCCCTGCTTTAGCTTGAACAGGTTGAGGTGGTTGCGATACCAGCGGCTCAAGCCATACAACACGCCGATGGCGAACACCGCAAACAGGCCGAACCAGGCGATATGGTCCTGGCCGTAGGGGATGATAATCGCCGCCGCCAGCAGCGGGCCGAATGCGCTGCCGGTGTTGCCGCCGACCTGGAAGGTCGATTGTGCCAGGCCGTAGCGACCGCCGGAGGCCAGGCGCGCGACGCGCGAGGTTTCCGGGTGAAAGGTCGACGAGCCCACGCCCACCAGGCCGGCGGCGAGCAGGATCGCCGCGAAGCTGCCGACAAACGCCAGCAGCAGGATGCCGACCAACGTGCAGACCATTCCGGCCGGCAGCAGCCACGGCTTGGGATGACGGTCGGTGTGATAGCCGATCCACGGCTGCAGCAGCGAAGCGGTGAGCTGGAAGGTGAGGGTGATCATGCCCACCTGGGTAAAGCTCAACCCATAGTTGGCCTTGAGCATCGGATAGATCGACGGCAGCACCGCCTGGATCAGGTCATTGATCAGGTGCGCCAGGGCGCAGGCGCCGATGACGCGTAGCACCAGCGGACTGGCTTGGGGTGGGCTCGGGGTGGCGACAGGTGAGGCGGTCAGGGTCGACATGCAGGCATTCCATACAAGGCAGCAAACGGTGTGGAGACGGGCAGCGATGCTATGAATCGCTGCTCTCTATCTGGACGCGGTGTTTATGCTAGATTCGGCGCAAATGCCTGTCTCGCGTAATTGGGGCGGCAATCATCGCAAAAAGGGCGAAATGATCAAATCACTGGACACATTCCTGCGCGAGATCGACGAGGGCGACTGGGCCGTGATCAGTTCGGCCACCGACTACCCGGAAAACTGGGTGATCCCCGACCACAGTCACGAGAAGCACCAACTGTTGTACGCCACCGAGGGTGTGATGGTGGTGCATTCGGCGCACAACCAGTGGACCGTGCCGCCCCATCGCGGTTTCTGGATGCCCAGCGGTCATGTTCATTCCCTGCGCTGCGTGGGCGCGTTGAAAATGCGCAGCGTGTTCGTGCGTCCCGAAAGTTTCCCGAATTTGCCGAGCGAGACCAAGGCGGTGAGCATTTCGCCGCTGCTGAGCGAGCTGATCAAGGCATCGGTCAGCCTCAAGCCGCCGTACGCAGAAGACTCGCGGGACGCGCGCATCATGCACTTGATCCTGGATGAGCTGGCGTTGTTACCGGCCTTGCCACTGTCGCTGCCGCAGCCGGCCGACCCGCGTATCCGGCAGATCTGCGAGGCCTGGCAGCACGATCCCGGTGATGCCTCCACCGTCGCCCACTGGAGCGCGCGGCTGGCGCTGGACCAGAAAACCATCCAGCGTCTGTTCCGCAAAGACACCGGTATGACCTTCGGGCAGTGGCGCCAGCAGGCGCGCCTGTTACTGGCATTGGAGCGCATTGCGCTGGGCGAGAAAATCATCGACGTGGCGCTGACGCTGGGCTACGACAGCCCCAGCGCCTTCACCAGCATGTTCAAGAAACAGTTCGGCAAAACGCCGAGTCAGTTTTTTACCTAAGCCGTCGCGTCAGCCCAGCAACCCATGGAACGCAGTGATGTCCAGCGGGCGGCTCAGGAAATAGCCCTGGCCCTCGTCGCAGGCCACCGACTTGAGCATCGCCAAGTGTTCGGCGGTCTCGATGCCTTCGGCGGTTACCGTCAGCGACAGTGCGCGACCCAGGCCGACGATGGCCTGGATAATAGCCTTGTCATCCTCGCTTTCTTCCAGGCGATTGAGGAAGCTGCGGTCGATCTTCAGGCCGTCGAACGGGAACGCGCGCAGGTAGCTCAGCGATGAATAGCCGGTGCCGAAATCGTCCATGGCGATGCGCACCCCAAGCTGCTTGAGGGCATGCATCACTTCCAGCGCGCCGGGAGCGTCTTCGAGCATCACGCTTTCGGTGATTTCCAGCTCGACCCGCGCCGGATCAATGCCCGAGGCCTGCAACGCCTGCTGCACGCGCTCCACCAGATTGCCGCGCTTGAACTCGGTGGGCGACAGGTTCACCGACACAAACAGCAGGTCCGGCCAGCGCGCCGCATAAGCACAGGCCGTTTCCAGGACCCAGTCGCTCAGCGCCAGGATCAGCCCGGACTCTTCGGCAATCGGAATAAATGTGTCCGGCGCGATCAGCCCACGCACCGGATGTTGCCAACGCACCAGTGCTTCGGCGCCGACCATTTGCCCGTCGGTGATGCGGTAACGCGGCTGGAAGTGCAGGCGCAGTTCGGCGTGCTTGATCGCGAAGCGCAGGTCGCTTTCCAGGCGGCGCCGCTCGATGATCCGCGCGTTCATTTCCCCGGAGTAGAAACGCCAGGTATTACGCCCCGCGGACTTGGCTTCATAGAGCGCAATGTCGGCATAGCGCAACAGCTCGGTTACGTTGCCGGCGTCATTGGGCGCCAGGGCGATACCGATGCTGGCGCTGATAAACACCTCCTGCTCGTCGATCCGCACGGCCTGCTCGATGGAGGCGATCAAGCGTCGACACAGGTTCTCGACCTCGTCCTGGGTGCCGGCATCGCTGAGGATCA
Organism: Pseudomonas quebecensis; assembly: GCF_026410085.1. Lineage (NCBI taxonomy): Bacteria > Pseudomonadati > Pseudomonadota > Gammaproteobacteria > Pseudomonadales > Pseudomonadaceae > Pseudomonas > Pseudomonas quebecensis. Next base: position 2,304,906 of record NZ_CP112866.1, read on the forward strand.
ACACAAACTCATCGCCGCCGACCCTGGCCACCAGATCGCCATGGCGCACACAATCGGCCAGGCGCCCGGAAACCTCGTTGAGCACCCGGTCGCCGGCGGCGTGACCGAGCAGGTCGTTGACCGGTTTGAAGCGGTCCAGGTCCAGGCTGAGCATCACCAGCGGACGGTCCGGAGATGGCAAGGTCTTGAGCTTGCCATTGAGGAATGCCTGCAGGCGCGTGCGGTTGGCCAGCCCGGTGAGCGCGTCATGCTGGGACAGGAACTCGATACGCCGACGTGCCTCGACTTCTTCGGTGACGTCCGTAGCGGTGCCACGAAAACCCCCACAAGGCATTTCCCGCGCGGCCAGGCGGGTCATGCGCTCCTGGCCCTGGGCATCTACGTAGCGACATTGCAGGCTCAAGTCCGGACGGCGCTCGGGGTCGCCCAGCCATTGCGAGAGCAGGCCTGCCTCGGTGCCGAGCAGGTCAACCATGGCCGCGCCGATCCAGGCGTGGCGGTCCAGCCCGGTGACACTCTGGAAACGCTCCGACAGGTAAGTGAAGCGCCAGTGTGCGTCGATTTCCCAGACCCAGTCGGAGCTGGCCTCCACCACGTCGCGAAAACGCGCTTCGCTGGTGGCCAAGGCGTTCTGGCTGTTCTGCAGCGAGGCATGGCTGGCATCCAGGGCCAAGGCGTCCGCCGTGGCCCGGCGTGAAATCACCCAGGCCATCAGGCACACCAGCAATGCGGCCAGGCTCAGCAGCGGCAGGCCAATGCCTATAAGGCGCAGGCCGGGACGTTCGGGGTCCCAATGCAGGCTGCCGGCGTCGCCGTTTTCGCCCAGGGGCACCAGCAGCACATTGCCGATGTCATCGGGCGTGGCGATGTGCAGATTGTTCACGCCGAATTCACGGCCGATTAGCGCCAGCTTGTCGGCGGTGAGCAGGTCGACGAACACCAGCACCGAGGGCAGCCGGCCATCGACGGTGACCGTGGGATCGGTGCCTGGGGTGATGGCTGCGGCGGCCACCAGCGCGGGGCTGCCGCGTACGTTGATAAAACGCGTGACCGGAGCCTGGTCCTCGGCACCGGCGCGGGCCTGCTCAAGAATGCCGGTGATGGGCTGCCCCAGCCATTGGCTGAGTTCGACGCTCTGCATTTCGCCCTCGACCACGGCGTAGACCGTCTGGTCGGCCTCGTTGACCACAAACAGCCCCTGGAAGCCGAAGTCCTTGAACAGCGTCGGGCCGACGTTTTCACGCACGTAGGCCCATTCCGTGTCGACGGTGACGTGCAGGTGCTTGTAGGCATCGCTCCAGAACGCGTAGTCCTTGACGGTCAAGCGCAGGGATTTTTCCAGCGACTGCATGGCTTTGCGCGTATAAAAAGCGCTTTCGACTTGCTCGGTGTGGTCCAGGTCGTGCGCGATGTACACCAGAGAATAAGCCGCTGCGATAAACACACACGCCAACAAGGCCATGAAATTGAGCAGTGAGGTGCGGGTCAGCGAAAGGCTGGTGCGGGTGGACAGGGTACGGACGATAGGAGCGAGAGTATTTGGCATTATTTCCCGCAGGGCGTCGCTGCAAGTCATGGATATGACAGTTTATCGGCGCTCCCTCAGAAATATTTAGGTCGATCTTGGCCGCCGCAATCGCGAAGCTGCCGCTGCCGCAGATACCGATCACGCCGATGCGTTCGCGGTCGACCATGGGCCGAGTGCCCAGGAAATCCATGGCGGCACTGAAATCCTCGACATACAGGTCAGGCAGCACGGTATTGCGCGGCTGGCCGGCGCTTTCGCCCCAGAACGAGAGGTCCAGGGACAGCGTGCGATTGCCCGGCATGTGCCAGGCCCCGGCGACAGCCCGATGCCGATTCCAGGCCTGGGTTTCTATCGACGTGAATGGCCGCAGCCTCCAGTGGTGTGCATGGTCGAGCCATGCATCGTGCTGGTGGCGCAGGGCGAAAAAGCAGTTGTGGGTCGGCGGCCATGGCTACGGCTATGACCCTGCGCGCTTCCTGCTGACGTCCCTGGATATTCCGGCCAATTCCGAGGTGGTGCGCGCCAGCGCCGAGCAGCCGTGCCTGGGCCTGACCTTCAAGCTCGACCTGCGCATGCTTGCGGAGTTGATCGCCCAGGGCGAGACGCCGCCCACCCGTGAGCGGGCCGCATTGACAGGCGTAGGTATCGGCACCGTCACCGGCGGCCTGCTCGATGGGGTCGCGCGTCTGGTGGCGTTGCTGGATGAACCCGCCGCTATCCCGGTGCTCGCGCCGTTGATCCAGCGCGAGATCCATTATCGGCTCCTGCAGAGCGATCAGGCCGGTCGCCTGCGACGCATCTGTGCCGTGGACGGGCAGGGCTATCGCATCGCCAAAGCCATCGACTGGTTAAAGCTCAACTACGACGCGACGCTGCGTGTGGATGAGCTGGCGGCGCGGCTGCAGATGAGTGCGGCCACGTTCCACCATCACTTTCGCCAGCTGACGGCGATGAGCCCGTTGCAGTATCAGAAATGGTTGCGCTTGAACGAGGCACGCCGGTTGATGCTCAACGAGCATCACGACGTTTCCAGCGCGGCCTTCAGGGTGGGGTATGAAAGCCCGTCGCAATTCAGCCGCGAATACAGTCGACTGTTCGGCTTGCCGCCCAAGCGCGATATCGCCGGGCTGCGCCGAGGCATCCACTAGCGCTCGTGGGCAGTGAGGTTGGCGAAGAAGATGCAGCCGATCAGGCGCGCGAACAGGCTCAGGGTTTCGGCGAGGTTGGGGTCGTCGAACAGCATCGCCTTGGAGTCCAGCGCACACAGCGCACCGAACAGACGGCCGTCGGGCAGGAAAATCGGAGCACCGGCGTAGCTCTCGATGGCGTACTGCTTGACCACCGGGCGCGTGGCGAAGCGGCCGTTCTGACTGACCTGGGGGATGAACAGGGTCTGCGGGTTGATGCAGAACTCACTGCACAGCGTAGTTTCCAGATCGAGCACGTCATCCGGATGGATGCCCATGTCGAAAGGGTCATGCACCGAGCACACCACCCATTCCAGGTCGGTGAATTTGGCGATGCCGGCAAAGCGCATGCCGGTCAGACGCGTGACGAGTTGCAGGATGCTGGTGGTGGCTTCGATTTCGGCGATGGCGGCGCGTTCTTCCGGGCTGAGCAATGACAGTGGTGCGGTGACGCTGGAAAGCATGCTGAACACTCCAAAGGCGCGGTGGTGGTGGCCACCGCGCACGGACAGGTCTTAGTTGATGCGAGGATGCTGTTGCACCAGGTTTTCACGCTTGGCTTCAAGCTCGGCGATCTCGGCGTCGATATCTTCGATCTTCTGCTCGATATTGTCATGGTGTTCTTGCAGCAGTTCCTTGGCTTCTTCCATGTCCGAGGCAGCCGGAGCCGCACCGCGCAGAGGGCGGTTGGCGGTTTCTTTCATCGTCAGGCCGGTGATCAGGCCGACCACCGCAAACGCCATCAGGTAGTAAGCGGGCATGTACAAGTCATTGGTGGTTTCCACCAGCCAGGCGACGGCGGTCGGCGTCAGGCCTGCGATCAGCACCGAGACGTTGAACGCGCTGGCCAGCGCGCTGTAGCGCAGGTGCGTGGGGAACATCGCCGGCAGGGTGGAAGCCATGACGCCGATAAAGAAGTTCAGCACGATGGCCAGGATCAACAGCCCCGCGAAGATCAGACCGATCTTGCCGCTGGTGATCAGCATAAAGGCCGGGATCGCCAGCAACAGCAGGCCGATGCTGCCGGCAATAATGAAGGGTTTGCGGCCGATCTTGTCACTGACAAATCCGATGAACGGTTGCACGAACAGCATGCCGACCATGATCGCGATGATGATCAGCACACCGCTGTTTTCTTTGTAATGCAGATTGTGGGACAGATAGCTCGGCATGTACGTGAGCAGCATGTAGTACGTCACGTTGGTCGCCGCCACGATGCCGATACACGTGAGCAGGCTGCGCCAGTGTTTGGTGGCGACTTCCTTGAACGAGACTTTCGGGCCGTGGGACAGGCCTTCGCGGTCGCCTTGTTCGAGGCTGTCCATGTGCTGCTGGAACGCCGGAGTTTCTTCCAGTGCGTGGCGCAGATACAGACCAATCATGCCCAGAGGCAGGGCAAGGAAGAACGGCAGGCGCCAGCCCCAGGACTCGAACTGGGCTTCGCCGAGGATGCTGGAGATCAGCACCACCACACCGGCGCCGAGCACGAAGCCGGCGATGGAACCGAAGTCCAGCCAACTGCCGAGGAAGCCGCGCTTACGGTCCGGCGCGTATTCGGCGACGAAGATCGATGCGCCGGTGTATTCACCGCCCACCGAGAAACCTTGCGCCATCTTGCACAGCAGCAACAGGATCGGCGCCCAGATGCCGATGCTGTCGTAGCCGGGGATGAGGCCGATGGCGAAGGTGCTCAGCGACATGATCACGATGGTCGCCGCCAGGACTTTCTGCCGCCCATACTTGTCGCCCAGGGCGCCGAAGAACAGGCCACCCAGCGGACGAATCAAAAACGGTACAGAGAAGGTGGCCAGCGCGGCGATCATTTGCACGCTGGGCGAAGCGTCCGGGAAAAACACCTTGCCCAGCACATAGGCGACAAACCCGTAGACGCCAAAGTCGAACCATTCCATGGCGTTACCCAGTGCAGCGGCGGTGATCGCCTTGCGCATCTTGGTGTCATCGACAATGGTGATGTCATTCAATCCGATGGGATTGACGCTTTTCTTACGTGATTTCATGCGGACCACTCTAAAACAGAACAGGGGAGGTGCTATCACTGCGATAGCACCGCTCTGTCACTTCAGATACAAGTGCATGCGAAATAATTCACCGCTATTTGCGTTTTTTTGCGGATAGGGTGAGTGGCCTTAACCCCTAAGGAGCAATCAGCGAATGTCGTCCAGCAACTCACGCCTGGTTTACCGTGCGCCCCAACCCGATGATGTGCAGCGATTGTTCGCGATCTTCGGCGACCCCCAGACGAACCTGTTCAACCCGGCGGGGCCTATGCAGCATTGGGCGGATGCACAACGGCTGCTCGACAGATGGATGGCGCAGTGGGCCAGCGGCGGCTACGGCTGGTGGGCGATTGCCCATCGCGACACGCCGTGCCACATCATCGGCTTTGGTGGTATCGCGCCTATGAATTACCTCGGCCAGCAGCGTATCAACCTTGGCTATCGCTTTGCCGTTCAGGCCTGGGGGCAGGGCTATGCCACCGAACTGGGCCGCGACGCGCTGACACTGGCGTTCGAAACCCTCCAATTGCCCGAAGTGTTCGGGCTGGTGCGTCCGGACCACACGGCGTCGATCCGCGTGCTGGAGAAGATCGGCATGCAGCGCCACGGCCTGCTCGACGACGTTCCCGGCCAGGCACCGAGCCTGGTGCTGCGGGTTTGCCGCCCAGCGACTGAACCGGCCTGAGCAGGGCCGACCAACAGCTCTGTGGCGAGCGGGCTTGCCCCGCGCTGGATTGCGCAGCAGCCCTCAAAAGCACACCGCGTTTCTCCCGCTGATGAAACGGTAATTACCCGCCTTGTCATCATATGACCTTGCTTGAACGAGGCTGCCTAATTTACCGGTAATGCCGGATTGACAGCGTCCACGCGGCCCGATATAAAAGCCGCAGTTGTACGACGACATATGACGTTGCGTATGTCCTATCTAACAAAAATAAAAAGTGATGCCATGAATCTAAGCGAGCCCATCAAAGCCCATCGTGTCGGCCAGGCCGTCGGCAACTATCGTTGGACCATCTGCGCGATGCTGTTTTTCGCCACGACCGTCAACTACCTCGACCGCCAGGTGCTCAGCCTGCTGGCGCCGCAGTTGTCGACGCAATTCGGCTGGAGCAACACCGATTACGCCAACATCGCCGCCGTGTTCCAGTTTGTGTATGCCATTTCCATGCTGTTCGCCGGACGCTTCGTCGACAAAATCGGTACCAAGGCGGCCTATGTGATCGCCATCGCCATTTGGTCCACGGGTGCGGTGATGCATGCGTTCTCCGTGCCGATGGGCGAGGGCATCGCCGCCATCAGCGGCGCCATCGGGCTGGCAGTGATCCCGGTGTCGATTGCCGGCTTCATGCTGTCCCGCGCGGTGCTGGCGGTTGGTGAGGCGGGTAACTTCCCGATTGCGATCAAGGCTACCGCTGAATACTTCCCCAAAAAAGAACGCTCGCTGGCCACCGGTATCTTCAACTCCGGTGCCAACGTCGGTGCGATCCTGGCGCCGATCTGCGTACCGCTGATCGCCGGCCTGTGGGGCTGGGAAGCCTCCTTCATCGTGATCGGCATGCTCGGTTTCGTATGGGTAGCGGTATGGATCGGGCTGTATCAGAAGCCTGAAGAGCAGAAACGCCTGTCGGCCGAGGAGTTGGCTTACATCCGCAGCGACCAGACCGTTCAGCCGTTCGCCCAGGCACCTGCAGGCGCCACGCCGAAAAAAGTCTCGTGGTTCAAGTTGCTCACTTATCGCCAAACCTGGGCCTTTGCGTTCGGCAAGTTCATGACCGACGGCGTGTGGTGGTTTTTCCTGTTCTGGTTGCCCACCTACCTGGCGGCGCAATACGGCATGAAAGGCGCCGATATCGTGATGCCCCTGGCCGTGCTGTACAGCATGACCATGGTCGGCAGCATCGGCGGCGGCTGGTTCCCCAGCTACTTCATGGCCCGAGGCGACGCCCCGTACGACGGCCGCATGAAAGCCATGCTGGTGATTGCGCTGTTCCCATTGGTGGTCCTGCTGGCGCAGCCGTTGGGCTACATCAGCTTCTGGGTGCCGGTATTGTTGATCGGCGTCGGTGCTTCGGCGCACCAGGCATGGTCGTGCAACATCTTCACCACGGTGTCCGATATGTTTCCGCAGAAAACCGTGGCCTCGGTAGTTGGCATTGGCGGCATGGCCGGCGGGCTGGGCGGTGTAGTGATGACCAAGATCGGCGGCTGGGTATTTGACTACTACAAGTCCATCAATGACATCCACACCGGCTACATGATCATGTTCGCGATCTGTGCCCTGGCGTATCTGGTGGCCTGGAGCGTGATGAAGACCCTGGTGCCACGCCACAAGGAAATCACTGACCTGTAAATCAATCTGCCGGAGCGGGCACACCGCTCCGGCAGCGCGCGATCAACGATTGCGCGTTACCCGCCATACGGTGTTGGCCAGGTCGTCGGCGATGATCAATGCGCCTTTCGGGTCCACCGTCACCCCCACCGGACGCCCACGCGTCTTGCCATCCTCGCTGCGAAAGCCGGTAGCGAAGTCCAGCGGTTCACCGGCCGGCTTACTGTCCTTGAACGGCACGAAAATCACCTTGTAGCCCACCGGCTGATCGCGGTTCCAACTGCCGTGCTCGCCGACAAACACACCGTCGGCAAAGCGCTCGCCCAGCGCCGGGAGGGAAAAGTCCACGCCCAGGGCGGCCACATGGGAACCCAGGCTGTAATCGGGTTTGATCGCCGCCGCGACTTTCGCCGGGTTCTGCGGTTGCACGCGCGGATCGACGTTCTGGCCCCAGTAGCTGTAGGGCCAGCCGTAGAATGCACCCTCGCGCACCGAGCTCAGGTAATCCGGTACCAGGTCGGGGCCGAGTTCGTCGCGCTCGTTGACCACTGTCCACAATTGCCCGGAATCCGGTTGGATCGTCAGCGCAGTCGGGTTGCGCAGGCCGGTTGCATAGGGCCTGTGCGCGCCGGTCTGGGCATCGATCTGCCAGACCATGGCACGGTCGATTTCCACTTCCATGCCGCGCTCGGTGATGTTGCTGTTGGAACCGATACCCACATACAACTGACGACCATCGGCGCTCACGGCCAGGGATTTGGTCCAGTGGTGGTTGATCTGCGCCGGCAGGTCGGTGACTTTGACCGGCGCGCCGCTGGCCTTGGTCTGACCGTCGGTGTAGTCGAATCGCACCAGCGCGTCCTGGTTGGCCACGTACAGCTTGCCATCGGCGAAGGCCAGGCCGTAGGGCGCGTTGAGGTTATCGGCGAACACTGTCTTGAGCTCGTAGGTACCGTCACCGTCGGCGTCGCGCAGCAGGGTGAGGCGGTTGCCGCCCTTGACCTGGGTGTTGCCCTGGGCCTTGATCACGCTGGCGATCACGTCCTTGGGCTTGAGCTTGGCCGCGCTGCCGCCCCGGCCCTCGGCGACAAGGATATCGCCGTTGGGCAGTACCAGGGTCTGGCGTGGGATGGCCAGGTCGGTGGCAATCGCCGTGACGCTGTAGCCCTCGGGTACGGTGGGTTTCTGCTCGCCCCAGGGCGTTGGCTCGGCGATCTTCATGCTCGGCAGCAGGCTGCTTTGTTGTTCGGGCAATTTGGGATCGGGGCCGCGCGCCTGGGTCTTGTCGCCTTCAGCGCCACAGGCACTCAGCAGCAGGGCGGTGCTTAGCACGGTCAATGCATGGCAGGTTTTCATCGGGCACCTCCGGTGCGCAGGCCGGTCCAGGTGGCGAGGATTGCCAGCACGGTTACGATTGCCGACAGCACCAGGCCGGCGGGCATCATGGCGTAGGCGTCCTTGGCGTGCTGGAACGCATCGATCAACCCCAGCACCCAAGTGGCCAACAGCAGCAGTACATAGCCGACGGGGCGTCCGGCTTTGTGGGTGGCGCGCAGCAGGTTGACCAGCGCGAACACCAGGGCCAGGCCACAGAACACCAAGGCGCCGGCAATCAACCAGGACGCGAAGTTGGCCCATTGAATCTGGAAGGTCTGAGCGTAGGTGATATCACTGAGCAGGGCGCCCAAAAACAGCGGCACGCTGCCGGCCAGCAAGGTCGCGTGCAGCGGACCGGGCCGGATATCGGGGTAGGTGGGGAGGGTAGTCATGGGGGAAGCGGCTCCTTATCGTGCAGCGCCCTGGGCTCAGGGACGCAGTGACTTCGCATAGGAAAGGAGCGTGTCATTTGTAGGAAAGTTCATAGATGTTATACCGAGGATACGTGTCGAAATATTATGAACCGCGTGGCGTGTTCCTCGGCCCAAGCCCTTAAGATCTCGCCCTCACTCAGTCCAGGCCCTTCCATGACCCACCCTCGCATCGGCTTTGCCTGCCAGTACAAACACCCCGACCGCGTGCTCTCGACCAGCGCGCTGAAACTGATTGAAGGCCCGTTCAACCCGCGCACCACCACATTGCGCTGGATGGACAGCGTCGACCCCGGCGTCGCCCGTGACAAATTGGTCGAAGTGGTGACCCACAACCTGGCAGCACAATTGCAGTTGCTAAGTTACGTCGCCACGCTGCCACCGACCTTGCGCATGCTGCGCCTGAGCAGTGATCTGTTGCCGTTCTACAGCCATCCCAAAGTGGCGCCTGTCTACCTCGACCCGGCCATCCAGGCGCAATTGATTGAGGGCTTCGCCGCCATCGGCGAGCTGGCGCGGACCTCGGACATTCGCCTGTCGTTTCATCCCGGCCAATACTGTGTGCTTGGCTCGGAAAACCCGAATGTGGTGGAAAACAGCGTGGCCGAATTCGAGTACCACGCCGACATGATCCGCATGATGGGCTACGGCCGGCGCTTCCAGGACCTCAAATGCAACGTGCATATCGCCGGCCGCCTTGGCGTGGAAGGCACCCGCGCGGTGTGGGCGCGACTGTCGGAGGTGGCGCGCCATTGCATCACCTTCGAGAACGATGAAAAAACCTACGGCCTTGACCACTGCCTGCAAGTCGCCGACCTGGCACCGGTGGTGCTCGATATCCACCATTGCTGGATTCACGAGGAGGCCTATATCGACCCCGACTCGCCTCGGGTGGCCCGTGTGATCGACAGCTGGCGCGGCGTGCGCCCCACCATGCACTACTCCCAGCCCCAGGAGCGCCTGCAGGACCTGGGGTTCGACGCCGCACACAAGCTGGAAATGACGGCGCTGTTGCAGGTGGTCTCCAAGCGCGAGCTGTACGCCCACAGTGAGCAGATGTGGAACCGCTGGACCAACGACTACGCCCTGCAGTTTCTGGATCGCTTCGACATCATGCTGGAAGCCAAGGACAAGAACGTGGCATCGTCAGCGTTCTACGAATACTGGCAGTCACAGGCCAGTTAAACAAAAAGGAGTTTCCCGGCATGCCCACCCTGCACCTGTTGTGCGGCAAGATCGCCGCCGGCAAATCCACACTGGCCAGGCGCCTGGTGGCGGAACACCGCGCGGTCCTGCTCAGCGAAGACACTTGGCTGGCGCAACTGTACCCCGGTGAGGTGCTGTCCATCGCCGACTACCTGCGCAGTGCTCAACGCCTGCGCGGCGTGATGGGGCCGCTGGTGATCGACCTGCTCAAGTCCGGCGTCAATGTGGTGCTGGATTTTCCGGCCAACACCCTGGCCAATCGCGAATGGCTGCTGAGCCTGGCACACAGCGCCCAAGTGCCGCACTGCCTGCACTACCTGGAACTGGACGACGCCACCTGCCGCGCCCGCCTGCATGCACGCAATGCCGGCGGCGAACACGACTTTGCCGCCACCGACGCCGAGTTCGACCTGATCACCCGGCACTTCTGCGTGCCGAGCGAGGTTGAGGGGCTGGTAATTGAAGTGCATCGGCCGTGAGCGTTTCAGCGTCACAAGGCCTGGACACCGAGGGTTTTATCCTCACCGTGGCGCAGGCGCCCGTGCAGGCTGAGTATGAATCGGTGTTGGCGGATGCCTGCTCACTGCTGTCGCAGCAAACGTTGGGGCTCGATGGCTTGTATGTTTACGGCAGCGTCGCACGGGGTGACGCGACGCCCGGTCATTCCGACCTGGACCTTACACTGGTGCTGCGCGAGCCGCAGACCCCGCAGGTAGCAGAGCAACTGGAACGTGTTCGCCGTGAACTTGAGCGGCGTCACCCGTACGTCACCAAAGTCGACTTCGATATCGGCGAGCGCGCGCAGGTAATGGCGGTTGAAAACCGCAACCTTTGGGGGTTCTGGCTCAAGCATCAGTGTCGTTGTATTTGGGGCAATGACCTCTCCGTCCATTTCGAGCGGTTTCGCCCATGCCGTGAAATCGCGCTGGCGTTAAATGGAGACGTCTATTCGGTATTGAACACCTATCTTGCCGAGATCGGTCAGGCGGATATCGAGGCGGATCGGCTGCGCTTGCAGCGGGAAGCGTCGCGCAAACTGATCAGGGCGACGCAGATATTGCGCCCGGAAGCGGCAACGATGTGGCCACAAACACTGGAAGAACATGTGGCGATGTTCCTCCAGAGTCAACCGGCGATGGTCACCCAGGTAGCGTTCTTTCTGTTTGAAGCGCGCAACCCTGGCGCCGCGAGCGATCAGTTCTGCGCGCGGCTGCAGGTGTTTCTGGAGTGGTTGGTTTCACACCAGCGCGACACCCTCCTCAGGACTTAAACCGCCCCACCAAGCCATTCAACTCATCCGACAGCTTCGACAGCCGGCCCGAGTCGTCCTGGGCTGAGTTGGCCAGGCTTTCCACCAGGCGCGCTTCGTCGTAGATCTGCTGGATATGCCGATTGATCTCTTCGGCCACGCTGTGCTGCTCTTCGGCGGCGGCGGAGATCTGCAGGTTCTGGTCGCGGATTTCGTTGACCGAGGTCTGGATGCCTTCGAAGCTGTCCCGCGCGTTTTCGATGGACGACACGCTGGCTTTCGACAGGTCCATGCAACTGCCCATCTTCTGGGTGACTTCCTGGGTCTTGGTTTCCAGGGTACCGAGCAGGTGCTCGATCTCGCCGGTGGAGTCGGAGGTGCGCTTGGCCAGGGCGCGGACTTCGTCGGCCACCACGGCAAAGCCGCGGCCCTGGTCGCCGGCGCGCGCGGCTTCGATGGCGGCGTTGAGGGCCAGCAGGTTGGTTTGTTCGGCAATCGCGCGGATGGTGCCGAGGATCTGGTTGATGCTGCGGCTGCCGGCCTCCAGCTCGACCATGGCCTGGGACGATTCGCTCAAGCGGCGGCCCAGGCGGTTGACGTTGTCGGTGGTCGCTTCGATCTGCTGTTTGCCCTCGGCCACGCGCCGGTGGCCGTTCTCGGCGGATTCGGCCGCGCCGCTGCAGGAACGCGCGACTTCGTTGGCCGTGGCCACCATTTCATTGAATGCGGTGGACACCAGTTCCACCGCTTCGCGCTGGCGACCGGCGGCTTCGTTCATGTTGTGGGCCACCTCACTGTTGACCTTCGAAGCGTTATGCAGGTTGGCCGAGGCCGCGCCGATGTGCTGGATCAACTGGCGAATGGCGGCGAGGAACTTATTGAACCAGCCTGCCAGTTCGGCGGTTTCGTCCTTGCCCTGCACCTGCAACTCATGGCGCAGGTCGCCTTCACCCTCGGCGATCGACTGCAGGCCCGTGCTGACCTGGCCGATCGGCTTGACGATCACTTTGGAAAACGCCGCGGCGATCAGGCCGAAAATCAGCACCAGCACGCCGACGATGATCGCGGTGAGGTAGGTCATGCGGGTGGCTTCGGCCATCACTTCGGCTTTTTCGATCAGGCCGATATAGCGCCAGCCCAGACCGGGGGAGGTCCACACGTTGGCCATGTAGCGCACGCCGTCGATCTCCACTTCGGTGGACCCTTGAGTCGTCTGGGCCAGTTGCGCGTAAGCCGTGCCCAGGTCCTTGAGCGGTTTGAAACTGTGGGCGGCGTCGCGCGGGTCGACCAGCAACACGCCGTCTTCGATCAGCATCACATAGCCGCTGTCACCGAGCTTGATGCTCTTGACCAGTTCGGTGAGGTTTTTGAGCGACACACTGACCACGAATACACCCTTGGGCTTGCCGGCACCGTCGAGCATGGCGCGCGCCGTGCCCACCAGGGCCACGTCGTCTTTGTCGTAGTAATAGGCCGGTGTGCGCACAGTTTTGCCGGGGCTGGCCATCGCCGCTTTGTACCAAGGGCGTGCGCGCGGATCGTATTTGGCCAACTGAGGGTCATCCGGCCATTTGACGTAGGTGCCGTCTTCCAGGCCGATAGACAGGATCGCCGCCGCCGGGTGGGTCGCGCCGTAGCGCGCGAAGCGCTCGATCACCGTTTGCGCTTCGGCGGGCATCGGTTGAGCGGGCGCGTCGGCGGGTTGGTAATTCTTCAGGGTGCTGACGGAGGTGTATACAGAATCGGTGGCCATCTGATCGACGTTCTGCAAAGTGCCGTCGAAGAACTGGCGGATATTGCCGTCGATCTGGCGAATCTCCCGAGTGCTGCCGTCGATGAATTGCTCCACCGCCTGGCTGCGCGTGTTCATGACTGAAATCACCGCCACCAGGCTGACCGGGATAAATGCGACCGAGACAAACGCCAGTACAAGCTTGTTCTTTATTTTCATCAAGATGACCATCAGCGTGGAGGAGCGGCCAAAGCGACTCGCGTTCGGGAAGAAGCGAGGCGATTTGCTATCACCGCTGTTTCGGCGTGGTCTGGGTAAACCTTTAGGGTTTTTTGTGCACAATACAATCGTTGATTGTTCTGTATCCAATCAGTACACATCACGCAGGTAACGCTTCTGCTCGCTCAGCTGGCGCCAATAGTCCACGGCATGCTCCGGGTCCAGCCCGCCGTGGGTTTGTGCGATCTGGCGCAGTACCTGATCGACATCCTTGGCCATCTGGCGGGCGTCGCCGCAGATGTACACCCTGGCGCCGTCCTGCAGCCAGCGCCACAGCTCGGCGCCTTGTTCGCGCAGGCGGTCCTGCACGTAGACCTTTTGCGCCTGGTCGCGGGAGAACGCCAGGCTCAGGTGGGTGAGCAGACCGTCGCGCTGCAGGCCTTGCAGTTCGTCCTGGTAATAGAAGTCGCTGGCGGCGTGCTGCTCGCCGAAGAACAACCAGTTGCGGCCTTGATGCCCGAGGGCACGACGCTCCTGCAGGAACGCGCGAAACGGCGCCACGCCGGTGCCGGGGCCGATCATGATCATCGGCACATCGCCGTCGCTGGGCGTGCGGAAATGCTTGGACGGCTGCACGAACACCGGCACTTCACCGTCGCCGACGCGGTCGGCGAGAAAGGTCGAAGACACGCCTTTGCGTTTGCCATAGCGCACGGCCGCGACGGTCAGGTGCACCTCACCGGGGTGAGCCTTGGCGCTGGAGGCAATCGAGTAGAGGCGCGGTTGCAGGCGCCGCAGCGTGCCCAACAGTTCGGCGGCCGAGCACTCGATGGGGTAGGCCTGCAACACGTCCGCCAGTTGCCGACCCCATAGCCAGTCGTTCAGTTCGGCTTTGTGTTCGGGCCGCAGCAACTGCTCAAGGCCCGTGTCAGCGCTGCGCTCGGCAATAAACGCCAGGGTTTCGCTGCTGGGCCGGGCGATTTCAAAATGCTGAGTCAGCGCCTGTTGCAGCGAGACCTCGCCGAAGGTCTCGATATTGACGCTGGTCGATGCTTTAAGGCCGGTCAGCGCGAGCAGTTCGTGGACCAGTTCGGGGCAGTTACGCGGCCTTACGCCGAGGGCATCGCCGGCTTCATAGCTGAGGCCGGAGTCGGCCAGGTCCAGGGCGAACTGGCGGGTTTCCTTATGGCGGCTGTGCGGGTTGAGGTGGCGGTTGAGCAACAGGCGCGAGCCATACAGCTTGGTCTTGCCGGCGGGCGTGGCGACTGCCGGCGCTTTGGTCGGGTTGAGGCTGTGCTGCAGGCGCAGCAGCCAGGTATCGGCGCGGTCGTGGAATTGGGTATCGCAATCGACACGCTCCAACAGGCGCGTGGCGCCCAATTCCAGCAGGCGTTGGTCGAGGCGTTTGCCGTGGTTGCAGAACTGGTCATAGTTTGGATCGCCGAGGGCAAGTACGGCAAAACGCAGGGATTCCAGGCGCGTTTCGCTGCGGCTGAGGCTGTGCCAGAAACCTTCGCCGTTGTCCGGTGGGTCGCCGTCGCCGAAGGTGCTGCTGATCAGCGCCAGGTTCTGGGTGCTTGCCAGTCGGCTCGCCGGGAAATCCGCCATCGCGCTCAGCTCGACGCTGATACCGGCCTCGCGCAGGCGTTGGGCACAGCGCTCGGCCAATGCTTCGGCATTGCCGGTCTGGGATGCCCACAGCAAGGTCAAGGCAGGTGCGGCGGGCAGCGTGCTGACACCCGTCGCGAGCGCGCGACTGAACAGCCCGCCGAGTAAACCATCGACCCATAGCCGCGCTTCGCCGGCCAGCGGCGCGTTCGGCGGCAACACCGGCACCTCCCCTGGCTGGCGTGCGCTGTCGGCGCGCAGGCCACTGATGAAACCGGCGAGGTAGGTGCGTTCGTTGTCGCTCAAGGGTGGCGGGGTGAGGGGCCGCAGGCCGGCGATTTCGGCGAAGGCGTCGATGCGCGACAGGGTGGATTGCTCTGCGCGAGCGGGAAGGTCGGTGGCCGCCTGGGGGGGCGTGTCGAGGAACTGATGGTCGATCAACTCGACGCGCGCCAGGCTGACCGCGCAGCATTTGAATTCCGGTTGCAATGAAATCGGGTCGACCGCGTCCGAAGTCACGGCATTGATCGCCAGGTGTTCGCCAAACACATCGTTCCAGTGGAATGGCGCAAAACAGTGGCCCGGTTGCACGCGGTCGCTGATCAATGCGGGTAACACCGCGCGCCCGCGCCGCGACAGCACTTGCACCGGTTGCCTGGCCCGGATGCCCAGGCGCGCGGCGTCGTCGGGATGGATCTCGACGAAGGGGCCGGGGTTGAGTTTGTTCAGCGTGGCGATCTTGCCGGTCTTGGTCAGAGTGTGCCATTGGTGCTGCACGCGGCCGGTGTTGAGCACGAATGGGAAGGTGTCGTCGGGCAGTTCCGCCGGGGGCATGTGCGGGCGCGCAAAGAACTGGGCTTTGCCGCTGGCGGTGGCGAAACGCAACGCGCCGTGCTCGCGGTAGCGAATCGGGTTGCGCGGCGCCGACTCGGCCGTCGCCAGCGGCCATTGCAGCGGCGTCTCGCGCAGACGCCCATAGCTGGCGCCGCGCAGGTCGTAGCCGGTGGCGGGGTTGCAGGCGCGTTTGATTTCTTCGAACACCTCGCTGGCATTGGCGTAGCTGAACGCTTCGGCATAGCCCATCGCACAGGCGACCCGGGCGATGATCCGCCAGTCGGCCAGGGCCTCGCCCGGCGGCTCCACGGCGTGTTGCATCAGGGTCAGGTTGCGCTCGGAGTTGATCATCACGCCTTCGGCTTCGGCCCACAAGGCGCCGGGCAAGAGGATGTCGGCGTAGCGGTTGGTTTCGGTGTCGAGGAAGGCGTCCTGAGTGATGACCAGTTCAGCGGCCTGCAGCCCATCGATCACCGTTTGACGGTTGGGCACGCTGGCCACCGGGTTGGTGCAGATGATCCAGCAGGCTTTGATCTGCCCCGCGGCCATCTGCTCGAACATTGCCACGGTGCCGTCGCCGGCCTGGCGCGGCAGGCGGTCGGCGGGAATCTGCCAGAGGTCTTCGATAAAGGCGCGGTCGGCATCCACCAGCATCGAACGCTGCCCCGGCAGGCCAGGGCCCATGTAGCCCATCTCACGCCCGCCCATGGCATTGGGTTGGCCGGTGAGGGAGAACGGGCCGCTGCCGGGACGGCAGATGGCGCCGGTGGCCAGGTGCAGGTTGCACAAGGCGTTGGTGTTCCAGGTGCCGTGGGTGCTCTGGTTGAGGCCCATGGTCCAGCAGCTCATCCACTCGGCAGCCTCGCCGATCCAGGCGGCGGCCTGGCGGATGTCGGCTTCGGCCAGGCCGGTGATGGCGGCGACCTGCTGCGGTGAGTAGTCCTCCAGGAACGCAGGCATGACCTCCCAACCCTCAGTGAAGGTGGCGATAAAGGCCGGGTCGGTATGGCCGTTTTTCACCAGCAGGTGCAGCAGGCCGTTGAGCAACGCAAGGTCGGTGCCGGGCCTGATCGGCAAGTAAAGGTGAGCTTTGTCGGCGGTGGCGCTGCGCCGTGGGTCGACCACGATCAGCTTAGCCCCGGCCTTGACCCGGTCCATCATGCGCAGGAACAGGATGGGGTGACAGTCGGCCATATTGGCGCCGATCACGAAGAACAGGTCGGCGCGGTCGAAGTCCTCATAGGAGCCCGGCGGCCCATCGGAACCCAGTGACAGCTTGTAGCCGCTGCCGGCGCTGGCCATGCACAGCCGCGAGTTGGATTCGATATGGCGGGTGCCGACAAAGCCCTTGGCTAACTTGTTGACCAGGTACTGGGCTTCCAGTGACATCTGCCCGGACACATAAAACGCCAATGCATCGGGGCCATGCCGCTCCAGCACGTTGCGCAGGCGCCCGGCGGTCCTGGCGATGGCTTCGTCCATGGCGATGCGCACCGGGTCGCGGTCGCGGGCCTGGCGCAGGTAGGCATTTTCCATGCGCCCGGACTCGGCGATGGCTTGCCCGCAGGTGCTGCCCTTGGTGCACAGGCGACCGGCATTGGTGGGGTGGTCGGGGTCGCCGATCACCTTGACCACCTTATTGTCTTCGACCTGAATGACGATGCCGCAGCCCACGCCACAATAGGGGCACACACTGCGTACGCGTTGGTTGGCCATCGATAACCCTCGAATCTTTTCTGCCCGGCAAAAAAAAGCGCCGCGTAACCCTCCGTTGGAACGGGGATTACACGGCGCCTTTGTCGTGGATGGGCAATCAGCGTTGACTGCTCTGTGGCGCTGTACCTAGCAAGCGGCGCGCCAGGTTGTTCAAGGTGCCGTACTGATGGTGGTGAGGGTGCTTGCCGCCGCCGCGCGAACTCGCGGGAGCAAGCGTCCTGTGCCCTTTTATGACGCGCTGCGCACCAGTTGGAGGCGTACTCGGCAGGGGCGCGCGGGCGTGGAGGCAGTGGGTACGGGGTTGCGACAGGTTGGCACAGAGC
Source organism: Pseudomonas quebecensis (assembly GCF_026410085.1). NCBI lineage: Bacteria > Pseudomonadati > Pseudomonadota > Gammaproteobacteria > Pseudomonadales > Pseudomonadaceae > Pseudomonas > Pseudomonas quebecensis. Next base: position 2,322,666 of record NZ_CP112866.1, read on the forward strand.
CTGCAAGATCACCGGTAACCCCCTTCGGTCAACGACGATCGACAACATGGGCAACAGCGGTGGAATCGGCGAAGTCGTCCGATGCCAACCGTATAAGAACAGGCAAAGACGCCTGGAACCGTAAGGTTTCAGGCGTTTTTTTTTGCTTTTTTCAAACCGTGATGAGTTTTGTCGGGTGCTGATATGAACGCCAATAACGCCAGTCTGAACCAGCTGCAAACCCTGATCGTCGTCGGCAATGGCATGGTCGGTCATCACTGCGTGGAGCAGTTGATCGAACGCGGCGCGCTGGATCACTACCAACTGCATGTGTTCAGCGAAGAGCCGATGCGCGCCTATGATCGCGTGCATTTATCCGAATACTTCACCGGCCGCGATGCCGAGTCGCTGGCGCTGTCCGACGCGGCGCTGTACCAGACGCCGGGCGTGACCCTGCACCTTGACGTGCAGGTGCTGGATATCGACCGCGCCCAGCGCCAGGTGGTCACCGCCCAAGGTCGCGTCACCTATGACAAGCTGGTGCTGGCCACCGGCTCATATCCCTTCGTACCCCCGATAGAGGGCGCCGAAGGTGACTCGCGCCTGGTGTACCGCACCCTGCAGGACCTCGACGCCATCCGTGCGGCCGCCGCCAATGCGCGGCGCGGTGTGGTGGTCGGCGGTGGGCTGCTCGGCCTGGAAGCGGCCAACGCCCTCAAAAGCCTGGGCCTGGAAGCCCATGTGGTGGAGTTCGCGCCGCGCCTGATGCCGGTGCAGCTGGATAACTTCGGCGGCCTGGCACTCAAGGCGCAGATCGAACGACTGGGCGTCGGCGTGCATTTGTCCCGTGCCACGCAGTCGATCAGCGTTGGCGAGCAGTATCGCTATCGCATGAATTTCGCCAACGACGAATTTCTGGAAACCGACCTTATCGTGTTTTCCGCCGGTATTCGCGCCCAGGACGCTCTGGCGCGCCAGGCGGGGCTTGAGATCGGCCCGCGCGGTGGGGTGGTGATCAACGACGAATGCCAGAGCTGCGATCCGCATATCTACGCAATCGGTGAGTGTGCCTCGTGGAACGGCAGCCTGTTCGGCCTGGTCGCGCCCGGTTACCAGATGGCCCGTGGCGTGGCGGCGTTGCTGTGCGGGCAGGGCGCCGAGCCGTTTGTGGGGGCGGACATGTCGACCAAACTCAAGTTGCTCGGCGTCGACGTCGGTTCCATCGGTGACGCCCACGCCCACACGCCGGGCGCGCGCAGCTATCAGTTTATCGACGAGGCCACCGCCAGCTACCGCCGTCTGGTGGTGGATGCCGCCGGCAGGCAGGTGATCGGCGCGGTGCTGGTGGGTGACAACAGCTACTACGACACGCTGCTGCAATACCTGCAGAACGGCATCGCCTTGCCGGCCGAACCCGCCAGCCTGATCCTGCCGTCCTCGGCCGGCGCACCAACCCTCGGCCCCGGCGCGTTGCCGGAATCGGCCACGGTGTGTTCGTGCCACAACGTCACCAAGGGCGCGATCTGCGCAGCCATCGACGGCGGCTGCGCCGACCTCGGCGTGCTCAAGGCGCAGACCAAGGCCTGCACCGGCTGCGGCGGGTGCGCCGGGTTGCTCAAGCAGGTGTTCGAACATGAACTGCTGGCCCGTGGCGTCAGTGTCGACAAGCGTTTGTGCGAGCACTTCGCCTATACCCGTCAGGAGCTGTATGCCCTGGTGCGTGTGGAAGGGGTGCTCAGCTTTGAAGCACTGCTGGCCAAGCACGGCCGTGGTCACATCGGCTGTGACGTGTGCAAACCGGCGGTGGGCTCGATCCTGGCCTCGTGCTGGAACCAGCCGATCATGGACCCGTCGCTGGTGCCGTTGCAGGACACCAACGACACCTTTATGGCCAATATGCAGAAGAACGGCACCTACTCGGTGGTGCCACGGATTCCGGGCGGTGAGATCACTGCCGACAAGCTGATCGTGATCGGCGAGGTGGCGAAGAAATACAACCTCTATACCAAGATCACCGGCGGCCAGCGCATCGACCTGTTCGGCGCGCAACTGCACGAATTGCCGGACATCTGGGGCGAGCTGATCGCGGCCGGTTTCGAGACCGGGCATGCGTATGGCAAGTCCACGCGCACGGTCAAATCCTGCGTCGGCAGCACGTGGTGCCGTTATGGCGTGCAGGACAGCGTGAAAATGGCGCTGTTGATCGAGGACCGCTACAAGGGCCTGCGTTCGCCGCACAAACTCAAGTTCGCGGTGTCCGGTTGCACCCGCGAATGCGCCGAAGCCCAGAGCAAGGATGTGGGGGTGATCGCCACCGAAAAAGGCTGGAATCTTTATATCGCCGGCAACGGCGGCATGCGTCCACGGCATGCCGAACTGTTCGCCACCGACCTCGACGATGCCACGCTGATTCGCTACATCGATCGCTTCCTGATGTTCTACATCCGCACCGCCGACAAGCTGCAACGCACTTCGGTGTGGCGCGAAAGCCTGGAAGGCGGCCTGGATTTCCTCAAGGATGTGATCGTGCACGACAGCCTGGGCCTGGGCGCCGAACTGGAAGCGCAGATGCAACAGGTGGTCGACCGCTACGAATGCGAATGGGCCAATGCCCTCAAAGACCCGGAAAAACTCAAGCGCTTCCGCACCTTCGTCAACGACAAACGCCCGGACCCGGACATTCACTTCGTCCAGGAACGCGGCCAGCGTCGCCCGATCATGGCCGCCGAACTCAACCTGATTGCGGTCGCCGAGGAGATTGCCTGATGAGCCAGCCCAATACCTTACGTACACTCGCCAGCTGGAAAGCCGTTTGCAATGAAACCGACCTGGTGCGCAATTCCGGCGTGGTGGTGTGGCTGGACGGCGCACAGGTGGCGCTGTTCTACCTGCCCGACGCCGAAGCACAGACGCTTTACGCTATCGACAACCACGACCCGGAGTCCGGCGCCAATGTAATCGGCCGTGGCCTGGTGGGCAGCCTCAAGGGCGAGCTGGTGGTGGCCGCGCCGATCTACAAACAGCATTACCGCCTGCACGACGGCCAATGCCTGGAAACCCCGCGCCAGCGCCTGCGGGTGTGGCCGGTGCGGTTGAAGGGTGGGATGGTGGAGGTGCAAGTGTCTTGCTGAAGCCTGACCTACACAGAGCACGATGTGGGAGCCTGCCCCGATAGGCACAGGTATCTAGACCTCTTCGATAGAACACAGAGCCTGAGCAATGTGAGGTTTTTGTGGTGAGCAGGCTTGCCCTGCGCTGGGCTGCGCAGCAGCCCCAAACCTGCCAGGCGTTTTTGCCTGGCACACCGCGGTGTCTGGGAACAGGGCCGCTTCGCGGCCCAGCGCGGGCGGTGCGACGATTCGACAAGCCCGCTTACCACAGGTTTATGTGTCAGCCTTTAAGTCCAGTATCTGTGAAGTTTCGACCACCTTGGCATAGTCCATCGCCAGGTTGCTCAACGGGAGATATGCCGCACATGCACCACCGGACGCGCGCATTGGCGCCAGGCGACGAGCAATTGCTGCATATGCCGCTCGGCATCCGGGTTGTTGCGCCGCCCCAGGGTCGGCTGGTTCATGCCTTGCTGCATGTCGATAAGCAGCAAGGCTGCGTTGTCGGCTAACGGTTCCATGACACCTCCCTAGGCATAAGAAGCACGCAACATAACAGCCCGCCCGCGCGCCCACAGCAATTTGTTCGAAGCCTTCGCGGTTTGCCTTTACACTGCGGCCCCCGGATTTCAGCAAGGATGCTTTCCATGCGTTCGCTCGTCAGCGCAGTGTTTGTCTCAACGATGTTCGCGACCACGGCCATGGCCGAGCCCCGCTCGTTTTCGCTGAATGACCCCAGCGGCCGGTTTCTGCTGGAAGTGCTGTTTCCTGACGTGCCGCAAGACCTGCAGCAACTGGCGCCGGCGCTGGTCACCCTGCGCGATAAAACCACCCTGGCGATCCTCCAGCAACTGCGCACGCCTGCTGCCAGCGTGCCGCTCAACGGTGACGGCAAGACTCTGGAGTGGCGCCTGGTCGGCGAAAATGGCGTGGTGTATTTCGCCGATATCAACCAGGACGGTCGCCAGGATCTGGCGATCCGTAACGGCGACGGCGCCGATGCGGGCTTTCAGTCGAACTACGACGTGTACCTGCAAGATCCGCAGCAGCCACGCTGGGTGTTCAATCGCCCACTCACCGACCTGGCGAACGAGACCTCCGGCGGCATGTTCTCGGTCAATCCCAAGGACGGCATCATCCATTCGCAAACCGACCGGGGCTGCTGCTGGACGCGCGCCAGCCGTTGGCAGATGCGCCACGGCGAGCTGGTGCGACTCAGCGCCTATACGCAGGAAGAAGTACCGGCAAGCGACGACGGCACCAGCATGCCCAAAGGCTACATGCTGCGCACCAGCGGCGAATGGAAGGACGGCCAGTGGCGTGAAACCCCGCGCCTGGAAGGGCCGGTCAATGAAGACCCGCAGATGCTCGCCGGCACTCTCAACGGCAAGATCCCGGTGCAACTCTGGTATCAGCAGCAAGGCGAGGTACTGATCGGCGAAGTGCGCTACACCAAAAGTGGCAGCGGCAAACCGATCAAACTGGTGGGCTCGATGGGCGACTATGAGGACAAACCCTTCGTTTACCTGCACGAATCGGCTGACGACGGTCATCAGACCGGCACCTGGCAGATCACCCGTGACAGCGTCGAACCCTTCGACTACCGCGGCGCCTGGGTCAGCAGCGGCAAGAAAGGTGCGTCGCAGTTGGCAGTGCAACTGCATGTCGAGGATCGCGAGCCGGAGTACCCCAAGTACGGCGACGTAGCCCGCGACCAGCGCAGTGGCCATTACCAGATGCGCGACGACTACCTGGGCCGCGACGGTGACCTGGACTTGAAGATCCTGCCCCAGCGCGATGCCCAGGGCCGCGAAGTGGCGCAATTCAGCGTGACCCTCCACGACACCGCCAGCGGAAAACCTATCGTTACCACGCAGCAGCGCGTGCCGATGGAAACCGAGAACCTGATCATCGTGCGTGCACCTTTGGCCAGCATAGGCACCGGGCCGTATCACATCCAACTGGTAAAAGATTTCGCGGTGATCAGGCACAACGCAGAGCCGGACTTTCCCGACTACCTGACCGGGATGTATCGCCGGCAGCCTTGATGCTGCCGGTGATGCACCTCGGTCACACCGTTGTCGCGGCTTCAGCGATTGAACCGCTCAACCAACGCGTACTGAGTCGACGCTGTGTCGGTCAGTTCCCTGCTCAGGTCTGTCGATTGACGGGCCTGCATCGAGGTTTGGTCGGCCAGTTCGGCGATGGTGGTGATGTTGCGGCTGATCTCTTCGGCCACCGCGCTTTGTTCTTCGGTGGCGGCGGCGATCTGAGTGGTCATCTCGGTAATATGCGACACCGCCTCGCTGATCCCCGCCAGCGCCTGGTCTGCTTCGAGCACCCGCGCCACGCCTTCCTGCGCTTGGCGCTGACCGTTTTGCATGCTTTGCACCGCGTTGCTGGAAGACGTTTGCAGTTGCGTAATCAACGCGTGGATCTGGGTCGTTGACTGTGAGGTCCGCTGGGCCAGTTGACGAACCTCATCGGCCACCACCGCAAAGCCGCGACCTTGCTCACCGGCGCGGGCGGCTTCGATGGCGGCGTTGAGCGCCAGCAAGTTGGTCTGGTCTGCGATGCCTTTGATCACGTCGACCACGGTGCCGATTTCATCGCTGTCACGCGCCAGTTGCGCCACGGAGACGCCGGTCTCGCCGACTACCGCCGACAGCCGCTCGATGGCGTGACGGGTATCGCGCGCCACTTCGCGGCCGCGGCCGGTGAGCACGTTGGCTTGCTGGGTGGCGTCGGCGGTGCGCTGTACGTGACTGGCGACTTCCTGCGTCGTCGCGGCCATCTGGTTAACGGCAGCGGACACCTGTTCGGTCTCCACCCGTTGGCGGTCCAGGCCCCGGGCGCTGGCGCTGGCCAACTGGTCGGATTGTCCGGCCAGGGTGCTGAGTTGTTCAGCGCTGTCCTGCAGGCGGGTGAGGCAGGTTTTCAGGCGCGCGTTCTGGCTTTGGAACGCGGTTTCCAAACGTGCCTGCGGGCCGCGCGCGTCGCTGTACATCTGCGCGATCAATGCATCCGACGTGGAGGGCTCGACCCCTTGCAATAGGCGCAACGTGGTGCCGTGGCGTGCACTTGAGCAGAGCATGCCTATCGGCAACGCCACCGCTACAGCAACCGCGACAGCCACCGGTGCGCTGAGGAACAACCCGGCCAGGCTGCCGGCGATACCGCTGGCCGCATACGGCACACCGTTCAACAGGCCGGCCAGCCACGCGTCCTGGCGCGGTACGCCGGTTTTGCCGTGGCTGATCCGTTGATAGAGGGCTTGGGCGCGGCGGATTTCATCGGCGGTGGGCTTGACCCGCACCGACTCGAAACCTACCACCCGACTGCCGTCGAAGATCGGCGTGACGTAGGCGTTGACCCAATAATGGTCGCCGTTCTTCGAGCGGTTTTTGACGATGCCCATCCAGGGCTGGCCTTGCTTGAGAGCTTTCCACATGTGTTCGAACACGGCCGGTGGCACGTCGGGGTGGCGCACGATGTTCTGCGGGGCGCCGATCAGATCGTCGCGGTTGAAACCGCTGATCTCGACGAAAGCGTCGTTGCAGTAAGTGATCATCCCCTGCACGTCTGTAGCGGAGATGAGTTTCTGCTGCGGCGCGAGGGAAATCTCACGCTGTGTTACGGGCTGGTTGTTGCGCATTCGGACTACTCCCTGGTTGCGCCCAGTCCATCGGCGGCAAGTCACAAAAAGTTAATATTCATTTGGCAATTGATCCGCCGCTGGTCAAAAGCCTGAAACTTCCCGATGAAAAACCCCATAATGGCGGCCATTTTTGTTTAGCCCGTTATTCTGGTGTGCCCGCATGGAAATTAAGGTCAACTTTCTCGACAACCTCCGGCTTGAAGCCAAGTTCGATGACTTCACGGTGATTGCCGACCAGCCCATTCGCTATAAAGGCGATGGCTCGGCGCCGGGCCCCTTTGATTATTTCCTGGCATCGTCTGCGCTGTGCGCGGCGTATTTCGTGAAGCTGTACTGCCAGACACGCAATATCCCCACCGACAATATTCGTTTGTCGCAGAACAACATCGTCGACCCGGAAAACCGCTACAACCAGATTTTCAAGATCCAGGTCGAGTTGCCTGCGGACATTTCCGATAAGGACCGTCAAGGCATCCTGCGTTCCATCGACCGCTGCACCGTGAAGAAAGTGGTGCAGGCCGGGCCGCAATTCGTGATCGAAGAAGTCGACAACCTCGACGCCGACGCCCAGGCCTTGTTGATGCCCAGCGCGCTGTCCGACGGCGGAACCTATATCGCCGGTAAAGACCTGCCGCTGGAGCAGACCATCGCCAATATGTCCGGCATTCTGGCGGGCCTGGGCATGAAGATTGAAATCGCGTCGTGGCGCAATATCGTGCCGAACGTGTGGTCGCTGCATATCCGCGATGCGCACTCGCCGATGTGCTTCACCAATGGCAAGGGCGCGACCAAAGAGGGCGCCCTGGCGTCGGCGCTGGGTGAGTTCATCGAGCGGCTCAACTGCAACTTCTTTTACAACGATCAGTTCTGGGGCGAAGAGCTGGCCAACGCGCCGTTCGTGCATTACCCGGATGAGCGCTGGTTCCAGCCCGGTCCGAACGATGAACTGCCGACACACATCCTCGACGCCTATTGCCTGAAGGTCTACAACCGCGACGGCGAACTGCGTGGTTCGCACCTGTTCGACACCAACTCCGGCAACGAAGAGCGCGGCATCGTATCGCTGCCGTTCGTGCGCCGCTCGGATGGCGAGGTGGTGTATTTCCCGTCCAACCTGATCGAAAACCTCTACCTCAGTAACGGCATGAGTGCCGGCAACACCCTGGCCGAAGCCCAGGTGCAGTGCCTGTCGGAGATTTTCGAGCGGGCGGTGAAGCGCGAAATCATCGAAGGGGAATTCGCCCTGCCGGATGTGCCCGCCGAGGTGCTGGCCAAGTACCCGAACATCCTGGCCGGCATTCAAGGCCTGGAGGCCCAGGGTTTCCCTGTGCTGGTCAAGGATGCGTCGCTGGGCGGTGAATTCCCGGTGATGTGCGTGACCCTGATGAACCCGCGCACCGGCGGCGTGTTCGCCTCGTTCGGCGCGCACCCGAGCCTGGAAGTGGCGCTGGAGCGCAGCCTCACCGAACTTCTGCAAGGCCGCAGTTTCGAAGGCCTGAACGACCTGCCGCAGCCGACGTTCGAAGGCCAGGCGGTGACCGAGCCGAATAATTTCGTCGAACACTTCATCGACTCCAGCGGCGTGGTGTCGTGGCGTTTCTTCAGTGCCCGGTCGGATTACGAATTTGTCGAATGGGACTTCTCCGGTCAGGGCGAAAACTCCAACGTCGAGGAAGCCGCAACGTTGTTCGGCATTCTCGATAGCATGGGTAAAGAGTCCTACATGGCGGTGTACGACCACCTTGGTGCCACGGCCTGTCGGATCCTGGTGCCGGACTACTCGGAAATCTACCCGGTGGAAGATCTGATCTGGGACAACACCAACAAGGCCCTGTTTTTCCGCGCCGATATCCTCAACCTGCACCGCCTGGACGACGCAGAGCTGGAGGCCTTGGTTGAGCGCCTGATCGAAAGCGAGCTGGACGATTACACCGACATCACCACCCTGATCGGCATCGAGTTCGACGACAACACCGCGTGGGGCCAACTCACCATCCTGGAGCTGAAACTGCTGATCTTCCTTGCCTTGCGCCAGTATGAAGAGGCCAAGGAGTGCGTGGAGATGTTCCTGCAGTACAACGACAACACCGCCGAGCGCGGGCTGTTCTACCAAGCGCTCAACGCCGTGCTGGAGATGGAACTGGACGACGACCTGGAACTGGCGGACTACGAGGCCAACTTCCGGCGCATGTTCGGCGATGAGCGCATGGATGCGGTGATCGGCTCGGTCGACGGCAGCGTGCGGTTCCATGGGTTGACCCCGACCAGCATGAAGCTCGAAGGACTGGACCGGCACCTGCGCTTGATCGACAGCTACAAAAAGCTGCACAGCGCGCGAGCGGCGGTGTCCATCCGATAAGCCTTTGGCACAGTTTGCTCACCACAGAAAAAGACAGGCCCGCCGCAACGAGTGTGTCTTGTCCAATTCCCCTGTGGTGAGCAAGCTTGCTTGCGCTGGGCTGCGCAGCGGCCCCAAAGCCAGGCGGTGGGGTTTACCTGAAAGTACGCGGTGGATGGGAGGGGGCCGCTGCGCAGCCCAGCGCGGGGCAAGCCCGCTCACCACAAAAGGACTGCTCACTAAAAAGGCCCGTTCAACACAAGAAACCGCTCACCACAGAGAGTGGTCGCACCGCGCTTCCCTGTGGTGAGCAAGCTTGCTTGCGCCGGGCTGCACAGCGGCCCCAAAGCCAGGCGCTGAAGTGTTACCTGTTATTCGAACTTATCGATGCGCGTATCGGCGTAGAAAAACTCGTTCTTGTCCGTGCTCGATTCGTAGAAGTAGGCGTAATCGCTCAGGTAGTACAGATGTTCGACGCGGTTGTACTTATCGTCATCGGTGCGGCATGACAAGGCCTTGGCGTTCCCCAGCAGGCTGGGGTTGAGTTCGCGGGCCGGCAATTGGCGTTCGACGACGCAGCGGTTGGTCTGCACCTTGTTATAGCTGCCCACCAGGCTGTTGAGTGTCGAGCGGGTGGTCTGGTAGACCACGGTTTCGCCGACGGGCAGGGCTTTCCAATTGCCGGTCAAGCTCAACTGCGTCAGGGTCGAGCTTTCGGCCATGCCGGTGCCGCCGTACGTTGTCTTCGATACCAGCGAGACCAGGTTGCGCCAGCTCACCGACTGGGACTCATAGCCGTCGCCGCGATGGACGATCTGCAGTTGGCCACTGGCCTTGTCCTGGCTGATGAAGTGCTCGCTGGTGCTGTTGGACGTCTTGCCTTTGAGGGTCGATGTGCCGGTGAAGTGCACGTACTTCAAGGTGCGCGCGGGCTTGTCCTGGTTGAACGGCGCAAGCGCGGCCAGCACCTGGGGCTGCACCGACGACAGGGCGATGATCGCCGGCGCTTTCAGGCGCGGCTTGAAGGGCGCCAGCTTGGCGATTTTTTCGGGGTTGGCGCACACCGTGTTGAACAGCAATACATAGTCGGCGTCGCTGCCGGCGATGGGTTGTGGCGTCGGGAAACTGTCGACGCGGCCATCGCTCACGCGGTTGCGCACGCCCAGGTCGTAGCCGGCCAGTTCCTTGTACGTGCCGCTGGCGCAGGACACCGCAAAGTGCTGGCGTTTTTGCGCATAAGGCGCGTCATAGGGCAGGTCATTGAGCACCGTCGGGTTATCGAAGGCGGCCCAGAAACGGGTTTCACCCTGCACGGTCTTGAGGCTGGCGGCGTCGAGCAGCACCCAGTTATCGCGCGCATCGGTCTGGACCAGGCGCCAGTCCGGTGCTGGCGTTTCGGCACAGGCACGCACGAATGTCTGGTTGGCGGCCAACGCGGTGTACAGCGTGTCAGACAGTTTGCGCGCCTCGGTATAGCGCCCGGCCTTGAGCGGGTACACGCGCTGGGAGCCATCTAGGTACAGCAGGTGCAATTGCCTGGTCGAGCACGCCGCCTCGAACTGCATGGTGCGCCGCACGCCGCCGGTGGAGTCGGGCATCAGCAGCTCGAAACTGAGCAGGTCGCCTTCGCGCACGATGCTGTTTTCCACCAGCGGTTGGGCCAGAGTGTCGGCGAGCATCTGCTCGACCTTGCCGGACTGGGTGACACAACCGGACAGGCTGGCGATGCCACCGGCAAGCAATACAGAAGTTAAAACGCGCACATGAGCCTCATTGAGTCCATTCGGGGATGCCAGGGTGACGGCCGCCGGAGGTTGATCTTTAGATTTTTTTGCCAAGCTGGGGACTGTTCACCGCCGCTTCGATGACGGCGATGTCGATCTTGCCCATGCCCATCATCGCGTCGAAGGCGCGCTTGGCGGTGGCGGCGTCGGGATGGGTAATCGCCTGGGTCAACGCCCGCGGCGTGATCTGCCATGACACGCCCCACTTGTCCTTGCACCAACCGCAGGCACTGGCCTGGCCGCCGTTGTCGATGATCGCGTGCCAGTAACGATCCGTCTCGGCCTGGTCGTCAGTGGCCACCTGGAACGAAAATGCTTCGGTCTGCGGGAATATCGGCCCGCCGTTCAAGCCCAGGCACGGCAGGCCCATTACGCGGAATTCCACCGTCAGCACGTCGCCCTGCTTACCTGACGGGTAGTCGCCGGGCGCTTTGTGCACGGCGTCCACGCTGCTGTTTGGAAAGGTCTTGGCGTAAAAGCGCGCGGCGTCTTCGGCCGTGCCGTCGTACCAGAGGCAGACGGTATTTTTGCTGGGCATGATCGGTCTCCGCCGTGAAGGGGTGGACACAGTCTAGACCACGCGCTTTACGCCCGGCGGGCCATCAGCAACACGGACGCCGCCGCCGACAACAACCCTGCACAGCAGCGATTGAACCAGCGCTTGCCACGCGGCTCGGCAAACCAGCGACGCATATGCAGGCCCATAAAGGCGTAGAGGCAGATAGCGATCCATTCCAGCACCAGGAACATCGCGCCGAGCACGGCGAATTGCGGCGTGACGGGCTGATCGGGCACTACGAATTGCGGCAGGAAGGCGGTAAAGATCAGGATGGCTTTGGGGTTGCCCGCCGCCACCAGAAACTCCTGACGCGCCAGCGCCCACACGCCGACTTTGGCGGTCGCGGAGCCGGCCGGCGCCTCGGGATTGGCGCGCCATAGCTGCACCGCCAGATACAACAGATACGCCGCGCCGAGCAGCTTGATCGCGTAGAACAGCAGCTCCGAGGTTTGCAGCACCACTGCCAGGCCGGCCGAGGCCAGGGCGATCATCCCGGCGAACGCCAACAGGCGGCCGACGCCGGCCAGGCACGAGGTGCGATAGCCATAGCGCGTCGCGTTGCTGACCGACAGCAGGTTGTTCGGGCCGGGCGCCATGTTCAGCGCAAAGCAGGCGGGGAGGAAGAGGGCGAGGGTGGCGAGGTCCATGGCGGCTCCGGGTGCGGGTGAGCGGGGAGCGTCGAGCATAAGGTTGGGCGGGGCGGCGGGGCAATCTCTAGAGCTTCTCTCTGGCCGCCACAGCGTTATGTTGCGGATAAGGAGAAGCCGTATCTCACCTCTGCCAGGCTGGCACCACCCCGTTCAAGCGGGCGCCGACTGCCGGTTTCTTCTAGACACCCCACCCGCTGATAAAAACGCCGAGCCCGTTCGTTACCGCTCAGGACCCAAAGTGTCGCGCGCTTAAAGCCCTGTGCCTTCAGCGCCCGCACACCGGCGTTCCACAACGCCAGCCCGACGCCGGTGTGCCAATGGCTGGCGATGACATAGAGGGCTTCGATCTCACCCACATCGCCCCCGGTAGAATCTTCGTCACGGCTGGCGCCGACGCAGATCCAACCAATGACTTGCTCGTTCAGTTGTGCGACCCATACGCATGACTGCTCGGACTCAAGCGCGCGTCGCCAGTGTGTTTCACGGCGAGCCAGGGTTGTGTCCAGGGAGTCCAGGTAGTGGGCAGGCATCAGGTCACGATAGGCGTGCTGCCAGCTGCGGATATGCACCTGGGCGATCGCCGGGGCGTCGCAGGGGAGTGCTTTGCGAATCATTGATGGGCTCCTGGCGCTGGCGAGCCTCTTACTATGATGCCCATTGATGACGGAATAACGTCCGCTTGGAGCATGGTGATGTTGCTGGGAATTTTCCTACACGCAGAAAGGCTTTTTCATGCGCAAATAGAGCCCGATCGCACGCAGACTTGCACCGTCCAACCCAAGAGCCGCCGCCCATGTCCCGTTTACCGCTTCGCGTTCTGGTCCTCGAAGATCATGTTTTTCAGCGCTCCGTCGCTGTAAACCTCTTGCGTTCCCTCGGCTGTGATGAGGTGTTCGAAGCCAGCGATGGCTACGAGGCGTTAACGGTGCTGGATGCCGTCGGACGGGTGGATATTGCTCTGTGCGACCTGCAAATGGAGGGCATGGACGGGTTGGAGTTCTTGAAGCGGGTAGGTGTGTCAGGGCAGGTCAAGTCGATCATTATCAGCAGCTCGCTGCCCGCCGATCTGCGTCGGTCGATCCATCAGATCATCAAAATCCTAGGGCTGGATTTGCTCGGCGATGCAGGCAAACCGTTGCCGTGTGATGTGCTGCGGCAGTTGATCAACAGATACTTGAATTCATCGGTGAGTAAACAGGCGCGACCAGAAGTGTGGCTGGCCACCGAGGAGCAGGTGTGCACCGCCATCGCCGAGCAGCAGTTCCAGCCGTGGTATCAACCCAAATTCAATCTGCTGACCGGCGAGGTTTGCGGGGCGGAGATATTGTGCCGTTGGCAGCACCCGACATTGGGGGTAGTGACGCCGGTGTCCTTCATGCCGGTGCTGGAACGCCTGGAATTGATAGATACGCTGCTGTTCGCGCAACTCGATCAGGTGCTGAGCTTTCAACGTCGACTGCGCGAACTTGACCTCCAGGTAAACACCGCCTTCAACTTGCACGCGTCGCAGTTGGCCAACCCTGCGTTAGTGGCGACCATCAAGGGCATCCTGCGTCTGCATGCCATACCCGCTTCGTGCCTGACCTTTGAGCTGACGGAAGTCGGGCTGCTGGAGGCTGCCGTGCCCAACCTGGAAAACCTGGTGCGCTTGCGCATGATGGGCTGCCGCTTGTCCATCGATGATTTCGGCGCCGGTTTTTCCTCGTTGCAGCGCCTGTGCCAGTTGCCCTTCAACGAGATCAAGCTTGATGGTGAGTTCATCCGCACGCTGGACGACGAGCCACGTTGCCGAGCGGTGATCTGTGGCACCCTGGCCCTCGGTCACGCTTTGGGCATGAACGTGGTGATCGAAGGCATCGAAACCCCGACGCAACGCGCGCAATTGTTGGCCCTGGGTGGTGAAGTGGGTCAGGGCTATCTGTACGCGCGGCCAATGAATGAAGCGAATTTTCTGCAATGGCTGCAACGGCAACCATCGCCATCCAACAATCTGTAGGAAAAGCCCTACACGGTTGCGGGCGTTTTCCTTCTCTGTTTGAGCCGGTCCCTGCCTAGGATGGCCTATCGCTTGTAAGCAAACGACCACTCCATTCATTGTGCGGGAACCGACTGCCATGACCATGCAACGCCTGCGGATACTGATCGCCGACAAACGTCACAGCCAACGGCTGCTGATCGAAAAACGCTTGAACCTGCTGGGCCAGTATCGCATCGCGCCGGTAGCGTCTTACCACGAACTTGACGTGCTGACCCAGGCCGATGCCTGGATCTTCGACCTGGTCATCGTCAATGCTTCCCTGGCGACCGAAGCCGGTGTGGACATGGCTGACTTTATCCGGCGCAGCCGCAATATTCGCAGCGCCTACATCTACGATCTGAACTCGCTGCCTACGACCAATACAGATTCTTCGTGCGCCCATTCGGCGCTGGCCATCTAGACACTGTTCGCTGCCAAGGGACTTGAGCCGATGGCTTATCCACGTGTGCTGGTTGTTGAGAACCCAGGTTTCAAGCGCAGTGCGCTGGTTAAGATGCTCCAGCGTCTGGGAGCGCGCGATCTGGTGCTGGCCGTGGATGGCGATCAGGCATTGATGCATTTACGGCAACAGGGCGCAGTGGATGTGGTGCTGTGTGACATCACCGGTCGCGATCGCCAGGGCCTGGAGTTTCTGGACAGAGTCAGTCAGCAAGGCCTGGCCGAAGCGCTGATTCTGGCGGTTGATACGCCGCCGGATATTCGCCGTGCACTGGGGCACATGCCGTCGTTCGGTGGCCTGGCGCTGATCGGCGTCTTCGACCGCCCGTTGAGCCTGCGTTCGTTACACAAAGTGCTGAGCCAGTACCGTCGACCCGCCGACGCTGGGAGCAGTGCCTCGCTCGCCAATATGGAGCTGCCCAGTGAGGCGGATCTGCGCCTGGGCCTGGCCCTGGGGGAATTTCGTGGTTGGTACCAACCCAAACGCGTCATGGACACCGGGCAATTGGCGGGCGCCGAAGTGCTGGTGCGCTGGGAACACCCGTCCAGAGGCGTGCTGTTGCCCCAGGTGTTTCTGGCGGGGATGGTGGCATACAACCTGATCGACGAGATGTTCAAGCAATTGTTCGACCAGGCCATGGGCCTGCTGCAGGGACTGCGCCTGCAGGGGATCGATCTGGAGCTGTCATTCAACCTGCACGCCTCGCAGCTCGACGGCCCGGCACTGGTCAAGCATATCCAGCGCACCTTGCTGTGGCATGAACTGCCCGGTGAGTCCTTCACCTTCGAACTGGCCGAAAACGGCCTGTTGGCCCTGAAACCCGCCACCCAGGAAAACCTGGTGTGCCTGCGCATGCTCGGCTGTTCCTTGGCGGTGGATGACTTCGGCATGGGGTTTTCGTCGTTGAAGATGCTCGGTCAACTACCGTTCAACCAGCTCAAACTGGACGGTTCGGTGATCCACGACCTGGTCAACCCCGGCAGCCGCGCCGTAGTGGCGGGCGCGCTGGCCTTGACCCGTGCGTTGCACATGGAACTGGTAATCGAAGGGGTCAGCAGCCAGACCATGCAGGACACATTGACGGCCATGGGCTGCCGCATCGGCCAGGGTTACCACCTGGCATTGCCGATGAATGCGGGTGTTTTCCTGCGATGGTTGGAGACGCTGCCGGCACCGGTTTTAAAGAAAGTTTAGGTTCTTCAGAAAAGCGACGATACTTCCTACAGCTTATGGCGACTTGGCTGTCGGCTGTGCGATAAGGTTTGCCGCGTTCAACCTGCACGCTTGCGCATTCCTGTCGTACCCATGGCCAGTTTTAGTGATGCCTTACAGGGGTTCAAATGAACACAGCATTAGTGGTGGATGACCACCCCTTCATTCGTTCTTCGGTCTGCATGCTGCTCAAGCAGGAAGGTTATGGCGAGGTCTGGGAAGCCGACAATGGCGCCGACGCCGTGCAGCTGGCACGCGAGCACGCCCCGGATGTGATCATCCTCGACATTGCCATGCCCAAGCTCGACGGCCTGGAAGTGATCAATCGCATCTGCGCACTGGAGCTGCCCAGCAAGATTCTAGTGCTCACGTCTCAGTCGCCGCTGTTCTATTCCAATCGCTGCATGAAAGCCGGCGCTGCGGCCTATATCTCCAAGACCCACGGCCTGGATGAGTTGGTCAAGGCAATCAAGGCGGTGATGGGCGGCTACACGTTTTTCCCGGACCTGCCTAACAGCTCGGTGCGGCGTAAAGACACCGACGCCACCGACCTGGACTTGATCCAGAGCCTGTCCAACCGTGAGTTGACGATTTTGCAGCAACTTTCCATCGGCTTGACCAATAAGGAAATCGGCGACGGGTTGCTGTTGAGTGCCAAAACGGTGAGCACTTACAAAACTCGGCTGATCGAAAAGCTCAACGTGAAATCGGTGGTGTACCTCGCCGATTTCGCCAAGCGCAATAACCTGATCTAGATGCGCTCATTACTGCGCAGCTGGCTGGTAGTGGTGCTGGCACCGTTTCTGTTGATGACGGCACGGGCCGATCAGGAACCGATGGTGTTGAAGGTACTCGGCCGTTCCGACGTCAAGGATTACCAGGTCCAGCTCAATGAGCAGGAATGGCGGTTGCTGCGTCAGAAGGGCAGCTTGGTGCTGGGGACCTCCGCGCCGGACTTTCCCCCCTCGGCATCAGCGTCAGCGGCCGCGACTATGAAGGTCTCACCGCCGACTATGCGCAGTTGATCGCGCAATTGCTGCACACCCCGGTGGTGGTCCATCGTTACCCTTCGCGAACCGAGGCATTGACGGCGCTCAAAGAGGGCCGGGTGGATATGGTCGGCGGCGCCAACGGGTACGAGGCGCAGGATGCAGCGCTGCTGATGTCCAGCGCCTATGCCGACGACCAACCGGTGTTGGTCACCCGTGAGGGCGAGGCCCCGGTGCTGAGCGATGACCTCGCCGGCATGAAGGTGGCGATGCTGGACAATTACCTGCCGCCCAAGGCTGTGGAGGATTACTACCCGAAGGCTGATATCCGCCTGTACACCTCGGCGCTCAGCGCGCTCGGTGCCGTGGCGTTCGGCCAGGCCGATGTGTACTTGGGCGATGCGATTACCTCCAACTACCTGATCAGCAAAAATTACCTCAATAATGTGCAGCTGGCGGACTTCTCGCGCATGGAAGTTCAGCCGTTCGCGTTCGCCTTCGCGCCGCATAATGCCGCCCTGGTGCAGGTGGTCGACAAGGCTCTGGCGGCAATTCCGACCAACGAACGCATGGCGATCCTGCGTCGCTGGGGGGCGGGAGGGACTTCGGTATTGGGTAAACAGAAACTCGACTTGAGCCGTAACGAGTACGCCTGGTTAAAAAAACATCCGCGCATCAAGGTCGCCATTAACGAGAACTTCCTGCCGTTTACTTTTCTGGATGAGCACGGGCGTTTTCGTGGTATCAGCGCCGATGTGCTGGCCAAGATCAGCCTGCGCACCGGGCTCAAGTTCGATGTGGTGCACCTTGACTCGGTTAACGACCTGGTCAGCCAGGTGGCTACGGGCAAGGCTGACATGCTCGCCGCTTTCACCCCCAGCTCCGAGCGCGAAGGCGAGCTGCGCTTCACCCGGCCTTACTTGACCGTGCCGTTTGTGCTGGTAACGCCGGCGGGCGATGGTGCGCCGCGCATCCTGGATGAGATGGCCGGCAAGCGCTTGGCGGTGATCAGCGGTAATCTGTTGCAGCAATACGTGCACGACACCTTTCCCGAGGTGCGCACGGTCACCGCCGAAAGCTCGCTGGACGCCATGGAAATGGTCGCCCAGGGCCGCGCCGATGGCGCGATCAATTCGTTGGTCAGCGCGCGCTACTTGATCTCGCGGCAATACCGCGACCGTTTACAGATCGGCAGCACCGTCGGCACCGAGCCGGCCCGCGTGGCATTCGCCACCGACCGGGGTGCGTTGGAACTCTATTCGATCCTTGAAAAGGGCCTGCTCAGCATCAGCCCCGAAGAGATGGATGAACTGAGCGACAACTGGCGCGGTGAATTGCTGACTGACGACAGCTACTGGATGCGTCATCGCAGCGCGATTATCCAAGGCTTCGTGTTTGCCAGTGTCCTGCTGCTGCTGGCCATCGCCTGGATCGCGTACTTACGTCGCCAGGTGCGGCGCCGCGAACTGGCGGAGCTGGCGCTGAATGACCAGATGGAATTCATGCGGGTGTTGATCGACGGCACACCCAACCCGATTTATGTGCGCGACCGTCAGGGGCGGCTGGTGATCTGCAACGCCGGTTACCTGCAAGTCTTCAATGTCGAGCGTGACACGGTGATCGGTAGAACCCTGATCGATGGCGGCCTGGGGGGCATCGGCGAAGCCGCCGACTATCACCGCGATTACCTGGAGGCGATGGAGAAGGGTACTTCCCAGGCCCATGATCGACCATTGACCATGCCCGACGGGCGTGTGCTGACGATTTATCACTGGATCCTGCCGTACCGCGGCCACGACGGTGAAGTGGCCGGGATGATCGCCGGCTGGATTGATGTCAGCGAGCGTCAGCACTTATTGGGGCAGTTGCAAAGCGCCAAGCAGAGCGCCGACGATGCGAACCGCGCCAAGACCATCTTCCTGGCGACCATGAGTCACGAAATCCGCACGCCGATGAACGCGGTGATCGGCATGCTGGAAATGGCCTTGAAAAAAGCCGACCAGGGCGTGATGGATCGCTTCGCTATCGAGGTGGCCTCAGGCGCGGCCCGCGGTCTGCTGGACCTGATCGGCGACATCCTCGACATCGCGCGCATTGAGTCCGGGCGTCTGTCGCTGACCCCGGAGCGCGCCAACCTGCGCGAACTGCTTGAGTCGGTGGTGCGGGTGTTCGATGGCGTGGCACGGCAGAAACATCTACGCCTGGTGCTGGAGCTGGATGCCGGCACCTATTGCGATGTGCTGATCGACCCGATGCGCTTTAAACAGGTGGTGTCCAACCTGCTGAGCAACGCGATCAAGTTCACCGAGAGCGGCCAGGTGCGATTGAGCGTGCGGGTCAATGGCAGCGCCGAACATGAGCGCCTGGGTATCACCCTTGAGGTCGAGGACACCGGCTGCGGCATTTCCGAGGCCGATCAGCGACGCCTGTTCGCACCGTTCAGCCAGGCCAATTCCAACAACCAGTCGCTGCACGGCGGCTCCGGCCTGGGTCTGGTGATCAGCCGCACGTTGTGCGAAATGATGGGCGGTGAACTGCAGTTGCACAGCGTGGTGGGGCGGGGCACGCAGGTGGTGGTGCAGTTGAACCTGACGGTGATGGCACCGCTGACTGAAGTCGCACCACCCGCGCTGGAGGTCCAGGCGCCTGGGCGGCCGCTGAATATTCTGGTTATCGATGATTACCCGGCCAACCGCCTGCTGTTGATTCAGCAGCTGAGCTACCTGGGCCACCGGGTCGAGGACGCCGAGGATGGCGCCCATGGGCTGCGCAGTTGGCTGTCGCGCCCGTTTGATGTAGTGATCACCGACTGCAACATGCCGATCATGAACGGCTACGAACTGGCCCGCGCGATCCGTGACGATGAGCGCAGCCGTGAGCTGGCTCCGTGCCTGATTCTTGGCTTCACGGCCAATGCCCAGGCCGAGGAAAAAGATCGCTGCCTGGCTGCGGGTATGGATGACTGTTTGTTCAAGCCCATCAGCCTCAAGCACCTCAGCGCACGGCTGGCCTCTGTCGCACCGCAGCTGCCGCAGCTGCCGCCGCTGGAAGAACAGCCGCCGTCACGGCGTGATGACGCTCCGGACAGTATCGAGATGACCAGCCTGCGCCAACTGACGCGAGGCGACGCCGCGTCCATCAGTCGCCTGCTCAACGACCTGATGCTCAGCAATGACAAAGACATGGCGCGCCTGATGCTGCTGTTTTCCCAGCACGATCTGCCGGGCTTGGCCGACCTGGCGCACCGCGTCAAGGGCGGCGCGCGGATTATCCACGCCGAGGAACTGATCCGTTGCTGCGAAGCCCTGGAAGTGGCCTGTGACAGCCCTGATGCCGCGACACTGCCCGAAGCCGTCGACCTGTTGCTGGGCGCGATGGAACGTTTGAAAGAACGGCTTGAGCCGCATCTTTAAACGGTGTTCTCTGCGATAAACCCCAGCCGTCCGGTTTGGGGCCGCTGCGCGCCCCGCGCAAACAAGCTTGCTCGCTTCAGCGCAAGGTTTCGTCAATCTGGGTGAGCTGATCGCGATTGAATTGTCCTGCGGAAAATTCCTACATCTCGAAGAGAAAACCCCTACGAGAGCGGTAAGTCCCATCGCGCATTATTCTCCTCGGAGCAACATTGCTCAGGCCTCTTTACTAAGTCAGTACGGCATCACTGTTTCGAAAGCTGGTTGAACATTAAAGCGTTATGGGGATAACCAGCGCGATGGAGTTGTTCGGCTTCAGTCGTCGATTCAGCACTTGTGCTTAAAATAAGTGAAGTTGCCACTACCGATAAGGTTGCGAAGCCAGGCCAACTGGTCCGATCACTTACTTTCTCTGAGAAACATTAAATGAAAAAGATTGTCGCTGTTACCGCCGCTACCGTAGTTATGAGCCTTGCTTCTTTCGCCAACGCGGCGTCTTCACCAACCGGCAACCCAGGTGTTATACGTTTTACCGGTGAAATCGTTTCCGGCGCATGCGGCATTGATGCCAACTCCCTGGACCAGACTGTGCCATTGGGCCAGGTGCCTTCCAACCGGTTCAAGAAAATTGCCGACCGCTCGGAGCCGAAAGGCTTCGACATCGTCCTGACCGATTGTGATACCACGACTTACAAGAACGCCCGTTTCACCTTCACTGGCACCACTGATCCAACTGTTCCGGCCCTGTTCGCCACCACCGGTTTGGCTCAGAACGTCGGTATCCGCCTGCAGAGCAGTGCCGGCGAACTGCTGGAAAACGGCAAGGAGCAGGTTGCTCCGACCTTGCTGCAGAACGGTAACAACACAGTGAGTTTCGCTGCCATGTACGAAGCCACCGCCGCTTCCGTAACCACCGGTGAAGCAGACAGCGTCGCCAACTTCACCGTTGCTTACAACTGATTCAACGGTTTAAGCAGCTCTGGATAAAAGGGGTGAAAGCCCCTTTTTTCTTGCCTGCCAAAACATATTGATAGGGTACTTTCCGTGTACTGCCGCAAACTTATCGTGATCTATTTATTAACTTCCGCTGCGCAGTATTCCTATGCCGTGGAGTTCAATAACGAGTTTCTGAATATCGACAATAATGACGATATCAGCCTCGGTCAGTTCACGCGTGCGCAATACACAGTGCCTGGCACTTACTTGTTGGACACCAGTGTCAACCAGCGTTATTTCGGCACCCGTTCCGTTGAATTCAAAGCCGATGCCAGCGGGCAGGAAAGTTATGCCTGCCTGCCCGAAGCATGGGTGGCCACGTTTGGCCTCAAGCCGGCTGTGTTCAAAGGTCTACCGCGCCTGGCCGACGGCCAGTGTGTCGACCTCAGCGGCATCGAAGGGGCCAGCGTCAAATACCAGAAAAACCTCGCGCGCCTGGCGATCAGCCTGCCTCAGGCTGCATTCGAGTATGACGATCCCACTTACATCCCGCCTGCCGCCTGGAGCGACGGCCTCGATGGGGCGATGCTCGATTACCGCGTGATCGCCAACAACCGGCAGACCTGGGGTGCGGGCGGCTCGGGAAGTTCGCGCTCGTTGCAAAGCTACGGTACCGCCGGGGTGAATATCGACGCCTGGCGCCTGCGCGCCGACTACCAGGCCCAGCAAGAGTCGACAACCCAGGACCGTGGCGAGCGAGAGAAGGCGTTCCAGCTCAACCGCCTGTATGCCTACCGCGCGCTGCCGTCGATTCGCTCGAAATTGTCGGTGGGCGAGGATTACCTGAACTCCGACGTGTTCGACACCTTTGCCCTGCGCGGCGTCAGCCTGAGCAGTGACGACCGCATGCTGCCGCCGAGTCTGCGTGGCTATGCGCCGTTGATCAATGGGGTGGCGCGCACCAATGCGCGGGTCACGGTGTCGCAACAGGGTCGTGTGCTGTATTCGACCACGGTCACTCCTGGCGCCTTCACGATTCAGGACCTGGGCAGCAGCGCCCAGGGCACACTGGACGTGACCGTGCGCGAGGAAGACGGCACCGAGCAAACCTTCAGCGTCAGCACGGCCGCCGTGCCGTTCCTGGCCCGTGCCGGCGAGTTGCGCTACAAGGTGAGCGCCGGTGAGCCCCGCCAAAACGGCAGCGGCAGTATCGAGCCTGGTTTCGTCGCCTCGGAAGTGGCCTATGGCTTGCCTTTGGATTGGACGGTCTATGGCGGCGTGTTGGCGGCTACCGACTACCTGTCGAACGCAGTCGGCGTGGGCAAGGACCTCGGTGCGTTGGGCGCGCTGTCCGCCGATGTCACCACCTCGCGTGCCAAGCTGCGCTGGAGTGGCGAAAAAGTGGTGGGCAACTCGTACCGCATCAACTATTCCAAGCACTTCGACAGCCTGGGTACCGACCTGCGCTTTCTGGGCTACCGGTTTTCCGACCGTACCTTTACCAACTTTTCGCAGTTTGTGGGCGACCCGGACGCCTATGCGTCCAATGCCAGCAAACAGCGCTATTCGGTGATGCTCTCCAAGCGATTCTCGGGGCTGTCGACCACCCTTTCCTACGACCACTCCACCTACTGGAACGCCTCGCCGACCGAACGCTTCGGGCTGACGCTGGCGCGCAGTTTCTCGGTGGGTAACGTCAGGAACGTCAACGTCAACCTATCGGCGTACCAATCCCAGAGCAGTCGGCGCTACGACTCGCAGATCTACCTGGGCGTGACCGTGCCCCTGGGCGGCAATTCGACCATCTCCAGCAGCATGCAGCGCTCCAGCAGCGGCGGGGCGTCGAGCAGTGTCGGCTACAGCCACGACGATGGTGATGGCCTGAACTATCAGGTGTACGGCGGCGTGGGCGATAACCGCTACGTCAACGCCTATGTGGGCAAGCGTACGTCGACGTACCGCGCCAACGCGTCGGTGTCCACCGACGGCAGCACCTACAGCTCGGTCACCGGTGAAATCGACAGTTCGTTGATCGCCACCCGCTATGGCGTATCGGCCCACGGTAACGGCATCAACGGTGACACGCGGCTGCTGGTGTCCACCAATGGTGTGCCGGACGTGGCGCTGACCGGTCAGGTCCATTCGAACAAAAACGGTTATGCCGTACTGGATGGTGTGCCGTCGTTCCAGGGCTACGACGTGCGCATCAACATGGAAAAACTGCCGCTCAACACCGAGGTTTCCAACCCTGTGCAGCGGCTGGCGTTGACCGAGGGTGCGATCGGCTACGTCGACTTCGCCGCGCGCCAGGGCCTTAACGCCTACATCGTGCTGACCCGCTCCGACGGCCGCCCGGTGCCCTTCGGCGCCTCGGTGCAGGACGCGCAGAACAACCGTGAGCTGGGCATCGTAGGGGAGGGCGGTGTGACCTATCTGCTGGGGATCAGCGCCGACATCCGCCTGGTCGTGCGCTGGAACGACACCGAGCACTGTGCAGTGGGCAAGCTGCCCACGGACCAAGCCCTCACCGATATTCCCAAGCCTGTGCAATGCCTTTGAATCGCGCGCCATAGCGGCGCGAACCTGAACTTTTTGGAGAAACACCATGCACCCTACTTCCTTTGTAAACGCACACCGCCTGTTTACCCGCCTGGTCCTGGCCATGCTCGCCAGCGCGCCTTTACTGGCCAATGCCGCCGTGGTCCCCGACCGTACCCGCCTGGTGTTTGAGGAAAGCGCTCCCTCGGTGAGCGTGACCCTGAGCAACAAGAACCCGCAACTGCCGTTCGTGGTGCAATCCTGGATCGAGAACGAAGCGGGGCAGAAGGTCACCGCGCCGTTCATGGTGCTGCCACCGTTGCAGCGGATGGAGGCCAACGAGAGCAGCATCCTGCGCATCGTCAAGCTGCCGGAGCTGGGGTTGCCGAAGGATCGCGAATCGGTGTTCTACCTCAATGTGCGCGAGATTCCGCCGAAGACCGAGGTGGTGAACGCGATGCAGATCGCCTTACAGTCCAAGATCAAGCTGTTTTACCGCCCGGCGTTGGTCAAGCGCGAGCGTGGCGAAGATCTGGCCTTGCGTTTGAACGTGAAGATCGACAGCGCCGGCAAGCAACTGCTGCTGGACAACCCTTCGCCGTTCCATATCACCGTGGTCGGTCTGTTGACGGGAGAGGAAAAAACCTCGGTGCCGCTGCCTGCGACCATGATCGCGCCGTTTTCCGGTGCACGCTTTGCCTTGGCGAATACGAGCTTCAAGACGCTGCGCATCTCCAACATGAATGACTTCGGCGGGCAGTCAGACACGTTGTTCAAATGCGCCGGAGAAACCTGCACCGGGGTCAAACCATGACGCTTGGCAAACTGTGCCTGGCCGCATTGCTGCTGTTGTGCGCCCAGGTCAGTTGGGGAATGCAGTGCACGTCGCTGAGCGATGGCAGCTACCTGACGGATTATATCGGCCCGGTTTCGGTGCCGGACACGGTGCCCGATGGCACCATCATCTGGCGCTCCAAGACCCATGTGATTTCTGCCAAGTGCTGGAAGAAATTCGATATTCACTACGCTGAAAACGACCCGATCTATTTTTACGGTAACCCCGCAGGCCTCGACGCTACGCCATGGGGCATCGAGTTCGGCCTGGTGTACAGGCAGGTGACGGCCTGGGACGGTGACTGGAGTGCCAACCCCACACAAGGTGTGGACAGCGGGTTTGTTTCCCCTGGTTGCCCGGATGCACACAGCGCCGAAGACATGCTGGCGTGTTCCCTGGTTAACCCGACCATTGCGTTCCAGGTGGTCATCCGCAAGCGCGGCTTGCTGCCGTTGCAACGGCCATCCCAGGACACCTACGACGTATTCCAGTTCGACGGTTTATACGGCCTTAACGGTGGGCCGAGTAACCCGTTCGGCAACTTTCGGTTCCAGCTCAGTGGCTTGCAGAACATCGTCGGCACGGCCTGCACGGTGGACGTTAAAGTTACGCCGGAACCGGGCATCGTCGACTTCGGCGCGGTCGGCAAGTCGTCCACAGGCTTCTCGCCGCCGCGTCCGACCAAACCTTTGAGCCTGGCACTGGAAAAGAAATGCAGCAGCGCGCTCAACATCGGTGCGACGTTCCTGAGCAACAGCGTGCAAGGCGACTACATCCTGCCAGCCAGCGACAGCCAGTTCGGCATCGAGATCCGCGATGCGCGCAACAACCAGGTGCCGATCAACGAACCATTTCCCCTGGCCAACTTCGCGGCGGACGTCAGCCATATCGACGTGCCGTTCAACGCGACCCTGGTGCCCTTGGGTGACCCCAAAGTCGGGCCGTTCGACGCGGTGATGGTGGTGCAGATCGTTTACTACTGAGCCCCGTTGCCGGGGCGGCGATTCAGAGAGGGGCTTATGCTCAAAGCAATAGTGGCGGACGATCATCCGTGCATTCGCGCGTCGGTGCGGATGGTGCTGCAACAGCAGCAGTTCAACGTGGTCGCCGAGGCCGACAACGGCGCCGACGCGGTGCAACTGGCGCGCGAGCATCGGCCCGACCTGATGGTGCTGGACATTACCCTGGCACGTCTCGACGGCCTGGAAGTGATCGCCCGCGTGCGCGCCCTGGGCCTGTCATGCAAATTTCTGGTGCTGACCTCGCAGTCGGCGCTGTTCTATTCCATGCGCAGCATGCGCGCCGGCGCCGCCGGGTTTATCTCCAAGGCCGACGACCTCAACTACCTGGTCAAGGCAGTGCGGGCAGCGATGGACGGCTACACCTTCTTTCCCAACCTGGGCATGCATTCGGTGGCGCGCAGCGAAGTGCAGAGCCAGGACCTGAAGCTGATCCATAGCCTCACCGATCGAGAACTGGCCATCCTGCAGCAGTTGGCAATGGGCTTGAGCAACCCGGAAATCGCCGCGTCCATGCTGCTGAGCATCAAGACCGTGAGCAACTACAAAACCCGTTTGATCGTGAAGCTGAAGGTCAAGTCGGTGGTGTGCCTGGCCGCCTTCGCGCGGCGCAATGAGCTGGTCTGAAGCGTGTTGCCCTTTAAATAGCACTAGGAAAATTCCTACAAGCGTGCGGCATTAGTCCTACGTGGAAAGGGTACCCCCCTCCAGATAATGAGCCCCGTTGAGACGCACAACACACCGCCCGGGCGGCAATGCGATCACGACGAATCGAAGCACTCACGCTTCCCCACATCTCTCTTATCTGGAATATGAAAATGAACAAGTTTGCTCTCAAAGGTTTGGTCGCTGCTCTGGTTCTGGCTGCTGGTTCTCAGGCTGCCATGGCCGCTGACGGCGAAATCAACTTCGTCGGCAGTGTGACCGACAACACGTGCCCGGTAGTGGTCAGCGACCTGAACGGTTCGGCCGGCGCCGGCGACGTGTCTCTGGGCAGCGTCCCTGCCAGCTCCCTGGCAACTGCCGGTGCCGTGGCTGGTGGTGGCGCGTTCACCCTGACCATCGACACTACCGCCCCAGGCTGCAGCGTCACTGGCAAGAAAGCGGTGGTCAAGTTCTTGTCCCTGAGCGGCACCGCCGGCGCCAGCGGCCAATGGATTGGCATCACCCCGGACGCCGGACACGCCAGCAATGTCGCGGTACAGATCAAAGATAAAGACGGCAACGACGTGCAACTGGGGCTGGGCTCCGCTCCGTACCTGGACCTGACCCAACCGCTGCGCTTTACAGCCAACTACATCGCCACCGGCACGGCGACCTCCGGCCCGGCCAACGCCAAGGCTGCGTTCACCGTCGACTACCAGTAAGTCGGCCGATGGACAGCCGCGAGACGCGCGGCTGTCGTCCCACACGCCTCGGGGCCTGGCCCCGGGCGGCAGGAGGATGAATCAGATGCACGCTCTTTCCCTTTTTTCCAAGCGGTTGCCCCTGGCAGCCGTAGTACTGGGCAGTGTGTTGTTGAGCACTGCCGGCCAGGCCGGCGTGATGCTCGGCGGCACCCGTATCGTGTTCGACGGCAACAAGCGCGACGCTTCGATCATGGTCAGCAACACCACCGCGCAACCTTATGCGGTGCAGACCTGGATCAACACCGCGGCCGACGACAACACCACCACCACACCGTTCGTGGCCACGCCGCCGCTGTTCCGCCTGGACCCGCGCAAAGAGCAAATGGTGCGCATCCAGAAGGTGCCAGGCGCGCTGCCGCAAGACCGTGAGTCGGTGTTCTATTTCAACGCCCAGGAAATCCCGGTGGCCGGCAAAGGCAATGAAAACACCCTGAAAGTGGCCATGCGTACCCGCATCAAACTGTTCTATCGCCCGGCCAAGTTGCCCGGCTCGGCCTACGACGCGCCCAACGCCTTGCGCTGGAGCCTGGTGCAGGACAACGGCAAGACCGCGTTGCAAGTGAACAACCCCAGCGCTTATCACGTGTCGTTTATCGCGGTGAAAGTCAGCGCCGGTCCACAGCAAGTGGAAGTGGTGGAACCGAAGATGGTTGCGCCAATGAGCACCCAGCGTTTTGCGCTGCCGGGCTTTAAAGGCAACAACGGTGAAGTGATGTTCAGCTTCATCAACGACTTTGGCGGGTACGCCGAACCGCTGACCGCCCCGCTGGGCAACATGCCTTAACGCCGCACTTTCGCCCTTTTTTTAATCTGCTCGCCGCTGTGACTTCGCGGGGGCTGCTTGTCGAGTATCGTTATGCGAAGCGCCACCTTCACCACGCCACGTTCGTCGATTCCATCGGTGCCATTGCCATTGTGTGTTGCCGTCCTCAGTGCGCTGCTGGGCAGCGTGGCACAGGCCGACAGTGGCGATAAATTCGATTCCGGCTTTATGCAAAGTTTCGGCGGCGCCAACGCCGGGCCTAACCTCGACCTGGATGCCATCGCCAATAACGGCACAATCGGCCCAGGGACTTACCCGGTGCTGGTGCGTTTGAACCAGAGCTTTTTCGACCGTCGGGACATGACGTTCGCCAAAGACGCGGCCAGCGGTGACGTTAAAGCGTGCCTGTCCGAAGCCTTCCTCAAGGACCTGGGAATCAAGCTCGAGGCCTTCGTGAAGCCGGGCGAGGCGCTGCCGGACTGCGTGGATTTGCCCAGCATGATCGAAGGTGCCTCGGTGAGCTTCGACGCCCATCGCCTGGCCCTGGACATCAGTGTGCCGCAGATTGCCCTGCGCCGCGACGCCGCCGGTTACGTGGCGCCGCAGGATTGGGACCGTGGCATCAATGCCGCGATGCTCAACTACCAGTTTTCGGCGGCTCAGACCCAAAGCGATGCCCAGGGCCACGGCAGCCAATACAGTCTGTACGCCAACGGTGGTTTCAACCTGGGCGACTGGCGTTTTCGCTCAAGCTCTTCGTTCCGCCAGGACAACCATGGCCAACGCTCCTGGCAGCGCAGCAACACCTATGCGCAACGTGACCTCACTGCGATCAAGGGCACCTTGACCCTGGGCGAAAGCTTCACCCCGGGCGATGTGTTCGACACCATCCCGTTTCGCGGCGCACAGATTGCATCCGACATGGGCATGCTGCCCGACTCGATGCAAGGTTACGCCCCGGTGATCCGTGGCATTGCCGACACCCAGGCCAAGGTCGAGGTGCGCCAGAACGGCTATTCGCTTTACACCACCTACGTGGCGCCGGGTGCGTTCGAAATCGACGATCTGAACGCCGCCAGTGGCAGCGGTGATCTGGAAATCATCATCACCGAAGCCGACGGCCGTGAGCGCCGCTTCACCCAGCCATATGCCACCTTGGGCAACATGCTGCGTGAGAAGACGTGGCGCTACAGCGCCACCGTGGGCGAGTACAACGACTCATCCGGCGGTGCCCGCCCGGCTTTCGTGCAGGGCTCGCTGGCCTACGGGCTGCCATTTGACCTGACTTTATACGGCGGCCTGCTCGGTGCGGATTTCTATCGTGCCGGCGTGGTGGGCGTAGGCAAGAGCCTGGGCAGCCTCGGCGCGGTGTCGCTGGACGTGACCCAGGCGCAGACCGACATCCCTCAGGGCCTTTCAACCAAAGGCACGAGCGAGAAGGGCCGCAGTGTCGGTGTGCGCTACGGCAAGGCGTTCGAGACCGGTACGTCGGTACGCTTCGCCGGTTATCGCTATTCCACCGAGGGTTATCAGGACTTCAGTGACGCGGTGGCGCTGCAGCAGCCCAACGAATACGGCGGTATCAGCAAGCGCACCAAAGTCGAGGCCAGTATCAACCAGGCCCTGGACAGCTACGGCTCGCTGTATTTGAACGTGAGCCAACAGAATTATTGGGGTTCCAGCCGCACCGATAAACAGATGCAGTTGGGGTTCAACACTCAGCACAAAGGCGTGACCTACGGCGTCTACGCCAGTAAGACCCTGACCGACTCGTTCGGCGAGAGCAACCAAGTGGTGTTCACCGTGTCGATGCCGTTCGGGCAAACCCGCAACACCGGCAGCTACAGCGTCACCCGCAACACCGACGGCACGTTCGACCAGCGCGCCGGGCTCAGTGGTCGCGACGGCAACCTCAACTACTCGGTCGACGCCAATCACGGCGAAACCCGCGGCAGCACTGGCTCGGTATTGCTCGGTTACCGCGCGCCGTTCGCCCAGTTGGGCGCCGGCGTCAGCGTTGGGCAGGGCTACAAGCAGACGTCGGTGAGCGCCAGCGGTTCGGTACTCGGCCATGCCGATGGCATCGAGTTCGGCCAGACCCTGGGCGAAACCGTGGCGCTGGTGGAGGTCAAGGACACGCCGAATGTGGGCCTGCTCAACGCGCCGGGCACCGTCACCAACAAAAAGGGCTATGCCCTGGTGCCGTATGTCACACCGTACCGCAAGAACCGTATCGCCGTGGACACCAGCGCGGTGGACACCAATGTCGACATTGCCGAGGGCGTGAGTAACGTGACGCCGCGTCGCGGCGCGGTGGTCAAGACCACCTTCGCCGCCAGCCGCTCGGAAAAAGTCCTGCTCAACGTGCGCCTGCAAGACGGCTCGCTGCTGCCGTTCGGCACCACTGTGATGGATGACACCGACGGTGTGGCCGGCGTGGTCGGGCAGGGCGGGCAAGTGCTGCTGTCGGTGGGCGACGGCAAGACTTACACCATGAAATGGGGCGAGCAAGCCGCGCAACGTTGCGCGATCCGCCTGGATATCAGTCAGGCACCGGTCACCGATGGCTATCGGGTGATGGATGCTGTGTGTGGAGTACCAAGCAAATGAAGATTTCTAACGCGAAAAAGGCCGGGGCAAAGCGCCTCGGTGGGTTCAAAACATTGACGTCGCTGCTGGCGTTGGGTGTGGCGCAGGTGCTGTTTGGGGAGTCGGCGTGGGCGGAGTGCTTCGATAAAAAACCGACGGTCAACACATACGATTTCGGCGATGCCTATATTCCTCAGGATGCTCCGCTGGGCTCCGCAGTCGGCCCCGGCATTGTCGACACTTGGCTATCGCTGGGCTGTCCGACCCAGCCGCTCACGGTAGAGGCCGTCATGTTGCTGCCTAAGGCACCAACCATGGCGGCGGTGGCCGCGGGCAATTCAATCAAAGGTGCGATTTACGAAACCAATATCCCCGGCCTTGGTGTGGCCGTAAGGACCGTCGCCAAACCTGCGTTCTTATGTCTGGCGACTAGCAGCGAGAGTTTTCCTTGGGTTTATACCGATTGCAATTCGGGTGGCTACACTTACAACTTTCACAACAACGCCTATCTGGTAAAAACCGGACCTATCGCGCCGGGGCGCCACGATTTGAATAACCTGCAAATTTACCGCATTGACCTCAACGATACCGGCACGCCGCTGGAGTGGGTCAAAGGCTTTATCAACGGCAGCGTGACGGTCGCAGGCTGCAGCCTGCCCCAAGCCACCGGCAACATCATCGAAGTGCCGATGCGGTCCTGGGAAAAACGTGTATTCAACGGCAAAGGGACGTTCACCGATACCCAGCCGTTTGGCATCACCTTGAACAGCTGCCTGGCGGGCACCTACGCCAACAACCCCAGCTGGAACTACTTCAAGGGCAATAACGCCAATATCCGTCTGGATGGCGCCAAAGGCTCGACGATCATTAACGCTGATGGGGGCATCCTCGGCCTGAACTCCTCCTCCACCGCCAAGGGCGTGGCGGTGCAGGTACTCAAGCAGGACGGCACCCCGTTGCCCTTGGGCGTGGACGTCCCGGTGGCGCAGGTGCAGGACGGGGTGACCAATCTGCAATTCGGTGCGCGCTACATCCAGACCAGCACCGCTGCCACCGGCCCGCAGCCAGGGGCAGCGAATGCCACGGCAAATTTCACCATCACCTATAAGTAGTTCTGTGACAGGGAGTCGATCATGCAGAAGTGCCTATTCAATAGCGGCCGGGCCGGTGCAGGCGAAAGTGGCATTTACCATCGAGTATCAGTGAGTCGACGAAGGCGCTATGCAGGCTTCTTTGACCGTCGCCCGGCAGTTGGACTGTGACGTCCCTATCAGTACTGCAACGTCCGCGTACTTATCACCCCACCTGGGACGCGGTTCAGGGTATCGTGCCGCCAACTTAACGAAGGGACGCGACGTTTCGATGAAGAATAAAATGGTTACCTATGCCGCTGCAGCGGTGGGTTTGGTCGTGGTGGTGTCTCTGGCCACCAGTTGGTTCACGGTTGATGAGACCGAGCGGGGTGTGCTGTTGCGTAACGGTGCGATGATAGGCGTGGTGGAGCCGGGCCTGTCGTTCAAGCTGCCGTTCATTGAGTCGGTGCGGTTTATCAGCATTCAAAGCCAGGCTACCCAGTACGCCAACCTCCAGGCGTACAGCAAGGACCAGCAGACCGCCAAGTTGCAGGTCTCGGTTTCCTGGCACATTCCTACCAGCGATGTCGCCAAGGTGTACACCAGTTACAAGGACTTGGATGGCGTGCGTGACCGCCTGATCGCCCGTCAGGTGCCGACCCAGGTGGAAAACGTGTTCGGCCAGTACAACGCGGTGTCGGCGGTGCAGAATCGTGGCAAGTTTGTCGCGGATGTGACCAAGGCCATCCGCGATTCGGTGGTTGGGCCAGTGGTGATCGACAGCGTACAGATCGAAAACATCGACTTCAGCGATGACTACGAGCGTTCGATTGCCTTGCGCATGAAGGCCGAAGTGGAAGTCAAAACTCGCGAGCAAATGCTGCAGACCGAGCAGGTGCAGGCGCAGATCCGGGTGACCCAGGCCCAAGCCGAGGCCGACTCGCAATTGGCCCAGGCCAAGGCGGATGCCGAGTCCACGCGCTTGCGCGGCAACGCCGAAGCCGACGCGATCCAGGCCCGCGCCAAGGCCCTGGCCAGCAACCAGAACCTGATCGAGCTGACCAAGGCCGAGCGCTGGAACGGCGTACTGCCGACCACCATGTTGCCAAACAGTACGGTGCCGTTTATCGATGCCAAGCAGGTCGATCGATAACGTTTTGAATGTGGGAGGGGGCTTGCCCCCGATGGTGGCCTGACAGCCGACCAGTCTCACGACTCAGCTGCATTCATTCAGGGAACCCCCTCACATGACGATGCTTGCCCGGCCTATCGATCCACCGCCAGAAAGCCTGATCCGTGACTGGTACGCGAACGCGCAGTTGCTTGACAGTTTTGTCGTGCCTATCGAGGCGGCTGACGTCTCCATCAATGACCTCGCCGTACGCGCCTTGGGTTCGCCGCCTGTGTGGTTCAAGGTGCTGATAGCGATCCGCGATGGTGTGATGGGGCCGTTGGGCGTACGGACCTCCGGCGAGGTGCGACGCGCGCATTCCGATAAAGCCCATATCGACTTTTTCCCGGTGCTTGAGCAAAGCGCTGACGAGATGGTGCTGGGGGAAAATGACAGCCACCTGGATTTTCGTCTTTCGCTGCTTCGACGGCGCGACGAGCAGGGTGAAGTCCTGATCGCCACGACGGCGGTGCACACCCACAATCGACTGGGGCGTGTCTACATTGTGCTGATTCGCCCGTTTCACAAGCTGGTGGTGCGGGCAACGCTGATGCGTTGCCGCCGTCAGCACTAGCGCCGGCGGTAGTGTCCGCCGGCGCGCGTTGCCTGGAACCTCAGAAGCTGTATTTGGCCGTCAGCATCATGTTGCGCGGGTTGCCGTAGGCGTCGCCGCCGTAGCTCGCCGAGTTGGCGATGGTGGAGTAATAGCGACGGTCGAAGATGTTGTTGGCGTTGACCTGCAGGTCGAGGTGGTCGTTGACCTTGTAGCCGGCCATCAGGTCGGTGACGGCGTAGGCGCCTTGTTGCAGGCGGTAGGTGCTGCCGTCGGCCAACGCGATGTCGTTGTACAGGCGGCTCTGCCAGGAGATGTTGCCGCCCACCCGCAGTTTTTCCAGTGGGCCCTGGAAGTTGTAGCGGGTGGTCAACTTGAACAGGTGTTCCGGGACGTCGGTATCGAACTGCTTGTTGACCAACTGCGGTTTGGCGTCGTCCTTGATGGTGTGGGTGCGTGCGTAGGTGTAGCCACCGCCGACCTGCCAGTTTTCGGTCAATGCGCCCTGCAGTTCGAAGTCGATACCCTGGCTGCGGATCTCACCGGAGGCTTCGTAGCATGAGGCCTGCGGGCAGTTCGGTACCACCACCTGCACACCGCGGTTCTCCTGGTCGATGCGGAACAGCGCGACGCTGGCGTTCAACGCACCGCCCAGGTATTCGCCCTTGATGCCGACCTCATAGTTCTTGCCGACGATAGGCTTGAGCGGCGCGGCGCCGGTGTCCTTTTCTTTTTGCGGGGTGAAGATGTCGCTGTAGCTGACGTACACCGAGTGGTTATCGTCCAGCTCGTAGATCAGGCCGGCGTAGCGGGTGAGGTTGCGGGTGACGTGGTAGTCGCCGTCGCCATCGCGGTTATCGTAGTCGTACCAGTCCAGGCGCCCGCCGAGGATCAACTTCAACGGATCGGCCAGGCTCAGGCGGGTGGTGACGTAGACGCTGTCCTGAGTGGTGACTTCGCGCTCGTTGTTGGTGTGCACGAAGTCCGGTTTGCCCGCCGTCAGCGGCCAGTTGGTGTCGTAGGGGCTGTAGTTGTGGGTGGTCATGTCGTAGATGCGCTTGCTCGCGCCGACCACCAGTTCATGGCTGCGCCCGAATGCCTGGAACGGGCCGCTGACGAAGGCGTCGACCCCGGCCTGGTTTTCATCGTACTTGGCCTGGTACACCGTGCGTGCCAGGGTGTTGTTGACCCAGCGCGACTGATACGAACCGGAGAACAATGCGTTTTGTTCGGCGTAGTTGGCGTTGACCTGCAGACTCCAGTCATTGGCCAGGCGCTGGCGCAGTTCGGCGAAGACTGTGTTGATTTCCTGATCCTTGTTTTCCCAGTCGGTGCCGGGGTTGTACGACCGCGACAGATCCAGGTGGTGGCCGTCCTGGCCGATCATCGAGGCGCCCCAGAAGTAGTTGGTCTTATCCTTCTGATTGGAGAAACCCAGGGTCAGGGTGGTGTCTTCACTCAGATCGGCTTCGGTGACGGCGTAGAACAGACCATGACTGTTTTCGGCTTTGTCGATAAAACTGTTGGCATCACGGTAGGACGTCACCACTCGGCCGCGCAGGGTGCCGCTGTCGTTGAGCGGGCTGGATGCGTCGAGTTCACCGCGATAATCGTCCCAGCTGCCGGCGGCGCCGGTGAGGGTGACCTTCTGCTCATCCAGCGGGTGCTTGCGCACCATATTGATGGCGGCTGACGGGTTGCCCGCGCCAGTGACCAGGCCGGTGGCGCCGCGCACCACTTCGACGCGGTCGAACATCGCCAGGTTCGGCTGCGCGCCCACCGACGCACCGTTGTAGCCACTTGGGATACCGTCGTACATCAGGTTATCGATATCGAAGCCACGCGAGGTGTAGGACTGCCGACCAGGCCCGTTGGAGTAGTTCAGGAACAGGCCCGGCGTGGCGTTGACCACGTCGTTGATGCTGGTCATCGCCTGGTCGTCCATGCGCTGACGCGTCACCACGGTGACCGCCTGTGGGGTTTCGCGCAGGGTCAGCGGCAGCTTGGTCGCGGTCTTCATCGAGCCAGTGGTGTAGGACTGCGTGCCTTCGGTGGTTTCACCCAGTTGGCCTTCGCCGGAGATCTGCGTGGCGCCCAATTCCAGCGTGGCGGCCGGTGCCGGGGTGTCGGCGGCGACCGCCGCGTGTGGGGTGGCCAGGCACACCGCCAAGGTCATCAGACTGAGTGAAAAAACATTGCCGCCAGGTGATTGCACAGACATGAAACTGACTCTCCCGCGTGCCGTCCGTGGCTAATGATAAAGGTGTTGAGAATTATTCGCGTGAGTTTGGCAGATTGAGTCTGTAGGAAAAAGCCTTGGGACAGAATTAGTTAACGAATTTTTCACATCGCTGGATACTGCTTCTCCTGCAACCCACGGGAAAAGGGCGTCAGCCATTGGTGCTTCATCATAGGTGATCGGCGTCGATTACCGCCTTGGCAAATGCCTCGGGCGCTTCCTGCGGCAGGTTGTGGCCGATGCCGCCGTTGATCAGGCGGAACTGGTATTTGCCGGTAAAGCGTTTGGCGTAGTCCTCGGGCGCCGGGTGCGGAGCACCGTTGGCATCGCCTTCCAGGGTGATGGTAGGAACCTGGATAGCAGGGGCGTTGGCCAGTTGCTGTTCCAGGGGTTCGTAGTGGGCGTCGCCCTTCACCAGACCCAGGCGCCAGCGGTAGTTGAACAGGGTGATGGCCACGTGATCGGGGTTGTCCAGGCCTTTGGCACTGCGTTCGAAGGTGGCGTCGTCAAAGGCCCACTTCGGCGACGCGGTCTGCCAGATCAGCTTGGCGAAATCGTGAGTGTTCTTGCGATAACCGGCGGCGCCGCGCTCGGTGGCGAAGTAGAACTGATACCACCATTGCTGCTCAGCCTTGGGCGGCAGGGGGGTCTGGCCGGCGGCCTGGTTGCCGATCAGGTAGCCGCTGACCGAGACCAGCGCCTTGACGCGTTCGGGCCACAGCGCCGAGACGATATCCGCTGAGCGTGCGCCCCAGTCATAGCCGCCGAGCACCGCGCGCCGGATGTTCAGCGCGTCCATAAAGTCGATCACATCCCTGGCCAACGCCGCCGGTTGACCGTTGCGCGGGGTCGCGTCCGACAGAAACCGGGTGCCGCCGTAACCGCGGGCGTAGGGGACCAGTACGCGGTAACCCTTGGCCGCGAGCAATGGCGCGACATGGGCATAGCTGTCGATATCGTA
Source organism: Pseudomonas quebecensis (assembly GCF_026410085.1). Lineage (NCBI taxonomy): Bacteria > Pseudomonadati > Pseudomonadota > Gammaproteobacteria > Pseudomonadales > Pseudomonadaceae > Pseudomonas > Pseudomonas quebecensis. The sequence continues at coordinate 2,358,918 of NZ_CP112866.1, forward strand.
GGGCCAGCCATGCAGCAGGATTACGACCGGGCCGTCGGCAGGGCCGACCTCCGCGTAGGCCACATCCAGCAGGCCGGCCTTGATGTGCTTGAGCGCGCCCAGCCCGGATGACGGGGCGGTTTGCATCGGTGTGTTCACCTCGGGCATTTCGGCCCGGGCCAGGCCGATCATGCCCAAGGGCAACAGCGCGAAGGCCAGGGCGAGTGGATGACGTATGAAGCGGCGTGTCGATGGATTGTGCATGGCGAGCCTCCTGCGGCGCGATGGATACCTGGCACCCAGTTGAACGCCGCGCTGTATCTGGCCTGTTTCGGAAAACTCGCCGGGTTAAAGGTTTTGTATCGCAGTGGGCGCTATACACACTGCGATACACAGGTTTGCTAGAACTCCATTCTCAGGCCCAGCGTGCCCTGGCGGCCATTAAACGTGTTGCTGTCCAGGTTCCGGCTGTAGCCCACCTCGCTGTAGAGGCTGACGCCCATGGCAACCTTGAGCGCGGCGCCGGCACTCAGCCCCAGGGTGGTGGACTTCTGTTCGGTGTCGATGTCGGTGACATCGTCGAACCGCACGGTGTTCTGGCCGGCGCGGGTGTGCCAGACGTTGGCCCGTGCATAGGGCTGCAACGGCATGCCGCTGACCTGATAGTCGCCGCGCAGGCGCACGCCCAGGCGCGTGGTGAGGCTGGTATCGGCGTCATAGGACACATCGGAGATGCCGTCGTTTTGCCGATCCAGCCGGGTCTTGCCGACGATGACCTGAGCCTGCGGTTCAACCACCCAGGTGTCGCTGATCGGCAGCGGCCAGCCGACTTCGGCCGAAGCGGTGAGGTTATGCCCACGGGTTTTCATCTTCACGCCACGGTCTGATTCGTTGTGACCGTCGAAGCGGGTACCCATCAGCACCAGGTCGAGGTATGCCTGGTTGGCGCCGATCAACGTCCAGTAGAGGCCCAGGCTGTCACCGCGCAGGGTCGTCTTGCCCGTGTCCTGGTCCAGCCGGGCATCGCTGAACCCTTTGACGTTGCCTTTGAGGGTGCTGTGGCCGACAAAGAACCCCACGCGGTGCTGCAGGCCGTTGTCGAGCTGGCCTGCGTAGACATCGCTGCCTATCTGGAAGCCCGATACGGAACTGTTCAGCGACGGGCTGACGGTGCCGGTGAAGCCCTGGCGGCGGCTGTTGCCATACACACGGCCCCAGCCCGCCGGAAATGCGCCGGTCTGCTGTTGCTGGCTCTGGTCACCCATGCGTTCGTGGTAGGTACCCAGCATGTCCTGCACCATCTGCTGGGCGGCAGGGAACAGCACCGCGTACACCGACACTTCCGGCCGATAAATCGGCAGCGGCGTTATGCCGGGGTTGGGCGGCAGCGGCGGCCCCTCGGGGTCGGGAGTGGGCACGGGGGTGATGACCGGGTCGGTCGGTTTGGCCGGGACGGTCGAGCGCAGGTAGAAGTTTTCCGAGGTGCCGGCTGTGACGCCGCCCTTGAACAGGTAGTAGTCGTACGCACCGGCGGACACGGAATTGCCGAGCCTGAATGCGCTGGCCGCGCCGCTGGCATTGTTGATGGCCTCGACCACCAGGATGCCGTTCTGCACGGTCTGTGCGCCGGCACCGTTCAGGTTCTTAATGTCAATCGGCGTAGTGCCCTGTATCGGGCCGCCGTTGACCACCAGTTTGTCACTGGCCGAACCGTCGGCGCCCAACACGCTTTGCAGCGCGAGCCGGCCGCCGTTGCCTTTGTAGGTGCCGCTGACGGTCAGTGAGTCGCTGGCGCGGGTATTGCCCGTCATGTCGATCAGGCCCTGGTTGTCCAGCGTCACTGGCTTACCGCCAAGGGAGTTGATGAAGCCCGTGCCGGCCAGGATTGCACTGGTCTTATCAATGGTCAGGGTGCCGGTGTTCGAGGCGCTGTCGCCCAGCACGAATTTACCCTCGAGCGTAAACGTCGTCCCATTGGTCAAATTCACGGTTTCCCAGTTCACGTACTGGTCTGGATTATTGCTGACCCGGCTGTTATCGACGATCAGCTTATCGTTGCCCAGACTGCCGTCCAGTATGGTCTTCGCCAGGTTCGCATCGGTCAGGTTCCGCAGCACCGCAATATCGTCATCCAAGCCAGCGTCCACGAGCTTCCCCAGCGTGCCACCGGACCAGAGGAACTTATCGTTGCCCGCGCTGAGCAGGACGTTTCCGCCGACCTTGCCTCCCAGGATTTCCACGGTATCGTCGCCGCCGCTGACGCTGATATTGCCCACCACTTCTGCGTCGCCCGAGAGTCTGACCAAGTCCGTGCCGAAGCCGGTGATAAGGTTGCGCAGGATTTTGCCGCCGGACATAAGAAACGTATTGTCGTCGAGCCTCATATTCACGTTGCCGATGGTGCCTCCCGTCATGACGGCGTAATCGCCGGCGCTGAACTCATCGACAATCACACCGCCTGTCATCGTGAAGGTATCCAGGCCGTCACCCTGATCCACAAACTTGACTTCGCCGCTGCTCATGATGAAGTCGTCGATGCCCGATGCTTGGCTCAGTCCGCCAACGATTTTGGCGCCCGGGCCGTTGATCTCGGTCTTATCGTTGCCTGCGCCGAAGGTCACGGACCCTGCCACCTGGCCCGTGCCGCTCACCGTGAGGCTGTTATTGCCACCGGTGTCGATGAAGCCGGGAGTCGATCCGCTGTCACAGGTGGAAGTGTCATTGCCGGGGGTGTTGTTGATGCTGCATGCGCCATAAGAGGCCAATGGCGTCGCCGCCAGTGCAAGCAGGTGCAGCAGAAGAAGCATCCGTGTACGCATGATTCGTCCTCGCTGAAAGGCTCGGTTACTCCAGCACCCGTGGCAGGGGGTGCGGGCCAGACCATGACAACGCGTTGCGCGATACGGAGCAGGGAGTGCGGGTTACCTGTTCGAAAACACCGGCCAATGCAGGGAGTTGGCATGGCTTTCTCGACTGCACCTGAAGGGGTACAGCGCTTTTTCAACGGTAGTCAGCTTTGCAATCCCACGCTACTGTCAGAAATAACAGGTACAGACGAGCTTAGATCAATACGATTTCATACGGCTCGCGCATGCGCTCCAGCAGCACGTGGGCAAGGATCGGCGCCAGGCCGATCTCCGGATCGCCGGCCAGTTGGCTGGCATAAGCGTGTACCGCGTGAAGCTTGCGCGCCACGCTCCAGGTGTCGAGGCGCACTTTGCGCGCCCTCGGCCAAGGCACTGTCGCCGCCTGGCGGACCGGGCCGTGCCAGGCCCATACCGGCAATTCATACAGCCGTGCGCGTATCAGCTCGCAGGCCGTGGCCGTGGCGCGGCCGACGGCGTCGTGGTCACGGTTGCCATCGTTGCACCAGGTCGTGAACACCACGTCGCCAGGGTGCAGGTAGCGCGCGATGAATTGGCTCAGCTGCGGTTCGCGGCCCGCCAGCGCGTTGTCGCAGAAACCGCCGCGAATCCACTTCAGGCTGTGCAACGGCATGCCCAGGCGCCGCAGCGCTTCGGCGCTTTCCTGCGGGCGCACCACGCTCAGGCGGCTCGCCGGCCAGACCAGGGAGCCTGGGTGGCTGGCGCTGCCGTCGGTGATGGAGATCAGTTGCAGAGGGTGTTCCAGTTGACTGAACAGTTGCAGCAGCCCCCCGCATGCGAGCACTTCGTCGCCAGGGTGGGGCGCAACCACCACCACGCGCGCACCGGACGGTACCAGTGCGGTGGGGGCGACAAGGGGGATTTGCGCCAGTTGCGGCGCACTGTTCCAGATTTGGGCGGGGCCGCGACGGCCTTCGCTCAGCGAGGCAGGCTTCATGGGTGTCACATCCTTGTCGAGTGAGACGCGGTCGTACCCCGTTGACGGGACGACTCTCTTATAGTCACCACGGACTCCGCCGTGATGGGTGCATGGCAATTCAACCCTGAATTACCAGCAAGGCGTCCTCAGCATAGACAAGGATCCCGCGCTTTACCGTGGCGCCACGGCGTTTTTTTCAGCGCCGGCCAACAGACTTTTCAAGTAATCGCCAAAACCGCCCGTGGCGCGGGCTTCCAGGCGTGCGCTGGTGATCACCTGCGGACGATGGCTCCAGGCAATCGATGCGCCGCAGCGCTCCAGGTCACGCACCAGTTGCACATCTTCATGGCAGGCCAAGGGCTCAAAGCCACCGGCACGGATGTAGGCGTCGGCGCTCACGCCCAGGTTGGCGCCGTGGATATGCCGATGACCGTCACGCGCTTCGTAGCCCTGGTGGTAGCGGATCTGCGCGGCGGGGTCGAACCCTTCGCTCCAGGCGTCTACCGTGACGGTTCCGCACACCGCATCGGCTTCCAGCGCCAACTGTGCCACCAGCCAGTCCGGGGCCACGCGGCTGTCGGCATCGGTGCAGGCGATCCAGCGCGCGCCCAGGTCCAGCAGATGCCGCGCGCCGACGCCCCGGGCGTGCCCGACATTGCGTGCCTGAACTTCCAGGCACTGCACCGGGTAGGCCTGGACAATCGCGGCGCTGCCATCGCTGCAACTGTCGAGCATGACCAGGATCTGCACCGTTTCGCCCAGCAGATCGGGGTGACGGGCCGCTTTCAGCGCGGCGTCCAGGCACTCGGCCAACAGCGCTTGTTCGTTGTGCACCGGAATCAGAATGCCGATCATCGCAGGCCCTCAAGGGTGGCGACCGAGGTGCCGTCGCGGCTCCACAGGTCAAGGAGAAAGTCGTGGTCGTGATGGCTGGCGATACGCGGCATGCCCAGCCGCGCGTCCAGCAGGGCATGCACCTGCTCGGCGGTTTGCGGGCAACCCTCGATGGGCGGGCGCCAGTGGCAGGCCAGGATCTGCCCATCGGCGCTCAGGCAGGCGAGGGCGCGCTCGATCAGGCGGCCCAGGTCGTCGGCGTCCAGGTAATAGCACAGCTCGCTGAGCACAATCAGCTCGTACTGGCCGGCAGGCCACTGCGCGGGCAATCGACTCTGGCGCACCTGTGCATGGGGGCAGCCCAACAGCCGCGTGCGCGCCAGAGCTACCGCCGCCGCCGCAGTGTCACAGCACAGCAGGCGATCGCAGCGCGCTGCCAGTTCAACGCTCAACTCGCCATTGGCGCAGCCGGGCTCGAAGATCGACGCGTAGCGTGGCTTGGTCAGCAGCGCCAGGGTCAGGGCGCGTTTACGCCGCTCGTACCAGCGCTGGCGAAAAGCCCAGGGGTCATCGTTTTCAGCGAACAATTGGTCGAAATAAGGTGTAGCCACACTCATACGAATACCACTTCAAAAGGTTGCAGCAGGCGCTCCACCACATACGGCGCCAGCACCGGCGGCAGGCCGATCTGCGGGTCGCCTTCCAGTTGGCTGGCGAATGCATGGATGGCGTGGCGCTTGCGAGCCACCGCTTCACAGGTGAGGGGGATCTTGCGCGCACGATGCCACGGCACCATACGGTCTTCTGCGGTTGCCCAGTGCCAGGTCCACACCGGCAGTTCATACAGTCGCGCGCCCGTCGTTTCGGCGGCCCGCGCGCTGGCACGGCCGACGGCTTCGTGGTCGCAATGGCCGTCTTCGCGCCAAGTGGTGAACAGCACGTCGGTGGGTTTCACATAACGCTGAATAAACGCGGCCAGCTCGTCCTCGCGCGCCGCCACTTGGCTGTCGCTGAAGCCGGCGCGCAACCATTTGAGACTGTGCAGCGGCACGCCCAGGCGATGCAGGGCCTGCGCCGACTCCTGCGGGCGCACCACGCTCAGGCGCTCCACCGGCCAGCGCTGGGAACCGGGGTGGCTGGCACTGCCGTCGGTGACCGAAATCAATAGGATGGGCCGCTCCAGCGCCGCCAGGCCTTGCAACAGGCCGCCGCAGCCGAGCACTTCGTCATCGGGGTGGGGCGCGATAATCACCGCGCGATGCCCCTCGGGAACCAACGCTTCGACGCTGATGGTAGCCAGCGCCGCCATGCGCGGTGAGGTCTGCCAATGCTGCAGCGGCGTGCCCTGGCCGACGATAGGATTGGCTTTCATAGCTGCCACCTGCCTGTGGGTTGGGCGGCGACCCATTCGCCCAGGGCGGCCAGGTCGCGTTCGGCGTGGCTCTGACGGATGTAGACCGGCAGGTCGGCCATCAACTGCGCCACGTGTGGGTCCTGGCAGTACCGCCCGGCCCCCACGGCGCGGCCGACATGCCGCATCACCTGTTCGACGCTGTCTTCGATGCAGGCGCGTGCGCGCCGGGCCAATTCCCTGGCATCGGCGCCGGGCTCGCGGTCGATGCATTCGGCCGCCGCGCGCAATACACAGGCGGCGGCGTGCAACGCACTGTCCACCGCGCCCAAGTGCGCCAAGGCATGGGGCTCGGCGCGCCGGGCGCAGTGCTGTTGCAGCACCTGGCCCAGGCGTTGGGCCGCGCCGTACCAGCACGCCGCGATGCCGACTCCGCCTTGCCAGAAACCGGGGCGGGCAAGGTAGTCACCGGGACCGCCCACCGCCATAGCGCCGGCATTGTCGAAGATCACCTCGACACTGCCGGTGGCGGCCATGCCCACCGCGTGCCAGCCTTCATGGGTGACGCTTACGCCCGGTTGTTGCATAGGCACCGCCACCAATTGCTGGCGGCCTTGCTCATCCCAGGCGGTCAATAAACCATGACTGACCACCGCCGCGCCGGAGCACCAGGCTTTACGCCCGTGCACCCGCAAACGATGGCCGTCGTGTTGAACGTGCACCTTGGCCGTGGGCGGCTCGGCGGCCCATGTGCCCCAGGTACTTCCCCGGGGCGGTGACGGGCTGTCGAGTTCGGCCATGATTGCCAAGGCATCGGTGTGGCCTTCAAACAACTTGCACAGGCGCAAGTCGTGTCCGGCCACGACGGCCAGCGCCCTGAATCGCTCCTGGGTGCGGCCGCTGCCGGGCAGGGGCAGTTGATCCGCCCCCTGCGCCACCAGGGCGCTCAGCGCTGTGCCGAGCGCCTCAGTGTCCGCATAGCTGCGGTAGCCGTGAAGGCTTCCCTGCCAGGCCATTTCACACCTCGTCGTCGCGCTGCAATTCGAACAGCAGGAGTGAGCGGCCTGTCACGGCGTACTCGTGATCGAAGTCAAAGCGCTCCTGGGCCTTGATCGCCGTGTCGTTGGTGTCCAGCAAGCACGTCCAGAACTCGCCTTCGGGCACCGGTGGCAGACGGAAATTGACCATGTCGTGGTGGGCGTTGACCACCAGCAACAAGGTGGCGTCGGCACCGGCACGGCGAATCCCGGTTTCCTGAGCGCGGCCGTCCATCAGCATGCCCAGGCACCGGCCGTTGCTGTCCTGCCACTGCTCAGTGCTCATTTCGTTGCCGTCCGGCGCGAGCCAGGTGACGTCTTTCACGCCGATGTCTTCGTTGTAATCGCCCACCAGGAAGCGGCCACGACGCAGGATCGGGTAGGCCAGGCGCAGTTTGATCAAGCGCTTGACGAACTTGAGCAGGGCTTTGCCGTCGTCATCCAGGTCCCAGTTGACCCAGCCAATCTCACTGTCCTGGCAATAGGCGTTGTTATTGCCGTGCTGGGTGCGGGCGAATTCGTCACCGGCGACGATCATCGGCGTGCCTTGGGCCAGCAGCAGAGTGGCGAAAAAGTTACGCATCTGGCGCAGGCGCAGAGCGTTGATTTCCGGATCGTCGGTAGGGCCTTCGACGCCGTGGTTCCAGGACAGATTGTTATTGCTGCCGTCCTGATTGTTTTCGTCGTTGGCTTCGTTGTGCTTATCGTTGTACGACACCAGGTCGTGCAAGGTGAAACCGTCGTGGGCGGTGATGAAGTTCACCGAGCTGTACGGCCGGCGCCCACGGTGGTTGAACATCTCGCCGGAGGCGGTCATGCGCCCGGCGAAGTCCGCCAGTTGGCCGTCATCGCCTTTCCAGAAAGCACGCACGGTGTCGCGGAAGCGGTCGTTCCATTCCACCCAGCCCGGCGGGAAGTTGCCCACCTGATAGCCGCCGGGGCCGCAGTCCCAGGGTTCGGCGATCATTTTCAGCTGGCGCAGGACCGGGTCCTGGCGGCAGGCCACAAGGAAACTGTGGCGCTCGTCGAAGCCGTCGCGATAACGCCCGAGGATGGTGGCCAGGTCAAAACGGAAACCGTCCACGTGCATTTCCGTGGCCCAGTAGCGCAGGGAGTCCGTGACCATTTGCAGCACGCACGGGTGGCTCAGGTCCAGGGTGTTGCCGGTGCCGGAGTCATTGATGTAAAAGCGCTTGTCATCGGGCATTAGGCGATAGTAAGAGGCGTTGTCGATGCCGCGCATGGACAGGGTCGGGCCACGTTCATTGCCTTCGGCGGTGTGGTTGTAGACCACGTCGAGAATCACTTCCAGCTTCTGTTCGTGCAGATGGGCGACCATCTCCTTGAACTCGGCAATCTTGCCGCTGGCCAGGTAGCGCGGGTCCGGGGCGAAGAACGCGATGCTGTTATAGCCCCAGTAGTTGGTCATGCCTTTTTCCAGCAGGTGCTGGTCGTTGACAAAGGCATGCACCGGCAACAGTTCCACTGAGGAAACCCCTAACTGGCGAATGTGCTTGAGCACATCGTCTTCCATCAGGCCGGCGCAGGTGCCACGCACCGATTCGCCTACGGACGGGTGACGCATGCTGATGCCGCGCAGGTGGGTTTCGTAAATGATCGTGCGATCCCAGGGCACGCGCACCGGTTGGTCGTTGCCCCAGGTGTGAGCGGGGTCGATGACCTTGCACTTGGGCACGAATGGCGCGCTGTCGCGTTCGTCGAAGCTGAGGTCGTCATCGGGGTGGCCGATGGTGTAGCCGAACAGCGCTTCGGACCATTTGAGTTCGCCCACCAGTTGCTTGGCATAGGGGTCGATCAGCAATTTGTGATGGTTGAAACGGTGGCCGTTGGCTGGATCGTAAGGGCCGTATACGCGGTAGCCGTAAATCAGCCCGGGGTGGGCGTCGGGCAGGTAACCGTGGAAGATTTCATCGGTGTATTCCGGCAGCTCGATGCGCTCCAGTTCCACTTCACCGCTGTCGTCGAACAGGCACAGTTCGACCTTGGTGGCGTTGGCCGAGAACAGTGCAAAGTTGACGCCCAGGCCGTCCCACGTAGCGCCGAGGGGGAAGGGCAAACCTTCACGAATCCGCGACGGCTCATTGCCCGGCGTCGATGGGGTTTTATCCGGTTTGCTCATGGTGTTGCTCCTGGAAGGGGTCTTTTTTCGGGCCGAGTGCGGCCGTGCTGACAAAGTTTCAGCGAATACGGTAGAGAGTGAAGATGAACTCCCACCGACTGGGTCGGCAGGAGGGTCGGGCATCGATAGGCTGGTTAAGGCTTGGGCTTTTTCGCTGCCGCAGGTTTCTTTGCCGCGGGGGCGGCGGGCTTACTGGCGGCCGCGGCAGGCTTGGGCTTGGGCGCCGGCTTGGCGGTGGCCTTGGGCTTGGCCGCAGGCTTGGGTTTGCTGGGCGTCAAGGCTTCGGATTCGGCCAGCTTGCGCGCCATCTCCCAGTGACGCGCGTCCTCACCGTGGGGCTTGCCCTCGGACTCCCAGATCTGATGCGCCAATTCGCGGATGCGTTTGTCTTCAGTACTCATCGCAATGCTCCTCACAGAAAATGTTCAGCTTTCTTGATCATCAGAATTAATAAAGACATTGACCGGGAATTCCCCCAGCGCAGTGCTGATCAACAGCTCCTTGTCTGGTGTGACTGCGCCTGTCTGAAAAAGTCCCTTCCAGTTTTGCGTTGACGCGGCGAACGGTAATTTCACCCGGGTGTCGCCCCAAACCTGCGCAGGGATCAGCGGCTGCACACTGTTTTCAAGCAGCGCGTGGGACCAGCGTGGGACCAGCACCACCAGCTGTTTGCCCTGATGCTCGCGGCTGAACGCAACCACCCGTTCGGCATGCTGACCGACCACCTCCAGGGGCGTGTAGCTGCCCTGGCGGAACAGCTCCGGATGAGCGTTGCGCAGGCCCAGCACCTGGCTGATCAGCGCCTGCTTGATAGGCCCTTCATGCCAGCTGGACAGCAGTTGATCGGTGCCCGGCGAAGCGTTCAGCGCCTGTTGCCGTGCAGTGAAATCCACCGGGCGACGGTTGTCCGGGTCCACCAGGCTGAAGTCCCAGAACTCCGCGCCCTGGTACAGGTCCGGCACACCCGGCACGGTCATGCGAAGCAAGGTTTGCGCCAGGCCGTTCAAGGCGCCGGCCGGGGCGATCGCCTGGGCGGCGGCGCCAATCGCGGTGCGCAACGGCCGACCGGCATCGGTCAATAACAGGCGCGAGAGGAACGCCTCGACCGCTTGTTCATAGGCTTCGTTGGGCGCGCTCCAACTGCTTTGCAACTTGGCTTCGCGCAGGGCTTTCTGTTGCCACTGCCAGAGGCGTTGCTGGTAGCTCTCCAGCGATGCGCCTGGGTCCAGGTCCAGCGGCCAACTGCCCACCAGTACTTGGTAAAGAATCAGCTCATCACCGGCCGACGGCGCGCTGGCGTCATCGCGCAGCGGCGCGGCCAGGTTGCGCCACTCTTCAACTTGGGCCACGTACCACGGCGCGCATTCGCTCAGCACCGCCAGGCGCGCGCGGGTGTCTTCGCCGCGTTTGTGGTCGTGGGTCGCGGTGGCCAGCAGATTGTCCGGGAACGCCTGCAGGCGCTGCTGGTTGACCTGATGGAAGTCGGCCAGCGGCGCACTGAATTGCTCGGTACTGAAGCCCACATCGTTGCGCGACAGCAGCACCGCCGAGCGATAGAACGCGGTGTCTTCCACCGCCTTGGCGGCGGCCGGCGAAGTCAGTTGCTGGAAGCGAACGCAGGCATGCTTGAGGATCTTGCGTTCACGCCCCACGGGGCGGTTACGCCACGGCTGGCCACCGAGCCATTTTTCCAAATGATCGAGCACCGGCCAGTCGCCCTCGCTCAAGGTGCTGCGCGCGCCGTCCATGGCTTGCTGGAACACCTTGTCGTCTGCAGCGCTGCGGCCGCGAGCGCTGATGTAGGTGCGGTACACCGGGAAGTGCACGATCAACTCCTGCAACGCGCGGCGGATGGCGCCCAGCGTCAGGTCGCGGGTCATTACGTCGTCGCGCGCTACCTGCAGCAGCGCCTGGGCCACGCTTTCGAAATCGCCGCCCAGGGAGCCGTTCAGAATCTGCTGGCGCGCCAGGCGAGCCTCTTCGATAAAGGCCGAAGGCCGTTCACTCAGGCGCGTCCACAGCTCGGCCAGTGGCTCGAAGCCTTCGGGCTGGTGCTGCAGCAAGGACAGCTGGTTCATGAACTCGTAACCGGTGGTGCCGTCCACTTGCCAGTCTTCACGCAGGGTTTCGCCTTCGCCGAGGATCTTCTCGACAAAGATCGGCAGGTGCCGCTCGGGGGACAACGTGTCGACCCGGCGCCGCAGCTTGCGGCAATAACCGCGTGGGTCGGCCAGGCCGTCGATATGGTCGATGCGCAGGCCGTCCACCAGGCCTTCGCTGATCAGTTCGAAAATCTTGCCGTGCGTGGCTTCGAACACCGCGCTGCGTTCCACGCGCAGGCCACCCAGCTCATTCACGTCGAAAAAGCGCCGCCAGTTGATATCGTCCGCCGCCGTGCGCCAGCTGGCCAGGCGATAGGCTTGCTGCTCCAACAATTGATGCAGGCGTTCAAAGCCTTCCGCCTGGCGCCCGTCGAACTGGGCCAAGCGCTGCTCGATGGCCGGCAGCACCTCGGTGGCCCGCTCGGCCAGGGCCTGTTTGAGCCACGCGGCTTCGGCGTAGGCATCGTCCTGGTAGGCGAGTGCGGCAAAACGGTCCGCCAGCGGTTTGAGCGGTTCGTCGGTGCCCAGAATCAGTGCGTAATCCCGTGGGCAGATCGGGAAGCGATGCTCGTAATGCTCGACGTAGAACGTTCCGTGGTCGGCATCGAAATGCAGCGTCAAGGTACCGCTCTGCAAGGCTTCGCCGTAGTCGCTGCCCAGGAACGGCATCAGCAATTGGCCTTTGAGCAGCGGGTCGGGAGAGTGCCACTGGATATCGAAGAACTCGCTGTAGGGGCTCAAGCGGCCCCATTCCAGCAGGTCCAGCCACCAAGGGTTGTCGGCGCCACCCACGGCCATGTGGTTAGAGACGATATCCAGGATCAGCCCCATGTCGTGCTCACGCAGGGCCGCGACCAGACGGCGCAGCGCGTCCTCACCGCCCAGTTCGGGGTTGACCCGCGTCGGGTCGACGACGTCGTAGCCGTGCATGGAACCGGCGCGCGCGCTGAGCAGTGGCGAGGCGTACAAATGGCTGATGCCCAGTTGGGCGAAATACGGCACCAGCGGTACCGCGTCGTCCAGGGTGAAACCTTTATGGAATTGCAGGCGCTGAGTGGCGCGCAGGGGCAGTGCTTTCATCGGTCACGCTCGTAGGCTTGGTTACGCGCGACGGCCAGCAGTTCCAGGCGGCGCGCGGCGCCGGCGTTGTCGAGCAGGCTTGCGGCCTCGCCCGGCAGGCGGCGGCGCCAATTGGGATGGGTGTCGGTGGTGCCGGGGAGATTGGCCTGTTCTTCAATACCCAGGGCATCCTCCAGCGGCAGCAGCACCAGCGGCGCACGGGTGTGGCCCAGGTAGCGCACGCTGGCGTCGATCATGTGGTCGGTCTCGTTGCGGATCTCATCGACAAAGTTCTGCGGGTCCTGGCTCAAGGCCTGGCGCAGCGCCTGGCGTTCGCGCAGGCGGTGTTCGCTCCATTGCTCCACGGTCGGCGCGTCGATCAGGCCAAGCTGGATATTCCAGTCGATGTCGCGGCTGTGCCACCAACCGTTGAGGGTCGGCAGGTCGTGGGTGCTGGTGGTGGCGAGGGCGTTGTCGGGCCAGTCGAGGATCGGCTTGAACTGGCCGTCATGGCCTTGCTCGAACAGCAGCACGCGCATACCGAGTATGGAACGGCCGATAAGTTTTTCGCGCAGCCCGTCGGGCACCGTGCCGAGGTCTTCACCGAGCACAATGGCCTGGTGACGGTGGGACTCCAGCGCCAGCAGGCGCAGCATGTCGTCCACCGGGTAATACAAGTACGCGCCTTCCTTGGGCGAGGCGTCCATGGGGATCACCCACAGGCGTTGCAAGCCCATCACGTGATCGATGCGCAGCCCGCCGGCATGGGCGAAGTTGGCGCGCAGCATCTCGATAAAGGCGCGAAAACCGTGGCGCTTGAGGCCTTCGGGCGAAAACGCGGAAATGCCCCAGCCCTGGCCGGCACGGTTAAGAATGTCGGGAGGGGCGCCCACGGTGAGGTCGGCGAGCAATTCGTCCTGGCGACTCCAGGCCTGGCTGCCGCCGCCGTCGGCGCCCACTGCCAGATCGGCAATCAAGCCGACACCCATGCCGCTGCCACGCGCGGCCTGTTGAGCGCGCTCCAGGCAACGTGCAATCAGCCACTGGGTGAACGCGTAGTAGCCAATCTCGTCGCGGTGCTCGTCGGCGAATGCCGCCAGCGCCGGACTTTGCGGGGTACGCCAGTCCTGCGGCCATTGGCGCCAGTCCAGGCTTTCACCGGCGGCCGCGCGCATGGCCTGGACCGCTTCGAAGCGGCAATGGTTTTCCAGCGCCTCGCCACCGGCCTGGCGAAAGCTCAGGAAGTCGGCGTGCTGCGGGTGATGACCGTGGCGGAAATCTTCATACAGCGCACGTAGCAGGCGCTGCTTGGCCTGGGCGGCGGCGGGCCAGTCGATCAGGTCGAGCTGTTCGAGGTCGTGCAGCTCATCGTCAATACCCAGGGCCTCGATGGCATTGCGCACTTCGCGTTCGCCCAGAATACAGGCGGGCGAGGCGTACAGGCTGTTGAGAAACAGTCTGCTTGATGGCGAGTAGGGGCTGTAGCGTTGCGGGTCGGCGCTGAACATCGCATGCATCGGGCTGATGGCCAGGGCATCGGCGCCCCGCTCGGCGGCCGAGCGGGCCAGGTGTTCGAGGGCCAGGGTGTCACCGAAACCGCCATCGTTGAGACGCCGCAGGCCGTAGAGCTGCGCGCTGATGCCCCAGGCGCGGGCGGGGCGGCTGTCCACCGCTTCGGCCACGCTGTAGCAGTGGGCGGGGGCGACGGCCAGGGTGAAGCTCTGGTCGTTGATTTGCACCTGGTGGTAGCCCAAGGCAACGACGCCGGGCAACACCGCATCGCTATCCAGGCGCAGTTCCAGGGTTTCGCCTTGTTCCAGGTGGACGCGGCACAGGGTGTCCGGCTCGAAATACCTTGCCAGGTCGAGGCCGTCGCCGCTGTCGACAGTCAGCAATGGCGGCAGGTGTTTGTCTTGCTGTGCCTGCTCCAGCTCATGCAGGCTGGCGTCGATCTCGGCGTCGTTATCGGCCGGATGACCAAGGCCTTTGAGCACCGCGCGCAGGGCGTCGGGTTGTACGCGTTGCGGGCGGCCGTTGGCGTCGATCCAATCGACGGCCAGGCCCGCGCGGCTGGCGAGGATTTCCAGTTTCGCTTCGCTCAAGGGTGTTCTCCAGCTGGGGATAGGGTCACGCGTGCGCTGTACGGCGGCAGTTGCGCGCCGTGATTGGCCGGCGTTTGGAACAGCACGTGCGGCGACGCAGGATGTGGCAACGCCGTGGCACTCAGGTTCAAGTCAATGTGCAGCACGCTGCCGTTACCCAGGCGCCAGCGTGCGCTCACGGCGCTATCGCCGAGTACGCTGGCGCCGAGCGCCACACTGCCGGGCAGGTGGGGCACGATGTGGCGATGGCGCAGCCTCAGCAGCTCGCGGTAAAGCTGCAGGTGCGCCGCATCCGGCAGAGTCGGCATGGACTGTTCGAAGGTCGACAGCGCATTGGGATCGGGGATGCGTTCACGTCGTTCGGGGTCGTGGAACGCGGCGAAGTCGGCGAATTCATTGCGCCGGCCTTCGCGCACGGCCTCGGCCAGCTCGCCATGGTGATCGGTGAAGAACAGAAACGGCTCGGGCGCATTGGCCTCGTCGCCCATGAACATCAACGGAATCATCGGCGACAGCAACAGCAGGGCTGTTGCGGCTTCAAGCGCTTGAGGCGAGCACAGCTGGTGCAGGCGCTCGCCGAGGGCGCGATTGCCGATCTGGTCATGGTTCTGCAAGAACGCGACAAAAGCGCTCGGTGGCAGATGCGCGCTCGGCTCGCCACGGGTGTGCCCGTGGCGGGTGGTGTCGCCCTGATAGATAAACCCTTCGCCCAGGCACCGCGCCAGCTTGGCGGTGGGGTCCTGGGCAAAGTCGCTGTAGTAGGCGTCGGTTTCGCCGGTGAGCAGCACATGCAGCACGTTGTGGAAATCGTCGTTCCACTGCGCATCGAAATCGTGCTTGAGCAGGCTGGCCTGGTTCAGTTCGTTTTCCAGCATCAGCCAAACATGGCGCCCGCTGTCGACCTGCTGGCGTACGCGTTGGGCCAGTTCCTGCAGGAAACCGGGGTTGTCGATCGCGTGCACCGCGTCCAGGCGCAGGCCGTCGAAACGGTATTCGAGCAGCCACATCAGGGCGTTGTCGAGGAAGAAATCGCGCACTTCGCGGCGCTCGAAATCAATGCCCGCGCCCCAAGGGGTGTGCACGTCTTCCTGGAAGAAGCTCGCGGCATATTGGCCCAGGTAATTACCGTCGGGGCCGAAGTGGTTGTAGACCACGTCAAGAATGACCGCCAGGCCGTGTTCATGGGCGCTGTCGATCAAGTGCTTGAGCTGTTCGGGGGTGCCGTACGAGGTGTGCGGGGCATACGGCAGTACGCCGTCGTAACCCCAATTGCGTTCGCCGGGAAACTGCGCCAGGGGCATCAGTTCAATGGCGGTTACGCCCAGCTCTGCCAGGCGCGGCAGGTGTTGCTCAACAGCAGCGTAGCCACCCAGTGCGCCGACGTGCAGTTCGTAGATGACTGCCTCGTGCCAGGGCCGGCCTTGCCAGTTGGACTGACGCCAGTGGTAGGCGAGCGGGTCGACCACCAGGCTCCAGCCGTGAACGTCCGAGGCCTGGGCCCGGGACGCTGGATCGGGAACATCCCGTTCGCCGTCGATATTGAAGCGGTAGCGCGTGCCCGCCGGGCACTTGATTTCCACTTCGAACCAGCCATCCGCCTGCGACAGCATGGGGATGGATTTGCCGTCTTCCAATTCAACGCTGACATAAAACGCGTCTGGCGCCCACAAGGCGAAACGCGTGTGTTGCGCGTCCAGCATAATTGCGCCGTGGGGCCAGGTTTCCAGAGTCCGTAAAGGCATCTATAGAGACCTCCCTTGATTATTTGACTGATTTCCCCAGGGCCTTGGCCACCAGTTGTTCGTAGAGTTCCGCGTAGGGTTCGACTGCCTGGGTCCAGTTGAATGGCTGGGTCATGGCGCGGCAGCGCATGGCATTGAGCAGGCCAGGGAAGGCGAACACATTGAAAGCGCGGGTGAGGGCGGCTTTGTAGCTGTCCACCGTGGATTCGTTGAACAGGAATCCGGTCACGCCGTCTTCGATGGTGTCGGCCAAGCCGCCGGTGTTGCGTGCCACCGGCAGTGAGCCGAAACGCTGAGCGTACATCTGGCTCAAACCGCAAGGCTCGTAGCGCGACGGCATCAGCAGGAAATCGCTGCCGGCGAACATGCGCCGGGCGTCGGTCTCGTTGAAGCCGATACGCACGCCGATCTGACCGGGGAAGCGCAGGGCCAGCTCGCGCATGGCCTGTTCTTCTTCCGGTTCGCCGCGACCGATAATGGCGATCTGGCCGCCGTTCTCGACGATAAAGCTGGCGACCGCTTCGGTGAGGTCCAGGCCTTTCTGGTAGACCAGACGCGATACGACGGCAAACAGCGGGCCGGTAGAGTCGTGCAGGCCGAACAGGTTGCGCACGTGCGCGGCGTTGATGGCCTTGCCTTCCCAGTCACCGATGTTGAAGTTGTGGGTCAGGTGGGTGTCGGTGGAGGTTTCCCAGCTTTCGTCAATGCCGTTGGGAATACCGCTGAGCAAGCCTTGCTGGGTCTTGGCGGCGAGGAAGCCGTCGAGGCCGCAGCCGAATTCGGGGGTGGTGATTTCCTGGGCATAGGTGGCGCTGACCGTCGTGATATGGCTGGAATACGCCATGCCGGCCTTGAGGAACGACATCTTGCCGTAAAACTCCATGCCTTCCTGCTGCAGCGCGTGCGGCGGAATACCCAGCTCCGGGGTGGACGCCAGACTCACCACGCCCTGATAGGCCAAGTTGTGAATGGTGAACAGCGTCGGCGTGCGTGACCCGCGCCAGTGCATATACGCCGGTGCCAGGCCAGCGGGCCAGTCGTGGGCGTGCACCAGGTCCGGGCACCAGTGGATCTGCGCCAGGTTGGCGGCGATATCGGCGGCGGCCAGGCCCAGGCGGGCGAAGCGGATATGGTTGTCCGGCCAGTCGCGACCGTTATTGGCGCCGTAGGGTGTGCCTTCGCGCTCGTACAGCTCGGGGCAGATCAAAACGTAGATGACCAGGCCGTCCTTGAGATCCATGCGCCCGATCTTGCAGGGCGGCAACGCCGCATGGCCGCCCAGTTCGCCGATGATGTGGATCGGGTTGTCGCTTTCCATCACTTGCGGGTAACCGGGAATCAGCACGCGTACATCATGCAGATGCGCCATGGCGCGGGGCAGGGCGGCGGACACGTCGCCCAGGCCGCCGGTCTTCACCAGGTCGGCGAACTCCGAAGTGACAAACAGCACTTTCTTGCGATTGGGGTTGTAACTGGACACCGGCCGCACCGTGTTGAGGTCGACCAAAGAGGTCGACCCGCCAACTGGCTGACTAACACGCTCTCCCTGAATATTTACTGCGGCACTGATCATGATTCTCTCCACGTGTTGGTCGGCTAATGGCCCGCTGCCATTAGCTACGGTGACCGCATCCTGCGGTCAGGCGCACAAGCGCATGACAAACTGGCAAGGCCTATGCCAGTTGCACGGTTAGCAATAAAAAGTTGGATAGACGGCGCTGGCGTGAACAGCTCAGGCGCGCCTTACCCTAAACCTGACCAACAGCAGAGTTGGAAAGTTTAGAATTTTTTCGCGGGGTTTTTGTTTTGGAAGGGACCCATCGGTCACCAGTCTAGGACAGATCCCAGAGCCCGTAGGGTTTATACGAGATTTTTGTAGGACAAAAATCTTGTAACCTTATGCGATGCGGGTAAACCGGGGGCGGTAGTGGCGTTTGGCCTGTTTGCTCGCGGGATTGCACTGCATTGGAAAGCGCAGCGCTCCCAAAGGGTGCGTTCAATGCATGAGTCGGTTTGCGTGTGCTTATTTGGGGCTGCTGCGCAGCCCAGCGCGGGAGGTGCGACGATTCGACAAGCCAGGCCCGCCCATTTAGCCCAGCACCCTAACCGGAGCGCCACGGGACCAGGCCTGAATATCTTCGATCATTTGTGCATAAAACTGCCGATAGTTCTGCTCGCTCACGTAGCCCACGTGGGGCGTGGCCAGCACGTTGGGCAACTGACGAAACGGGTGGTCGGCGGGCAATGGCTCCTGGCTGTAGACATCCAGCGCCGCGCCGGCCAGTTGGCCGCTTTGCAGGGCCTGCACCAGCGCCTGTTCATCCACGATCGGCCCGCGGGCGGTGTTCACCAACCGCGCGCTGGGTTTCATCCACGCCAATGCCTGGGCGTCCACCAGGCCACGGCTGCGCTCGCTGAGCACCAGGTGGATGCTCACAATGTCGGCCTGTTCAAACAATTGCTGTTTGCTGACCCACGTCACACCCGCAGCGGCGGCGCGCTCCGGCGTGAGGTTCTGGCTCCAGGCGATGACGCGCATGCCGAATGCCTGCCCGAATGCCGCGACCTTCTGGCCGATGCTGCCCAGCCCGAGGATGCCCAGGGTCTTGCCATGCAGGTCGCCGCCCAGGCCGAGCTGCCAGCCGCCGGCGCGCAACGAGTTGGCTTCGGCCAGCAGCTTGCGGGTGCTGGCCATGATCAGCGCCCAGGTCAGTTCCGGTGCGGCGTGTTTGTAGCTGTCGGTCCCGCACACCTGGATGCCCAGAGCCGTGGCGGCGGGCAGGTCGATGGCGGCATTGCGTATGCCGCCGGTCACCAGCAGCTTGAGCCGCGGCAGCCCCCGCAGCAGGGCCTGATCGAAGACGGTGCGCTCGCGCATCACACAAATGACCTCGAAGCCCTGCAACCGCTCGATCAGGGTGGCGGTGTCGGCCGGATAGTCGTGCAAAAAGTGCACGTGGCCGATGGCCTCCAGTACTGACCAATCCACCACACCACCGGCAACCCTCTGCCAATCATCAATGACTGCGATCTGTACCGACATTTACACGCGCCTCTTCAAGGGAAGGGTTAAAGGGTATTCAAGCCCTGCAGCAAGGCCTGGTGAAAGCGCGCCGGCTCTTCCATCTGCGGCGCGTGCCCCAGGCCCGGGAATTCCACCAGGGTTGCATGGGGGATCAGCTTGGCCGCCTGCTTGCCCAGGACCGCGTAGTTGCCGAGCGTTGCCTTGACCTGCGGCGGCGCGATGCCTTTGTTGATCGCGGTGGTGTCGGCCGTGCCGATCAGCAGCAGCGTCGGCACCTGCACGTTCTTGAACTCGTAGTACACCGGCTGGGTGAAGATCATGTCGTAAATCAGCGCCGAGTTCCATGCGACCTGTTTATGCCCGGGGCCATCGCTCAAGCCGGCGTACATATCCACCCAACGCTCGTATTCCGGCTTCCACCGTCCGACGTAGTAAGTGTCGAGCTGGTATTTACGAATGCCCTCGGCGTTGACGTTGAGCTCGCGCTCATACCACTGGTCGACGCTGAGCGTGGGCACGCCCAGGGCTTTCCAATCCTCCAGACCGATGGGGTTGACCATGGCCAGTTGTTCGGTCTGCTTGGGGTACATCAGCGCGTAGCGGGTGGCGAGCATGCCGCCGGTGGAGTGGCCGAGGAGCGTGGCCTTTTGAATGCCGAGCTTTTCCAGCAATTGGTGGGTGTTCAGGGCCAATTGCTGGAAGCTGTACTGGTAGCTGTCGGGCTTGCTGGAGGTGCAAAAGCCAATCTGGTCCGGGGCGATAACGCGATAACCGGCGTCGCTGAGGGCCTTGATCGTGCCTTCCCAGGTGGCCGCGCAGAAGTTCTTGCCATGCAGCAGCACGACGCTGCGTCCATTGGCTTTGCCTTTGGCCGGCACGTCCATGTAGCCCATCTGCAGGGTCTTGCCCTGGGACTGGAAGTTGAAACGTTCGATAGGATACGGGTATTCAAAACCCTGCAGCTCAGGGCCGTAGGTGGCGGCAAACGCCGTTGTCGCAGTGGCCGTCAACAGGCTGGCGACGCAGAATTCACGAAATAAACGCATGGACGGGCTCCGAAAAAGGGTGTCCGGATGCTGTTGGCGCACGATTAAGTGGGAATTAACAGCCACTGCCGGGTCACGGCCGCCAACACGCCATAACGCGCGCTTTTGGCCAGCGTCACCAGCAGCAGAAAACGCCACAAAGGTTCACGCATGACCCCAGCCACCAGGGTCAGCGGGTCGCCGATGATCGGCACCCAACTGAGCAACAGTGTCCAATGCCCCCAGCGTGCGTAATGTTTACCGGCTGTGTCCAGCTGCCGCGGATTGACCGGGAACCAGCGCCGCTGTTTGAAATGTTCTACCCAACGGCCCAGCCACCAGTTGACCAGCGAACCGAGCACATTGCCCAGGGTGGCGATGCCCAGCAGCAACCACAGGTTGTAATGCTCGCTGAGCAGCAACCCCACCAGCACGGCTTCCGACTGCAATGGCAATAGGGTTGCGGCGCCGAACGCCGCGAAGAACAGCCCCAGGTAAACCATCGACACCGATCAGTGTGCCGGGTAGTCGGCCACCACTGCATCGTTGCCGTCGCGGCTCACGCCAATGACCTGATAGGCATCGGCGTGGCCATCCATTTCCATGCCCGGTGAACCCATGGGCATGCCCGGAGCGGCGATGCCCAGCAGATCGTCGCGCTTGCGCAATGCCAGCACTTGCTCGGCAGGCACATGGCCTTCAACGAACTTGCCGTCGATCACGGCGGTGTGGCACGAACGCAGGCGCGGCGCCACGCCCAGGCGCTGCTTGACGGCGCTCATATCGGCTTCGACATGGTCATTAACCTTGAAACCGTTGCTCTCCAGGTGGCTGATCCATTTTTTGCAGCAACCGCAGTTGGCGTCGCGGTGCACGTCGATGGGGATCAGGTCGGCGGCCTGGGTCAGGGGGGTGGCCAACAGGGCGCTCAGCAGCAACAGGCGCAATGGGTTTTTCATGGAGGTTCTCGCAGGAGGTGGCACTGGAATGGCGGCGATCATGACGACGTCCTCGCCGGCAAGCCAGTGCCCGCAGCCGGTTGGCTGCGCTGAGATGTTTCAAATTATTCCGAAGTTGGTTGTTCCAGATGCTGCTTGAGGCGGTCCAGGGCCACGTCCGAGAGTTCGATCATGCGGTCATGCAAGCTCACCAACTGCAACTCGGTTTCATAGCTCAGCACCCGCTTGAACAGCGTGCCGTCGCGAAAGGGCTGCAGGAAAAAATGAATCGAACCGTCCACGGCCAGGGAGGTGAAGACGCTCTTGAACTCCTCGCAAGGCCGGGCAATTTGTACGCGGTAGCTCATGGGAACGCGCACGCCAAGCAGGTCGATCATCTCGGTAAAACGCGCGCCGACTCCCAGAGAGCCGGTGGTGCCGGTCTCTGCGCCGAGGGAGGTGGGATGCCATTCGTGCCAGCGGTCGGGCTGGGTGACGTAGGCGTAGACGGCCTCGACGGAGGCCCGGATAAAGCGTTCCTGACTGATCCGCTCCAAGCGGACCGACTGCTCGACAGCGCGCATGACACACCTCCTGTGTGGCGGGAAGAAGCATCTTGAACTGTCAGAATAGTCTGACTCCCGCGCTTTGCACGGGAGTGTTCAGGGCAGGATCAACGCACCTTGAAACGGCTCATCAGGCTGATGACTCGACCATTGGCCTCCAGCAGGCTCTGGGTATTGTTTTCGGTGGCATGGCCGCTCTGCACCAAGGCCTCAACCATTTGTCGGATCTGCACCATGCTGCGGTTGATCTCTTCGGTCACCGCGCTTTGCTGCTCGGCGGCCGTGGCGATCTGGGTGCTGAGGTTGTTGATATGGCTGACCGAGCCGGCCATCTCATCCAGTCCGGTGTTAACCCGCGCGGTGGCATCCGCCGCTGATTGGCAACTGGCCTGGGTGTTTTCCATGGCGGCGACCGACGAGTTTACCCCGGTGGTCAGGCGCGTAAGCATCTCGTTGATCTGCGAGGTACTGGCCTGGGTGCGTGCGGCGAGGGCGCGTACTTCGTCTGCTACCACCGCGAAGCCACGGCCCTGCTCGCCGGCCCGCGCGGCTTCGATGGCGGCGTTGAGGGCCAGCAGGTTGGTCTGGCCGGCGATTGCGCCGATCACCTCAAGGGTCTCGGTGATACGCGCGGCGTCCTGGCGCATGTTTTCCACGGTGTGCGTGGCGCTGGCGACTTCACCGATCAGGGCACCGACGCTGCTGGACGCTTCGCCCACCACCACGCGCGAGCGGTCGGCATGTTCGTTGGCGCGCTGGGTGAACGCGGCCGTTTCGGCAGCGTTCTGCGCAACGGTGTCGGCGGTGGAACTCATCTCGGTAATGGCGGTGACGGTCTGATCGGTTTCCGAGGCATGCCGTACCAGGATCTGGTTGGTCTGCGCCGACGTGCGCTGCAGTTGCTCAAGGCCGGTGGACATGGCCGCCGTGGCCTGGGTGACTTCGCCAATCATGTTTTGCAGGTACACGATGAAACGATTGACCGAATGGCCAATGGCGCCCAGTTCGTCTTCGGCGCGAATGGTGATGCGCCTGGTCAGGTCGGCATCGCCGGTGGACAGCGCGTCTATGTTGGCTTTGAGCGTCTTCATGCGCTGCACCAGCTTGCGGATCGCATACGCGGCCAGCAGCACCAGCAGCAACACCATGGGGATCTGCAGCAGCGCCAGGGTGCCGAGTACGTCGTCACGCTGGGCGGTGATCAAGGAAGTGGGCAGGGCCGTGGCGAGGAACCACGGGGTGCCTTCGATGGGGCGCATATAGAAGGTGCTGGCGACGCCGCCGTTGTCGAATTCACTGCGCTGCAAACCCTGGTCGCGATGGGCGAGCGCCTTGCTGACCTGGCTGGCGAACGCCGAGGTGGCGGTGAGTTCGCTGATGTTCTTCAACACCACTGGGCTGTTCAGTCGCGTGCTGTTGCTGATGATCTTGCCGTCGCCTTCCACAATCAGCATTTGCCCGCTGATGTCTTTTTCCTTGCTGGCCACCAGCTCGTTGAAGAAGCCGAGTGTCACGTCGATGGTGGCCACGCCGTAGGCCGCGCCATCGCGCTGGATCGCCATGGCGCAGTTGGTGCGCGGCTCCTGGCTGGCATCGTCTTTATAAGCGGCGGCCCAGGCGCATTGACCGCGCGGCGAGGCCAGGCCGCCTTTGTACCAGCTCTGGTCGTAATAGTTAGGGGCAGGGTCGCTGTTCCAGAAGGTGTTGACCGCCAACTTGCCGGAGGCATCGCGGTGCCAGAACGTGCTGTGCTTATTGCGCCCCGGCGTACGCTGGTTGGGCAGCGGCCAGATGCCGCCGCCGAACACTTTGAGCTCGCCGTACTGGTCAACCAGGCCAGGCAGGACTTTGTCGATGGCATCGCTGTCCAGCAGCGCAATGGTCTGGGTAATGCTGCGTTGCTGGGCCTGAACCTTGTTCAGTTCGCCCTGGATGGTTTTCGCCACTTCGTCGATGCGGTTGAGGACCACCTGTTCTTCGGTATGGCGCAACGTGGGCGCGACCAATTGGCCGATGCCGACGATCGTCAACACGAATAACACCAGGACGAACAACACCAGAAACAGGGTATAGCGGGCTTGAATGGAGCGCAGTGGGGGCATGGGATCGTCCTTACGAAGCGTTTATTGTCGACGCGGCTTTCTTGGAGCTTCGTAGGGGTATCGGCGAGGCGGGTAGGAGCTTTAGGTACGATGGTGCAAGAAAAGTCGAAGCACCGCTCAGCAACGGTGCTTCCTGGTCGGCGGTGTCAGATATCCAGCATCGCCATCACGGCCTCGGGGTAGCGCAGGCCGGCGGTTGCATCGGCCGGGAAAATCGCATCCAGCGTCGCCAGCTCTGACGGGCTCAGCACAACGGCCACCGCCGCCGCGTTTTCTTCCAGATAGCGCCGCTGCTTGGTACCGGGGATCGGAATGATGAAATCGCCTTGGGCCAGCACCCAGGCCAAGGCCAGTTGCCCGGCGCTCACGCCCTTGTCCGCGGCCAGGCTGCGCACGTGTTCGACCAATTGCAGGTTTTTCGTGAAGTTGTCGCCCTGGAATCGTGGGTTGGAGCGGCGATAGTCGTCGGCGCTGAAGTCGTCCGGACTGCGCAGTGCGCCGGTCAGAAAGCCCCGCCCCAGCGGGCTGTAGGGCACGAATGCGATCCCCAGGCGCTGGCAGGCCTGCAGGCAGCCGTTGCTTTCCTGGTCGCGGCTCCAGAGTGAATATTCGCTTTGCAGCGCGCTGATCGGATGGATTTTATGGGCCCGCTCCAAAGTGGCGGCGGAGGCTTCGCTGAGGCCGAGGTAACGCACCTTGCCCTGTTTGACCAGCTCGGCCATGGCGCCGACGCTTTCTTCGATGGTCACCTGCGGGTCAATGCGGTGCTGGTAATAGAGGTCGAGGGTTTCCACGCCCAGGCGTTGCAAGGTGCCGTCGATGGAGGCCCGGATGTATTCGGGGCTGCCGTCCACGCCGCGCGAGGCGGGGGTGGCCGGGTCGCGGATGATGCCGAATTTGCTGGCCAGGAACACCTGGTCGCGTTTGCCGGCGAACGCTTTGCCGAGCAACTGCTCATTGGTATGCGGGCCATACATGTCCGCCGTGTCGAAGAAGTTGATGCCCAGTTCCAGGGCGCGGTGCAGGGTGGCGGTGGCTTCGCGGGTGTCGCTGCCGGGACTGTAGAAATCGCTCATGCCCATGCAGCCCAGGCCAATAGCGGAGACGAGGGGGCCGTGGGTGCCAAGTTGACGGGTTTGCATCGGTGCTGCTCCTGGATGGGGTAGGGCGCCATTGTTATCCTCGACAAAAACAAGATAAACAGGCTAAAAGCGCTATCACTGTTTGTAATTTCTAAATAATCGGCGAGGAATTTCCTTGGATCGCTTCAATGCCATGCGCGTATTCACGCGAATCGTCGAACTGGGCGGCTTCGCCAAAGCCGCCGATAGCCTGCAACTGCCGCGCGCGTCGGTGACGATCCTGATCAAGCAGTTGGAAGCGCACCTGGGCGTGCAGCTGCTGCAACGCACCACGCGGCAGGTCAGCCCAACCCCGGACGGCACGGCGTACTACCAGCGCTGCGTGCAATTGCTGACGGACCTGGAGGAAACCGAGGCGGTGTTTTCCACACGCCGACAGAACCCTCGCGGCATTTTAAGTGTGGACATGCCCTCCGGCATCGGCCGCTTGATTGTGATTCCGGCGCTGCCGGCCTTCACCGCGCGCTACCCGCAGATCGAGCTGGATATCGGCTTGAACGACCGCCCCGTGGATTTGATCCGCGAAGGCGTGGACTGCGTGTTGCGCGGCGGCGCGGCGCTGGATGAGTCGTTGGTGTCGCGGCCGCTGGCGCTGATGGACCAGTTGACCCTGGCGAGCCCGGCGTACCTGGAACGTACCGGCATGCCCGCCGATCTTGACGACCTGGCCGGTCATCACATGGTCGAGTATGTCTCCAGCGCCAGTGGCAAGCGCTTCGGCCTGGAGTTTCAGGTTGGCAACGATGTGCGTGCGCTGGATCTGCCCAAGCGGGTGGTGGTCAATAGCTCCGACGGTTACTTCGCCGCGTGCGAAGCCGGCTACGGCTTGATACAGGCCCCGTATTACCACGCGGTGCGGCAACTGGCCGAGGGCCGCCTGGTGGAAGTCCTGCCCCAGGTGGCTGTGCCAAAGATGGCCCTGACGGCGCTGTACCCGCCCCATCGCCAGTTATCGTTGCGGGTGCGGGTGTTCGTCGACTGGCTGGTTGAACTGTGTGCCGGGCCGGGCACCGGCCTGCTGCGCGAGCCGCCGGGGCAAGCCAAAGCGTTGCATCGCCTGTAACATAGCCGGCCTGCGCCGATCGTGGCCGGTCAGCGCCTTTCATTTTTCAGGTCCAGGAACTTGTCATGACTCACAAGCAACGTTTGAAATACTCGATTCTGATCGTTCTGGCGGTACTGGCGACCATGTTTGGCCTGTCGTACCTGCAGAGCACCGGCGTGATCAGCGAGAAGGCGTTCCAGACCATCGCCATCGTAGTCGCGGTGGTTGTGGTGGTGCTCAACGGCATCATGCGGCGCAAGGTCAAGCCCTGAATCAGATGCGGCTGTCGAGCACCTTGGCGGCGTCTTCATGGAGGCTGTAGCTTTTATCCGCATTGAGGGTGATCACGCCCTCGCTGCACAGCCGCTTGAGTACTTCACGCACGCTGAGAAACGACAACGGAATGCCCAGTGCCAGCAGATGGCTGTGCACACCGCGTACGCCGAGGCTGCGCTGGTTGTCGGCGGCGGTGAGCAGGGCGTCGATGACCTTCAGCCGAATCAGGCTGGTGCGCAGGCCGAAACACTTGAGCAGATAACGAATTCGTTGGTTGCCTTGCTGCTCCGGCGTCTTGTCGTAGGCCGGGGTGCCATTGCCGAACTTGGCGTCGGCGGCCGAGAGATGTCCGTCCGTGGGCACTTGCGGGTTGTACATGCAAAAACTCCTTATCAGAGCCTGATCAGGAAAATGATGGCGCTCTTATTCAATAAGACGAACGAGCCGGTGAAATCATGAAGCGCGGGATGTAGAAATTTCGTCGGTATCGGTTTTGTCACACTCTGCGGGCTAAATTCCGCGCATCGATGTGCGTCCTTACGGTGGGGTGGTTGCCCCGCGTGAAGACGTTCATTTGACGGCGGAGTCGGTGTGATTATTAACAACAAGTTGTCCAGGGTATGTGCGCTCGCAGTGTTGCTGGGCGCCAGCCTGGCCGTGTCGGCGCGCGAGCAGGTGACGCAGGCGCAGATCCAGCGTACCGGTTTCGGCGTGCCGCATATCCGCGCCAACGATGAGCGTGGCCTGGGCTACGGCATCGGTTACGCCTATGCCCAGGACAACCTGTGCCTGTTGGCTAACGAGGTGGTGACGGTCAACGGTGAGCGCGCGCGCTACTTCGGCCCGGACCAGTCGACCCTGGAAGAACGCAACAACCTGGCCAGCGATGTGTTCTTCAACTGGTTGAACACACCGGCCGCCGTGACCGCGTTCTGGACGGCGCAGAGCCCACAGATCCAGCAGCGCATTGAAGGTTATGTCGCGGGCTATAACCGTTACCTGCAAGAACACGGCGCGCCGGCCCAATGCCACGGCGAGTGGGTCAGGCCATTGGTGGCCGGCGATCTGGTCAAGTTGACGCGGCGTCTGTTGGTCGAAGGCGGTGTCGGCCAATTCGCCGAGGCGCTGGTGGGCGCGACGCCGCCCAACGCCAGCGCCGCAGTACAGCCCGACGCCAAGGCCTTTGCAGTGGCCGCTGCGCAACAACAACGTTTCAGCCTGGATCGCGGCAGCAACGCGGTAGCGGTGGGGCGCGACCGATCGTTCAACGGGCGCGGCATGTTGTTGGCCAACCCGCATTTCCCGTGGGTCGGCGGTATGCGCTTTTATGAGATGCACCTGACCATTCCCGGCCAGCTTGATGTCATGGGGGCCGCGTTGCCGGGGTTGCCGGTGATCAATGTCGGTTTCAACCAGCATGTGGCATGGACCCATACGGTCGACACGTCCAAGCACTTCACCCTCTACCGCTTGACCCTGGACCCCAAGGACGCCACGCGCTATCTGCTCGACGGTCAATCGATCCCTCTGGATAAAACCGCAGTGACGGTCAAGGTCAAGCAGGCCGACGGCAGCGTCAAAGAGGTGAGTCACACCCTCTACAGCTCGCAATTCGGCCCGGTGGTGCAATGGCCCGGCAAGCTCGACTGGGATGCGCATTACGCCTTCAGCCTGCGCGACGCCAACCTGGGTAACGACCGCGTGCTGCAGCAGTGGTACGCCATGAACCGCGCCACCAGCCTCAAGGCGCTGCAAACGTCGGTGCAGACCTTGCAAGGCATCCCGTGGGTCAACACCGTGGCCGCCGATGACCAGGGCCAGAGCCTGTACATGAACCTGTCGGTGGTGCCTAACGTCAGCGCGGCCAAGTTGGCCAGCTGCAGCGACCCACGCGCCGGTTTGCAGATGATTGTGCTGGACGGCGCCCACAGCGCCTGCGCCTGGGAGGTCGACCCGGATGCCGCCCAGCCGGGAATATTCCCCGCCGACCAACTGCCGCAGTTGCAACGCAGCGACTACGTCCAGCATTCCAATGACTCAGCCTGGCTGGCCAACCCGCAGGCGCCGTTGACGGGCTTCTCGCCGCTGATCAGCCAGGACCGCATCGGCCTCGGTCCGCGTGCGCGCTTCGCCCTGCAGCGTCTGCACAGCCTGGGTAATCGCCCGATAGGCGTGGCCGACCTGCGCAACATGGTGATGGATAACGAGGTGTACCTGGCCGGCCAGGTCATGCCGGATCTGCTTGAGTTCTGCGCCAAGCGCCTCGCGGCAGATGCGCAGGCCTTGCAACCCCTGTGTACCAGCCTGAAGAATTGGGACCGCCACGCCAATCTAGACAGCGGCGTGGGCCTGGTGCACTTCATCAACCTGATGAACCACCTGCAGCCGATGCCCGACGCCTGGCGCGTGGCATTCGACCCGGCCCAACCGCTCACCACCCCACGCGGCCTGGCCATTGATCGCGCACCGGTAGCCAACGCGCTGCGCGCCGCCATGCTGGCCTCCACTGCCGATGTCGCCAAGCGCGGGCTGAGCGCCACCAGCACCTGGGGGGATGTGCAGCTCTCCGGGCAAACCCCGATCCACGGCGGCCCGCAGGAACTGGGGATCTACAACGCCATGCAAAGCGTGCCTCGCGCCGACGGCGAGCGTGAAGTGGTCAGCGGCAGCAGCTACCTGCAAATCGTCACCTTCGACGACCAGGGGCCCCATGCCGAAGGCCTGCTGGCGTTCTCCCAATCCAGCAATCCGGCCTCTCCCTATTTCAAGGACCAGACCCAGGCATTCTCCGGCAAAACCCTCAGCCCGCTACCGTTCACCGAGGCCCAGATCCACGCCGACCCGCAGTACCGCCAGCAGGTCATCCAGGAGTCCTCCAGCCCCGCAACTCCTTGATGCCAGGACGAAATATTTTTGAAATCAAGGGGTTGCAGGCCCCGGCAAATGAGTACATAATGGCGCCCATCGAACGCATAGAAGCTTTAAAAACTTCAATGTATTCAATGAGTTAGAGTAGAGGCAGGCTTCACGTAGCCCACTCAAGTTTGCATGCGGTGAGTGCCAGCACTAAGGGCATTGATCGTTTGAGGCCGAGTAGCAAAATGGTTATGCAGCGGATTGCAAATCCGCCTACGCCGGTTCGATTCCGACCTCGGCCTCCACTCTTAGAAACCCCGTAGATTAACGTCTACGGGGTTTTTTATTGCCTGCGATTTAGTCATCGCTTCCGCAACTTTTTGAATCGCTTCCACAAGTTCCAATTTTTAGAGGTACCTAAGAACCGGGGAGATGCTTCCTGGAAGTGTACAGGCCAGGATTAGCTTGCTAATGATTAGGCCGCTATATTTTGGGTGTGGCAGCAATCCAATGGACAGGAGTTGAGATTAGTCGTAGCGTAGCCCTCTCGCAGATTTAGCGCTAAGAAAGGGATTTTTTTGCCATGTCGTTTAGGGAAATGGTGCAAGCACCTCGATTAAGGTCTGTTACTCAAGGAAGTATCTTCAATCATGCAAAATGTCAGGATTTTCATACAGATGTTCTTGGCTTATTTATATCTGCTCGATGTGATTTAGCTCAAAATAAACAAAGCAGGTATATCTATATACCCCTTGTGAAGGTCAAGGCCTGGGTTGATTTTTATTTGATTCCAAAGTTGTTTTGTGAGCAGCGAGCAGCGTTGATAAGCGCCATGCAAAATATCCTAAAACAAAATAATCATCAGCCGTCATCGGTAAGTGTATTTGGGGCTGAAAAAGCTGCTGAACTATTGCAAGGGACGAAAGCATATTCAGGCTACTTTCAAAAACTTAAAGAGCTACAGCGAGTAGATGAGATGTTGGAGTCTGGAGTTTATGATAAGACTGTCCTTACCCCGAAGTCTATTCGATCAAAAACTGATGACCTCATTTCAAATAAGATTGAGGGTGTATTTTTGATTGATAACGTGGTTGATTATCAAAATGGAGATTTAAGCTTAGGGTCGTATGTCGCAATTCTAAGCGAGCCAAGCTCTATACAGCGACCCGCAGCCTTAGGTATAGCGGAGGGTTTGGATCATAAGTTAGTATTGGACCACCCTCTAGAATATGACTGCATAACTCCAATGGACGGTGAAATGTCATATGTGATGTGTAACGTCCGATCACCATATATCGAACTCATATTGCAGCGATTTTCTGCGCTCTACTCTAGGATTGGAGTGGATGACCCATCAATAGAAATTAAAGAGAAGCTGGCAATGGAGGCCGCCTTATGAAATATTTGGCTATTGAAAAGAAAACGGCGATTGATATTGTTAATACTCGTCAGCTACAAAGTACTGAGTACGAGGATGCGCGCCAGTTAGTCAAGGTACTCAAGGGCGAGGCCGAAGAAATTGGACAGCTTATTCCGAGTTTTAAAGCCCCTAACGGTTTGATTCTTACATCAGATATACTAAATGAAGAATGCTTGATTTTTGATCTTGAGTTATTCAGTGGGTTTGGCAGCAATGGCGACGACGAGTCACTGATTATTTTTCAAAAAACTCTCCGCACTGCAATCAAGTCATGGGATAACATTCCTTTTGGTGGTGCAGAGAAAAATAATCAAGAGTCCGGATTTATCATTTTATTTCCGCATCCTTTTTATAGCGGTTACAGCAGAGTAGTAATAGATAAAAAGCCAGATAGCAAACGACAAGAAAAGCGAAATGGAAAACATTTGTTAGCATTTGCTTATACTAAGACGGAGGTTAACGCGCAGCCATCCTATACTAACTTTAGAAAGTTTTTAGAAGAGGTGAAGCAGGTCAAGGCTCGTGAAAACAAAGCGGCTATATCTTTAGCTAATTCACCCGTCCTGATATCTGCTCTTGAGAGCGGATTTTCGCCCATGGATCCGCGAATTGGTTTTGATAAGTGGAAAAAACTATTAACCGTTAATCAAAAAGAGTTTGTCCTTTCCGAACATTTTGGCGCGTCTAGAATTGAAGGTGCTGCCGGTACCGGAAAAACACTCTGTCTGATATTAAAATGCATTCAAACGGCTTTGCTTCCGGAGTACTCTGGGAAAAAGCTTATGTTTGTCACTCATAGCGCAGCTACAAAAGAGCAGGTTCGTGAGATAGTCCTTGCGAATCTGACCCAGGATCAAGTCGAAGAAATTAACGCACGGTGCCCAATTGCTGTGTTTACTCTGCAAGAATGGTGCCTTGAAAAAGTAGGTGGCCAGATAGATGAAAGCGAGCTTTTGGACAAAGATGCAGAGAGCTCTAAGACATACCAGTTGATGCTTGTTGAAGAGTGTTTGATAGAGTTTTTGGATGAGGATTTTGGGACGTTTAATAAGTTTATCTCAAAGGATCTAGCGGCGTTCTTTGAAGGCGATGATCGCTCTCCTGTGTTGGCGTCCTTAATGCACGAAATAGCCGAAATAATAAAGGGTCGAGCTAGTCAGAATATCGATGCATATAAGAAGCTCGATTACTCTATCCATGCGTTGCCTGTGCATAATGATCAGGATGCAGAGTGCATTTTTTCAATTTACAGACGCTATCAAGACAAGCTTGAAAGCGTGGGTAATTTTGACAGCGATGACGTAGTAATTAGTGCATTAAATCAGCTTGACTCTCCAATATGGCGCAGGCGGAAAAATAAAGAAGGCTATGATTTTGTGTTTATCGATGAGACTCATTTATTTAATCTGAATGAGCTGTCAGTTATTCATCATATTCTTAAGGATTCCGCCTTAACTAATGTCACATATTCTATTGATAGAAGCCAATCGCTAGCAAATTCCTCGCTTTCTAATGAGCAGCTGGATTCGTTTTTTCAAGCTGGTAATAATAGCGAGCTTAAGACTGTGTTTCGTTCATCGCCGGATATTATACGGCTAGCTTTTACCGTGCTTTCTGCGGGATCTGGTTTTTTTACTACTCTAGAAAATCCGCTCGATAACTCTGAAAGTTCATTTACGCAAGTCGATGAGGCAAGATGTTCTTTTCCAATATGGGTTTCTTATGTTGATGATGCTAGTGTCCTTGCGATGGCGTTTAAAGAAGTTGACGCATTGGCGGAGAGAATTAAAAGTACAAAATCAAAAATTTGCATAATACCATGCAACGAGATTCTGTTATCTGAGTTGCGCAGGCTTGTTGTTGAAAGCAATAAACCATGTGAATTCATCCTTAAGCGAGGGGATAGTGCCTCTCAGAAAAGGGGTGAAAGAGGTGGCAAGTACTTAATAGCAGGAATTGATTATGTGGGTGGGCTTGAATTCGATGGCGTGGTGATTATCGGTTGCGATCGCGGTAATTTTCCAATTTCTGACGAGCGTACTGCTAATGCCAGGCACTTTATTAAGCATGCATCATACAATCGGTTGTATGTAGCTATAACTAGGGCAAAATTTGGTGTCACAATTGTGGGAAGTTCAAGCCGTGGGGCTAGCGAGCTCCTAATCCCAGCATTTGGCAATGGATCCCTTGAGGGTACAGCTCGATAGGCCAAATTACACGCGTATTACTAATTAGAAAGCATGAGTTGCGCGCTACTTAACGTGGTTTGATTCGTAAGTTGCAGCAACTTCATGCTTCTTGTGGTGAGAGAGCTAATTTGAAAATTTTAATTGAATATTGCCATCCAGTATGTGGTGCGTAATTTCCTGTGAGTTATTCTCGATGGACAGCAATTATCTCGTAGGCTTAACGACTTCACCAACTCTACGATATACCCTCTTGGTAATTTCCTCGGTTGAATGCCCCAACAATCGACTTGCGTGTGTAAGCTCGATCTCGCTGGCTGCTTTTGGCCGAATATCCTTGAACTGAAACTGACGAATGCTCGTTGCCAGCGCGGGATCACCATCAGCTGAGGCTTTGATTGCTGCCTTCTCTCGTGCGTCGTCCCACCGATTACGCAGCATCTGCTGGCTCATCCGAAGTCCGGACGCGTTTGTTATCAAAGTTGACGTGCGGATTCCATTGACGGCTCTGCGTTCTTGCAGGTCGTCGATAAAGCTACTCAGGCCGGATTGGATTCCGGCATCCTCCAAACGAAGACGGAGACGTTTTTCGGTCTTGCCCTGGCCAATCAGCAAAAAGCCATTGTTCAAGTCGGTTGCTGCAATCTTGAGCACATCGGCGGGACGTTGGCCAGTCAGGTAGGCAAGGTCCATCGCATCCTTGAGCTCCTGTACCGCTTCCGCGTATACCGCGTTCCATACGGTTTCACCGGCATAATAGTCTCGTGGCTTTTCCTTGTTGCGGCGAACGCCAAAGCAAGGGTTTGCTTTGTCAGTCAGCCCCCATTCGCGTGCAATGGTAAATGCATGGGAGAGCAAGGCGATCTCACGGTTGGCCCTCACCTTGGCTGTCCTGGCGTCACGGTACTGCGCTACTACTTGAGGCGTGATCGACTCAATGGGGGCGCTCTCAAATGCTCTTCTGAGTTGCTTGAGTTCTTTGCGATTGTCCGACTGGGTGCGAATCGACTTGCTCGGGATGATTTCCTTTTCGTAGCGATCAAATACATAGCTCATCAGATGATTGGGCTTCGGTGGTGTCTTGCGTTCCAGTCTGGCCCACTCCACTTTGGCCTGGTCGAGGTCTGTACCAAGTGGGATTTCCTTTCGCTTCCCGTCGGCAGTCCTTCCGTCGTAGTAATACGATGTCCAAGTCTTTCCAGTCTTACCTTTGCGAATACGCCGTATCATACGTGGCGGCAGATCTCGATTGGCTGTACTTTTCTGGCGCATTAGTCAGCTCACACTTGCGAGGTCGAGCGACCAGGTTTCAGTCAAGACATTAGCAGCGGAAGGTTTGACACCTGACAGTTTCAGTCGGGCATAAACCCGACCTACTATCGGGCGGCGAGCGCCAGTCAGAACAAACTCCCAGTGGTTATCGGTCAACCATTGGATTTGCTTGGACGGGATCTGATAGCCGGTGATGCTTGCCAGTTCTTCGTCGGCCAGGGTTTCGCTTTGGAATTCCATCATGCGGCTCTCCCGATTAAGTCTGCCTGCCCATCATGTCGACCTGTTTTCCCCTCCAGGGGCAATTCGATAGTGTCAGAAGTCTGCGTGTACCCCACATAAGGCTGCGCGCGCGCGCGTTCTTGAGCGTTTAGCGTTGCAGCAGCGAGGGCTGCCCCGCGCAGCTTTTCGTGGGGTATAAGTGCTTCGGCGGTGGTATTGGGAGGAGCAATAATGCCTGCTGCTACGCAGCAGAAGCTGTTTGTTTCTAGCGTGTCGACGCTACCTGCAGTGCGAAGCAAAGCGGGCAGGGCACTGGCGTTGTCCTGGCGGTTCTTCATGCCGCTTTCCTCCGGTGTTCGATAGCGAGTTGGTCCATCAGCCGCTGGTGGTAGGTGAGTCGGGCTTCTGCGGCGGGCCATGGGCGGATGATTTCAACCATGGGTTCTATGCCGATCAAGCAATCCCAGATAGCCGGATCGCTCGGCATCAGGTCGCGTCGTTCGGTTGCCAGTGCAATCAGGTCGGCATGATGCACGCTGGCAGGGAGATCAAGGGCCAGGTCGAAGCGCTCACACACACGCATCCAGATCACGTCCTCGAAGCCTCGGTAGTCGGGCATCCACTGCTTGAGTGGCCGGGTGATGTCGCCCAGGTACGCCTCGGCTGCGTCGTGAAGCAAGGCCGCGAGCTTGTGTTCTTCCGGCACCAGCTCGGCGACGATGCAGCTGTGTTGGGCCACGCTGTAGAACTCGCGGGTGTGGCCGTTGAAGCGGCATAGGTGTGCGAGCGAGTGCGAGATGTCCCGTGGGTCGATCATGCCTGCGTCAGGCTCGTACAGGTCAAAGCGCTTGCCGGTATGGGTGAGGATGCAGTTCATGCGGCCTCCTTCACGAGATCGGCCAGCAGCAGGGTGTTTTCGGTTGCCTTGTGCAATTGGCGCAGAGCTTCGTAGCCGATCAGTGCTTTCAACTGGCGGTCGAACTCTTTGCTGTAGCGGGTCAGGGCGCGAAGATCCTTGGTGGCCTTTGCATGTTGCTGTTGCAGTGTGCCGGCGGCCTGGGGCGTTAGGCGCAGCATCGGAATGGCGCGGCTCATACGTCACCGCCGACTGCTTTTTGGTTTCGGGTATGAAGTTCCGCTTCGGTTCGAAAAAATAGCAGTGCTTTGCGGGCTTCTTCAGGGCACATTGCTTCGGTTGGCCCTCGCTCTATAACCCATCGGCCTTGGGGCTCAGTGATTGAGCTATTTGCTGGGGTCGGTTCCAGCTTTGGTGCTGCTGGATCTAGTAACGCCGCCATGGCGAGTGCTTGGTCGCGCAGAGCTAGCGAGTCACGTTCGAGCTTCTTGCCGGTGCGGAACGCGCTGAATGTCTCGGCTGCGATACGCAGCTTTTCGGCGATATCCAATAGAGTTTTGCGAGTTGGCTCCCCCAACTTCGATGCATCCAATGCCCGCGTGTAGTGGGCAAATAGTTGCTTGTGGTGAGTCTGGGCTTGCTCAAGCGATAACTCCAAGTCCCGGATGGCGCCCGAGCTATCTGATTGCTGAATAGCCTTGCCTTCATCGATGCCTTCGATGCGACCATCAATCAAGCCCCCTCGATAGCCGACCCAATAAAGGATCGCGGCTGCGAAAATGATGCTGATCAATGCGCAGATTTGAATTGCAGTCATGTGGTGTGCTCCTGGTGGTGTTTTGGCTGGTGGTGGCAGCCGATTGATTGGGTTATTCGTCGTCTGGATCTGGTGGATCTGCCAGGCCACACATCAGTTTGGCCTGATAGGGCATGTAACCCTCCTCTCGGAGGGCGTCGTAGCGCTGATAGTCGGCGGCAAAGTAGCTGCACTCATCACACAGTCGGCTGGCCTGTTCTTCGGCAGACAACGGTGTATCGCAGTGTCGGCATTGATCTAGCAGTGACATGTCACGCCTCGTCTTCGACGGCTTCTGGTCGCGGCATATCTTCATCCGCCTTGTAGGCGCGAATGTCGATTAGCGAGGCCACATGCTTGATATGAGCGTACTTCGGCGCCTTGCGGCTGTTGACCAGCGTTGTCACGGGCAGTTGAATTCGGCCTGTGGTAATTGCGTCGGCAAAAGATCCTTCGTTGAGGTTCCGGAAGTACCGTTCGCGCAACTTTTCCACCGGGATCAGAACGTCACCAAAGGTCCGGTACAGCAGTTCGACTGTCACCGGATCGGGTGCGGGCAGCAGTCTTAGTGGCTGTTGGTCAGCGTGTGCAGTCATTGGGTTTCTTCCGTTGAGGATGATTCCAGGCATTCAGGCAATGGCGTTTAGTCAGCTCCCGCAGATGCTCCGGCACTTCGAGGAGCGCGGCGTTGCGCTCAGCGCGTGTGCGCATGGCGACGATCTGGCGGGCGTACTCCCTAGGCCACGTCACGGTTGTCTGCCGGGATGGCTGGCAGTTCGAGCCCTAGTTGCTCGGCCAGCCAGGGAATGCCGGCTTGCCTGACCTTGGTCGACTGGCTGTATTGCATGCCTGCGGTCTCGTGGTACCAGTTGCCGTTCTTGATCCGCAGGTATTCCCGGTCACGTACAGGGAACGCCGGTAGGTTGCGGTCAGTGAGCAAGCCCTTGTCACGCATCAGCGAGATCAGTTTGGGGCGGGTGAGGCCGAAGTACTTGGCGGCTTTATCCAGGCTACGTTCCATCTCTGCCTCCTAGGCTGCATGCGCGGCGGGAGTCGCCACGGCTGCCAGGTGAGTTATGGATTCGGCCACCATGGAATAGATCTCCACGTCACTGCCGTACACCGTGAAGCACTTGGTGCGTGGCTTCCTGACGCCGATGCTCATGATGGTGGTGATACCTGCGCGGGTTTTGTTGCGGTGGATTGCCAGGTTGATCGGTTGCTCAAAGCCCATATCGAGGCTGATGGCTCCACCGGTTTGCACCAGGTCGAACACCCGCTGCTTGTGTTCAATCTCAAACACACCGTAGCGGCGGTTTGCGTGCGGCAGAGACGATGGGTCGGCAGAGGTGGCTGGCCCGTTGACGATCTCTTCAATGAAGTCCGCAAGCTTGAGGTGCATCTTCTTGCTGTTGGTCAGGGTCAGCGTGTGGCGTTCGCTGTCCAGCTCAACAGTGAAGTGCGTGTCGACTTTGCGGCGTTCGACTTTCAGGCGGAAGGCCAGGGCTTCACGCTGGGTCTCGGCGCGTAGGAGGTGGTTGAAGGTTTCGGTCAAGTTGACCTGGGCCTTAAGCAGGGTCAGGGTGCGGTTGTCGAGTTTGTACTTGCTCATGCCGCTTGCCCTCCGCCGTTTGGGTCGAAGGGGGCGGGTGCGGTGCGCTGTTTCAGCTTGGGTCTGGAAGCGATGAAGGCGCAGCCGCTGTCTTGCGCCAGGCGGCGGATTTCGAAGATGCGGGAGGGGTTAGCAGCGGCCGGGTGGACGTGCAATGTGGCTGTGGTGTGCATGGTGTTGCCTCGCTCTGTGGTGGAAGAGTTAGGCGAATATCACATATTGTTTTTCTTGGATCAACACGAATTGTTATTTTTGTTTGGGTTTTTGGAGGTTCCGTTTTGAGTTGCGCAAAAAGATACTAGCTGTATCTTTTGTTTCTACTTGAATTCGTTGAGTTTTTTAGGAGGGAAAATGTTTGAGCTTGACCCGGACGAAGCAATTGCCGAGCGATATTTCAGATTCGCGAATGATGTGCCTGGACTGTTCGCGGTAGGGCTTTCCGCAACCTCGCTCCAATTTTCGCACCCACAGCCGTTTGCGTGGTTTTTTCTATTTGTAGTGGTGTTGTGTGTGTTCGGAGGAGGTAAGCAATACCGAAATATTGCTGCCAAATACCTTAAGCGCTATCCCGGAGTGATCGGAGGGATGGTCCTGGTGTGGAGAGCCAAGATTTGCATCATTGGCATGTTGCTGCTTGCAGCAATAGCTCTGGGAGATCTCACTGAGGCAGGGATTTATGCGTTCTTCAATCTCAACTCGGTAGCACCTAGCTGAGGGCTTGGGTCAAAGTGCCCCGCCGTGCCATACGATGCGACCGACGATTTTCAGATGGCCGATTTCATTATCGCTAGCAGCTTCATCTGGGTACTGACGCTTGTCTTCGTTATCGCTACGTATGATCCAGCCGCCAGTCATGCTCTGCGCTAGGCGCTTGATGATCAGCTCTCCATCAGGTTTGAGCATGGCGTAAATGCGTCGGTCTCTCGGCTCTTTTTGTGCTTCATCCAGCAGGACAACATCGCCGTCACAGATGGTGGGTTCCATGCTCTGGCCTTTAGCGTAAATCACATGCAGGCTTCTTTCCCTCAAGGCCATACGGGCGAGCCAGTCTCGCCTGAAAACCAGCCCGCCTTTGATTTCTACGTGGTCGTTGAGATGCCCGTTGCCGGCTGAGCCGTGCGCTGTATATTGCGGAATCAGAGCGTAGTCATCAATTTTTGGCGCTGTGCTTCTCGTTTGATCGTCGTCGCCTTCGACAAGGTCCATCAGAGGTTTTTTCAAGGCAAGCGAAAGCATGCGCAGATCCGCAAGGCTTGGTTCGCGCTTATCTTTTTCATAGTTTGCGATACGCCCTTGGCCGTTTTGCCAATTACAGGCTGCGGCCAAGCCTTTCTGCGTGAGATTCGCTTCGTTTCTATAGCGCGCCAGGCGCTGACCTAAAGTTTCCATATGTGGAAAATATCACGATTTGTGTAAGTGATTTACGACTTAACGTGTTGTAAAAATAACAAACCGTTGTTAGTCTCCGTTCGGAATCACGAAGAGAACCTTCTAATGAATAGGATATCTGCCCTCAGAAACCGTAGTGGAATCAAGCAGACGGCACTTGCTGGGGCTCTGGGTTGGTCTCAGAGCCGGCTGAGTAATTACGAGTCGGGTACCCGAATTCCTGGCTTGTACGAGTGCCGTGCCATTACGGTAGCGCTCAATAAATTGGGGACTACATGCACTCTTGATGATGTTTTTCCTCCTGAGCATGATGTTCCAGAAGCTGCATAGAAAAAAGGCGACCCAAGGGCCGCCCAGTTCCTCCCGGCACACACCACCACAGTGCTGTCGGGTCGCGATGAAGGTAGGAGGGCACACCACATGCAAACCACCTCCCTTTATCGCGCTGCCAAGACACGGATGTCTTGGGTTGCTGCCTTTTCCACCACAGATTAGGCAGCTGGTGCGCCAGAGGTGAGCAACGGATTGTTCGCCTCAGCACGGTGCCGGTTTCGATCCCTAGATCTAGCCGGCGTTTGGGCCCTTTCAAGCCACGCGGCAAATGTAACACCACTGCATGTCGCGGGGCACTGGCAACTTAGTAGGATTAATGCCATGAGCCGAGTAGCTTTAAGCTGTGTTGATCGAGCGCAAAGGGAAGTCCTGACGCTCGAATTAGCCCTGTACCACGCCGCACGGGACTATCCCGGCGGTGCCGCTGCAATCGCCGCCACCACCGGCCGCAATGCCACCACGTTGCAGCACAAGTTGTCTCCTACCCATCCCTCTCACACCGTCAATATCCAGGAGTTCGGCGAAATCCTCGAGCTGACCAAGGACCGTCGCATTCTCGATGCTGTGCACGGTCTTGTCGGTGACACGATCTGGCAGGAGCTGGCCGAGGCGTATACCAACGACATGCCTGAAACCCTCACCACGGGGATCGCGCAGTTCTTCCGGCAGGTTGCGGATTTGTCCGAAACCTGGGCCAAGCACATTGGCGACGGCAAGGTCGATGACGGCGAGCTGGCCGAAATTCGCCAGTTGGTATTTCGAGGTATCCAAGGGTTGTTGGGCATGTACAACCGCGCCCGTTACGTCAACCAGACGACTCGCGGGGTGGAACGTGGCTGATATCGCTGACTTTGCAAATGACCTGGTGCAGGAACGGATCGATCAAGCTGTGGCTGCACGCCTGGCGCTGATGTCCAGCACGGCACTGCACTCTCTGATGTTCTGTGATGAGTGCGACGAACCTATTCCTGAGGCGCGCCGTTTGGCACAGCCCGGTTGCACCCTCTGCATTGGGTGTAAAACCTCTGATGATCTGAGGGCTTCCCGTTATGCTCGATGACGTGCTCAATCAGTTCGCAGACTACGGTCTCGAACCCGCTCAACCCCTCGTATTCGGAAAGCTCACCCGCTGCAAAACCACCCAGGATAAGGGCAAGGAAAAGAACGGCTGGTACGTCATCCACGAACACCGCACCGAAAAGAACGAGACGCTGATCTTCGGCAGCTTCGGTGACTGGCGCTCCGGCGAAACCCAGAAGATCAAGGTCAAGGCCGGTCGTATGAGCCCTGAAGAGCGCGAAGTCATGCGCGCTCGACAGGAGGATGCCAAGCGCAAGGCTGCCGAGATCGCTGCCAACGCGTCACGTCGAGCGGCCAACCGTGCTGCCGGACTGTTCAAGCGCATGCCGGAAAAGGGTAAGAGCGCCTACCTGGATCGAAAGCAGATCGTAGGCTTTAAGGTTCGCTATGCGCCACGTACAGGCGCATTTTTAGTGCCCATGTGCAACGTGCGCGACCAGATCGTCGGCCTGCAGGTGATCTTCCCCGCGAAGCAAGAGCACACCGGGCGCGACAAAGCGTATTGGCCCTACGGTATGTCGAAGGAAGGCGCTTTCCACTTGATCGGCCCGCACCCTGAGCCCGGCGAACCGGTGCTGGTGTGTGAGGGCTACGCCACGGGCGCCAGCCTGCACATGGCGACGTCGCTTACTGTTGCCATCGCTTTCGACGCGGGCAACCTGCTGTCGGTCTCCAAGGCCATGCGCGAACGTTTCCCCGGTTGCCCGTTGATCATCTGCCGCGACGATGACTGGAAAACCAAGCGCCCAAACGGTGATCCATGGAACCCAGGTGAGGAGAAGGCCGCCAACGCCGCGCTGATCGTCGGTGGTCAGGTAGTCGCCCCTGTGTTCTCCGTCGAGCGCGAGATCAAGTGGACGGACTTCAACGACCTGCATGTTGCCGAGGGATTGGAGGCAGTCCGCCGCCAGGTGTTGGCGGTGGTCAAGCCTCCTGCCGCTGGTGGTTGGAAAGACCAATTGGCCCGAACTGAAAACGGCTCCCTGATAGCGCACATGCAGAACGTCGAATTAATCCTCGGCAACGATGAGCGCTGGGCCGGCGTGATCGGCTTCAGTGCTTTCAGCTCCAAAATCGTCAAGTTACGGGCGGCGCCATACGGAGGCGGTGTCGGGGACTGGG
Organism: Pseudomonas quebecensis; assembly: GCF_026410085.1. Classification (NCBI taxonomy): domain Bacteria; kingdom Pseudomonadati; phylum Pseudomonadota; class Gammaproteobacteria; order Pseudomonadales; family Pseudomonadaceae; genus Pseudomonas; species Pseudomonas quebecensis. The sequence continues at coordinate 2,400,331 of NZ_CP112866.1, forward strand.
CAGATATCGACGACATGCTTGTAATGAAGTGGCTCGCACAACAGTACAACCTTCGGGTCAAGGCCAGCAGCGTGATCGAAGCGGTTAGTGTGGTTGCCCATGATCATGCCTTCCATCCTGTACGCAATTACCTCCATGGTCTGGAATGGGACCGTGTTCCACGGTTGGCTACATGGTTGACTGACATCATGGGCGTTGAAGCAACTGACTACAGTTCGAAGGTTGGTAAGCGCTGGATGGTGTCAGCGGTCGGGCGCGTGATGCAGCCCGGTTGTAAGGCTGATTCGGTGATGATCCTCGAAGGGGCACAGGGCGCCGGTAAATCAACAGCAATGTCTGTGCTTGGCGGTGCCTGGTTTATGGATACACCTTTCGCTCTGGGTGATAAGGATGGCTTCCAGGCGATCCGGGGTAAGTGGATCATTGAGCTGGGAGAGCTGGACAGTTTCAACAAAGCTGAGTCGACCAAGGCGAAGCAGTTCTTCTCTGCGTCGACTGACACCTATCGCGAGAGCTATGGCCGAAGAACGATGGACGTGCCACGCCAGTGTGTTTTTGTGGGTACGACGAACCAAGACGAATATCTCAAAGACGCCACGGGTAACCGGCGTTACTGGCCTGTCGCGTGTACCAAAGTCGATTTGGAACAGTTGCGCGAAGTCCGCGACCAGCTCTGGGCCGAAGCGATGTTCTGTTATCAGTCCGGTGACATTTGGTGGGTCAACCGTGATGAGGCTCCACTATTCGCCGAGGCGCAGGAGTCGCGCTTTGTCGTGGATGAGTGGGAAGGTCCGGTCGTCAAGTGGTTGGAAGAATCTCAGATCGGCGCAACAGCAAGCGGCGAGGATATTTTGGCTGGTGCGTTGAAGCTCGATTATGGCCACTGGGGCAAGCCTGAGCAGATGCGTGTCGGGGCGATCATGCATCGACTCGGATGGCGAAAGGTGCGACTGCCGCCGTTGCCCAAAAGTGGTATTCGGCCATATGCCTACAAGAAGCCAGATCATTGGGGCAATACATCAGCGCTGCAGGTTGATAGCGCACGGGATGAGGAGCCTTGCTTTGATTAAACGAATCGATGAAATGCTCAAGCTCTGGGCGCAGGATCTGCATTCGCCAGTGCCCGAAGGCTCTAGTGGGCCAAGTGGCGGCAACATGATTGCCATGCTGATGGAGTGCAAAGGGGAGTTGATACGCGGCACGCGTGGCAGTCGGGTACTGTTAGATGAATCGGCCGACATCGAGCTCATCGTCAACAAGCACTTGCCGCCGCAGCTGTCGGTCGTCGTGCGTGAACACTACTGCAACCACGAAAGCTTCCTGTCGCAGAAGTACACCCACTGTGGGTGTAGTCGCGATACCTACTATCAGCGCCTGCATGAAGCGCACCTGCACATTGCCGGCATGCTGATGGGGAAGGCTGCGTGACCTTTCGCACACTTGCGCCTACAACTGTCCTACTGTCCGGCCTTGCCCTACCTCAAGTTTGCAAGGTAGGACTGCTGGAGGCCGCGCATTCCGTGGCCTGTCCTACCTCCCTACCTAATATCGCACGACGCACACATGAGCGTAGCGCGTCGCATCACGCGCCGCTGGCGCGCATGCGTTTTTTTAGTTTTCTCTCTTTACACGAGAAAAAGTTAAAAGAGGTAGGGCAGTAGGGCAAGGCCCCGAATTCAGCGGGCTCCAGCTGTCCTACCTCCCTTCTGAATAGTGGGGCAGGTAGGACAGCGCCGGAGGCGCTGGAAGCCGAAATAAAGATATTCACCGACATTGCCTAGGCGTAGACCAGACATTCACCGGGTGGCATTAAAACAGGGTTGCTGCCACCGGAATCCACCTGTAAAAAGTAGTCATCTTCGATAGGTGCGACCGCAAGCAGCGGGACACACCACCACACTGAACCCGGCCATTGCGCCGGGTTTTTGCGTTTATGGGGTAGGGCGATGACGAACGAGCAGCAAGCGCTTATTGAGATGCCGGTCTGGATGGTGATCCTACTGTCCCTGGTCGGCGGGATTTCCGGCGAGGCATGGCGGGCCGATAAGGCGGGGGTAAGCGGCTGGTCCCTGGTCCGCCGCTTGCTGCTTCGGTCCGGGGCCTGCGTGGTCTGCGGGCTTTCCACCATGATGTTGCTGCACGCGTCAGGCATGTCGGTCCTGGCAGCGGGAAGTATCGGATGCCTCACCGCGATGGCCGGCGCCGATGTCGCCATCGGCCTGTACGAACGCTGGGCCGCCAAGCGTTTGGGCGTGTGCGATGTGCCGCCCTCGGACGGTGGTCAGGCGTGATGCGCTGGAGGCCACGTAATACGTGGCTTGTAGCGATATGCACCAAGATGAAGCGCCGAAAAGCCGCCGGGGACCCTGGGGGCATCCGAGGGACACGGGGCATGAAACCCGCGGGAAAGCGTTAGCGGCAAGGCTGCCAGCTTACTGAAATTCAATCCATTGAAATTGAAAGGTTTCCATTGAAAAGCCGTTGAAAAGGAGGGCTTATGACGGATTCACTGTTCCTGTCTAAAAGCGCTTTCGCGGTTCGCATCGGCAGGACGCCGAGCTACATCACCTGGCTGAAAGACAACAACCGCCTGGTGCTGTCGCCGGATGGCAAGAAGGTCGACGTGCTGGCAACAGAAGCGCTGATCCTCGAAACCGCCGACCCCAGCAAGGCCGCTGTCGCAGCTCGACACCAACAAGACCGGCTCCAGCGTGACGTTTACAGCCAACTGTCCCCCATGGTCGAGCCGACTAACACGGCTGCGCCGCCGCAGCCTGCTGGCGCGAAGAGCGGGCAACCCGACTTCCAGAAGGCGCGCGCACACCGCGAATACTACCTGGCCCAGCTGGCCGAAGCCGAGTTTCACAAGGTGCAGGGCTCGCTGGTGGAGATGAAAGCGGTCACCACCGGGGCTTACAACGCCGGACGCATGCTGCGCGATCAGTTGCTCAGCATGCCCCCGCAACTGGCCCCTGAACTGGCGGCGATGTCCGACCCTTGGGAAATTGAGCAGCACCTGACCAAGGCGCTGCGGCTGTCCCTCGAAGAGGCCGAGCGCATGTCTTCGGCTGACCTTGAACGCGATCTAATCACTACGAGTTAACCCATGCAGACGGAAAAACCTGACGGCGCTGAGGTGTACCGTGAGGCGTATTTCCGTGGGCTGCGTCCAGACCCCAGCCTCTGGGTGGACGAGTGGGCCGACGAGTACATGCGCATCCCGCGTGATACAGGCGCCGCCGAGCCAGGGAAATATCGCACCGTGCGAACGCCCTACGCACGCGAGCCAATGCGTTGCCTGTCACCGGCTCACCCGTGCAAGCGTGTGGTCACCATGGTTGCCTCGCAGCTGATGAAAACCCAGATCGCCTTGAACTGGATCGGCGCGTTGATCCACATGGTGCCGTCGAACATCCTCACGCTGCTGCCAAGCCTGGGTCTGGCAAAGCGCGTGTCGTCGCGGATCGGCAAGACTATCAAGGCCACCCCGGTGCTGCGCGAACGTGTGGCGGCGAGCCGTTCGCGGGACTCGCGCAACACCATGGACACCAAGGAGTTCGAAGGCGGCTCGCTGTACGTCACCACCGCCGGCTCTGCGGCCAACTTGGCCGAGCTGTCGGCGCGCTATGTGTACGGCGATGAGATCGACCGCTGGGAAGTCGACGTAGGCGAAGAGGGCGACCCCATCGAGCTGGCAGAAACGCGGGGCAGTACCTTTGGCCGTAATGCCAAGTTCTACTTCTCCAGTTCGCCGACCATCAAGGGCGCCTCGCGCATAGACGATCTGTTCGAGGGCAGCGACCAGCGTTACTACTACGTGCCGTGTCCGACCTGCGGGCACATGCAAACCCTGGAGTGGGAGCGGCTGCATTACTCCCAGGACTTCAGCGTTGTGCATTACGAGTGCGCCGGGCCTGAGTGCGACGTGCTGATCGAAGAGCACCACAAGGGCGACATGCTTGCCCGTGGTGAGTGGCGCGCCCATGCCAAGGGCGATGGCGAGACGGTCGGCTTCCACCTCAACGCGCTGTACTCACCGTTGGGTTGGACGGGCTGGAAGTCGTTGGCGAAGCAATTCGAGAAGGCGAAAAAGGCCCAGGCCAAAGGCGACCTTGAACCCATGCAGGTGTTCTACAACACCCGTCTGGCTAAGGTGTGGGACAGCGCGCAAGAGCAGACCAAGGCATCGGTACTGATCGAGCGGGCGCGCCGGGAAGGGTTCTCCCTCGGTGCGATGCCCGCCGCCGTGATGATGATCACGGGCGCTGTCGACGTGCAGGCTGATCGCTTGGAGTTCATGGCGATGGGCTGGGGCGTCGGCATGGAGCGCTGGGTCATCGACCACCGTGTGATCGCGGGTGACCCTTCGGACGAACGCACTTGGGCGGTGTTGGATGAACTGCTGAAAGAGCGCTACCGGCATCCGTGCGGTGTCGGCCTGGGCATTCTTGCGGTTGCCGTCGACTCGGGTGGTCACCACACCGACGAGGTTTACCAGTTCTGCCGCGTGCGGCGCTGGCGCAACATCTTCGCCATCAAGGGCGCGAGCAAGCCCGGTAAGCCGGTGATCGCTCAGCGGCCGTCCATGGTGGATGTGACCTGGAAGGGCCAGACCGAACGCGGCGGTGCCGAGCTGTGGTTTGTCGGTACCGACACCGCAAAGGACTGGATCTACAACCGCTACCCGTTCGAGTCCGGCCCAGGTGCGCTGCACTTTGCCAACGACCTGCCGGACGAGTTCTTCGCCCAGTGCGTGGCCGAGCGCAAGGTCGCCAAGTACGTGCGGGGTCACAAGCGCATCGAGTGGATCAAGGGCAAGGCCGAGCGCAACGAAGCCCTCGACCTGATGGTGTATTGCCTGGCGATGGCGCATTACCTCGGCATCAACCGGTATCAGGAACACGACTGGGACCGGGTACGGAACTCGCTGGCCCAGGCCGGTTTGTTTGATGAAAAGGTGGTCGCCGCCGAACGTATCACGGTCGCCGAGCAGGCTCCCGCGACACCGCAAGTGGCGCCGCAACCGGTTGCCCCGGTCGCCCAACCGCGACCCGCTGCACCCCCACAACGCCGCAGCTCCACCAGCGGTTACCTGAAGAGACGCTGATATGTCGTTTACCCCGAAGCACCTCGAAGCCATCGAGCGCGCCATTGCACGCGGTGAAAAGACCGTGCGCTACAGCGACCGCACGGTGGAATACCGTTCCATCGACGAACTGCTCAAGGCCCGCGACGAGATCCGCACGTCGTTGACCAACGCCGCCGGGCCCCGCTCACGCGTGGTTCGGCTCATGCATGGAGGCAAGGGACTCTAATGGCACGACACTATCCGACGCTGACCCGTAATGGATTCTTGCTGCCGTCGAACATCAAGGCCAGTTACGAAGGCGCGGGTGAGGGTCGGCGCTCGGCCAGTTGGGAAGCCACCGACAACGGCATCAACAGCATCAACACCCCGGCTCTGCGTAACCTGCGGGCGCGTTCACGGGCGGCGGTTCGCAATGACCCGTACGCCTTCAATGTCATCGACAAGCGCGTCAGCAACCTTATCGGCACCGGCATCACGCCCAGGCCGACCACGGATGATGCGGAACTGCGCAAACTCCAGCAGCAGTTGTGGGAGGACTGGGTTGACGAAGCGGACGCTGATGAGCTGACCGACTTCTACGGCATGCAGGCCCTGGTGGCGCGCACGGTTGAAACGGCCGGCGAATGCTTTGTGCGGTTGCGGCCGCACAGCCTGAGTGAGGGGTTAGCGGTGCCGCTACAACTGCAGGCGCTGGCACCCGAGTTTGTCCCCCATGACAAGTTCGAGACGACCAAAAACGGCAACGTTATCCGCGCCGGGATCGAGTTCAATCCGGCCGGAAAGCGTGTGGCGTACTGGATGTACTTGTCGCACCCGCGTGATTCATCGTCGCTTAACGTCGGTTACAACCAGCTGGTGCGCGTGCCGGCGACGCAGGTGCTGCATATCTTCGAACCGATGGAGCCAGGGCAACTGCGCGGTGTACCACGCTTGGCCCCGGTGTTGAAACGCTTGCGAAGTCTCGATAACTACGACGACGCGGTGCTGTTTCGCCAGGAGGTAGCGAACCTGTTTGCCGGCTTCATCAAGCGTCCTGCACCTGAGGCCGGGCCGCAAGCGCGGAACCCGATGACCGGGGAGCTGCTGGTCACCGACCGCGACGGGTTCACGCCAATGGTCGCCCTGGAACCCGGCACCATGCAGGAGCTGGGGCCAGGTGAAGAGGTGGAGTTCTCCAAACCACCGGACGCCGGCAACAACTACCCGGACTTCATGCGGCAGCAGCTGATGGCTGCGGCGGCGGGCTCGGGCACGCCTTACGAGATCCTCACCGGCGACATGCGCGAGGTCAACGACCGGGCGCTGCGGGTGGTGCTCAACGAGTTTCGGCGGCGCCTGGAGCAACTGCAATTCGGCGTTTATGTGCATCAGCTGTGTCGTCCGGTGCGCGCTGCCTGGATGGACATGGCGGTGCTATCCGGTGCCCTGGTGCTGGAGGACTACGCCCAACGTCGGCGCGAATACCTGCGCACACGCTGGGTGCCACAAGGCTGGGCCTACATTCAGCCGGTGCAGGACGTCCAGGCGCGGCGGATGGAAGTGCAGGCGGGCTTTGCCTCGCGTAGCGAGATGGTGCTGCGTACGGGCTACGACGCGGAAACGGTCGACACGGAAAACGCCGCTGACCTCGCCAGGGCCACGGACCTCGGACTCAACTACTCGACTCTTGAAGCCATCGAGGTGATCGATGACAAGGAACAACCATGAGCAAAAAAACGAAACCTCGCGTTTATGACAAGGCCGGCAAGCAGGTCAAGGTCGCCGATAAGAGTTGGTACACCTTCCAGGCCAGCGGAGAAGCTGAACAACGCAACATCGAGATCTTCGTATACGGCGAGATCGGCGCCTGGGGCGTTACCGCTAATCAGTTCGTGCAGGATCTGCGCGCCATTGATGACGGCGTATCGCCCGTGACCGTTGCGTTCAACAGCATCGGTGGCGACTTGTTCGACGGCCTGGCGATTCACAACGCGCTGTCGCGCTTGGGCGAGCGCTGCACCGGACGCGTTGATGCACTGGCGGCCAGCGCGGCTAGTGTTGCCGTGTGTGGCGCTCACCGGGTGGTAATCGCGGCCAACGCCATGCTGATGATCCACAACCCCTACACCTTTACCGGCGGTGATGCCGAGGACTTCCGGCGTGTTGCTGATGTATTGGATCAGACCCTGGAAGCGATCATTGCGGCCTACAAGTCCAAAGCGCCGGACATTGATGAGGTCGAGCTGCGGCGCATGGTGAACGCCGAGACCTGGCTGACCGCCAATGAGGCGGTGGCGCTGGGCCTTGCGGATGAAGTGGGCGACGGCCTCAAGGTTAAAGCCTGTCTCGGCCAGGGCAGTGTGTTGCAGCGCTTCCAGCATGCCCCGGCTGAATTGCTCGCTCAGCTTGACGATGAACCGGATGTCGAGCCGACAGAGCCGAATATTCCGTCGGGTCCAGCTCCTGTGTTGGACGCCGCCGGACTGGCGCTGATGGTCACCAAGGGTTGTGCAGCGGCAGGCATCAGCAATTTGGTAGAGCCGTTGCTTGCCACCACCAAACTGGAAAGCGAAGCGGTAGTCACAGCGGCGCTGACCAGGGCAAAAGCGCTGCACGGTCTCTGTGTTGCGGCACGATTGCCAGAACTGACTGGCGAGTTCATCACTGCCGGCCTAGATGAGAGCGCTGTCAGGGCGCGCCTGTTCGACAAGCTGGTGAGCAGCGGCGGTGGCTTTGAAATCAACAACAGTCTGCCTCTGGACGACGACCCTGAACTCAAGGTCAAGGCAAAGCAGGTTGACACCCATGCAATCTGGTCCAGCCGTCAGGCGGTTCAGAACGGAACGAAAGGAGTAAGAGCATGAAAATTGAATCGATGCACGCGGGCGAGTTCCTGCTGTCCGAAGGCGCCGGAAACATTTCCCGCGAAGCGATCAACGTAGCGGCCGGCCCAGCTCTGGAACCGGGCCAGATCCTCGGCCTGGTCACTGCCACCGGTGAGTTCGCGCCGTATCACGCGACGGCCGAGGACGGCACCGAAAACGCCGTGGCGATCCTCTACGGGCCGCTGAGTGAGTCCGACGTGGTGCGGCGCGGCCGCGCCATCGTGCGGCTGGCTGAGGTCAGCGAAGCGCATTTGACCGGCCTTGACCCTGCCGCCGAAAAAGCCCTGAACATCCAGCACGTGATCGTGCGCTAAGACGCTTATCCCATTTATCCATCCCGCCGAGTGCGGGATTTTTCGTTTCTGGAGAGTACCCATGGCTGATATCGCCATTTTTGAAGACGATGCGTTCAGTGTTTCCTCGTTGACTGCCGCTATCAATGAACAACAATACCTGCCAGGCCGCATCAGCAGCCTTGGCCTGTTCCGGGAAGAGGGCATCAGCACGCTGACCGTACAGATCGAGAAAGACGGCGACACCCTGGCCCTGGTGCCATCGGGTGAGCGCGGTACCTCGGGCCTGGTGGTTGGCGCGACCAAGCGTATGTTGATTCCGTTCAACACCGTGCACCTGCCGGAACGCTTCACGATCAAGGCAGACGAGATCCAGGGTATCCGCGCCTTCGGCTCTCTGACTGAGTTGCAGGCCGTGCAGGACGTAGTCAACAAGCGTCTGGGTAAGGCACGCCGCCAGTTGGATGCCACCCACGAATTTCAACGCATGGGTGCATTGAACGGGACGGTGCTGGACGCGGACGGCAAGACGGTACTGTTGGATATCTATGACCGTTTCGGTGTCGAGCGACAGAAGCTTCCCATGGAACTGGGTAACCCTGCTACTGAGGTCCGTGTGAAGTGTGGCGAAGCCTTGGATATGCAGGAGGAAGCACTGGGCAGCGTCACTACTACTGGCTCTCGCGCCTTCTGCGGCAAAAACTTCTGGAACAAGCTGCTTGTCCACAAGTCGGTCAAAGAAACCTACCTCAACACCATGCAGGCGGCTGCTCTGCGCGGTGATGCCCGCGAGAGCTTCGAGTTCGGCGGGATCGTCTGGGAGCGCTATCGCGGCAAGGTTGCCGGTGTTTCGTTCGTCCACGACGACAAGGCGCTGCTGGTTCCTGAGGGCGTCCCCGATCTTTACATCTCGTCTTTCGCACCGGCCGACTACATGGAAACGGTCAACACCCAGGGCATCCCGTACTACAGCAAGATCGAGCCGCTGCCTTTCAACAAGGGTGTCGCCGGGGAAGCCCAGTCCAACCCGCTGCACCTGTGCACGCGGCCTCGCGCGCAGATCCTGCTGGAGATGTGATCGTGGCCTTTCGCGATCTGATCGACGACATCGACGAAGTGGTCTTCGAAACACTGGGCGATAGTGCACGGATCGAGGGCCGCGAAGAGCCGGTGCTTGGTATGTTTGCCGCGCCCTGGTTGCAGCCGAAGCTCGGCAAGCTCAATACCGGCTTGCGTGAGCCTCGGTTTGAGATCCGCGTCAGTGATTCGGAAGGCTTGAAACGCGGGCTTTTGGTCAGCATCGACTTACCCGCCCTGGACGGCGGCGGCGATTACGACTTGCTGCAGCTGGAGCCGAGCGGCGACGGTCTGGTCGCCTTGATCCTGAGGTTGCGCCCATGAGCATCGGTAGCTACGTCAAACCCTCGGCCGGCGGCGGGATGATCTCTATCCAATCGTCAGCCGCGGATCTGCAGGCGTTTCAGGACTTTGCCAAGTTGGTGCCCAAGGCAGCTGCTACGGCGCACCGACGCGCGATCAACAAGACGTTGGGCTGGTTGCGTACGCACATTGCCCGTGCCGTCAGCAGACAGGAGCGCATCGCTGTCGCGGCGGTGCGTCAACGGTTGCGCAGCTACCCGGTGTCCGGCGGGGCATCGAGCGGCAAGCTGTGGTTTGGTTTGAATGCCATCGAGTCCAGCCGGATCGGCCGGGCGAGGCAAACCGGCAGCGGTGTGTCGGTTGCGGGAAGGCGTTACCAAGGCGCATTTCTCAAGAAGGTCTACGGCAACAAACCAGACATTTGGATTCGCACTGCGAGCAAGCACTTCAATGCTGATGATTATCCAGACAGCACGGTGTCACCTGGTCGCGGTGCAAGTTCTGGATGGGTCGCGGAGCATGGCAATCGTTTCCCGTTAGCCAAGGCCAAAGTGTCTCTGGAGCAGGCCCGTCCGCAGTTTGAGACCTGGGTGCAAAAGGCGGATGAACGCTTGCTGGAGATCCTGAAGCAAGAACTCAACTTCGAACTACAGAAATACTTGAAGAGGATCGGGTAATGGCTGACGAACCTTTTAGCCTGGACCAGCTTTACCGGGCGGTCGAGCAACACCTGGTGAGCCATCTGCCAGGGGTTCAGACGGTAAGTGCCTGGCCGGACATTCAGGATCGCATCGCTTTACCGGCGGTATTTCTGGAGCTGGCCGAGATCGAGCCCGGTACCGATATCGGCACGGGTGAAACCACATTGGTGTGTAAGTTCGAGGCACGTATCGTCGTTGACCCGATCTATCCTCTGCATCAGCAACAAGCGGTGCAGCTGGCTACCCAACTTGCGGTCCTACTCCGAGCTCAGACCTGGGGGCTGGAAGTCGAGCCGGCTGAGTTCGTTCAGGCACTACAGGACTGGACCCAGCCAGTGTTGGATGGTTACACCGTTTGGCTGGTGGAATGGACGCAGCAGGTGTATCTCGGCCCTGAAGAGTGGCCTTGGCCCGATCAACCGCCCGGCATGCTGTTGTTTGGCTTTAACAACGACGTCAAAGAGGACTTTGTTCCAGCGGAGGACTTGTGACCGGCTATGTTGCTGCCCAGCACGACCGCATGCTTGCGGGGGTGGTCAAGGATTGCTTTGTGGTGGCGGTCGATCTGGCTGCCTCCCCGCCGATGTGTCGGGTTTCGGACGGCGAATGGACTAGCGCCTGGGTGCGTTGGCACAGCATCGCCGCCGGCAAGGCCAGGCATTGGAGGGCTCCGTCTCTGGGCGAGCAGGGGACATTGGTCAGTGCCAGCGGTGACGTGTCACAGGGTACGTTCATTCCGGGATTGTATGGCAACGCGGGTCCGCCACCGGATAACCGGGATCATGTGGAAGTGTGGCGGTTTGATGATGGAGGCTCGCTGATTTACGACTGGCAGGCCAAGAGCTACAGCATCACCCTGCCGAGCGGTACGGTGACCATCAAAGTCGCCAGTACAGAGGTGGTCGTGACGGACAGCGCCGTGAACGTGACCACCGGCAACATCAATCTGAAAGCGGCGGTGATGATCGACGGGGCGTTACACGTCACGAAAGGCATTACCAGTGCAGGTGCGATCATCGACGCCGGTGGCAACAGCAATCACCACACGCATTAATTTCAACCCACAAACAGCCCGCCCAGCGCGGGCTTTTTCATATCTGGAGTTTGCCTTATGAGTAAGTCTAGAACTGATGGCGATTCTGCCGAGGCCATTGTGGTTCCGGGGTTGAAGCCGGCACCGCTGGGTTTTCCCGTTGCTGCTGACGCGGTTGAGTCCATCGGAGCAGCGCGTGTTTTTCGCGACAAGGTTTTCACCTCGCGGACATTGATCCTACCCGGTGGTGGGACGCTTCCTGTTGTTGCTGGTCGAGTAACCGCATGTGGTGATGATCAATTTGCGTTCTTGAAAGCGCATCCAGATCTGGAGCAATTGAAGGAGTAATCACAATGATCGGAATGGATCGCCACACCGGCCAACCCATTTCCGGCATCGCACACTTGCGGCAATCGGTTCCAGACATATTGGGCACGCCGTTGGGCAGCCGGCGGCATCGGATGGATTACGGTAGCAAGCTCCGGCGATTTGTTGATTTGCCCGTCACCGATGGCTGGAAAAGCGCTGTGCAGGCGGAAGTCGCCCGCGCACTGGGTCGCTGGGAGCCGCGTTTGAAGCTGGATCAAGTGCGCGTCATTTCCGTTATCGGCGGGCAAATTAATCTGAAGATCGTCGGGCAGTACCTGGGCGACAGCGTCACGCTGGAGGTGGTCGTATGAGTATCGTGGACCTGTCGTCTTTGCCGGCGCCGACCGTGTTGGAGCCGCTAGACTTCGAAGAGGTTTTTCAGGAGGGACTTGGGGTCTTTCGCGGATACATGGGCGGCAACTGGACTGCTGCGCTGGAGAGCGATCCGGTGCTTAAGGTGCTGGAGGTCGGCGCTTACATTAAGGTCGGCAACCGCGCCCGAGTCAATGACGCCGGCAAAGCGGTATTGCTGGCGCACGCCATACGCGGTGACCTCGATCACCTGGGGGCCAACGTCAACCTCAAACGTCTGGTCATTCAAGCAGAGGATCTGCTGGCCTTTCCGCCGGTTCCTGAAGTCAAAGAAGACGACGATGCGTTCCGGGAGCGCATCCAGTTGGCCTATGAGGGACCGACCACGGCCGGCCCGCGTAACAGCTACATCCTGCATGCGCGTAACGCCTCGGGGCTGGTGGCGGATGCCACGGCCGAAAGCCCGGCGCCTTGTTACGTGACGGTAACGGTGCTGGGATTGGACGGGGAGGGGGAGGCTTCACCGGAGCTGCTCGCCACGGTGGCAACCGCGCTGAATGACGACGATGTGCGGCCGGTGGGGGACAGGGTGACGGTTCAGAGCGCCCAGGTGATCCGCTACCAAATCAAGGCGATCCTGCACATGACCAGCGCGGGCCCAGAAGCTGATGCCAGTTTAGCCGAGGCGAAAAATCGATTGGCGGCTTGGATCAATCCGCGCAAACGGCTCGGCGTTGAGGTGGCACGTTCCGGCGTGGACGCTCAGTTACACGTTGCCGGCGTATCTAGGGTTGAGCTGGTCGGCTGGCAGGACTTGGCCCCGACCAAAGCTCAGGCGGCGTACTGTACGGGCTACACCGTGACGCTGGCGGCTTGACATGAAAAGCCTATTGCCGATCAACAGTACGCAGCTTGAACGGGCCATGGAGGCTACGTTTTTCGAGAAAACGATTGTCCCGCTTCGCGACCTCTACAACGCTGATACCTGCCCGGTGCATTTGCTGCCGCATCTGGCATGGGCATGGTCGGTGGATCGCTGGGATTACCGATGGACCGAGGCGACCAAACGCGCCGCCATCAAGGCTTCTTATTACATACATGCCCACAAGGGCACCATCGGCGCGTTACGCCGTGTGGTAGAGCCTCTGGGCTACCTGATCGAGATTATCGAGTGGTTCAACATGAGGCCCGAAGGGACCCCAGGCACCTTTGCGTTAAAGGTCGGGGTGTTGGACACCGGTATCACTGAGGAAATGTATCAGGAGCTGGAGCGGCTGATTGATGACGCCAAACCCGTCAGCCGTCACCTGACTGGTCTTGCGATTAGCCTGGAATCCACCGGTGTTATAAACATTTTCGCAGGCATATCTGACGGAGAAGTAATTGATGTTTATCCGCCGGTACTTAGTGATATCGAGGTGACAGGTTTTATCGGAGCCGGGATTCGAGAGTGTTCCGTAGATGAAATAGAGGTTTATCCTCCTGCGCCTGAACCTATCTCGGTTGACTGCAATGTCGGGGTGCCTGGTCGCGAACATTCCATAGACCATTTGGACGTATACACATGATTGATGCTAATTCGAAGTTTTTCGCATTACTGACGGCGGTTGGCGAGGCAAAGCAAGTTAAGTCAGATGCAGGGCTGCTAACTTGGAAGCTGACCCATATGGCTGTAGGGGACGCAAACGGTACTGACCCTATCCCTGATCGCTCACAGAAAACACTGATTAATGAGCGCCGCCGGGCTCCATTGAATAGCCTGGAGCCTCATCCGACTAACCCTGGGATCCTAGTAGCCGAGCAGATTATTCCGGCGGATGAAGGTGGGTTCTGGATTCGCGAATTGGGGCTTTTCGATTCTGACGGAGATTTGGTTGCCGTAGCTAATTGCGCGCCAAGTTACAAGTCGCTGCTAGCCCAAGGGTCTGGTAAAACACAAGTTATACGGATGAACTTTGTTGTTTCAAGTTCTACTAACGTTGTGTTGTTGATAGACCCGGCCGTTGTAAACGCCACTCGAAAGTATGTTGACGACTCGGTAGCGAATGCAGTCAACCGGCTTGATTTTAAAAATTCGGCATTAGTCGCAACCACGGGCCCTGTGGTCCTGGCGGGCGTTCAAGCTATCGACGGATTCGCGGTGCCAGCGGGTTCGCGGGTGCTGGTTAAAGATCAAGTTCAGGCGAAAGACAACGGGCTGTACCTGGTCAGCGCTGATTCGTGGGTGCGCACGGTTGATGCCGATACCAGCGATAAAGTAACGCCTGGTTTGCTTGTCACGGTCGAGCGGGGTACAGCCAACGCTGACACTGTCTGGCAACTGATCACCGATGGTCCGATAGTTCTTGGGACTACACCTCTGGCCTTTCAATGGTCTGCGGGGCAAAACGTCCCAACGCCGCCCGTTGATGACAGGTCTAAACGTAGCGCCAATACCGAGTCGGTACGAGCTCAGATCGAAAGCCCCAAGCAGGCATTTCCTGTGCACGTCTTCCGCAAGAACCGGCTGATCAATGGCGCGTTCCAGATTTGGCAGCGAGGCAAGTCAGGCGTCGTCGGAAAAGCCAACGGTGACCCCGAAAGCACGTTCGGCCCGGACCGCTGGATGATTTACAGCCCAAAGAACGCCACCTGCAATTGGAGCCAGCTGCCGCTCGAGCAGGACGCCAATATCAACGAAGCAAAGTTTGCCCTGAGACTCTCGCGGCAAGGTGAAGGCAATGGCTGGAATCTCAGTCAGCGCATCGAGAACGTCGAAACACTGGCCGGCGGGAAGGTCACCGTCTCGTTTTATATGAAAACCAGCGTTCCACATACGTGTGCGGTGATTCTTCGCCAGAACTTCGGGGTAAACTCAACCGAGCCTAACGTCGATGTCGGCACATCGGTGGAGTTGACGACGGTATACAAAAAATACGTCGTTACCCTCGACCTTGGGGGCGTTGTGAACAAGAACAGGGGCGTCGCGAACGACTTCCTGGAAGTTATCTTGGCCAGCGGGGGAGCCGGTGCCTACTACACGGACGTTACCAACGTCCAGATCGAGTCCGGCAGCGTGGCGACGCCATACGATTACAGGACGCACCAGGAGGAATACCGTGCATGCTTGCGCTACTTCGAAAAGTCTTTCCTCCAGGATCACCCGTTGAAATCCAACAACGGTCCGGGGACCTGTATTGCCACCTTCACGCAATCCGCAGCAGCACAGGCCTCGCAGTCAGCCCTGCGTATGGACTTCCGGGAAGTAAAGCGCGTTGTTCCTACGCTGAAGCTGTTTTCACCTGGTGAAAGCTCGTCGGAGATCTGGGCACAGTCGGCCGTAAAACCCTGCACTCTGACGAATATCCAAAGCTTGTGGTCGACAGGCTTTTCGCTTTCATGCCTTCCGCCGGTTGGATCAATTCCTGGCTACACCCTGCAAATTGAGTGGACCGCCGAAGCGGAACTTTGAGGTGATGACTATGGATACAACTGAGTACAGATTCACCCCAGCCGGCGTCCGGCGGATGAGTGACCGCGTGTTCATCCCAGAAGATATGGGCAATAAAGACTGGGTAACTTACTTGGAGTGGGTCGCCGATGGCGGCCAAACCTTGCCAGAGAAGACCGTTGAAGAAACGGCGAATGAAGAGCGGCGCTGGCGAGACCTGGAACTTCAAGGTGTCGCATGGCTGCGTGAGCGTCACCGTGATGAGGTTGAGTTAGGCAGTGCGACTTCATTGACCTCGGATGAGTATGGTGAGCTGCTGGCGTATATGCAGCTGCTGCGCGACTGGCCTCAATCAACAAAATTTCCAGTTCAGAAATACCGACCCAAGAAACCTAGCTGGATCGCGCTACAAACCCAATAACGCCCCGCACTGTCGGGGCGTTTTGTAATCCGCGACACGTAACAAAAACACCCACCCGGCCTCGCTTATGCGGGGCTTTTTGTTTCTGGAGCATTCGCTTTATGAGTTTCTTTCACGGCGTTACTACGACTGATATAAAGACAGGCGCGCGCACTATTTCCTTGCCGTCGTCTTCCATCGTCGGGCTTTGCGACACCTTCACCCCAGGCGTCCTCGGCGGCGGTACTGCCAAGGCCGGCGAGCTCAAATTGATCACCACCGAGCGCGAGGCTATCGCCGCCTTCGGTGCCGACTCGGCGATCACCAAGGCCTGTAAAGCGATCTACACGAAGGCCAAGGCGGTGATTGTTGCCATCGGCGTGCCGAAGCTGGAGGACGCGGCGCTGCAAACCTCGGCGATCATTGGCGGCGTTCTGGCCTCGGGTCAGCGTACCGGCCTACAAGCCTTGCTCGATGGCAAAAGCCTGTACAACGCGCAGCCGCGGCTGTTGATTGCGCCAGGTCACACGGCCACTCAGGCGGTCGCTACCGCGCTTGATAGCCTGGCGCAGAAGCTGCGGGCAATCGGCATTCTTGATGGCCCTGGCACCACGGATGAGGCGGCGATGCTTTATGCCGATAACTTTGGCAGTCGCAACCTGTTCATGGTCGATCCGGGTGTTCAGTACTGGGACACCGAATCCAGTAAGACAGTTGATGCGCCGGCCTCGGCCTGGGCGGCGGGCTTGTTCGCCTGGACCGATGCTGAATACGGCTTCTGGGCTTCGCCGTCTAACAAAGAGTTCACCGGCATCACTGGTACGACCCGAGCTGTCGAGTATCTGGACGGCGACGAGACGTGCCGGGCCAACCTGCTGAACAACGCCAATATCGCGACGATTATTCGCGACGACGGCTATCGCTTGTGGGGCAACCGTACGCTGTCGAGCGATCCGAAGTGGGCATTCGTCACGCGCGTTCGCACGCTTTTCATCCTTATGGATGCCGTGCAGGCCGGCCACAAATGGGCTGTGGACCGCTCAATCACCAAGACGTACGTCAAGGACGTCACTGATGGCCTTGATGCTTTCATGCGCGATCTCAAGGCCCAGGGCGCGATTATCAATTTCGAGGTGTTCCCGGACACCGAGCTGAACACTGCCAGCCAGATCGCCCAGGGCAAAGTTTATTGGCGCATTCGCTTCACCGACGTGCCGCCGGCAGAAAACCCGAATTTCCTTTTCGAAGTCACCGATCAGTGGATGACCGAAGTTCTTGAAGCAGCCTAAGGGGCCTAGTCAATGATTCCTCAAACCTTGTTTAACACGAACCTGTTTGTCGACGGTGTGAACTTCGCTGGCGACGTGCCGAGCCTTACGCTGCCCAAGCTGACCACCAAGACCGATGAGTACCGCGCTGGCGGGATGGCCGGAGCCATCGAGATGGCCCAGGGCTTGGAAAAAATGGAAGCCTCCTTTGTCACTAAGGGCGTGCGTCGAGAGTCGTTGAAGTACTTCGGCCTGGCAGATGGCACGGCCTTCAACGCGACGTTCCGAGGGGCTTTCAGGGGGCAAAAAGGGGCAGTGACGGCTGCGGTCGCCACTCTGCGTGGGTTGCTTAAAGAGGTCGACCTCGGGGACTGGAAAGCCGGCGACCCGGCGGAGATCAAACATGCCGTGGCGCCTTCCTACTACAAGCTCGAAATTGACGGCCGGGTCATCTACGAGATCGACATGGTCGCCGGTGTTCAGGTAATTGACGGTAAAGATCAACTCGCTGATGTTCGCGCGGCACTCGGCCTCTAAGGGAATAGATCCAAATGAATAAAGCAACTTTTAAAGAAGTACCGGCCTGGCTGTCGCTGACTGCGCTCGCTGCCGTCGTGACGCTCACGCGGCCGAGCAATGCCAACGGCGTACAGGTCGAGACCTTGACCCTGCGTGCCCCGATGGTTCGTGAAGTGCGAGCTGCCGACCGCGCCTCTAATGGCGACGATGAACAGCGCGAGTTGATGTTGTTCGCGGGATTGGCAGAGGTAGGCGTTAAGGATCTTGAAGGCCTCAAGCTGGCGGACTATCGCCGTGTTCAAGCCGCTTACTCGCACCTGGTCCCCGAAACCGACTATTCGGATTCGATGCCGCCGTGGCTGTCGGTTAATACTGATCGGGCCCTGGTCACTCTTTCCTGTCCGAGCGTCATCAACGGGGTGTCGGTTGATACATTGTCTCTGCGCTCCCCGACTGTTGGCGATGTGCGCACGGCTAATCGTGACGCGGGCGGAAATGACGAACAGCGAGAGCTGATTTTGTTTGCCGCGCTTGCCGGGGCGCCTGTCGCTGATCTGGAGGGCCTGATGTTGGTGGATTTTAACCGCCTGCAGGCCGGCTATTTTCGAATGGACCAAGACGACGGGGTTTAACCCTCACGTCATAAAAATGGCCGCGAAACGTCTGGCGGCGGAAACGGGATTTTCCGCTGCTGAGATTCTGTCAATGCCGTTTGCGGAAATGGTGTGGTGGCTCACGGACTGAGCCGCCTTCGATAAGGCTATGCAAAAGAGGGCCGTGACATGGCGAACAAGATCGCCCTCGGGCTGGTGATCGGCGGCGCCGTCAGTTCGACTGTCGGTGCTGCGTTTAAAGATGTAACGGGGCGCATCAAGCGTCTTGAGGCGGAAGGCAATAAAGCGCGTGTTCTGCAGCGCACTATCGGCGACACCATTCGATTGCGTGATGAATGGAAGAAAGCCCATGACAGCGGCTCTGAGGGAGCATCCAAGCTGCTGGGGCGATTGAACTCCAATCTCGACAGTTTGAAAAAGCAGGGCATCGAGGTCGGCCGGCTGGAAAAGGCCTATCGTTCAATGGGACAGACCGCCAACAAAGCCGAGCTTAAGGCCCGCGGACATCAGCAACTGGATGCTGGTAAGAACGGCATGAAAAGCACTGTCGGCGCCGCTGTCGTCGGTGTTGGCATGCTAGCTGTTCCGACCAAGGTCAGCGCGGATTTTGGGGCCATTGTTCGTGACATCGCGATCAAGGCCGGTATTGCCAACAAACCGCAAGAACAGGAGATGTCGCGCAAGATCATCGATACCTCGCGCGACACCGGCATGGCGCGCAACGACGTGGCCGACGTGGTCAACCAGTTGGTCGGCGCGGGTATGGATTTGAGCAAGGCCCTAGAGTACGCGCCGGTCGCGGCCAAGTTTGTCGTAGGTCAAGGCTCGAACGGTGTCGATACCGCGAAGATGATCAACGCCCTGGGGCAGAACGCCAAGATTACCGATCCAAAGCAGATGCAGCAGGCTCTGGAGGCTATTGCCTTCCAAGGGCAGGCGGGGAGCTTTGAAGCGGCAGACATGGCCAAGTGGTTCCCCGAACTGTTGGCGAATATGGGCAGCCTCGGCATCACCGGCATGGATGCGGTGACGCAGCTGGGGGCCATGCTGCAAGTGCAGATGAAGTCTGCAGGCGGCGCCGATGAGGCGGCGAACAACCTCAAGAACTGGATGAGCAAAATCGGTTCTGGCGATACCGTCAAGGCGTATGCAAAGGCCGGTATCGACTACAAGGGGTCAATGCAGACCGGTTTGCAAAACGGGATGTCCACGCTTGAAACCAGCATGTCGCTGGCACAGAAGTACATCCAGGCCACTGATCCGAAGCGCGCGGCGGCAATGGCCGAGGCGACGGCGAAGATCAGCAAGGAATCGGACCCGGAGAAAGCCAAGGCCATGATGGCCTCGCTGGAAGAGTCACTGCGCACCGGTGACCTGTTCGCTGATATGCAGGTAAAGGCTGCACTTTCTGCCTATATGCAGAACAAGGCGCTGTACAGCCAGCTCAAAAACGATTCGCGTGAAGCAACGGGCATCCTCGACAAAAACCTCAGCGAGCGACGGGAGGCGTCGTCGCAGAAGTGGGCCGAAATGGCTCAGTCGATGGATGACGCAATGCGCAGCGTTGGGGACGCCCTGCGTCCGGTCACGGACACCGTGGCTGAAGCGCTGACCAAAGTCACGAGGGGTATCACCTCGTTGTCTGACAGCGCGCCCGGCGTTGTCACTGGCATCACGGCGGTCGGTGGCGGGCTTATCGCGCTCAAGGGCCTGCTCAGCTCGTTCAAAATCGCTAAAGGTCTACTCAACGTCGCGCGTGGCTCGTTGGGTGGTAAGTCCGGCGAAGTGCAAAAAGTCTTTGTGACCAACTCCAAGGATGGCGCTGCCGGCGTTGGAAAGGGCAGCGATCCCAAAGGCAAGGCCGGCAAAGCCCTGTCGTTAGTTGAGACTGGTCTCAAGGCTGTAGCTGCACTCAAGGGTGAGTCAGCTGATGGTGATGGAAAGGAAGAGAAGAAGTCCGGCAAGTTAGACATTGTCTCGACTGGCCTTAAAGTGGTTTCGCTCGCAAAAGAAGCTGTATCTGGCGATGACGGCGCGACGGGTGACAGTACGGCGGCGAGTGGCGACGGCATTCAAAAGGTTTTTGTCGTTAATTTGGGTGCAATGGGAGGGCCCGCTGGAACGACAGGCGAAACCCGCCGGCGTGGTCGGGGTTCAAGACGTGGTTCTTCGCGTCGTCGGCCGGTGCCGCTTCGGGCGGGTAGCTCGCTACGTGCCCGTGTGCCGGTCCCGCGTCCGCCAGTTCCACGGCCTGCAGTCCCGGTCCCGCGTCCGGCTGTGCCACGGCCTGAAATACCGGCCCCGCGTTCGCCAATGCCACGACCTGCACTGCCGGCCCCGAGTCCGTCGTTGCCAAGGCTGCCGGTGCCGGTCCCAAGCCCGCCTATTCCACCAGTTCCGGTTCCCAGCGGAGCGATGGCGAAACTGGGCGGGGTTGTGCAAGCGGTCGGTAAGATCGGCAAAGCCGCCAAGATGATTCCTGGTGGCTCGCTGATGGAGGCCGGCGCGATGGCCTTCGACACCTATGAGAATGCCAAGACCAAGGACGAAAAGGCGGAGGGCTATGGCGCTGCAGCTGGCAATCTCGCCGGCACCATGGCCGGTGCTGCTGCAGGGGCGGCTATTGGCTCGGTGGTGCCTATCATTGGCACCGCTATTGGCGGACTGGTAGGCGCTTACTTAGGCAGCATGGGTGGTTCAGCGCTGGGTGGGGCTGCGGGTAAGTCGTGGTTTGGAGGCGAGGATGAAAAGCCCGCGCCCCCGATAACGCCCTTGCTGATGGCACCTCGACCGGGTCCAGCCATTCCAAGCTTGGCCGCAATGGGCAAGTCATTCAACAGCCCAAACGGTTCGGGTGCGCTGCTGATGGCGCCTGCACCGCAAGCGCCGGTCTTGGGTGATGTAGCCCGCTCTCTGGCCGTATCAGCACCGACCAAACCGGCGGCTGTCGCGATCCAACCCAAAGAGCCGGAAAGGGCTGTCCCGGCCAGAGTGGATCAGCAATTTCAGTACTCACTGAGCATGCCGGTGACGGTGCAAGGGGATGTGAAAGACCCGCAACGCTTAGCGCAGGACCTCATGCCGCACATGCGGCTAATGATGGCTGATGCGGCGAAACAAAACGCCGCGAAGCTGTACGACGAACCGCACCTGTAAAGAGGAGGGCCTATGGCTTATATGGAGCAGATGCAGTCGGGCCTCAAGTACCTGGTTGAAGCCGGGGAGGCTGGTAGACGTAGTGCTGACGGCATGCTTGGACCTGTCAACGGCGCAATAACGGAGCTGACTGGAGCTGCGTCCGAGCTGGAAAACATTCCGTTCGTGGGGCCAACTGTCGGTGCCAAGCTACAGCGGGTGATGCGCGGCGTGGATGCCGCGCAGGCCAAAGCCGGCCAGGTGCTGGCTGTGTACGGTCGCGCGACACGGGGCGCTTCCGAAGTGCAGGAGCGAATGGGTGCGCTGAAGGAGCAGGCGGGAAAGGCTGCGACGGCGATCAACAAGATCGCCGGAAAGGTCAGTCCGTCATTGGCAAACATCGTGCCCACCAGCGCGTTTGCCGTAGATGCCACACCAGCGCCAGAAGCGGTGAAGCCATTCCCGCACTTGCTGATCATCCAGCCCAAGGATCCTAAGATTCAGCCGTACTACTTCAACCTGGATACTGCGGCCTTCGACGAATTGAGTCGTTCGACCGAATTTCGTTGGGCTTCACAGGAGCGGCTATCGCGGCGCCCGGCGCAGCAGGCCGTGGGCATGGGCGAAGAAAAGCTCACACTCAAAGGTACGATTTACCCAGGCTTCAAGGGGGGACTCAAGCAGCTTGACACGTTGCGCACCATCGGTGGGCGCCTGCAGCCGCTGACCCTGACCACGGGGTATGGCGAGGTGATCGGCACCTGGTGCCTGAAGTCCATCAACGAGGAGCAAGGCGCGCTGTTGCATGGCGGTATTCCGCGTAAACAAGTATTCACTCTGGAGTTCACGCGCTATGGCGACGACATGCAGAACGTCTGACGGTGACATGCTCGATGTCATTTGCAATAACGTTTATGGGCACTTGAACGGCAGTGTCGAGGCGGTTCTGGATGCCAATCAGGGCTTGGCAGACGAGCCACAGCCCTACCGCAATGGCGTGGTGATCGTGCTGCCGGATCTGCCAACCCCTACCGAGGAAGGGATCAGTTTGTGGGATTGACTCTTAACGATACCGCCTGCATCCCGTTGCGTTAAGCGTAACGAAACGTCGTGTTTTGACCCGCCTAGTGCGGGTTTTTTTTGGGGCAGAATCCATGACTCCCACTTTTCGTATCGTCGCCGATGGCGCCGATATCACATCCAAGATCAACGACCGACTGTTGTTGCTGCGGACCTCCGACAAGCCGGGTATGGAGTCCGACGAGTTTGAATTACGTATTGATGACCGCGACGGCCAGGTGCAGTTGCCTCGGCGGGGTAGTTCGATCGAGATCTACCTGGGGTATGCCGAAACGTCCTTGATGCGGCTGGGGCGTTACGCGGTGGACACGGTCGAGGTTTCTGGACCGCCGGACACAATCGTGATCAAGGGGAAGGCCAGCGACATGCGCGGTAGTGGTAAGACCATCCGTAACGGAAGCTGGGAGGACGCGCCGCTGTCGAAGATCGTGGCCGACATCGCCGCTCGCAATGGATGGCAGGCAGGTTGCCCCGTGGCAACGAAGGTCGCCCGTGTAGATCAACTCAATGAGTCCGATTTTAATTTTGTCACGCGTCTGGCTAAGCAATACGACTGTACGGCTAAGGTCGCGGACGGCAAGTTATTGGTGATGCCGCGTCAAGGTGGCCAGACCTCCACCGGTAAGGCGTTCGGCGCGATCACCCTGATGAGAAGCGATCTCAGTCGTTGGCAGTTCAGCCTCGGGGATCGCAACTCGCACAAGGCCGTGGCGACCAAGCATCAGAACAAAAAGGACGGCAAATTGGCGGTGGTCACCATCGACAACGACGACGCCCCTGAAGGCTTGCCGGCCGTTCATACCGACCGACATATCTACCCGAACAAGACTGCCGCAGAGTCGGCCGCCAAGGCCCGTTTGGCCGCGTTCAATCGCTCGACCGCCGACGTGCGTTTCGAGATGCCTGGCCGGACTGACATTTTTGCCGAGCGCCTGATCAACGCCCAGGGCTTCAAGGTCGGGCTGGATGGCGAATACCTGGCGGATTCGGTGGAGCAGGTGTTTACCCAATCTGGCTGGTCGACCACGGTCGAGTGCAATGCCGGCAAGCAAGGCAAATCCAAGGGTAAGAAAAAGAAGGAAACGAAGCCGCTCAAGGTCGTGAGCGTCGAGAAGCTGTAATGCAATCCACCGCCGCCTGAGTGCGGTATTTTTTTGTCCGGAGTTTTTATGACCATCACTGAACAACAGCTACAACGCATCATGCCAAACGCCCGCCGCCAAGCGGGCGTTTTTGTATCTGCCCTGAACGCGGCAATGGCGCATCGGCAGATCAATACACCGAAACGCCAAGCTGCTTTCCTCGCGCAGCTTGGTCACGAGTCCGGACAACTGCAGTACGTCCGCGAACTGGGCGGCGATCAGTACCTGAGCAAATACGATACCGGCACTCTGGCTGCCAAGCTTGGAAACACCCCAGCCGCGGATGGTGATGGTCAACGCTATCGTGGCCGAGGGCTGATCCAGGTAACCGGGCACGATAACTACCTGCGCTGCAGTCTGGCACTGTTCGGCGATGAGCGATTGTTGCGCACCCCCGAGCTGCTCGAGCAACCGCAATGGGCGGCAGAGTCGGCGGCGTGGTTCTGGTCTGTAAACGGGCTGAATGCGCTCGCGGATCAGGACCAGTTCAACACCATCACTCGCCGGATCAACGGCGGCCTTAATGGCCTGGAGGATCGGCTGCAGTTGTGGGCCAGGGCGAGGGCGGTGTTATGCGTCTCTTCGATCTGATCCCTGCGCAGTTCCGTATCGCCGCTATCGGCTTGCTGTTAGTTGCGGTGGTCGCGGGATCTGCAGCATTGGCCTGGACTGCTCAGCATTGGCGTTATGGCCGCGTGCTAGAGCGGCAAGCCCGGCTGCAGGCGGACACCCTCAATGAAATATCCCAAGCGTCTGCTGCTCTGCAGCGTACCGAGCAGGACAAACGCCTTGCTCTGGAGCTCCGCCTGCAGAACAAAGACGAAACCCACTACAAGGAATTGACCGATGAGCAAACCAAGCAGGCTCGCCTGCGTGATCGCCTGGCTACTGCTGATCTGCGGCTGTCAGTCGTACTCGCCGCCACCGAACCCATCGGCAGCTGTGCAATGCCAACCACCACCGCCACCGGCCGCGTGGTTCATGGCACCGCAAGAGCCCAACTTGACCCAGCGCATGCTCAACGAATTATCGGCATCACCGATGCCGGCGACCAAGGATTGATCGCCTTGCGGGCCTGTCAGGCTTACGCAAAAGAAGTTTCTACACCGAAATAAAAGGAGCGGCCGGGCAGGATGCGTCAACATCCAACCCGGCCACCTTCCCCGCAGATCGTCCCTGCAAGTCCAGCCAAGGCTCCTGCTTCGTGCACAAAGCGGAGCGAGCCTAGCACTGTTTATCCATACAGCAAAGGTCTTGCTTTTTATGTCTACACCCATCATCCCTTGGATGGGCGGCAAACGCCGCCTGGCCGACCGCCTCATTCCACTGTTTCCGCCGCACGAATGCTACGTTGAAGTCTTCGCCGGCGGCGCCGCGCTCTACTTCACGCGGCCCCAGGCCGCGCCGGTTGAAGTCCTGAATGACATCAATGGCGACCTGGTGACGCTGTACCGTGTCGTGCAGAACCACCTGGAAGAGTTCGTGCGCCAATTCAAATGGGCGCTCAGTTCCCGCCAGGTGTTCGAGTGGCAGAAGATGACCCGTCCGGAAACCCTCACCGACATCCAGCGCGCCGCCCGATTCTTTTACCTGCAGCACCATGCCTTCGCCGGCAAAGTGACGGGGCAGACGTTCGGCACTGCAACTACCGGCCCGGCCATCAACCTGCTGCGGATCGAGGAGAACCTGTCCGCCGCATGGCAGCGTCTTTGCGGCACGTATGTCGAAAACCTTGGATGGCTGGAATGCGCCGAACGCTACGATCGGCCGCATACCTTCCATTACATGGACCCGCCTTACTGGCAGACGGCTGGTTATGGTGTGGACTTTCCCTTTGAGAATTACGAGCGCATGGCCGAGTTCATGCGCCGCTGCAAAGGCAAGGTGATGGTGAGTATTAACGACCATCTTGATATCCGACGTGTGTTTGAGGGATTCCACTTTGAGACGGTGGATATCCGGTACAGCACTACCAATCAGCGGCAGGGTAAAGCCGAGGTGAGTGGAGAGCTGGTGATTATGAACTGGGAACCGGCGGCACTGGGAGGGCTGTTTTAGATTTCATATGTCTCAGCTAACCGTCTTAATGGCGGCTAGTTGAGATGTTTTTTGAGTTCGCAGGGCGGTTGACAATTATCTATAACTTTGCCGAATAGCTTGAACTTCCATCGCTCGCTTACTAGCCTCGCTTAGGGCTAAGGAAAGAAAACCATCTTCTTCGGTGTGTTTAGCTAATATCATATTCAAAATCGGAATTCCATAAGCGTCTGCTATCGGCGCGAATGAAAATAATGTTTGAATTATGATTTCTGAGTTGTTGCTTTCTCCATTTGAATGATCTTCGACGTGGGCGAACGTCTCGGGGTGGTATCCAGGAGGTGCCGTCACATTACTTGTAAGGCACATTGGGATACCATTTTTATCAATATTTTTAATGAAGTGAGGAACATCCAGGAACGGTATTGTTCTCCATACATTCAAAAGTTTTATTTTTAGGTGAAAATCTAAAGGCCATCCAGCTTTTTTTTGTAGAGCTCTTTGAGCTTCCACGATACCAAATAGCACATGGTGCAGATGGTTTAGGTCTACAACAGAAGTGGTTTCTATTTTTGTTGATTCTAGTTTTTCGACGAAAGGAGCGGTTTGTTTATATCCATGCAAGAAAGCACGGATGTCGTGAATGTTTCCGTTACACCAGTTCAAGGGGATTGTGATGTCGCTAGTTAGGTCGCTTTGCAAATCCCAAGTGATGCTCAAATTTGTCGGGTTGTTATCTTTACACTGCCTGGCGATGATTCCGCCTGCTCTTGGATAGATGGTATCGAAAGGTAGGCAAATAGCCCTGCCTGTCACAGCGCCGAGTATCTCCTTTACACTGTCCAGATTAAAAGTGAAGTCTGATCGAGGTAATTCCCAGAGATTTGGCTTTATCATTATCCTTAAAAAAGGGGAGTTGGATTCCCCTTTAGAGAATTCAGGGTCATTATCATGCCATTTTTTATAGTGACCTATTGTGGTCTTTGATCTGTCAAATAGTTTTTCTACCATGTACCTATCAGTTTCTGGTACGGGTTCTGATCCATCTGCAACTCGGCGGTAAATGTATCCTCCGCTGTGTACGTGTGGTGCCTCGATACTTTGCGGTACGACTAGGCAAACTATGGCGCGGTCAGGCTTTAAGCCAATAGCTTCGCAAGGGCCATATAAAGTTTTTGTTTCGAAATGGCAGGCAGGACTCATATTGGCGACTGCTTGTCTTATTTTCTGCAGTGCTGCATCTAATTCTGAATTTTCGATTCCGATAAATTCCCCTGCTACGGAATTTTCTTTGGAATGCTCTTTTATTCCGTAAAAAATCCAGCCGCCATAGCTGTTCGCAAACGCGGAAATTGATTTTGCAATGGCCGTGGATTTAGATATTGCTTGTTTGTATTCGACGTACCAACCTTCATTTACATCTCTCAGTGCTAATAGATCTTCGGTTTTAATGTCGTTAAAACTTTTTGTAAATGGTGAGTAGTGTTTCATACAGGTAATCCTTTTCATCTTTGAGATGACGGGAACTGCTTCCGACGGGGAGTCTGAAGCATGATAAGAACTCTTTCAGGGCAGAGTTTATCGAATGATGTTGACTTCTCTACGCTGGGGCAGGCATCTAGGCTGTGACCTACAAAGTATAGTTGGTGATCATGAACTGGGAGCGAAACGCCTTCTATGGCCTGTTTTATCCCACCGGCTGTATCAAGCCCGCGCCTGTGCTCTTCACGTTGCCCACAGCGACGGCGACCTTGAACCATTCAAATGCCTCGGCCGGCTCGCCTTGATGCAGCACTATCTGCTCGGCACGTTCTTTGGGCGTTGCCGGGTCCAGCCATTCACGGGCCAGGTCCGGGGTCAACACCACGGGCCTTCGGTCGTGAATATCCACCATGCCGCCGGCGCTGTTGGCGGTAATGATTACAAAGCCATCATGCTCCCCAGGTCCTTCATCGGAGTCAGGCAACTGGCCGATGGATGCACATAGCACCGGTGCGCCGTCTTGTCTACGGATCAGGTAGGGCTGTTTTTTCGGCCCGCCTTCGTCCACCCATTCAAACCAGTTATCTATAGGCGCGATGGCGCGGTGCGGCCAGATCGCCCGGTAAAAAGGTCCGTGCGCGACCTTTTCGACTCTGGCATTGATTGGCGCGGCTCGGTCCTTTGCCCAATGTGGTCGCCACCCCCAGCGCACCGGATCGGCGCGAAGAAGGTCGCCCTGCAGGTGCAACAGAGCAACCTGGGTGGTTGGAGCAACGTTGTAACGATCAAGCGGCAGCTCACCCACGGAATTAGCCAGGGCATTAGGCATGCTCAATGCCGCAACGAAGTCATGAATGCCGCTGTATTGCGAGAGTCTTCCACACATGACGGTCTCCGCTCGTCGGCCCTGATGAACAGCCGCGCGCCGGCCATCTCTACCGAGTAGACACTAGCGCCGGAGATTTGTCATGACTACCGATATACAGCAGGTCAACGAGATGGAAGCGTGGCATGCACTGCTGAACGATTCGGAATTTGAAGCCGGCTCACCAGAATATCGTTATGAAACGCGCCTGGCCCTTGCTGACAATATGCTTGAGCGCAGGGTGATTGATTGCGCTGAATGGCGAGAGCTGGTCGAGGAGGCCGTTGCTGGTTATGCGGGCGACGTCGGCTGAGTGCCAGCTGTGTTGACGAAGCCGTTGCCTGCGCAGGTGCTGCAATTCTCACGTTGTCCGAAACGGTCCAGGCAGGCACCGCACTTGGTGAACTGGGCAGAGAGGAGTAGGGGGCGGGCCTTTCGATAGCTCTCAAAATCGCGGCTTTCCAAGGCGACCTGTGCGCAATCTACCAGCGCACGATAGGTATCGGCATCGCAGATGATTGGGTAGACCTTCCCATAGATAAACTGCGCGGTCTGTACCAAATCGTACAGCTCACCAGATGGCGCGGTAAGCACCAGCCCATTTATCGCCCAAGCCTGGTTGTCGCTCCGAAACACCAAACGCAAGGCAGTCTTATCGCGAAATACCTTTCCATCAAACCCATCAGCACCTGGACCGATGGATGAGTAATAGGTGTTGCTTCGGATGTACCCGACGCACTCCGATGTCGCTCGTCGAATGACGTCATAGTAGCCGCCATACGTGTACCCCGCAGGTGTGGTGACCAGCTCTTCAACCGCATGCCAATAAGCCGCGTCGGCCAGCTCATCCATCTCAAATTGCTCCATCTCATCAATGACCCCAGCCTCCAACATGTCACGAGTCTCCCACCGGCACATCATTCGATAAGCCTCGGGGTTATCCATCCGGGACGCGTTGTCGTCGAGGATTCTTCGCCATTTGGCGAGCCATTCCTTTTTGAGTTCTGGAGGAAGCATGTGAGTGACTGCTTATTTTTACTGTATGTGCATACAGTAATCGAGGATTGCCATCGATGCGATTTGAGGCGACGAGCTGTAGGGGGGGGCTGAAGGAGAGCCGGGGCATCGACATGCCACAAATGGGCTAGTGACGTGCTACAGGCCGTGGGTCCCTGGGCCTACACCTGCCTCCCCCACCTCGAACTGCGGGCTAAATAGGGCATTTTTTCTGCACTTCTGCGGCCCACTTGCGGTAGCATTCCGCGCAGAAGCGCATTGTTGGTATGGCTTACTGCAAATCAAAAAATGCTATTTTTAAAAATTACGAGCTAAATAAGGTCCTGTCCTTTAAGTCGCGCGAGGCCTTGTTTGATGTGCCCTGAGTTTTCGCCGATCGTGAAAAGCGCACCCCTTAAGTTCTCGACCGCAACTGAGGCACCTTGCTGTTCAGCCCAAAATGCGAGTTCCATTATTGCCGCTTCCAACGCCAGCTGGTTTTCGTAAAACCTTTCGATCAAATCTGCCAATGAGTATTCGCTTGCCATGGCAGCCTCCTTATTTGAAAACAATGCAGCATAGCTGCATTTTCAGATGGTGATCACCGAACTTAAAACTAATTGAAAAGATTGCGTTACTAATTTGCGACGTCGTATACCATCTTTGTTTTCTTTCCTGCGCTGTTTTCATTATTTTTTTATTTCCATAATGAGGCCGGCTCGTGTGTAAATTTGTGAGTATTTGTATGAATGGCGACCATTAAAAATGAAGGCTTTGATTATATCGATTTCAACTCCTATTTCCTTGAGGACGACAGCGTGATATAAAAATTCCAATGCGCCTGATTTTTCATTCAAAGCTTGAATCATATCCTCGTATATAGGAAATGTTCTTTGCCCGCCAAAGTGTGACAGATCATTGCGCAGATCTGCACAAGTTTTACAAAAGGCTTCAAGGGATTTTGTTTCGAAGTTTATTTCAAGAGAGTTTATTGTTTCTTTGAGTCTCTGTTGTAATGAAGGTTCGTGCGCATTTTGAAGTCTTTCCTTTAACCATTTGCGATCTTTGGTTTTTATAATATTGGATATGATTCTATCGATCTTTTCTTTGAACTCGACAGACTGTAAAGCATCCGGGTTTTTTAAACGATGAAGTACTTCCAAACCCCAA
The DNA here is from genome assembly GCF_026410085.1 of Pseudomonas quebecensis. Classification (NCBI taxonomy): domain Bacteria; kingdom Pseudomonadati; phylum Pseudomonadota; class Gammaproteobacteria; order Pseudomonadales; family Pseudomonadaceae; genus Pseudomonas; species Pseudomonas quebecensis. Next base: position 2,430,510 of record NZ_CP112866.1, read on the forward strand.
ATAAAATTTGCGAATTTATGCTCAAGATGCAATGAGCTACTTTTAAGGGTTCCTGTAAAAAGCTGGAGTCCGGAGCCTAGCCTGCTTTGCGCGTCGTCCCAAGACTGTAATAAAGAACCAAAGGTTTCTGATACCTGCGGGAAGTCAACCCAACATTCATGAAGTTTGGGAGGAGGGGATGAATTTCTAGTTGAGCCAAAGAAATATTGATATCTACTTCGGGATTTGCCTCGTCCAATATGTATCCATGGCCATTCGAGAGACCTGCTGCTGCCCGAGAGTAAGGTTAGCAAGTCGGATATTAACGAAACCTTGTCTTGTAAGTCATCAATACTGATATCTTTATTAAATAAATAGTCTAGTTCGGCATGTTCTTCTATGGTAAGAGTTCGCAGGCGTTTTGCGCTGAATGTGTCGCCCTGTAAGAAAAAATTAATCTTTACCTTTGCATTTTTTAAGTCATAAGAATGCGCCTTTATTAGATTGGCTTTCGCAGTGATGCCAACCTTGGTTCGTGTCGAGCTTATATTGCCAAGTCTTAGCCAGTCTTCAAAGCCTTTTAAATTAACAGAAAAACCGCTGGCGGAAAGATTTTGTTTGTATTCGATTCGATTTCTTCCTACCAGCGCTCTCCAAGCTCTGAAATTTTGATGCGAAATGCCGCTGGCGGAAGAACGTCCACCATCATGTTCAATATCTAATAACAGTACACTGTTATTGCTTGCCTTTAAGATTCCCTGTATGGCTTTTCCATTCGGCGGGGAGGGCGCAAGCAGGGTGGCGAGCTGGTGATCGTCTTCATCTAAAAAACCAAGAAGTTCAAGAGTCACTATTCCGTTATCGGAAATTTCTAAATAGCCCGGTACAGCTTTCTCCGGCGCAAAATGTTCATCTGGAACCTTCTCCGTACTCCACCAAAAATAACCGTGCTCCTGAACAACAGCCATGGTCGCTCCTTTCTATGTCGTTTCATCTTGATGGAAATCAATCATAGTAGTTGAAATGCTTGGATTCGCCACAGCTAGCAAGATAGCCGTGGCGGCTTCGGGACGAAGTTAGGACTGGGCGATACGAGCCTGGTGTGGGGACCATTACCGCGCTCTAGCCCTCGTGCCATATGGCATTAGGATTTAAGCGTTCCTATCTATCATCGGACGAATCGTTTCTGAGAAGCATTGAGCGCCGAGCGTGGGGCAAAAATGGGGCAATCTGTATGCCCATCTATGCCATTCAATGCCAATTATGCGTTTATGCAACACGGTGCAATCTCGCGTTGCACCCAGCAAGTACGGGTCCATCGCCCAAATCCCCCCACATACTCCTACACAATCGGGGTGTGGCTAAAACAACCAGTTCTGAGCGAGCCTCGGCAGCGATCGGGGTTAATTGAGCTTGACAATACTTTTTAGATCTTTTAGCGTGTCAAACAGCCGGACTGGTCTCGTTCGGCGCTGCTGGCCTTGCGCGAATTCTTAGGATACGAGACCAACCTGCTTTAGTCGCGACAACCATTCTTTTGATACGAAACTTGACCCTAGTCAGGTGCACCACGGCCCGCCAGCTGCTGTATGAACTTTGTGCCCCTGTATGAGGTGTTTATATGGTTCGTATTCCCGTTACATTGGCCGATTTCGTTAATGGCCGCATCAAGAGCTCTGTTTCCAAGCTTCGTAAGCATCATCCCGATCAGCCTTTTAAACCGAAGCTGTCATTGGTGCAGCAAACCTTTGCTCAAATTTTGGGGTATGGTGGATTCGAAGATTTGCGGTCGCAGGCCGAACAAAATGGACCTATATATTCCGGCGAATCGCTGGCAATAGAGCAATTCATTGCGCCCATTTCACGGCGTATATCGCGTCACTGGAACGTGTCAGCCGAAAAAGCGGAGTGCGTTGCGGCCGACCTGGGCCTTATGCATCTTGACGCATTCCGCCCCTCAGCTCGCCCGGTTCAGCAACTGGCTTTGCGAGAAGATAGCGTGAGCCCGCCAGGGCACTCGCCAAACATTGGCGTAGCGACCAGGCCATTTTTTGATGCTGTACGCCAGGCTCCAGCGATGCCAGTGGCGCAGATGGCTGCGCTTCAGGAAGCAATGAAACCTACGGCGCATATGGCGCAGATAGGTGCGACTCTGCGAGCAATGAAACCTACGGCGCATATGGCGCAGATAGGTGCGACTCTGCGAGCAATGAAACCTACGGCGCATATGGCGCAGATAGGTGCGACCCTGGAAGCAATGAAACCTACAGCGCATATGGCGCAGATAGGTGCGACCCTGGAAGCAATGAAACCTACAGCGCATATGGCGCAGATAGGTGCGACCCTGGAAGCAATGAAACCTACAGCGCATATGGCGCAGATAGGTGCGACCCTGGAAGCAATGAAACCTACAGCGCATATGGCGCAGATAGGTGCGACCCTGGAAGCAATGAAACCTACAGCGCATATGGCGCAGATAGGTGCGACCCTGGAAGCAATGAAACCTACAGCGCATATGGCGCAGATAGGTGCGACTCTGGAAGCAATGAAAACTACGGCGCATATGGCGCAGATAGGTGCGACTCTGGAAGCAATGAAACCCACGGCGCAGATGGCGCAGATGGCTGCGACCCTGGAAGCAATGAAGCCTACGGCGCAGATGGCGCAGATGGCTGCGACCCTGGAAGCAATGAAGCCTACGGCGCAGATGGCGCAGATGGCTGCGACCCTGGAAGCAATGAAGCCTACGGCGCAGATGGCGCAGATGGCTGCGATCCTGGAAGCAATGAAACCCACGGCGCAGATGGCGCAGATGGCTGCGATCCTGGAAGCAATGAAACCCACGGCGCAGATGGCGCAGATGGCTGCGATCCTGGAAGCAATGAAACCCACGGCGCAGATGGCGCAGATGGCTGCGATCTTGGACGCAATGAAACCCACGGCGCAGATGGCGCAGATGGCTGCGACCCTGGAAGCAATGAAACCCACGGCGCAGATGCTGGCCATTCAGGATGCACTGAAGTCCAGAGCCCCTTAATTACTTTGCATAGGGGGAGAGTGGTCAAAATGATATAGACCATAGGAAGTCAAGGGATCAACCGGAAAGGCCAATGTTTGTTAGCCTTAAGCGGCCTGTGGCGACTACAGAAAAGGTTCGAATCCCTATCCCTCTATGCCGTTAATCGAATGGCTGCTTTTACCAACGAGCACTACGCAAATGGTAAAAAGCAGCCATTTCGCTTATGTCTATGAGGTGTGTCATACCCATATCAGCAAGGCGACAGATAAGACCGAAATGGAAAAAAATATGGGATATAAGAAGAGGTGAGGCTGCGGAGATGTAGGTGACGAAGCACGGAAAATCCATTCCGCAACCGAAATAAAGCCGCCCGATTCTAGAGGGCTCCAGCGGCGTGTATATCTTGGTGATGCGGAATAGATTTTTGTATAACTTATTGATAAATAAATGGAAATTTGTGGATTGCAAATCCGCCTACGCCGGTTCGATTCCGACCTCGGCCTCCACTCTCGAAAGCCCCGCAGCCATTAGGTTGCGGGGCTTTTTTTGTGCCTGCGGATTTTGTCCCGGCCGTTAATTGGGACAATCCTGGGACACTGAGATCATTCAACGGTGGTACTGTCCTCGCGGCGCACTGGAGCCTGGCGAAAACCAGCGCGTGCTCACCCTTATCGTCAGCCGTCGCGGGCGTAAACCCACCGAGTTACGCGTGCCATTCAGCGACATCTTTTCCATGCGGCCCTATGTGCTCGCTGCCTATGACCGAAATGGCTATTTCAGTGTTGTGTTTCAGGGACCGAAGGACTGGGTGTACGAATACCAGTTTGCCGAGGGGACGTCTTTGGAAGAAATGGAGTTTCATGCTGCCTGGTTGCGAGGAATGATCGGCGAGCGGAAGTACGAGCTGCTGAACCTGGACAAATGAACGGCGTTTCAGTGTTTGCAGAGCTCTGCGCAATTGAGCCGGTGTAACGAGAAAGCCTGCTCGGGAGCAGGCTTCTCTGTACTTATTTATTTAAACAACCCACCAATCGCGTTGATCGCGTCCGCCGCCTTGTTTACGTTCTGTTGGCGTTGCGAGCTGGTGTCCACTTGAGCTTGAGTGTTGTAAGTGGCGTTACTGCAGCTTTTATTGGTTTGCGTCAGCGCCGCCTGGAATGCGCTGGCGCGCAAGGTATCGCCCTTGGCGTTGGCGGCGTTGATGTTGGCTTGCAGGTCGCGGATTTGTTGCTGGCAGGAGGCAGCGTTGTTGGTGTTGGCGGTGTTGGTCGTGTTCGCGCCTCCCAGTGCCGTGGACAGCGCGCCGGTCAGGGCCGAGAGATCGGCGGCGTGGACGGGCAGGGTGAACAGGCTGAGCAGGGCGGCGGCGGGTGCAAGTGTGGACAGGCGCATGGCAAACCTCAATGTTTGATTGCCTGCGCGTCAGCAGTCCCGGGCAGGCGCATGGCAATGTCCCTATGGATGAGCGCCCGAGTGGAGCCAAATGGTATGGGCTCGCATTTTGACCATCAACGCGAAGTCCGCAGAACTGTGAACTAATTCACAGTTTTCATTCGGGCGGGCCATCAGTGTCGGAGCGTTTGATGCGCTGCTGTTTCACCTCTGCGGCGTAGCCATTGAGCTTGTCCTGCTGGGCCGCCAGCAAGTCACCTATCTTTTTCAGAATGAGTGCCTGTGTTGCGTCGCTCGCCGCCATGGCCTTGAGTTCCACCACCGACCAGCCGATCATCGCCGCTGCGTCTTCCAGGTCGTAGAACAGTTCCTGCTGGGCTGTTCGGGGGCCATTCAGGTCGTGTATCAATTCCTGCATGCGTGTCTCCGCCGTTGCGCGTCATGCCGTGGGTAAATGCCGGGCAAAGAAAAGCCCGCGATGGGGGGTGCGGGCTAAAAGGGGTGTTCACTAGGAGCTACTGGAGTCACCTTAAGCGTGCATCTGTGAAAGCTTTGTGAAACTGCATGGGAATGTGCGGGAAAAGTGTATGCCTCGATCCGCGCCTGGCTGTACGGGGTGTTCGTCGGGATAAATCACTACTGTCGTAAGCCTTCCACCCTGTTCGGATGCTTTGCGATGGTCATGTCTTCCAGTCTGCTGTCGGCCTTTGTACTGTTTGCCTTTGTCTCTTCGATCACCCCCGGCCCCAACAACACCATGTTGCTGGCCTCGGGGGTGAATTTCGGTTTTCGCCGCTCCATACCTCATGCGCTGGGCATCAGCATCGGTTTTATGCTGCTGGTGATTGCAGTCGGGTTGGGGTTGGGCGAGGTGTTCAAGGTGTTTCCCTGGGCGTATACGTTGCTGCGTTACGTGGGGGCCGCGTATTTGCTGTATCTGGCGTGGAAGATCGCCACGGCGGGCGGCATGACCGACAGCGCTGACGAGCGCGGCAAACCCATGACGTTTCTCGGCGCCGCCGCGTTCCAGTGGGTCAACCCCAAGGCCTGGATCATGGCGTTGGGCGCCATCACCACCTACACGCCCGCCGAAGGCTACGTGACCAATGTGCTGGTCATTGCCTTGGTGTTCGCGGTGGTCAACCTGCCCAGCGTGTGCGTCTGGTTGGGCTGCGGCACCGGGCTGCGCAACCTGTTGCGTGAGCCGCGTTGGGTGCGCCTGTTCAACGGGATAATGGCCGGCTTGCTGGTTTTGTCGCTGTACCCGATGTTCCTGGCCGGCTAGGTGTCAGACCGGTGAGATGGTCGCCAGCAGGCCGATGCCGATGGTCAATACCAGAAAACCGAACAGGAAGAGTGCCATCTTGGTCATAGGACCTCCGAAGGGAAGGGAAGTGGAAACGGTGGCTATTGTCCGCCTGGGTGGTTTTTCGATACAGACGCAGATAACAAAGAAAAAACCGTATCAGATATGGCTGCCACCCCATGGTGGAGGGCGTTGAGTGCCGCCGGAATTTTCCATATCAGTGCTTGAGACAGCCGGGGCATTTGCCCCTAAGATGGCGCCCACGGCATCAACACAATAAGAGTGGGCCAACCCTCGATGGAAAGACGTCAATTCAGCGGTGGCATGAAGGGCAAGAACCTGCGCTACCTCAACGAAACCTCCCAGCACCCGGCGTCGGTCACCCGCGTCGGGTTTCTGTTGCTCGAACATTTCTCCCTGCCCGCATTCACCCAGACTCTCGATACCCTGGTCACCGCCAACCTGCTGCGCCACGAGCTGTTCGCCTCACGCACGTTTGGCTGCGACGACGGCGAGGTCATCAGCGACCTCGGCCTGGTGATTCGACCGGACGCCCGCCTTGACGCCGCTGTGCTGCACGACCTCGACCTGCTGGTGATCTGCGGCGGCTTTCGTACCGAACTCAAGGCCAGTGACGACTTCATCCACCTGCTGCGCAGCGCCGCCGAGATGGGCGTGAGCCTGGCCGGGTTGTGGAACGGCTCTTGGTTTCTCGGCCGCGCCGGGCTGTTGCAGGGCTATCAGTGTGCCATTCACCCGGAGCACCGCCCGGCGCTGGCCGAGGTGTCCAAGGCCGCCAAGGTCACCAGCGAACCCTTTGTGATCGACCGCGACCGCCTCACCGCGTCGAGCCCCTCCGGTGCGTTCCATATGGCGTTGGACTGGATCAAGAGCCTGCACGGCAAGGCGCTGGTCGAAGGCATTGAAGACATCCTGGCGTTTGAAGAGTCGCGTTACCGGCGCATCAAACCGACTGAAAACATCAGCGTCAGCGCGCCGCTGCGCGAAGTGGTCAAGCTGATGGACGCCAACCTCGAAGAACCGCTGGAACTCGACCAGTTGGCAGTCTACGCCGGCCGCTCGCGACGTCAGCTCGAACGCCTGTTCAAGGAGCAATTGGGCACCACGCCGCAGCGCTACTACATGGAACTGCGCGTAACCGAAGCGCGGCGTTTGCTGCAGCACACCGAGCTGTCGCAAGTGGAAGTGCTGGTAGCGTGTGGGTTTGTCTCGCCGAGCCATTTCAGCAAGTGTTACAGCGCCTACTTCGGATACCGCCCCTCGAAAGAGAAACGCCTGATCAAGTAGCATGAGCATCGTCTGGAATTTTCCCGAGGAGTGCCGATGTCGTTAACCCTGAAGGACCGCTACCGTGGCAGCTTGCTGGGCCTGGCCTGCGGCGATGCTGTGGGGACCACCCTGGAGTTCAAGCGCCGGGGCAGTTTTGCGCCGATCACCGATATGGTCGGCGGCGGGCCGTTCAACCTCAAACCGGGGCAGTGGACGGACGATACCTCCATGGCCCTGTGCCTGGCCGAGAGCCTGCTGCACAAAGACGGGTTCGATGCCCGTGACCAGATGGCGCGCTACCTCAATTGGTGGCAGTGGGGCTACCTTAGTTCAACCGGAGACTGTTTCGATATCGGCATGACCGTACGCGAGGCGCTGACGCTGTTCCAGAACACCGGCAACCCTTTCGCCGGCTCAACCGACCCCTATTCGGCCGGCAACGGCTCGATGATGCGCCTGGCGCCTGTGGTGTTGTTTTATTACCCGGACCTGCAAAACGTGCGTACCTTCAGCGCCGACAGTTCCCGCACCACCCACGCCGCCCAGGAAGCGATTGACTGCTGTCTGGTGCTGGCGCAGGCCATCTGTAATGCCCTCGGCGGCGCGTCGAAAGCGAAGGTGCTGCAGTTGGCCGAGGTACCGTTGATGACGCCCAAGGTGAAGGCTATTGCGGCGGGAGAGTACCGTGACAAACCCGGCGCGGAGATTGTCGGCTCGGGCTATTCGGTGGCTTCCCTGGAAGCTGCCTTGTGGTGCTTTCATCACACCGACAGCTATGCCGATGCAGTGCTGGCGGCGGCCAACCTGGGCGATGATGCCGATACCACCGCCGCCATAGTCGGTCAATTGGCCGGCGCCTATTACGGACCCACGGCGATTCCGTCCGAATGGCTGGGAAGGTTATGGATGGCGGATGAAATCCAGGCGATGGCCGACGGATTGTTCAACGCCGCAGGTCACCCGGCCTGACACTCGCCGCTAAAAACGCTCCAGCCGATAAGGCGCCAGGGCCGGCAACCCCGCTGGCATCGGCGTGCCTGCCGCCAGCCCGGCCACCAGCTCCGCCGTCACCGCCGCCTGGGTCAAGCCCAGGTGCTGATGCCCGAACGCCAACAGTACCTTGCCGTCAGCCACCCGATCGATGATCGGCAGCGAGTCGGGCAGCGACGGCCGAAAGCCCATCCACGGGGTCGCACCCTTGACGTCCAATTCCTCACGGAACAGGCCGTGGCTCAACCGTTGCAACTGCCAGGCGCGCTGCATATTGGCGGGGCGTTCAAGCCCGGCGAACTCCACCGTACCGGCCAGCCGCAGGCCGCCGGCCATGGGGGTCATGATAAATTTACGCTCCAGGGAGGTCACGGCGAACGGCAGGCGCTGATGCTCATGGGGCAGCATCAGGTGGTAGCCGCGCTCGGTGTCCAACGGCACCTGTTTGCCGGTCAGCGCCGCCGTCAGGCTGGCCGAATGCGCACCGCAGGCAATCAGCGCCTGACGCGCCAGCAGCGGCGCCTGGTCGGTGAACAGGCAGACGCCTTCGGCATCGACTTGCCCGCTCACCACACGGCGCTGGAGAAACTGCACGCCCGCAGCCTCGGCGGCGCTGACCAGTTCGCCCACCACCTGGAACGGGTCGAGAAAATGCCCGGTGGCCGGGAAAAACAGTCCCCCTAGCAGGCGTTCGCTCAACTGCGGCGCCGCTTCGCGAATCGCCTCGGCAGGCCAGAATTCCACCGGCACGTTTTGTTGCTGCATCCGGTGCTGCAACGCTTGGACATCCGCCCGCGACTCAGCCCGTTCGAACACCAACAGTGAGCCGTCCTGGCGCATCAGCCGCGTCCGCTCCAGGCTGGTCAGCAAGCGCTGCCAGGCGCCCAGGCTATGCTCGTTGAGCGCACGAAGGCCGGCCACCGTGCGCTGGTAAGGCGCCGGGCGCAGGTTGAGCAACAGGCGCGTAAACCAGGGCAGGGCGCGGGGCAGGTAGCGCCAGTCCAGACGCAGCGGGCCCATGGGGTCCAGCAGCATGGCGGGCAAGCGCTTGAGAATCGAGCGGTCGGCAATCGGAAACACCTGCTCGGTCGCCAGGTGCCCGGCGTTGCCATAGGAGGCGCCCATGCCTGGCGCCTGCGGGTCGACGATTACTACCTGGCGGCCCTGACGCGCCAGTTGCAACGCGCAGGCCACGCCGATAATGCCGGCGCCGACCACCACGATATCCGTACGGTTCATCGGCTAGGCCTCTCTCTGCCCGTCGAGCAGCCGCCGCAGCAGCAGCGGGTTGTCATGCCGCAGTGCTGCAGGCAGCAAGGCGTCGGGGAAGTCCTGGTAGCACACCGGCCGCAGGAAGCGCTGGATCGCCGCCGTGCCCACTGAGGTGGTGCGCGAGTCCGACGTGGCCGGGAACGGCCCGCCATGCACCATGGCGTCGCACACTTCCACGCCGGTCGGCCAGCCGTTCACCAGCAGGCGACCGGCCCTGCGCTCCAGCAACGGCAACACTGAGCGGGCGTCAGCCAGGTCGGCTTCGTCCAGATGCAGCGTGGCTGTGAGCTGGCCTTCGAGGTGCTCGCTGACCTGACGCACTTGCGCGCTGTCAGTGCAGGCGATCACCAATGAAGTCGCACCGAACACTTCGGCCTGGAGTGCCGGGTTGGCCAGGAAGGCGTCGGCCTGGGTAACACACAAACGCGCCTGGCCCTGGTTGGGGCCCTGCGCGGCTTTGCCGGTGGCGGCGACCTCGGCATGGTCGGCCAATGCGCTCGCGCCTCGCTGGTAGGCCTGGAAGATTCCAGGGCTGAGCATCGTCTGCGCGGCGCAGTGCTGCAGTGAGTCGCTCGCCACCTGAACAAAGCGCTGCAATGCCGGCCCTTGAATGGCGACTACCAATCCGGGGTTGGTGCAGAACTGCCCGGCGCCCTGGGTCAGTGAGGCAACAAACCCCTGGGCCAGCGCGTCACCGCGCGCCGCCAGTGCCGCTGGAAACAGGTACACCGGGTTGATCGAACTCATTTCCGCATACACAGGAATCGGCTCCGGGCGTGCCTGGGCGGCACGACACAACGCCATACCGCCACTGCGCGAACCGGTAAAGCCCACGGCCTTGATGCGTGAGTCGCCGACCAGCGCAATGCCCAGGTCATAACCGCTGTCGTAGAGCAGCGAAAATACCCCCTCCGGCAGACTGCACGCCGCCACCGCCCTGGCAATGGCGCGGCCCACCAGCTCGCTGGTGCCGGGGTGTGCGTTGTGCGCCTTGACGATCACCGGGCAACCGGCGGCGAGCGCTGAGGCGGTATCGCCGCCGGCCACGGAAAAGGCCAGGGGGAAATTACTCGCGCCGAACACGGCCACCGGGCCCAGTGCGATGTGGCGCTGACGCAGGTCCGGGCGCGGCAAGGGCTCGCGTTCGGGCTGGGCGCTGTCGACCCGCACATCCAGCCACTCGCCGGCACGCACGGTGCGCGCGAAGGTACGCAACTGGGCGCAGGTGCGGCCGCGCTCACCTTGAAGACGCGGGCGTGGCAGGCCGGTTTCGGCAGCGGCGCGCTCGATCAACACGTCGCCCAAGGCTTCGATTTGCTCGGCGATGGCTTCAAGAAATGCCGCGCGAGCCATCAGCGACGTTTCTCGATAGGTATCGAACGCTGCCCACGCCAAGGCGCAGGCCTGCTCGACATGCGCAGCATCGCCGCCCGCGTAGGCTGGCTCCAGCGGCGTGTCGGTGGCGGGGTTGATGGCGCGGAATGCGGTGCCGCTGCCGCGCAGAGGATGCTGACCGATCAGCATCTGGCCCGTCAAAGTCATAGGATCGTCCTGGAAAATAGGAAGGGCCGCCGTGCCGATCACGGCGGCGCGTGCGCACTCAGGCGCGGTTCTGCTCGGCCGACCAGTTGGCGTACCACTGGCGGAACAGTGCGAACTGCTGCTCGGCGTAACGCCGCTGAGCCTCGCTGAGCACGTCGGTCTCATTGAAGTGCAGGTCGTAGCCCTTGTCGCCGTTGAGCACCATCAGGTGCTTGTAATACAGCACCAGGTCGCAGCCCTCATCAAACGACGACAACACCGCCAGGGCGCTTTCCAGTTCGCGGGCCAGGCGCCGGGCCTTGGCATCGCCCTTGGCCGCCTGTTTGCTCAGCGCCACCAGGTGCAGCACTTCTCGTGGCAGCGCGTTGCCGATGCCGGTGATGGCGCCGGTGGCGTTACAGTTGACGAAGCCGTGCACCACCTGGGTGTCCACGCCCACCATCAGGGTCACACGGTCGTCCTGGGAAGTGATGTGTTCGGCGGCATAGCGCAGGTCTGCGCCACCGCCGAATTCCTTGAAGCCGATCAGGTTCGGGTGTTCGCGGCGCAGTTCGAAGAACAGCTCGGCGCGGGTGGCGAAGCCGTAGTAAGGGCTGTTATAGATCACGGCCGGCAACTCGGGCGCAGCCTTGAGGATTGCCGAGAAGTGCGCCTTCTGTGCGGTGGCGGATGCGCCACGCGATAACACGCGGGGAATCACCATCAGGCCGTGGGCGCCGACGTGGGCGGCGTGGGCGGCGTGAGCCACCGCTTCGCGGCTATTGACCGCACCCGTACCGACAATGGTCGGCACTCCAGCCGCCACTAGCCGCGCCACGCCTTCCTGGCGCTGGGCTTCGGTGAGCAACGGCCAGTCGCCCATGGAGCCGCAGTACACCACTGCGCTCATGCCGGCTTCGATCAGTTCGCGGCCTTTAGCGACCAGTGCGTCGAAGTCAGGTTGGCGCTGGGCGGTGCACGGGGTCATCAGGGCAGGGATGCAGCCGGTAAAAATGTTGTCGCTCATGGTTGTACTCCTTCAAGTCAAATGGGGGGCTCAAATGCCCCAGGCGAAAGGGTCTTGCTCGTCGATCAGCAGCACGCTGTCGGCGGTCATATAGGCGCGACCGGTGATAAAGGGGATGACGCGCTCGCCCTCCCACTCGTACTGGCCATTGAATTGGCTGCCGGTGATGCTGGCCTGGGTCCACACCTGGCCGGGCCTGAGTGTTCCATCGGCGGCCAGGCAAGCGAGTTTGGCGCTGGTGCCGGTGCCGCAGGGCGAGCGGTCGTAGGCCTTGCCGGGGCACATCACGAAGTTGCGACTGTCGGCGTGGGCGTCGTCGGCGAACAGCTCGACATGGTCGATCAATGCGCCGTCGGCACCGTGGATACCCTGGTTTTCCAGGGCCTTGAGCATCGCCCAGGTGTACTCGGTGAGAGCGTCGACGTTATCCATCTCCAAGGCCTTGCCATGTTCGCTGACCAGGAAAAACCAATTGCCACCCCAGGCGATATCGCCCTTGACCACGCCGTGGCCCGGCACGTCCACCGGCACCTGTTGGCGAAAGCGATAAGCCGGCACATTGCGCAGGGTCACCGCGCCGTCTTCGTGCAATGTCGCCGCTACCGGGCCTACCGGCGTGTCGATGGTGTGCACCCCCGGTGCGATACGCCCCAGGTGGTGCAGCGAGTTGACCAGGCCGATGGTGCCGTGGCCGCACATGCCCAGGTAGCCGGCGTTGTTGAAGAAGATCACGCCGCAGGTGGCGCCTGGCGTAACCGGCTCGCAATACAGCGCGCCGACCAGTACATCGTTACCACGCGGCTCCAGCAGGCAGGCGCGGCGCCATTGGTCATGCTCGCTGCGTAAGCACTCCAGCTGCGCGGCGATACCGGCGCCGGTCAGCGACGGGAAGCCGCTGAGTACCAGGCGCGTAGGTTCGCCGCCGGTGTGGGAGTCGATCACATGCAATCGTTTCATCAGTCGCTCCAATCAGTGCGTGGCCGGGGCCATTTCGGGTCGGCCTTGGTGCTCGTCGATCGTTTCGCTTTCGTCGGCTTCTTGTTCCAGCCGCACCCGGTGCGCCGGCACGCCGGTGGCGGCGCCCCAGTAATAGATACCCAGCGCGCACGCCGCGACCACCAGCGTATCGAGCGGGTGACCGATGGCGCCGATGCCGCCGAAGGTGCCGAGTTTGGAGAGCAGGATCATCACCGCGTAGAAACCGATCAGCCACGCTGACGAACGCACTTGTTGCGCCAGATTGAGGTGCGCGGTCGGCACCCAGCGCGCGCAGAGCAGGTAGATCGCAAACATCAGGATTTGCAGGCCGAGCAGCCACGACACGGTGCTCCAGCCCGACCAGTACACGATCAGCGCGGCGATGATGAACGACACCGGGCCGAGCAAAGCCATGCCCTTGACCCGGAACGGCCGGGCCATTTGCGGTGCGTTGCGGCGCAGTGCGGCGACGGTCACCGGGGCCACGGCGTAGCTGAGGATCAGCGCGGCCGACACCACATTGATCAGCGCCTCCCAGGACGGAAACGGCAAGGTCCAGAACACCGACAGGCCAAAGGTCAGCCACAGCGCCGGGCGCGGGATGCCGGATTTTTCATCGATACGCGTGAAAATCCTGAAGAACGTGCCGGTCTGCGCCCAGCCATACACCACGCGCGGCGTGGCGTTCATGTAGATATTGCCGCAGCCGCTGGGGGAGATCACCGCATCGGCCACCACCAGGTACGCCAGCCAACCCACGCCCAAGGCCAGGGCAATGTCGCGATAGGGCAACGCCAGTTGCCGGCTGATCCCGGCCCAGCCATCGGCAAGCATCTCTGTGGGCACGCCGCCCAGGAATGCGGTTTGCAGCAGCACATAGATGGCGGTCGATAACAGCACCGAAAGGATCAAAGCGATCGGGATGGTGCGCTGCGGGTTTTTCACTTCACTGGCCACCGAGATGATCGGCGTGAGGCCCAGGTACGCAAAGATCACCCCGCCGGCCGACACCGCCATCTCGATGCCCGACAGGCCGAATGGCGCAAAACCATGCACCTGGAAATTCGCCGGTTTGAAGAAACTGAACAACACGCCGATCACCAGCAGCGGCACGATGAACTTGAATACGCTCACCAGGTTGTTGGCGATGGCGAAGGTTTTGACGCTGCGGTAGTTGAGCACGAAGAACAGACACAGCAGCGCGAACTGCACCAGCCAGCCCAGGGTGGTGGGGTTGCTGGAGCCGGCCTGGGTCAGTTCCGGAAACCACGCCGCCGCATATTGACGCGACGCGACCACTTCAATCGCGACCAGACTGGAAAATGCGATCAGCGTGATAAACCCCATCAGGTAGCCCAGCAGCGGGCCGTGGGAGTACACCGGGTAGCGCACCACGCCGCCGGCGCGGGGCAGGGCGGCGCCCAGTTCGCAGTAGACGATGCCCAGCAGCAATACGGCGAAACCGCCGATCAACCAGGAAATAATGCCCGCCGGGCCCGCGATCGCGGACACATGGCTGGCTGCGAACAGCCAGCCCGAACCGAAGATGGCCCCCAACCCGATAAAGGTAAGGTCCATCAGTGAGAGCTGTTTCTTGAACTTGCCTTGGCCTGACATAGCGGCGCCTTCTTGTGAGTTATTGGAGAGGCATGCAGGGCTCTACAGTGAACTCACCGGCGCGCCGGGGATTGATGTTTTGCGTCGCCATCGATGACGAAATCGGCATAATTTGCCTGGCTCGACAGTGCGTCGGGCATCGGGCAATCTGCTACGCGTCCAAGGCGCCGCCGGAGAGATGACCATGCTGCACAGTGCATTTGCGAGCCTTTGCCAGGGCGAGGCGGCCAGTCGCCCCGACAGCCTCGAACAATTGGTGAGCGCTGCCGCACAGCTGTTGCCGATGCTCGACGTGATCCCCAACGCCGCGATCTTTATCAAGGATGTTCAGGCGCGCTATGCCCTGGCCAACCGCACGCTGGTGCAGCGCTGCGGCCTCAGGCAGTTGCGACCGCTGCTGGGCAAGACCAGCGCCGAAGTGTTCCCCGCGCAGCTGGGGCCGGGGTATACCGAACAGGATCGACGGGTGCTGGAAGACGGTTTGGTGCTGGAAGACCAGCTGGAGCTGCACCTGTACGGCAGTCGCGAACCGGGCTGGTGCCTGACTCATAAATGGCCGCTGTACAACCGGGCCGGTACGATCATCGGCCTGGCCGGTATTTCGGTTGACCTGCAATCGGCCAGCGAAACCCATCCGGCCTACCAGCGCCTGGCCGCCGTCGATGAGCATATCCGCCGCCACTTCAGCCGACGTGTCACCCTGGGCGAACTGACGCGCATCGCCGGCATCTCCGTGGCCCAGCTGGAGCGCTACTGCAAGCGGGTGTTCAACCTGACGCCGCGCCAGATGATCCAGAAAGTCCGCCTGGAACACGCACACCGCCTGCTGCACAGCGAGCTGCCCATTACTGAGGTGGCCTTGCAGTGCGGCTATACCGACCACAGCGCGTTCACTCGGCAGTTCAAGGCGTCCACCGGGTTTACGCCACGCCAGTATCGACAGGCGACGGGGGGAGGGCCCGCGTTGGCGTGATTGCGATGCAACGAATGGCGCCCGTGCCCCTCATATGCTTACGAGCCACTTTTTACGACGACAGGTATCAAGCTTATGACGGCGGCGGACAACACCCATGTGAACTGGCTGGTAGAACAATCGATGCTGCACGCGGCGCGTCAGCGCGCCAAGCTCTATTCGGGGCAAGGTCGGTTGTGGCAACAGCCCTATGCACAGACCCGGCCGCGCGATGCCTCAGCCCTCTCATCGGTCTGGTTCACCGCATACCCGGCCTCGATCGTCACCCGCGAAGGCGGTACGGTGCTGGAGGCACTGGGGGATGAGAGCCTGTGGCATGCACTGTCGAAAATCGGTATCCAGGGCATCCACAATGGCCCGCTGAAAAAATCCGGAGGCCTGAACGGTACGCAGCACACGCCGACCATCGACGGCAACTTCGACCGCATCAGTTTCGAGATCGACCCGCAATTGGGCACCGAGGCGCAGTTGCAGGCGCTGACGCGCATGGCCGCGGCGCATAACGCGGTGATCATCGATGACGTCATCCCGTCCCACACCGGTAAGGGCGCGGACTTTCGCCTGGCCGAGATGGCTTACGAAGACTACCCCGGCCTCTACCACATGGTGGAAATCCGCGAAGAAGACTGGCCGCTGCTGCCCGAGGTGGCGGCGGGGCGTGATGCGCAGAACCTCAGCCCGTTGCAGGTGGATGCCCTGCGCGACAAGCACTACATCGTCGGCCAGTTACAACGGGTGATCTTCTTTGAGCCCGGCGTCAAGGAAACCGACTGGAGCGCCACGCCGGTGGTGGTGGGCGTCGACGGCAAGCCACGCCGCTGGGTGTACCTGCATTACTTCAAGGAAGGCCAACCGTCGCTCAACTGGCTGGACCCATCGTTTGCCGCGCAGCAGATGATCATCGGCGATGCGTTGCACGCTATCGACGTGATGGGCGCCAAGATCCTGCGCCTGGACGCCAACGGTTTTCTCGGTGTGGAGCGCAAGCTTGAGGGCGGCGCGTGGTCCGAGAGCCACCCGCTGTCGATTACCGGTAACCAGCTGATCGGCGGCGCGATTCGCAAGGCCGGCGGCTTCAGCTTCCAGGAGCTGAACCTCACCGTGGATGACATCGCTTCCATGTCCCACGGCGGCGCCGACCTGTCCTATGACTTCATCACTCGGCCGGCTTACCAGCACGCGCTGTTGATGGGCGATGCCGAATTCCTGCGCCTGATGCTGCGGGAAATGCACCGCCAGGGCATCGACCCCGGTTCGTTGATCCACGCGTTGCAGAACCACGATGAATTGACCCTGGAGCTGGTGCACTTCTGGACCCTGCATGCCCACGACAGCTTCCTCTACCAGGGCCAGACCTTCCCCGGCAACATTCTGCGCGAGCACATCCGTGAGCAGATGTACGAGCGCCTGACCGGCGAGCACGCGCCCTACAACCTCAAGTTCGTCACCAACGGCGTGTCCTGCACCACCGTCAGTATCATCACGGCGGCACTGGGCATTCGTGACCTGGAGGCCATCACGGCGGCGGATATTCAGCAGATCCAGCAGATCCACCTGTTGCTGGTGATGTACAACGCGATGCAGCCTGGGGTGTTTGCGTTGTCCGGCTGGGATCTGGTGGGCGCGCTGCCGCTGGCGGCCGATGAGGTTGCGCACCTGATGCAGGACGGCGATACCCGCTGGATTCATCGCGGCGCTTACGATCTGGTGGAATTGAACCCGGACGCGCAACTGTCCGCAGGCCAGATGCCGCGTTCGAGAAGCTTGTATGGCAGCCTGAACCACCAGTTGCAGGACCCGCAATCGTTCGCCTCGCAACTGCAGAAAATCCTCGCGGTGCGCCGCGCCTATGACATTGCCGCCAGCCGCCAGATCCTGGTGCCGGACGTAGAATACCCTGGCCTCTTGATCATGGTCCACGAACTGCCTGCCGGTAAGGGCACGCAGATCACCGCGCTGAACTTCGGCGCCACGCCCATCACCGAAACCCTGCACCTGCCCAACATCGCACCCGGCCCGGTGGTGGACATCATCAATGAACGGGTCGAAGGCGATCTGACCGAGGACGGCGCGTTTACCATCACCCTGGATGCTTACGAGGGCCTGGCGCTCCGGGTGGTCAGCAGCACGCCGATGTAGGGGAGAGGGGCGGTGCGACGATTCGACTTGCCCCCGATAGCAGTGGGTCAGTCAGCCTATTTGCCACTGACACACCGTCATCGGGGGCAAGCCCCCTCCCACTGTTGATAGTCATCGCCTGGGCTGGATCATCTGAGCCCTTAACTGAATGGCATTAGGGCAAGCCCCTCCCACATTCCCGCTCACCACAAAAAATGCCCAATAGGCCCGCAGGCGCCGGGCCGTTGGGATCTTCCTGACGGCATCAGACCACGAAGCGATTGACCAACTGATTCAGGTTCGCCGCCAGCTTCGACATTTCGCCGCAAGCGCTGGCGGTCTGGCTGGCGCCGGCGGCGCTTTGGGTCGCGAGCTCGCGGATGCTCACCAGGTTACGGTCCACCTCACGCGCCACATGGGACTGTTCTTCCGAGGCGGTGGCGATCAACATGTTGCGTTCGTTGATCTGGATGATTGCCGCCGCAATCTGGTCCAGCGAGCTGCTGGCTTCCTGGGCCACGCCGAGGGATTCGGTGGCCAGTTCCTTGCTGGTGCCCATGGCCTTGACCGCGTCGTCGGATTCGTTCTGGATCGCCGCGATCATCTGCTCGATCTCCTGAGTCGACACCTGGGTACGGTGCGCCAGCGCGCGGACTTCATCGGCAACCACGGCAAAACCGCGGCCTTGCTCACCGGCTCGTGCAGCCTCGATGGCGGCGTTAAGGGCCAGCAGGTTGGTCTGCTCGGCAATTGCGCGGATCACTTCCACCACTTTGCTGATGCCTTGGGCGCGGTTCGACAGGCCCTGAATCTGCTCGCTGGTGTTGTCCACGTTGCCGGAGAGTTTCTCGATGGAGCGCAGCGTCTGCGTGACGCGCTGCAGGCCGACTTCGGTAAAGCCCTGGCTGCGCTTGGATTCCTGGGCGGCGGA
Source organism: Pseudomonas quebecensis (assembly GCF_026410085.1). Lineage (NCBI taxonomy): Bacteria > Pseudomonadati > Pseudomonadota > Gammaproteobacteria > Pseudomonadales > Pseudomonadaceae > Pseudomonas > Pseudomonas quebecensis. Next base: position 2,448,923 of record NZ_CP112866.1, read on the forward strand.
TTCGGCGTTGCGCGCCACTTCATCCACCGCCGCGCTCATTTCGGTGACCGCCGTGGCGGCCTGGTTCACTTCATCGTTCTGCGACACCAGGCCGCGACTGGACTGTTCGGTGACGGCGGTCATCTCTTCGGAAGCCGAGGCCAACTGAGCGGACGAATCGGAAATCTGCAGGATGGTGTTGCGCAGGTTGGTCTGCATCTGCGACAACGCTTTCAACAGCCGGCCCGCTTCGTCCGTACCGTGCACGCTGACCTCCTTGGACAGGTCGCTGTTGGCGATACGCTCGGCCACCGACAGCGCATCGCCAATGGGCGAGGTGATGCTGCGGGTCAGCAGGAACGCGAGGCCGGCGGTCATCGCCATCACCAGCACGATCAGCGCAATCACCAGCCAGGTGCCGGTGGTGAAGGTGTCCGTGGCGGCTTGCCCGGCTTTCGCTGCACCCTCGTTGTTGTAGTCGGTGAGGGCCTTGATCTCGCCTTCCATGGCGTTGGTCAGTGGGCGAATACCATTGGCGACCAATTGGACGATGGCGCCCGTGTCACCTTGCTTGAGCAACGGTTCAAGGGCGTCCAGCTGTTTGGAGTAAGCGTCAGCCGAGGCCTTGGCGGTTTGAAAGAGCGTCCGTTCCTGATCGCCGGAAATAAGCGGTTCATAGCCGGAGAACGCATCGGCGAAGGCCTTACGGTAGCCGGGGAAGTCAGCCACGGTTTTCTGGATTGTCTGAGGGTCGGCCACGGCTCGCTGGGTTTCCAGACGCAGGCGCAGCACTGTGGCGTTCATCATCGCGGTTTGCCGGATGCTCGCCATCCAATTGAGCTCCACATCCTTCTCTGCGTCGCGCAACTTGCCCATCTGCAGAATGGCGATCACGCCAAGTACCAGGACCAGGACGATGATCGCGGAAAAAAACAGCGCGGCACGGGGAGCGAGATTCAGGTTTCTCAGGCGCATGGGGCGTACTCATAGGGATGGAAAGCAGGCAGGTCATAAACCGTATCGGCCACGCGATACAAAGTTGAAGGCAAGGAGACGATCGGTAGAAGGGGGAGTGTAGTCGGGAAATCGAGCGATCAACCCACCACCGGCGCGCGATCCCAGGTGGCGGGTGCAGGTATCGCCGTCACGTTCTATGATGGCGTCAGCCGCCGCACCAGGACACGGCACCATGAACCACATTGAGCATTTCACACGCTTGGCGACGTACAACCAGTGGAACCTTGCTGGCCCAGGCCGGGCAGGATGTCGGCGACACCGATCTGTTGGCACTGATCGACTGAACCCAGTGCGCAAATAGACCCGCCTCTCCATCGTTTCTCCATAAAACCTCCCATGAAAGCGCATGCTCGTGGTGCACAGTAGCCTTCGTCGCCCTTGCTAATTAGCCATACTGCGACGACCGAACAGCACCCCCGAGCCGACCATGACTGAAGCACACCTGATTTCGACGCCACCTGGGTTCGCCGATAAACCCCAGGCCCTGATATTGATCGCCGAAGACGAACCCGAAATCGCCGATATCCTGACGGCCTACCTCAAGCGCAGCGGCTTTCAGACCGTGCATGCGCTGGATGGGCGGCGTGCGCTTGAACTGCATCAATCCCTCAAGCCCGACCTGGTGCTGCTGGACGTGCTGATGCCGAAACTCGATGGCTGGATGGTACTGGCCGAGATCCGTCACCGTGGCAATACCCCGGTGATCATGCTGACCGCCCAGGACCAGGACATGGACAAGCTGATGGGGCTGCGCATCGGTGCCGACGACTACATCGTCAAACCATTCAACCCGGCCGAAGTGGTCGCCAGGACCCAGGCGGTCCTGCGCCGTTCCCGCGACCAGGGCTACGGCAGCGGGCAAAGCGTACTGCGCGTGGATGCCTTTGAAATCGATGTCGACAGCCATGAGGTCAGCGTGCGGATCGGCACCCAAAATCACGCGCTGAGCCTGACAGCGACAGAATTCCGGTTGCTGGCGCAGTTGGCCAAAGCGCCCAGGCGCGTGTTCAGTCGTGCCGAGTTGCTCGCTTCGTGTTCGCCCGAGAGCGATAGTCTGGAACGTACGGTCGACAGCCATATCAGCAAACTGCGGCGCAAAATCGAAGACCTGGGCCTGCAAGGCGTTCCGGCGAGCATTCGTGGTGTGGGTTACCGCTTCGGGAGCCATGCATGAGAATCGCCAACAGCTTGAGCCGGCAGATCATTCTGTCGATGTCCGCCGTGGTGCTCTGTGTGATTGCCCTGGCGGTCGTCGGCTCCTATGTGTTTTACGCGCTGCTGTGGACGTTCTGGCCACCCACCGACATTGATGTGGATGAGTGGCTGCCCACTGGCGTGGAATGGGCCTGGATGGCATTGATCACGGCGATTGGCCTGGCCGTGGGTGCGGTGGTAGCGATCAAATTGTCCCGGCGCATTCTGATGCCCCTGAACTCGGTGGCGGCCAGCCTTCGCCGCCTCGCCGATGGCGACCTGGACGCCCGCGCGACGGCGTCCGACCGCTCATTGGCCGAGGCCACCTTGCTGGTGGATGACTTCAACAGCATGGCCGCACGGCTCAAGCGCATGGCGCAGGAACAGTCGTTCTGGAACGCCGCGATTGCCCATGAACTGCGCACCCCGTTGACCATCCTGCGTGGCCGTCTGCAAGGGTTGGCCGAAGGTGTCTTCCCCCCGGACCAAGCGCAGTTCTACAGCCTGCTCGGCCAAGTGGAAGGCTTGACGCGGCTGATCGAAGACCTGCGGGTCGTAGGCCTGGCCGACAACGGCTACCTCGACGTGCAGATCCAACGGGCCGACCTGGCCGATGAGATCGAAGCAGACGCTCGCCTGTTCGAACCGGGCCTGCAAGCCTGCGGATTCACCCTGCACATGGAGTTGCTCAGGCAACCGGTGCACTGCGACCCGGCCCGTATTCGCCAGGCGTTGCTGGCCATGCTCGACAACCTCAAGCGGCATGCGAACCCGGGCATCGTCACGGTGCGCCTGAGCAGTCAGGACGGCATCAATACCTTGAGCGTCGCGGATGAGGGCCCAGGCATTGATGAAACATTCGCCGCGCATATCTTTGAGCCGTTCCAGCGCGGGGAAAGTTCACGCTCCCGTGCCCAGGGCGGCAGCGGCCTGGGGCTGGCTGTGGTGCGCGCGATTGCCCTGGCCCATGAAGGCCGCGTGACCTGCCGCAACCTGACGCAGGGCGGCAGCCTGTTCGAACTGACGTGGCCAGAGCAACTGGTCGCTATCTGAAACCCAACCGCTTCAGGTGCAGGCATGCGCTTCTCCGTTTTCGGATTCAAGGGCGTTCAACGCTATCGCCACTTCGCCTTGCTGGACACACAAGGGCGCTGTATCGCTTTGAAGAGCTGCGAAGGGATGCCGCGCAATGGCGATTGGGTGCAAGTCAACGCCATCAATCCGGCCTGGCTGAACCGTGCGCTGCCTGCGCGGGCGCTGGCCGAGCCCGCGACATCACCTTTGTAAGTCACGTACGGACTGCACGCATGTCTACCTCTATTCGCCACCGCAACGCGCTCGACCTGACGCAGTTGGAAGACTCCATAAAGCGCTGCAGCGCCAAACTCAGGAAGCTGCAGCGCTTCTGGATTCCCCTGCAAAAACACGCACCGCGCCTGGTGTTGTCGCTGTGGATCATCGGGGTTGTGGCTTCGCTGTTTACCCAGTGCTACTACCACTGGCTGTTCATGGCGCCGGCCATTTGCGTGTTGATCGTCCTGGAGATGGTGATCGAAGAAGTGCAGACCGACCTGTTATTGATGACCGCCGAGACGCGCTACTTGATTGACCTCGCGCGCGGCCTGTATGCCGGCCAAGCTGCCGGCGCGCCAGCCACGGCGAAAACTCATAGGCCCCGGGCGGCGAGTATCGCCAGATAGATCAGTACCAGGCCGCAGGCAGCGTAACTGACGCGCTGCCAGACCGGTGAAGCATTCTGGCGCAGCAGATTGACTAACGCGGCGGTGAGGAAACACGACAGCACCGAGGCGAGCATGAAACCGGCAAAAAACATCAGCGTCTGGCCATGGCTCGGCGTGGCGCCGACGATGCCCGACAAGGCGCTGCCCAGCGCACCCCAGTACACAATGTTTTTCGGGTTGGCCAACGAGATTGCCGCGCCCACCGCCAGCGCATTCTGCCCGGAGCCGGCAGGGGCATTGTCTGCTGCCGGCAAGCGCCAGGCATCCAGCAGGCTGCGCGCACCGAGCCAGGCCAGGTACAGCGCGCAGACCGCCGTCAATGGCACGCGCACGGCATCGTGCTGCATCAGCAGGGCGATGCCGGTGAGGCCAATGACTGCCCATACCGCATCGCCCACCAGTGAACCTACCTGTACCAGCAGCGCCGGCCTGAAGCCGTGCAGCAAACCTCGGCGCAGGGTCTCGGCCAGCACGGCGCCAGGAGACAGGCAGAACACAAAACCAAATACCAGCGCGGAGAAAAAAATCGTCAACATGCGTGCCCAGCCTCTTCCATGTCTGTCAGGTCGGGCGCGGAGCGAAAAGCCCGGACCGACCGATGTGCCACGCGTTTATAACTGCCCGATGCGTTCCAGTTCAACCTTTAACTCAGCCGGGCACAGGCGTTCGAACGGCAATGCAAAAAACGCCCGGCAGCGACTTTCGATGGTTTCCAGGGTGGCGTTGAAGGCGGCGTCGAGGCGCGCGTCGTCACCTTCGACGTCGGACGGATCCTCCAGGCCCCAATGCGCTTTCATCGCCGGGCCGAAGTACACCGGGCAGGCTTCACCGGCCGCCTTGTCGCACACGGTGATCACCAGGTCCGGCGGGCTGCCTTCGAAGGCGTCGTTACCTTTGCTGTACAACCCCTCGGTGCTGATTCCGGCGGCCTGCAGGGTACTGAGGCTGCGGGGCAGCACCTGGCCCTTGGGAAAGCTGCCGGAGCTGACCGCTTCGAAGCCTTGCGGCGCCAGGTGGTTGAACACCGCTTCGGACAGGATGCTGCGACAGCTGTTGGCGGTACACATGAACAGGACTTTCATCAAATGCTTCCTTCAGACACTCAGGCGCAGGGCGAGGGCGGCGAGGGTGATCAACAGCACCGGCAGGGTCAGCACGATGCCGACCTTGAAGTAATAACCCCAGGTGATGGTGATGCCTTTGCGCGCCAGGATATGCAGCCACAGCAACGTGGCCAGGCTGCCGATAGGCGTAATTTTAGGGCCCAGGTCACTGCCGATCACATTGGCATAGACCATGGCGTCCTTGACCACGCCCACCGCATGGCTCGATTCGATGGACAGCGCGCCGATCAGTACTGTCGGCAGGTTATTCATCACCGACGACAGCAGCGCGGTCAGCAACCCGGTGCCCATGCTCGCGCCCCAGATACCGTAGGTGGCGAAGGTATCGAGCCAGGTCGCCAGGTAGGTGGTGAGGCCCGCGTTACGCAGGCCGTACACCACCAAGTACATGCCCAGGGAAAAGATCACGATCTGCCAGGGCGCTTCTTTGAGTACTTTGCGCGTGGAAATTTTATGGCCCTTGGCGGCGATCACCAGCAGGAGCACGGCGCACACGGCGGAAATTGCACTGATGGGAATGCCCAGCGGTTCCAGGGCGAAGCAGCCGATCAGCAGAATTCCCAGTACCCACCAGCCGGCGCGGAACGTGGCGCGGTCGTGGATCGCACTGGCGGGTTCATCCAGGTCGGCCGGGTCGTAGGCCTGTGGGATATCGCGGCGGAAAAACCCCAGCAGCACCGCCAGGGTGGCTGCCACACTGACCAGGTTGACCGGTACCATCACCGCTGCGTATCGGTTGAAGCCGATCTTGAAATAGTCGGCCGAGACGATATTCACCAGGTTCGAGACCACCAGCGGCAGGCTCGCCGTGTCGGCAATAAAACCCGCGCCCATCACGAACGCCAGGGTGGCCGCCGGCGAAAAGCGCAGCGCCAGCAACATCGACATCACGATGGGCGTCAGGATCAGCGCCGCGCCGTCATTGGCAAACAGCGCCGACACCAGCGCGCCGAGCAGCACCATATAGGCAAACAGCCGCCGTCCGCGGCCACGCCCCCAGCGCGCCACATGCAGGGCGGCCCAGGCGAAGAAACCGGCCTCATCGAGCAGCAGGCTGATGATGATCAAGGCGACAAACGTGCCGGTTGCATTCCAGATGATGTGCCACACCACCGGAATATCCGCCAGGCTGATGACGCCGCAGGCCAGCGCCAGGATCGCACCGAGGCTGGCGCTCCAGCCGACGCCCAGGCCCTTGGGCTGCCAGATAACCAAAACAATCGTGACCAGAAAAATGGCAATTGCGACAAGCATGAATAAACGCTCCGATGGCTCAGCAGCAGGTGCTGGCCCGTTGTGGTCTGTCGCCCATTGCACCCAGACGCAGCGCGTCGCTGTGCAACCATGGCTGGTTGGCTTGCAAAGTGATGTCCAGCACCTGATGTGCCCAATCGGGCAATGCCGGGTTGATGCGGTAATAGATCCATTGACCCTGACGACGATCCACCAATACGCCGCAACTGCGCAGTTGTGCGAGGTGGCGGGAGATTTTCGGCTGGCTGTCGCCCAGAGCATGGATCAGTTCGCACACGCAAAGTTCGCCTTCGCGCAGGATCAACAGCGTCAGGCGTACACGGGTAGGGTCAGCCAGGCATTTGAACAGGGCTGGCGGCGAAAAGAGGTCGGGCATGGTTCCGGCTCCTGTATAGGGTTATGCGAATATACGTATTTCCATATATTTCTGTCAAAACTTGTATTGATTGACCTGGATCAAAGAGCTGGAAATCCGCCACAAGTGTCTGAAATTAAAATGAAACATGAATGTCCTAAAGTGCCTGCCCATTGCTGATGAAGGAAGACCCCGCGTGACCCGAGCAACCCGCAACCTGCGCAAGACCCTGGATTCCGTCGCGGAAAATAACGAAACCGCAGCGTTTGATCTGATGCGCGCCGTTGAAAAACTCGGCGACGAGGTGCTGCGTCAGCGCTTGCTCAACACCATTCATCGCCTCAACCAGGACGCCTACGAATTGCGCGAAGCGCGCGACTCGGTGGAGCAGGTTTCGGTCAGGCTCGCCTGAGCAAGATCGTTCAAGACACGCTTCAACTCGTTCAGGCATGCTTGGCGACTGTTTGTCGATGAGCCGTTTCTATGCCTGCCGCCTTGCCTTATCACGCCTTTGCCCGCGGTGCGATCGCCGTTCTGCCGTTATCCCTGGCCTGCGCTCCCTGGGGGCTGCTCGCCGGCTCCATGGCCATAGACGCGCAATTGACCCCACTGCAAGCCCAGGGCCTGTCGGCCATTGTGTTCGCCGGTGCCGCGCAGCTGGTGGCTATCGGGATGGTCAAAAGTGGCGCCAGCCTGATATCGATTGTGCTCACTACCTTGCTGTTGACTTCGCAGCATTTGCTCTACGGCATGCACCTGCGGCCGGTGCTTTCACCGTTGAATACACGCTGGCGTTTGAGCCTGGGGTTTTTGCTCACCGATGAATTTTTCGCGCTGGTCAGCCACTACGACCGCCAGACGTTCAATCGCTGGTACGCCCTCGGCGTGGGGCTGAGCTTTTACATCATCTGGAACCTGTTCACCCTGGCCGGCATTGTGCTCGGCAAAAGCATTCCGGGGCTTGATCAACTGGGGCTGGAATTTTCGATCGCTGCCACCTTCATCGCGTTGATTACCCCGGTGGTGCGCGACGTACCGACGGTGGTGTGCGTGGCGGTAGCATTGCTGTGTTCGGTGTGGCTGAGTTTTCTACACTGGGAATCGGCGGTGGTGGTGTCGGGCCTGCTGGGCATGAGCGCTGGGTTTATCTGCAAGCGATTGGGAGTCGGGCAACCATGATTTACTTGATGATTGTGACCATGGGCCTGGCGGTGTTCTTCAACCGCTACCTGTTTATCGAACCGCGCCTGCCGGTACGCCTTAACCGTGGCGCGCGGGAGTTCCTGGGATTTGCGGTGCCCGGCATGCTCACGGCGATCTGCGGACCGATTATTTTCCTGACCGACCATCAGCTCAACCTCAGCCCGACCAACCCGTATCTGCTCGCCGGCCTCTGCGCGGTGGGGTTGATGTTCTGGACGCGCAACGTGTTGATCACAGTGCTGCTGAGCATGGCGGTGTTCTATCTGTTTCGCTGGTGGCTCTGAAACGCAGTCGAAAAAAAGCCCGCGGGAGGGCGGGCGGAAGGAAGACTTCAAAAAAATGAGCACGGCCAGTGTAGGCGGCGAAAGCAGGTTTTACCGTGAAACAAAGTTCATGCAAGCGTCAGGCAGGTACGCGGCAATGGTAGAGTCGCGTTTTTTTCAAGGAGGTGATGGCATGCGGAACGTGGTGATTGGCGCATTGGCGCTGGCGGTACTGGCCGGCTGCGCGGGCTCGAAGATGAAAGAGGCGCGCGCCGGCACGCCTTACAAGACCCTGGCGTCTGACAAAGCCACGCTGGTGGTGGCTGAATGCGTGCAGTTCGGCTGGCAGGATGAAAGCGTGTTCGGTGTCGACGCCGGCGGCTTCAAGGAACCGACCGGGTCGGGTGGCTTCACCGTGTACACCACGGCGGGCGATTACTTCGTCGACATCCAGAGTGCGGGCGCCGGTTCCAGCATCAAGTACTACGCCGCCGAAGACACCATGCCGGCCAAGCGTCGTCTGGCTGCGCTGGCGACCTGCCTGTAATCCCTTGCCTTAGCGATCTTCGGAAATGCCCGGCGGGACAGCGCTCGGGCATTGCCTTATGATTCACCTCGCTCGCCCGGGGTGATGGCTCTTTACCAGTACACGGACGTCGAGGTCGACACGCCGGGCGAGCATCCTTTTCTGTTCAACGCGGCATGTAGCCCAAGTGCCAACGCCGTGGAATCTTCAGCGACACCAAACCCAACACGGCCGCCAGGGCGCCGCTGACCCACAGCGCGCGCAACCCCATATGGTGCTCCAGTACCGCCCCGATCACCGCACCGACAAACATGCCGGCCCACGGCACCAGTTGCACGCGCCAGCCGTCGCGGCGCTCGCCCAGTAACCAGCGGCCCAGGCCGCGACCGAACCGCGACAGCGCACCGGTCACGTAGGTCAAGCCCACCGGCAAGCCGTTCACTTCTTCGACCGCCGCATTGAGCATGCCCATGGCCACGATTGCCGCCAACAGCGCGGGTAACAGGTCCTCGAAGGGCCAGAACGCGCCGCAGCACAACAGCGCGGCGATATACAGCAGGAGGGGCAGGGCGTGGCGCCGGCTCAGTCGGCTGACCACAATGCCCAGCGCGTTCCCCAGAATAAACGTGGCAACCAGCAACAGCAGACGCCCGGTCAGGCTGTGGTCGCCCGCGCCGATGGCCACTGCCAGGCGCGTGGTATTGCCGCTCATGAACGAAACAAAATCGCCGCTGGCCATAAAGCCTATGGCATCGGTCATCCCCGCCAGCACCGAAAGGCTGGCCACCAGCATCATGCCGACGCGCCCGCGCCATCGGCGTCGTTGGGCCAAAGCGGCATTGGCGTAAGGCTTGCGGGGCAGCGGCAGCATGGGCGGGGCCTCGGTGAGATTATCCGGCCACTACGGTAGGGCGCTTTGCGCCCGCGCGCAATGACGTCAGGCAGTTTGCAGGCGCCAGCCCGAAGGCGTCCAACTCAGATGATGGGTGGGGCCGATAGCCTGGATAAACGCCTGATCATGGGACACCACCACCATCGCTCCGGCAAACCCCTGCAACGCCTGCTCGAAGGCAATGACCGACGCCAGGTCCAGGTGGTTGGTAGGCTCGTCCAGCAACAGCAATTGCGCCGGGACGTCACGCCACATGGCAATCGCCATCGCGGCCTTCAAACGCTCACCACCGCTGAGCTGTGCGACCGGTTGGGTCACGCGCACCGCGTCCAACTGCAGCAAGGCCAGGCGCGTGCGCAGTTCGCCTTCGACCAGTGGCGTGTCGAGCAGGTTGAGGTGCTCGATTACCGAGCGTTGTTCGTCCAGAAAGCCCAGGTGCTGGTCGATGCAGGCCGCTGGCAGCGGCACGCGACACTCTCCGCTGACCGGTTGCCACTGGCCCGCCAGCACTTTGAGCAAGGTGGATTTACCGCAACCGTTAGGCCCTTGCACGGCCACCCGCGCCGGGCCCATCAAGCTGAGGGTCAGCGCCGGGGTATCCAGCGACGGTAAGCACACATCGACCAGCTTCAGCACCAGGCGCCCCTTGGGCACCGCCGAATCCGGCAAGGCCAGTAAGGTCGGGGGCTGTTGCGCCACGCGCTCATGGGCCTGGCGCACCTGATGGTCCAGTTGCTGTTTACGCGCATGTTGATCGCTGCGCACGCTGCTGACCACTTCACGGGCTGTGCTTTTCCAGCGGGCCTGGGTAAACCGGTCCACATTGGCGCTTTGCGCGTGTTTGTGGGCACGGGCAGCCTTGCGTTGCAGCGTGTCGTGGTCCTTTTGCAGGCGACGGCGCTCGCGCGTGCGCTCCAGGCGCGAATGGTCCAAAGCGGCAATCGCAGCGTGCTGCTCGATGTCGCGCTGTCGTCGATAGGCTTCGTAGTTACCTCCGTAGACCTTAGGGCCCAGAGGGGACAGTTCGATGATTCGTGCCAGGGTATTAAGCAGCGCCCGGTCATGACTGACGACCACCAAGCCGCCGCGCCACTGGCCCAGGGCCTGGAGCAGCCAGGCGCGCCCGCTGCTGTCGAGGTGGTTGGTGGGTTCGTCGAGCACCAGCAACTCGGGCGTGGTCAGGAACGCGCTGATCAACGCCACCCGCGCCAGTTGGCCGCCACTGAGTTGATCGGCCGGCGATTCGAGCGTCAGTGATGCCAGGCCCGCCTCATCCAGCGCCGTACGCAGGCGCTCGGCAAGATCCCAGCGGTCGTCGATCAGCTCAAGGTCGTCGACACGCGCCGCGCCTGCGGCCATGCGTTGCAATGCTTCCAGGGCCGGGGCGCTGCCGGTGAGATCGGCGACGCTGGCGCCGGGCGTAACCACCACGTTTTGCGGAACGAAGGCCACGCTGGCCGATCGTGTGATGGCGCCGGATGACGGCGCGAGCACTCCGGCGATCAGTTGGGCGAGGAGGCTTTTACCGCTGCCGTTGCGACCCACAATGCCGGTGGGCGTGTGATCGATGGACAAGTTCAGGTCGTCCAGCAGGGTTCCGCCATTGGCGAACTGGAAGGTTACGTGTTGCAGGGAAATCAATGCGGGCAGCCGTGTGACGTGAGCCATCAGCACCTCCATAAAAATGTCGAACAGGCCAACAAGCGCGCCAGGCGCTGGTTGCGGATACATTTTGGAAGGCTTAGTGGTTCACGTCGGCGGTCGTCCCGAGGGTCAGAAGGGAGACAGAGCCTAACCCGCCTTGGCGTTCTGCGGCAAGTCAGCGGCCAGGCGTTCGAGGAACATCGCCAGAGCGACTTCTTCGGCTTTCAGGCCCTTGCGCACCCGCGGCTTGGGCAGCTTCGACAATTCCCCCAGGCTGAAATGCTCAAGTACGGCCGGGTGGATATAGCACTTGCGGCACACCGCCGGGGTATTACCCAACTGCTTGGCGACATCCTTGACCATCGACACGACATGCCGCTTGGCATCGGATTCGGGCTGCCACTGCAATTCGCGCAGCACTGCCAGCGCCATGGCGGTGCCAGCCCACGTGCGATAATCCTTGGCAGTAAAATCCTCACCCGTGAGGCTGTGCAGGTAGGCATTCACATCATGAGAACTGACCGTGTGGCGCTCACCGTCCTCGTCCAGGTACTGGAACAGATTCTGCCCCGGCAATTCCATGCAGCGTTTCACCACGCCGGCCAGGCGTCGATCCTTGACGCTCACCTGATGCTCCACGCCGCTCTTGCCGCGAAACTGGAACTGAATCTCGCTGCCCTTGACGTCCACATGTCGGTTGCGCAGCGTGGTCAGGCCGTAGGATTTATTATCGCGCGCGTACTGAGTATTGCCGACGCGGATCAGCGTGGCGTCCAGCAGCATCACCACGGTAGCCAGGACTTTTTCGCGGGTGAATCCGGGTTCGGCCAGTTGCGCTTCCAATTGCTTGCGCAGTTTCGGCAAGGCGTTGCCGAAGGCCTGCAGACGCGCATATTTGTCGCTGTCGCGCACTTCGCGCCAGCGCGTGTGGTAGCGGTATTGCTTGCGTCCGCGGGCATCGCGGCCGGTGGCTTGCAGATGACCGCGCGGATCGGCGCAGATCCATACATCGGTGTAGGCCGGTGGCACCGCCAGGGCGTTGAGACGCTTGATCTCGTCGGCATCGGTGATGCGCTCGCCCTTGGGGTTGAAGTACTGGAATTTGCCGCGCACTTTTTTGCGGCGGATGCCGGGCAGGGTGTCATCAACGTAATGCAGGTCGCGGGGCAGGTCGGCGGGCAGCGCGGAGTCGGGCATGGCTCAGGTTCCTTGGCAATCAATCAGGCCGGTATGTCTGATTGACCGCAGCCGTGTGCGGACGTGCCAAAAGGTTTGCTAGGCCAGCACCGCCACGGCTTTGATCTGCGCCCACAGCCCTTTTCCGGGATGCAGCTGCAACTGGTCGCGGGAAAAACGCGTGATGCGCGCCAACAGCGGCGTGCCGTCAGCGTCCAGGCGCACCAGCACGTGGGCACTGTTATCCGCAGCGACCTCCTCGATCACAGTGACCGGCAGGCGGTTGAGGATGCTGCTGGGTTCCTCGGCCTGCAGGCTGAGGCTGACGTCCCGCGCCTGCACCTTGACCCGCAGCGCCTTGCCAATGTCCAGCGGCGCGTGGGCCACGCGCACGGTCAACGCGCTGCCCGGCAACTGCAGCGTGAGCAACTGGTAGTGGGCATCGTAGGCATTGACCACACCATTGATCACCACGCCGGCGTCATCACCGCGCGCCAGCGGCAGGTCCAGGCGCGCCAGTGTGTCGCCAATGGGGCCGCAGGCCAAGGCTTTGCCTTCGCTGAGCAGCACGATGTGGTCAGCCAGGCGCGCGACTTCGTCCTGTGCATGGCTGACATACAGCACCGGAATCTCCAGCTCGTCGTGCAGGCGTTCCAGGTACGGCAGGATCTCGCTTTTGCGCTGGCTGTCGAGGGCCGCGAGGGGCTCGTCCATCAACAGTAAGCGGGGGCTGGTGAGCAGTGCGCGGGCGATGCCGATGCGCTGGCGCTCGCCGCCGGACAGGTGCTGGGGCCGGCGTTCGAGCAGATGGCCGATGCCCAGCAGCTCGGTGGCCTGGGCCATGTCCACCTGCCGTTGTGCGCGCGGCGTGCGCTTGAGGCCGAATTCCAGATTGGCGCGCACCGATAAATGCGCGAACAGGCTAGCTTCCTGGAACACGTACCCTAACGCGCGTTGGTGCGGCGGCATGAACACCCCGCTGCGGCTGTCCTGCCAGACCTCGTCGTTGATCCGGATTAAGCCATTCCTGGCCCGTTCCAGGCCGGCGATGCAGCGCAGGCAGGTGGTCTTGCCGGAGCCTGAATGCCCGTACAACGCGGTGACGCCACGGCCGGGCAGTTGCAGGTCCACATCGAGGGCAAAGCCGGAATACCGCAGGTGCAGGCGTATCTCCATCATCGACATCAGCTCCAGCCCAGTCTGGTTTTGCGGCTGGAGTAGAGCGCCAGCAACACAAAAAACGCGAACACTACCATGGCGCCCGCCAGCCAATGGGCCTGGGCATATTCCATGGCTTCGACATGGTCGTAGATCTGCACCGAGACCACGCGGGTCTTGTCCGGGATATTGCCGCCGATCATCAGCACCACGCCGAACTCACCGACAGTGTGGGCAAAGCCCAGGATGGACGCGGTGATAAAACCCGGGCGCGCCAGGGGCAGGATCACGCTGAAGAACGTGTCCCAAGGTCCGGCGCGCAGTGTCGCCGCGACTTCCAAAGGCCGCGTGCCGATGGCCGAAAAGGCGTTCTGCAACGGCTGCACCACAAATGGCATGGAGTAGATCACCGAACCGATGACCAGGCCGGTGAAGCTGAACGTGAGGGTGCCCAGGCCCAACCACTGCGTGAGCTGGCCGAAATAGCCGTTGGGACCCATGGTCAGCAGCAGGTAGAAACCAATGACCGTCGGCGGCAGCACCAGCGGCAGGGCGACGATCGCGCCCACGGGGCCGCGCCACCAGGAGCGCGTGCGCGACAGCCACAGGGCAATCGGAGTGCCGATGACCAGCAGGATTACGGTGGTCAGTGTCGCGAGTTTGACGGTCAACCAGATCGCGGAAAAATCGGCACTCGATAGGGGCATTTACAGCTCGTAACCGTAGGATTTGATAACGGCAGCGGCTTTCGGCCCTTTGAGGTATTCGACCAGCGCTTTGGCTGCGGCGCTGTCTTTGCCTTTGTTAAGGATCACCGCGTCCTGCTTGATGGGGTCGTGCAAGGACGCGGGGACAATCCAGGCCGAACCGCTGGTGACTTTGCCGTCTTTATAGATCTGCGACAAGGCCACGAAACCCAGCTCGGCGTTGCCGGTGGAAACGAACTGATAGGCCTGGGTAATGTTCTGGCCTTCGACGAGCTTGTCCTTGAGCTGTTCGCTCAAACCCTGCTTGGCCAGGACCTGGGTGGCGGCCAGGCCATAAGGCGCGGCTTTCGGGTTGGCGATGGACAAATGTTTGAACTGGTTGCGCTTTAACACCTCACCGCCTGCGTCGACATAACCGGCCTGGGCCGACCACAGCGCGAGGGTGCCCACGGCGTAAGTGAAGCGCGAACCTTTGACGGTATCGCCTTCATTTTCGAGCTTCTGCGGGGTGGTGTCGTCGGCGCTGAGGAATACTTGGAATGGCGCGCCGTTCTTGATCTGAGTGTAGAACTGCCCGGTGGCACCGTAGGACGCGACCAGTTTATGCCCGGTGTCCTGCTCGAAACCGGTGGCAATCGCCTGGATCGGCGCGGTGAAGTTGGCGGCCACCGCCACCTGCACTTCATCGGCGTGGGCCGCGCCGAAAACGAGGGCGCTAGCCAGGACGGCCAGACGTGAGGCATGAATCAGCATGAAGCAGCTCCTTGGAATGCACGACATGGGTTAATCGCTATGTACGCGAATATATAGCGCTCGACCACTGCCGGTACAGTGCAACGTTGCCGCAACAGCCAGGGTTATCTGAGCCTGGCCAGCGCCTGCTCGGCCAATTGGCGCGTCAGCTCGTAAGTGCCAATGTCGCGGCCCAGCCGTAACGCCTGGCCCGACCACAGGTTGCTGAAACCGCCCTCATCCTTGGCCTTGAGCGGCATCAGCGCGCCGCCGGCCCGGGGAAACGCAGGCGCTGCCGGGTTCATTGCGCCCAGTTCGCGCATGACTCGGTTAACGATGCCCCGCGCCGGGCGTCCGGTGAACAGGTTGGTCAACGCAGTTTCGCTGGCCTGGGCATGGCGCAGCGCGTGGTGATGAGCCGCGCTCACGTTGGCTTCGGGGGTAAACAGGTACGCCGTGCCGATCTGCACCGCCGAGGCGCCGAGGGCGAACGCCGCGACGATACCTCGCGCATCGCCAATACCGCCGGCGGCGATCACCGGCACGGTGACCGCGTCGACGATCTGCGGCACCAACGCCATCAGGCCGATCTGGGTGTTGAGGTCATCACTGAGGAACATGCCACGATGACCGCCAGCCTCGATGCCCATGGCGATGATTGCATCGCAGCCGTTGGCCTGCAGCCAGATGGCTTCTTCGACGGTGGTGGCCGACGACAGCACCTTGGCTCCGGTGGCCTTGACCCGATCCAGCAGGGCTTTTTCCGGCAGCCCGAAGTGAAAGCTGACGACCTCGGGGCGGAACGCTTCCACCACCTGGCAGGCCTCGTCGTTGAACGGCGCGCGGTTGGACACCGGAGTCGGCGCCTCGAAATCGACACCCAGTTCGCGGTAATAGGGTTGCAGCAATGCCTTCCAGTGGTGGTCGCGGGCGTCGTCCGGGACCGGTGGCTGATGGCAGAAGAAATTCACGTTGATCGGACGGCTGCTGGCCGCGCGCAGGGTGCGCAGGTCTTCGCGCAGTTGTTCGATGCTCAGCGTGGCGGCGGGCAATGAGCCCAACGCTCCCGCCTGGTTGGCGGCAATGACCATGGCGGGCGTGGTGCCTACGGCCATGGGCGCCTGGATGATGGGTAACTCGATGCCGAGCAAGTCGAGAATACGGGTGTCAGGCCAGGTGCTCATGGGAGGGTCTCCAGCGAAGGTCAGGGGTTTCGCTGTTTTTAGCAGGGCGTATGGCACGCGGCCAGTCTGTTTTATTCACTGGACGCAGCGGACATTTCGTGCAGCTCTGTCAGCCTTCGTTGTTACGCTCGCGCTCCAGCAACGCCTGCTTGCGCGCAACGCCCCAACGATAGCCTGACAGCTCACCATCGCTGCGCACCACGCGATGGCAGGGGATTGCCACCGCCAGACGGTTAGCGCCGCACGCCTGGGCCACCGCGCGATATGACTTGGGGGCCCCGATCCGCTCGGCGATCTGTGCATAGCTGGCCGTGCTGCCCACGGGGATATCGCGCAAGGCTTGCCACACGCGCTGCTCGAATGCAGTGCCGCGCACATCCAGCGGCAGGTCGAGGCCCAGCGCGGGCGCTTCGATAAAGCCGACGACCTGGGCAACCCACTGCTCGAAACTCGAGTCGGCGCCGACCAGCTCGGCCTTGGGAAACTGGTCCTGCAGGTTGCGCACCAGGGTGTCCGGGTCGTCCCCGAGCAGGATCGCACACACGCCACGGTTGCTGCGCGCGACCAGGATCGCGCCCAGCGAACACTGACCTACCGCGAACCGAATGACGTTGTGGGCGCCGCCGGCTTTATAGTCGCTGGCGGTCATGCCGAGCAGTTGGTCGGCTGACTCGTAAAAGCGACTGCTGGAATTGAAGCCCGCGTCATAAAGGGCCGCCGTGACCGAGTGTTGACCTTTGAGCCCATTGCGCACTTTGCGAGAGCGATGCGCGGTGGCGTAGCCCTTGGGCGTCAGGCCGGTCACCGCCTTGAACACCCGGTGAAAATGATAAGGGCTCAGGCCGGACTGGGCTGCGAGGGTGGCCAGGGACGGC
The DNA here is from genome assembly GCF_026410085.1 of Pseudomonas quebecensis. Taxonomy (NCBI): domain Bacteria; kingdom Pseudomonadati; phylum Pseudomonadota; class Gammaproteobacteria; order Pseudomonadales; family Pseudomonadaceae; genus Pseudomonas; species Pseudomonas quebecensis. Next base: position 2,465,948 of record NZ_CP112866.1, read on the forward strand.
GGTGCAACGCTCTGTTCGATGAGGCGACACGCATCGGCCACCAATTGCGCATGGTGCGCGGCGCGTTGCGTCTGGTCGCCGGCCGCGCGTCGGCTGGCACGATAACCGGCGGCCTCGGCCTGCGCCGGGGTGTCAAAGAACTCGATATTTTCCAGGCGCGGCAGTCGTGACGCGCTGCTGGGGCGGCAATACACGCCGGTGGTTTTGACGCCGTAGACAAACAGTCCGTCGGCGCTGGCATCACGGGCCAGGACAGCGGCCCAACGAGGGTCTTGTTCAGTCAGCATGGTCGGCACTCTTGACGGCTTTATGGCAGATTAGCCGTGCCGCGACGGCCTGACACCCCGAAGCTTGCGGTCAAATCAACCGGCGGTGCGCAGGGTCAGGTTGATGCGTTGCGGGCCCATCACCGGGTGCACGCCTTCCTTGATCGGCATAACCCCGTGAAAGCGCAGGCGGTCCACGCCACCCCAGACCACCACATCGCCATGGAACAGCGAGATTTTCTGCGGCTTGTCCGATCGTGCGTGGCCGCCGAACAGGAAGATCGCCGGCAGGCCCAACGATACCGATACCACCGGTGCGCCGTAGTCGCGCTCGTTTTTGTCCTGATGCAGCGACATCTTGGCTCCGGGGACATAGCGGTTGATCAGGCAGGCGTCCGGAGCAAAGTCGGCGAAACCGGCGTCTGCCGCTGCCTGGACCGCCAATTCGCGCAAGGCATCGGGCAAGGCCGGCCAGGGTTGCTGGCTGCGCGGGTCCAGGTGCGAGTACCGATAGCCGGAGGCGTCCGTGGTCCAGCCCAACTCGCCGCAACTGGTCAACGCCGCCGACATGGTAAAGCCCCCCGGCGTGACCATTTGCCGAAAGGGGGCTTGGGCCAGCACGTGCCGCAGTTCGGGCAGAAGGCGCTCAATCCAGGGCAGGGCATAGCCCCTTAGCACGTAGGACTGTTCACCGATCTGCTCGCGCCCGATGGGCTGTTGCAGCGCGTCTTCGGCGAACAGGTCAGAAGTGGGACCGGACATGGTCTTACAGCGCCTTGCTCACGCTGATGTCGGTGATGCGATCATTCTCATCGTGAATTTTCGCCAAGGCTTGCTTGGCTTCTTCCACGTCGTCGCTGTGCAGGTGGGCAAACTCGAAACGACGCTCGTCGTTGAGTTTGTACTTGATCACGTATTTGGTGGTGGCGGTCACGGCTATTTCCTGTGAAAGGGCGGATCAGCTCAGCTTGGAGCTGGTACGACGCACGATGCGAATCTTGTGGGACAAAGCAGGTTTGCGGGTCACGCTGATGGCGCGGCGGGTGACGACGTCCAGGGTGATGTTCCAGAACCCGGTGCTCGGCGCGGTGATTTTAGCCGGGAATTTGTCAAACGCGCCGCCATGGTAAGTGTGGCGCCCGCCGTTCTTGAAGCTGCGAAAGTTCGCATCGCTCATCAGACGGATATTACAAGTCTGCGAGCATTCGATGACAACAATATCTCCCTCGTTGAGGTGCTCGCGCTGGTGGATGAATTTCATGGGAGTGTCTCCAGAAGGGCTTTTTCTGCAAAATCAGAAGGATACGTAGGTTAAGATGGAGTTTATCAGCCCCAGCGCGTTTATTATCGGCCCGTCTTCGACGCCGTCGACAATTTAAAACAGTTATTTACCGTGTGATCAGGGATAAATCCTACGTGTCCGGGAGAAAATTACCATCCCCGCTGTCGTAGGGTCTTTATCGGAGGTTTTGTATGAAGTGGAGTGTGTTGGTTCTGGCCTTGGCGTTGGGTGGGTGTGCTTCGGTTGCAGACATCAAGCAGACCCCGCCGACATTGGCGGTCATTTCCGGGAAAAAGCCGCAGGAATACGCTGCTTGTGTCGTACACAAATTGTCCACGACACGTCGTCCTTCGCAGATCGAACCTCACAAGGAAGGCGTGCGTGTGATCGTGCCGCAGAAATTCTCGGCTGACCCATCGGCGATCTTCGAAATTGAAGAGCGCTCCAGCGGCAGCAGCATCAAGCTCTACGAGAGCATGTCGAACGTGCCGATTCGCCCAGGTGATGTGAAAAAAGCCGGTGAAGACTGCATCTCTGGCTGATCTCCAGCCCGTCGCGCGCCTTCGAATCCGATAAAAGCCTGGCCCTGCAAACGCAGCGCCAGGCTTTTTTAATGCCGCCTGGAACGTTGTGGAAGCAGGATCATTCCCATACTATTTGTAAGGCTTATGCCGTGAATGTCTAAGCTTATAACTATAAACAGGGAGTGATGATGAGACCTCTGCAACGAACACTGGTGGGGAGTGCACTGTTTTTTCTGCTGGGCAGCGCGCACGCGTTGGATGGCAGCAAGATTTTCACCGAGGGGGGCGCGCAGCCCGCAGCGATGGCCTGCGTCGCGTGCCACGGGGCGGACGGCGGCGGTGTCGCGGCGGCGGGGTTTCCGAGGTTGGCCGGATTGCCTGCGGCTTATCTGCGTAAGCAATTGGAGGACTTTAAGCGTGGCAGTCGCGATAACCCGGTGATGCGTCCACTGGCAATCGCGCTGACGGATGCCGAGGTACAAGCGCTGAGCCAGACCATCGCCGCAATGCCGGCTGCCGCCCCCGTCCCGGTGTATCGCAGCGAAATGCCGACCAATGCCGCGCAGAAACTTGCCTTGCAAGGCGCGTGGGAGCGGCAGATTCCAGCCTGTGTCAGCTGTCACGGGCCGGCTGGCAGCGGCGTCGGCGATACGTTCCCGCCGCTAGCCGGGCAGCCCGCGGGCTACCTCGCCGCGCAGTTGATCGCGTGGCAGAACGGCACCCGTCACAACGATGTCAACGACCTGATGGGGCCTATCGCCAAGTCACTGACTGCGCAGGAAGCCCAGGACGTGGCCCAGTATTTCGCGTCGTTAAGCCTGGAGGTCAAGCCATGAAGCCGTTTGTGCTTGTAAGCGTGGTCGGCTTGTTGATGGCTTTGCCGATCCAGGCCGCGACCATTGCCATGGAAGATCAATCCCAGCTGGTGCCACGCCCGGCTGGCCAACAAGCCGCGTTGTTTCAGCCACCGTCGGAAAAAGACTTGCCGGATAATGCGTACGGCAAGCTGGTCAGGCAGGGATATGCCTTATTCGTCGACACCAGGCGCCTGGCGCCGCAATTTGTCGGCAACGGCCTTAATTGCAGCAATTGCCATTTGGACCAGGGGCGCCTGGCCAACTCGGCGCCATTGTGGGCGGCTTATCCGATGTATCCGGCTTACCGCAAGAAAAACGACAAGGTCAACACCTACGCCGAGCGGCTCCAGGGTTGTTTCCAATTCAGCATGAACGGTGGCACCCCGCCGGCAGCCGACAGCCCGGAAATCACCGCGTTGTCCGTGTATTCCTATTGGCTGGCCAGTAAGGCGCCCTTGGGCGTGGAACAGCCGGGGCGCGGTTACCCCGATGTGGCACAACCCGCGCAGGGCTACAGCATCGCCCGAGGCGCACAGGTGTATGGGGATCAGTGCGCGGTTTGCCATGGCGCGCAAGGGCAGGGGCAAAAGGTCGGCGATCACTACGCGATGCCGCCGCTGTGGGGTAAAGACTCCTACAACTGGGGCGCCGGCATGCACCGGATCAACACGGCGGCTGCGTTTATCAAGCACAACATGCCGCTGGGTAAAGGCGCCAGCTTGAGCGACCAGCAGGCCTGGGATGTCGCAGCCTACATCAACAGTCATGAGCGGCCGCAGGACCCGCGCCTGATTGAGGGCTCGGTAGAGAAAACCCGGGTGAAGTTTCATGCCAATGACGGTGTCAATCTATATGGCCAAACAGTGGAAGGCGTGCTGATCGGGCAGGGCATCCGTTAGACTGTCGGCCATTCAATGCAAAAATACCGCGCAGCCCTGGGGTTGCGCGGTATTTGTCTTTTTTGGAAGCCCGTTATGAAACGTGAAGATGTCAGAGCCCGCCACGCCGAGGGTCAGATCTCGGCCACCCATGTCATCCAGAATCCGGCCGATCTGGGCGAGTGGATCGTGTTTTTCAAAAAGAGCGGCGGGCGCAGTTTTTTCCTGGTGGACGATCAGGATGAAGTGGAATCTTTCCAGCGGCTGGATGACCTGATCGAGACCATTCGCGGCCTGGGCATCAAGTTCGCCGACATACAGCTATAAACGCTTACTTGCAGACCACAACCACGCTGCGGTTTTTGTAGTTGCCTACGTCCTGCCCCAGGGTCTTGTCGCTCTCCTTGAGCGACGGCGTGCCTTCGGTGCCAACGATGCGATAGCCGGTGCCCGCGCAGGATGCATCGGCTTTTTCGTAGCAGCTGGCCCAGGAATTGGCTTCGCCGGAACAGTCGATGGTCAGGCCTTGTTCGCCGTTTTTCAAATAGACGTCAGAGGTGGTAGTGCAGCCGGCGAGCGCCAGGACTGCAGTCAGTGCCAGAATCTTGTTCATAGGTGTTCGTCATCAAGGGTGTTAGGAGGGACGCGCTGACACTGTCGTGGGGCGTTTGCCGAAGATTATAGCGAACTGCCATCTACGTACAGACAAACGCAAAAAAGCCTCGCTATGCGAGGCTTCATGTACCCGGGCTGCTGCTTACTTGCCCTTCGGCCGCTTGCTCGATGCGTGACCGGCTTCGTCCACGAACACTTCAGCGACCGCAATGGCTTCACGCTCGGTCGCGAAGCAACCGGCAACGCTGTCGCCGTGAAAGTTGATCAAGTGCCAGCCGTCCGCACGCTGGGTAATCAGGTAGCCGTTCACACCTTTGGGTTCTGACATCTATTAACAATCTCGTGGTCTGGTTCAAGGGCGCAATCATAGCGCCAAATGTCGTCGACACGTGCACGTTAATCCACGTCAATGCACCGCAGTGAAAGCGTGCTAAAAGATTCAGGTAGATAGCGGCCATAAGCAGTCGGCAATTTTGCCAAGTCAATGGCGCTGCTGTTTGTAAGATAAGTGGAACTTACGCTCAGTTTTTTTCTCTATGATGACATCGCAACGCCAGCAGGACCCATTGTAAGGTGGCTGCGGCCTGATTAGACTGCGCCGAATTCCGTACGCATAGCCCTTTGTAAGGACCCATATGATCAAGAAATGCTTGTTCCCAGCAGCCGGTTACGGCACTCGCTTCTTGCCAGCGACCAAGGCCATGCCCAAAGAGATGCTGCCGGTGGTGAACAAGCCACTGATTCAGTACGGTGTGGAAGAAGCCCTGGATGCCGGTCTGAACGAAATCTCCATCGTGACCGGTCGCGGTAAGCGCGCGCTGGAAGACCACTTTGACATCAGCTACGAGCTGGAAAATCAGATCAAGGGCACCGACAAGGAAAAATACCTGGTCGGCATCCGCAAACTGTTGGACGAGTGCTCGTTCTCCTACACTCGCCAGACCCAGATGAAAGGCCTCGGCCACGCCATCCTGACCGGCCGTCCGCTGATCGGTGACGAACCGTTCGCCGTGGTACTGGCGGATGACCTGTGTGTGAACCTGGAAGGCGACGGCGTACTGACCCAGATGGTCAAGCTGTACCAGAAATACCGCTGCACTATCGTCGCGGTGATGGAAGTCAACCCGACCGAAACCAACAAGTACGGCGTTATTGCCGGCGACGACATTGGTGATGGCCTGATCCGCGTACGCGACATGGTCGAGAAGCCGGCGCCGGAAGACGCACCGTCCAACCTGGCCATTATCGGTCGCTACATCCTGACCCCGGACATCTTCAAGCTGATCGAAGAAACCGAGCCAGGCAAAGGTGGCGAGATTCAGATCACCGACGCCCTGTTGAAGCAGGCCAAAGATGGCTGTGTAATTGCCTACAAGTTCAAGGGCCAGCGCTTCGACTGCGGCGGCGCGGAAGGCTACATCGAAGCCACCAACTTCTGCTACGAGCACTTCTACAAAACTGGCAAGGCTTACTGATTCACGCCTGTTCGCTGGTTTTAAGAGAAAGCCACCTTCGGGTGGCTTTTTCGTTTTTCAGCCCCATGTAAGTCGGTATGCTGATGTCCTGCCGAGGAGAGTGAAATGGCCTACGATTTTGATCTGTATGTAATTGGCGCCGGTTCCGGCGGTGTTCGCGCAGCGCGTTTCGCCGCAGGCTTCGGCGCCAAGGTGGCCGTCGCGGAAAGCCGCTACCTGGGTGGCACCTGCGTGAACGTGGGCTGCGTGCCGAAAAAACTGTTGGTGTACGGCGCGCATTTTGCCGAGGATTTCGAGCAGGCCAGCGGTTTTGGCTGGTCCCTGGGCGAGGCGAATTTCGATTGGGCGACGCTGATCGCCAATAAGGATCGCGAGATCAACCGCCTCAACGGCATCTATCGCAACCTGCTGGTCAACAGCGGCGTGACCCTGCACGAAGGGCATGCGCGCCTGGTGGATCCACATCAGGTGGAAATCAATGGCGAGCGTTTCACGGCCAGGCACATCCTGATCGCCACGGGCGGCTGGCCGCAGATTCCGGATATCCCCGGGCGCGAACATGCGATTGGCTCCAATGAAGCGTTTTTCCTCAAGGAGCTGCCAAAGCGCGTGCTGGTAGTTGGCGGCGGTTATATCGCCGTTGAGTTTGCCGGAATCTTCCATGGACTGGGCGCGCAAACCCGCCTGTTGTACCGCGGTGATTTGTTCCTGCGTGGGTTTGACGGCTCGGTGCGCAAGCATTTGCAGGAGGAGCTGACCAAGCGCGGTCTGGACCTGCAATTCAATGCCGACATCGAACGCATCGACAAGCAAGCCGATGGCAGTCTCAAAGCTACCCTCAAGGATGGTCGCGTGCTGGAAGCCGATTGCGTGTTTTACGCGACCGGTCGGCGCCCCATGCTGGATAACCTTGGGCTGGAGAACACCGGCGTCACCCTCGATGAGCGTGGCTTTGTGCAGGTCAATGATCAGTACGAGACCACCGAGCCTTCGATATTGGCCATCGGCGATGTGATCGGCCGCGTACAGCTGACGCCGGTCGCCCTGGCTGAAGGCATGGCCGTGGCTCGGCGCCTGTTCAAGCCTGAGCAGTACCGCCCGGTGGACTACGCGATGATCCCGACCGCCGTGTTCAGCCTGCCGAATATCGGCACGGTGGGCCTCACGGAGGAGGAGGCGAAGAAGAGCGGCCACCAGGTCCAGGTGTTCGAAAGCCGTTTCCGTCCGATGAAGCTGACCCTGACCGACTGCCAGGAGAAAACCCTGATGAAGCTGGTGGTGGATGCCGACACCGATAAGGTGCTCGGCTGCCATATGGTCGGGCCGGATGCCGGCGAAATCGTCCAGGGCCTGGCGATCGCGCTCAAGGCGGGCGCGACCAAACGGCATTTCGACGAAACCATCGGCGTGCATCCTACGGCGGCGGAAGAATTCGTCACCATGCGCACTCCCGTGGCCGACTGATCAGTCGGCTGGCTTGGCCTCTGGCGCCGTCGCAACGGCGGTAGCCAGACGCAAGGCTTCGATACTGGCCTGAGCCTTGATCAGGTCCAGTTCCAGGGCCTTGTTGGCTTGCTGGTATTCAGCCAATGCCTCCTGGCGTGACTGACTGTCCAGCAATGCCACGCGCAGGCGCTCCTCAAGCAAGGCGCGCTCGCTGTCGATACGATTAAGGCGTTCGTTGAGCTTGAGATGCTCGGCCTGGTCCTTGCGGGCGCTCTCCTGCAGGGCCGCCAGCTCTTTGAGCGTAACTCGATGCTCGATGAGCAAGCGTTCGTTATCCCGATGCAATTGCGTGATCTCGTCCTGGCGAACCATGGCGCTCTGCTGGGCCTGGCGCAGTTCTGCCTGGATCTGCTGCAACTGACCCTCGTGCCGTCGCTGTTCCTGCTCGCGTTGTTCCTTGATAGCCGTGCGGTAGTGCTCAAGGGCATCCCGCGCGTGCGTGTGCTTGTCTTCCAATGAGCGGATCTGCTCGTCCTTGTCGTTGATGCGCAATTCGTAATCGCTGCATGCCTGGCTGAGCCCGGCGTTGCGGGTCTGCTCTGTCTGCAGGCTGGTGCTGGCGGTCTGCAGTGCCGCGCTTTCTTCGGCCAGAGCGGCGGCCTGAATATCGAACTGTTGCTGAAGTTGCTGGTGCGCGTCCTGCAGCGTTTGCAGTTGGGCGAGCAGGGCGGCCTTCTCTTGCTCAAATTGCGCCAATGCCAGGTCGATCGGCTCTTGAGCCTTGTCTTTAAGGCGTTGGGCCAGGCGCGCGACCAATTCGCTCAATTCATCGTCGATCGGTGCCGCAGTAATGCTGGCGCGGGTTTCGCTGTCGTCCAGCTCTTTCAGATACCGATGAATGGTGGTCTTGGAGCCGGTATTGCCCATTTCGATGCGTACCGCGTCGATGCTGGGATGTTCGCCACGGGCGATGATCGCCAGGCGTGCCGTCTGAACTACTGCTTTGTTAATGCCGCCGCGTGCCATGGAGTCTCCGTCGATTTGATACTGTTTTACATAGTATGTATTTACATACTGTATCACGTATGAAAACGCCGTTAAATTTGAGATTCAACAGATGGGATATTGGCGTATTATCCCGTGTCATGCGCGTTTTAAGCGCCTGCCACCTCCGTTTACCGTACGAATAGGCCCGCCCATGAGCGATCTGGATCGATACCTCACCGCCGCCACCCGCGATAACACGCGTCGCAGCTATCGCGCCGCGATCGAGCACTTCGAGGTTATCTGGGGCGGTTTCCTGCCGGCGACCAGCGACAGCGTGGCGCGCTATCTGGTGGCGCATGCGGGCGTGCTGGCGGTCAACACGCTCAAACTGCGCCTGTCTGCATTGGCGCAATGGCACATCAGCCAGGGGTTTCCCGACCCGACCAAGGCGCCGGTGGTGCGCAAGGTGCTTAAAGGCATCCGCGCCGTGCACCCGGCGCGGGAAAAACAGGCCGAGCCGTTGCAGCTCCAGCATCTTGAGCAAGTGGTGGCCTTTCTTGAGCGCGACGCGCAAGAGGCAAATGCGGCTCAGGACCCCGCGCGCGTGCTGCGCGCCAAGCGCGATACGGCCCTGATCCTGCTGGGTTTCTGGCGTGGCTTTCGCAGCGACGAACTGTGCCGTCTGCAGGTCGAGCATGTGCAGGCAACGCCTGGCGTCGGCATCAGCCTGTATGTGCCGCGCAGCAAGAGTGACCGCGACAACCTCGGCAAGACCTATCACACGCCGGCATTGTTGCGCTTGTGCCCGGTGCAGGCCTACAGCGACTGGCTGAACGCCGCGGCGCTGGTGCGTGGGCCGGTGTTCCGCAGCATTGATCGCTGGGGCAACCTGGCAGAGACGGGTTTGCACGCCAATAGTGTCATTCCGCTATTGCGCCAGGCGCTTGAGCGGGCCGGGATTGCCGCCGAGCACTACACCAGCCATTCGCTGCGCCGAGGCTTCGCCACCTGGGCCCATCGCAGCGGCTGGGATATGAAGTCGTTGATGAGTTACGTCGGCTGGAACGACATGAAATCCGCCATGCGCTATGTTGAAGCGACGCCCTTTCTGGGGATGACGCTGGCCAGCCAACCGTTGATTTGATTTTTCTTCTATATATACGGTTACCTGATAGCGAAAACCAATCGTCAGCATCAGGTTTGCCAATGAGCCATCTATCAACAGACTGGGTAGGATTCACCCCATCAACTTCTTAACCCCTGACGGAGAGTCAACGATGCCTATCATCAACAGCCAAGTAAAACCGTTCAAAGCCACCGCGTTCAAAAACGGCAGCTTCGTAGATGTGACCGACGCTGACCTGAAAGGCAAGTGGTCGGTCGTGTTCTTCTACCCAGCCGACTTCACCTTCGTTTGCCCAACCGAGCTGGAAGACCTCGCTGACAACTATGCCGAGTTCCAGAAACTGGGCGTCGAGATCTACAGCGTTTCCACCGACACCCACTTTGCCCACGCGGCCTGGCACAACACTTCGCCGGCCATCGGCAAAATCCAGTACACCATGATCGGCGACCCGACCCTGACCATCTCGCGCAACTTCGACGTGCTGATCGAAGAAGCCGGCCTGGCGGACCGCGGTACCTTCGTGATCAACCCGGAAGGTCAGATCAAAATCGTTGAGCTGAACGACGGCGGCGTTGGCCGTGACGCTTCCGAGCTGCTGCGCAAAATCAAGGCTGCTCAATACGTTGCCGCCCACCCGGGCGAAGTCTGCCCAGCCAAGTGGAAAGAAGGCGAGGCCACCCTGGCTCCGTCCCTGGACCTGGTCGGCAAGATCTAAGTCTGTGAAGCACCTGGGGCGGGTTTCCGCACCTGTGAAGTAAGCCGCAACCGCCCCTAAAAACGCCCGGGCGAGATTCGCTCGGGCGTTTTTTTTCGACTGTAATAAACCGAATTAACAGGAAATCGCCCGTATGTTGGACGCCAATCTTAAAGCTCAGTTGAAGTCATACCTGGAACGGGTCACCCAGCCGATCGAGATCGTCGCTTCCCTCGACGACGGTGCGAAATCCCAGGAAATGCTGGCTCTTTTGCAAGACGTCACCAGCCTCACCACGCTGATCACGTTGAAAACCGATGGCGATGATGCGCGCAAGCCGTCATTTTCCATCAACCGCCCGGGTGCCGAAATCAGTCTGCGTTTCGCCGGCATCCCCATGGGCCATGAATTCACTTCGTTGGTGCTGGCCCTGCTGCAAGTCGGTGGCCACCCGTCGAAGGCCAGTGTTGAAGTGATTGAACAAATCCGTGCGCTGAAGGGCGAGTTCAGCTTCGAGACGTACTTCTCACTCTCCTGCCAGAACTGCCCGGACGTGGTCCAGGCGTTGAACCTGATGGCCGTGCTCAACCCCAACATCCGCCACGTCGCCATCGACGGCGCATTGTTCCAGGCCGAAGTCGACGAACGTCAGATCATGGCGGTACCGAGCGTCTACCTCAATGGTGTGAACTTCGGCCAGGGCCGCATGGGCCTGGAAGAAATCCTCGCCAAGCTCGACACCAGCGGCGCCGAAAAAGCTGCCGAGAAAATCAGCGCCAAGGCCGCCTTTGATGTGCTGGTGGTCGGCGGAGGCCCGGCGGGCTCGTCGGCGGCCATCTACGCGGCACGTAAAGGTATCCGCACCGGTGTCGCCGCTGAGCGTTTCGGTGGCCAGGTGCTGGACACGATGTCGATCGAGAACTTTATCTCGGTCCAGGAAACCGAAGGGCCGAAACTGGCCAGTGCCCTGGAAGCCCACGTGCGTCAGTACGACGTTGACATCATGAACCTGCAGCGCGCCAGCAGCCTGGTTCCAGCAAAGAATCCCGGAGAGCTGCACGAAATCCGCTTCGAAAGTGGCGCCACGCTCAAGTCCAGAACGGTGATCCTCGCCACCGGCGCACGCTGGCGTGAAATGGGCGTGCCGGGCGAGCAGGAATACAAGGCCAAGGGCGTGTGCTTCTGCCCGCACTGCGACGGCCCGCTGTTCAAGGGCAAGCGCGTGGCGGTGATCGGCGGCGGCAACTCCGGTGTCGAAGCAGCCATCGACCTGGCGGGTATCGTCAGTCACGTGACGCTGCTTGAGTTCGACAGCAAGCTGCGCGCTGATGCGGTGCTGCAGCGCAAGTTGTACAGCCTGCCGAACGTGGAGGTGATCACCAGCGCATTGACCAGCGAAGTGAAGGGTGACGGTCAGAAAGTCACCGGCCTGGCGTACAAGGATCGCGACAGCGGTGCGTTCAAAACGCTCGACCTGGAAGGCATTTTCGTACAGATCGGCCTGCTGCCCAATACCGACTGGCTCAAGGGCACGGTGGAGCTGACGCCCCGTGGCGAGATCATCGTCGATGCCCGTGGTGAGACCTCGCTGCCCGGCGTGTTTGCCGCCGGCGATGTCACCACAGTGCCGTACAAGCAGATCGTGATCGCAGTGGGCGAGGGCGCCAAGGCTTCCCTGAGCGCGTTCGATCACCTGATCCGCACATCCGCCCCGGCGTAAAACCGAGCACGCAAATGAAAAACCCCATGAGAGATCATGGGGTTTTTTTGTTTACATCGGTGCTGGCTGAATGATCTCAACCCAGTAACCGTCCGGGTCCTTGATGAACGCCAGGCTTTTCATGCGGCCATCGGTCAGGCGCTTCTGGAAGTCGCAGCCCAGGGTTTCGAAGCGCTCGCAGGCAGCGACGATATCCGGCACCGAAATGCAGATATGACCAAAGCCGCGCGGGTCGGTGTTGCCGTTGTGGTAGGCGAAGGCAGGGTCGTTTTCGGTGCCGTGGTTGTGGGTCAGTTCCAGGATGCCGGGGATCGACTTCATCCACTGAGTACGCTCGGCGGCGTCTGCGGGGATCTGGGTTTTGTCCACCAGGGCCAGGAAGTAGAGGCTGAATTCGGCTTCCGGAAAATCGCGCTTTTCAACCAGCGAGAAGCCCAGAACGCGGGTGTAGAAATCCAGCGAACGAGTGATGTCTTTGACGCGCAGCATCGTGTGGTTGAACACGAAGTGCGTGGTGGCGGTGTCAGGTTGCGCGGTAACGCCGGGGACAGTGTTCAGTTCGTGCAGGCTCATGGGCCCTCCAGAAAAAAATGGGGCAAACGCGACTCCACTCGGGAGCGCTCCCTTGGCTTGCGGCAAGCATTCATGCAGCCGGGCCATGATACGCAAGGCCTGGCCGCCGCGCCAAATGAAAAAGCCCGGCGCGGGCCTTGCGACCAGCCGCTGGAGGGGCTCACACTTTGTGGCTCGACCTTTTGGTGTTTTCGCAATGATCGACTGTCGTAAACCGCTATTGAGCGCTATGTGTGTGCTGCTGGCCAGCCCGTGGGCAGTGGCTGCTGAACCGGAAATCCATTGGCCCAGCGGCTGGCAGATCGAAGAGGTGGCCCCTGCGGCGGATACGCCCGCCCAGGCGCAGGCTGTGTCCCGGCAACGGGCGATCAAGAATGACGAGAATGGCAAGACCCTGATGGTTATGGAATTGACTGGTACGCCCATTGAAGCGGGGCATAAAGTTAATCTTCAAGGGGTGTTGCTGGAGATGCGCAAATCTATCCAGAAAGACTTCGCCCAAGGTGGCTATCAAAGTGTGTGCACCAAAATGCACCCTACGACATTAAGCCGTCTCGATGCGCTGGAAACTACTTGCGTGATTACCGAAAACGGCCGTCACGTGCTCTCGCAAACATTGATAGGCGCGGTGGATACCGATAAAGCGTATGTATTTTCATACGCCGGTCAGCCACAGGCCTATGACGAAAGCAAGAATGAAGTGGGCTCGGTGCGTAACAGCTTGAAACTTTAAGCCAGTGGCATCGAGCGATTCTGAACAAAATGAAATGTTATTTAAGTTCACTTTCGAACCTTGAATAAAAAGCCCCGCATGTGCGGGGCTTTATGTGACTGGGTGCGGTTCACTTGCGCAGCCAGGACTCTACGGTTTGTGCGCCGTGCTCTTCCTTCCAGGCTTTGAGGCCACGGTGGTTGCCGCCCTTGGTTTCGATCAACTCGCCGGTGTGCGGGTTCTGATAGACCTTGACGACGCGTGCGCGGCGCTGCTTTGGCGCGCTGGCAACGCTGCTGGCCTTGCCTGGGTTAGGGTCCAGGATGGCAATAATGTCACGCAGGCCCTTGCCGTAGGTTTTCATCAGCCCCTGGAGTTTTTCTTCGAATTCGATTTCTTTCTTCAGGCTGGCATCGTTCTTCAAGGATTCCAGCTGGGCAAGCTGCTCTTGAAGGGCTCTTTCTGCTGCGCGAAATTCGGCGAGTTTGGACAAAATCGGTACTCCAATAGTGTAGTTGGCTGATATCAACTGCTAACAAAGCTGCAAGCCAAGCGCTTTAAGGTGACTCTAAACGGGCAAGAAAAATTGTAGTAGTTAATACGTCACGAGTAAATCACGTCTTTTGTCTCATTAACACTTTTTGAAGCTGCCTAGTGCGGGCCTATTCAATCCTTGGCCAGGCTGTTAACGAATTCCTCACACGGTAGTGGCCGGCCAAATAGATAACCTTGAAGGAAGTCGACTCCTCGACTCGCGAGGTATTGGCACTGCTGCGCTGTTTCAACGCCCTCGGCGACGATACCCAAGTCAAGCTTGCCGGACAATTCAATGATGCTGTCCAGGATATGCCCGGACAGCGCGTCGACGCCGATCATGGCGACAAAGCTCTGGTCGATCTTCAGGTAGTCCACATTGAAGTTGCGCAAATAACCCAGGCTTGAATGGCCGGTGCCGAAGTCGTCGATGGCGATCATCACGCCCAGCGCGTGGAGCGCCTCGAACAGGCGACGGGTGATCTCAGTGGGCTCGATCAACTCGCGCTCGGTCAGTTCCAGCACCAGCGTAACCTGCCCCGGGGCGAAGGCCGCGAGGAACTCGCGGCAGTCGTCTACCAGTTGCAGGTCCTGGCAGTGACGCGCGGTGATGTTTACGCCGATATGGAACCCCGGCGTGAAACGCGACGCGTGAGGCGCCAACTCGGCGGCGGTCCGGCGGAGCAGGGCGCGGGTCATCGGCACGATCAGGCCGCAATCCTCAGCCAGCGGAATGAACAGGTCCGGGCGTACCAGGCCTTCCTTCGGATGCTTCCAGCGCATCAGCACTTCGCAACCGGCCCACGCGCGGGTGTCGCCGCGCACCACCGGTTGGTAGTAAGGGATGAACTCATTGGCGCCCAGTGCCCGTTGCAACTCATGGGTTGGCGACGAGGCGCGCTTTTGCAGCCAGTGCGCGAGCAGTGCCGCCAGCCCGCCAAAAAACACCAATAGGCTGAACAGGGCAGGGTAACGCGCCTGCATGTAACGCCACACCTCACCGTCCGGCATGCCGGCATCGACACTGTAGGCATAGCGCGTCGAAGCCAGGTGCTGATGGGCCACCGCGAACGTCGGCGGCGGTGTCCGGCGCACCTGGCCATCGGCGTCGAGCCAGTGCGGGCCGACCTGCAGAATCAGTTGCGCATAGCGGCTGATCAGGCGCAGGGCATTGGTGAGGTGGTAGCCGTCAACCGAGGCGAACGCGGCCTTGTCCCCTTCAACCAGGCGATAAACCAGCAGCGCGGTGTCCGGGGTGACCGGGTTGCCGTCCATCAGCCACAGGCGCCCATCGACGTAATCATCCGGGTTGACCGGCGAGGTGTAATCGCCGCCGAACAGGGAACTGCAATAGATATTTTTCTGCCAGGACAACGTGGTGGCGCGTACAAATGGCCGGCGCGTCACCTGTTCGCGCAGCGCCAGTTGAGTGGCGCTGTCGCACGGCTGCCCGGCCAGCGGCACCAGCGCCTGGGCGGCAAGCGCGGTGTTGTCGAGCATCAGGTCGAACTGGCGCACCGCCTCTTCGGCGGTCTGCGTCGTGCTTTGTTCCAGGGTACGTTCGGCCTGCCAATACAGGATGACGACCCCGAGCAGCACGGGCAGCAGGCCACACATGGCGCTGATCGAGAAGCGGGTAACGGGCTTTCGAGGGCCATTGACACGAAGCGGCATGGGTTCTGGGGCCTGTTGCGCAGCGGGGGTTACCGGCGCGCCGGTGAGGAATGTTTCGATGATAGATGGGCGGGCTCAAATATGCTCGCCTTGGTCAGGTTTTGTGCAATCTCTATGAACGCCAGCGCAGCAGGAGATGCCTGTCGCCGATCCAGCACTGCCAGGCCGATCCGGCGCGCAACGCTGGGTAGCAACGGCCGTGTGACGTAGCGCGAATCGTGACCGCAGGGTAACGACGCCTGCGCCACGACACTGACGCCGTCACCCCGGCAGACCGCCTCCAGCGTGCTCAGCAGCTGCGCGCAGCGATAACGCACCTTGGGTTGCAACTGGGCGCCGGCAAACAGCCGGCTGACCAGCTCCGACGACCCGGCTTCGGTCAGAATAAACGGATCATCGCACAGCGCCCGCAGGGGCAAGGCGTCCTGCGCGGTCAGCGGATGGTCCGCCGGCAGCAGCGCGACCATCTGATCCTCGCACAGCGCGAAGGTATCGAAGCGCTCCTGTTCCAGCACCACAAAACCGACGTCGATGCGCCGCTCCTCCAGCCACTGGATCACCTGCCGATCCGGCCCTTCGTCTACATGCACTTCAATTCCCGGATACTCGGCGCGAAAGCGCTGGAGGATGGCTGGCAGCAACCGTATCGACGCGGTCGGGCCGAATGAGCCGATGCGCAAGGTGCCGCGCTTCATGCCACGGGCGTCCGCGGCTTCCTGTTGCAACGTATTGGCCAGGCCAAGCATGGCGCGTGCGCGTGCAAGTAATTGCAGGCCGATGTCGCTGGGTTCGACCAGGGTTTGATGCCGCCGGAATAGCGTCACGCCCAGCTCCTGCTCCAGCGCCTTGATGGCATGGGACACGGCCGATTGGCTGATACCCAGGCGGTGGGCGGCACTGGTAAAGCCCTGCAGTTCGGCAACCAGGGAAAAGATTTCCAATTGGGTCAGGGTCATGAGTGTTTACTCATTTTACGATGATGAGTCATTACTCAGAGAATACCTTCAATCAGCCACGCCTTGAGCCACAATCATGCATCCCACCTCGGATCATCTGACTTACTGCAAGCTTGCCGCCGTCACCATGATCTGGGGTGGCACCTTCGTCGCCGGTCGCTACCTGGCCGATCATATCGACCCACTGCTGGCCGCCAGCCTGCGGTTTATCCTGGCCAGCCTGGCGTTGCTGTTGTTCATGGCCCTGGCGCGCATTCGACTGGTGCGGCCAACGGGTAGGCAACTGCGACAGTTGGCCTTGCTGGGTTTTTTCGGGATTTTCTTCTACAACCTGTGTTTCTTCTATGGGCTGCACTACATCAATGCCTCGCGAGCATCGTTGATCGTGGCCCTGAACCCTGCGGTGATCGGCCTGGCGTCCTCGCTGCTGTTCAAGGAACAACTGGGGCGCGCACGCATCATCGGTATCGCACTGTGCCTGGGGGGCGCCGCGACCGTGATTGTCAGCCGCAATCCGCAGTTGCTCCAGGGCGCTCCCGATCATGGGCTGGGGGACCTGCTGATTCTGGGCTGCGTGCTGGGTTGGGGCATTTACTCGTTGTATTCCCGTGAACTCAACGCCAGCCTCGGGCCGCTGCAGACGGTGACCTGGTCGGTGCTGCTGGGCGCCGCGATGCTGGCCGCCGCCACCGCCTTCATGGGCGGTTTCACGCTTCAGGCCGTGAGCCGCATTGACCTGCCGCAGGCGCTGAGCCTGGGCTATCTCGGCGTGCTGGGCTCGGCCCTGGCCTATATCGGCTACTACGACGGCATCCGCCGCATCGGCGCCACTCGCTCCGGCGTGTTTATTGCGCTTAACCCGCTCACTGCGGTCATCTGTGGCGCGCTGTTGCTGGGCGAGCCACTCAGCGCGCCGATGCTGATGGGTGGCGCGGTAATACTGTGGGGTATCTACCTGTGCAACAAACCCCTTGCACCGGCGAGGGTGATGGGGATTTGATAAGAGTACGGACAAACCCTGTTACGCTGTGTAGAATCGATTTACGCATACAAGAATATGGACTTGCGCTCACGCAAGCCTCGGCCGTCAGAGACTGATGCAACCATGAAGCGACTCGGCTCCCCCCTCATCTTTGGTGACTTCCTCGCCCGCAGCGTGCGAGGCCTGTCCTGCGCGCCACCCCCGTACCTCATCCTTGCTGGCAATTGATTTTTCGTTAATCAGACTCTTTATTTCAAAGAGCAGGATGAGGCACCGAACATGACCGACCAACACGCAAACCCAATGGGCCTGATGGGCTTTGAATTCATCGAATTCGCCTCGCCGATCCCAGGCACCCTTGAGCCGATCTTCGAGATCATGGGGTTCAGCAAAGTCGCCACCCATCGCTCCAAGAACGTGCACCTGTATCGCCAGGGCGAGATCAACCTGATCCTCAACAACGAGCCCAACAGCATCGCCTCGTACTTCGCGGCGGAGCACGGCCCGTCGGTGTGCGGCATGGCGTTCCGGGTCAAGGATTCGCAAAAGGCCTACAACCGCGCACTGGAACTGGGCGCTCAGCCGATCCATATCGAAACCGGCCCGATGGAACTCAACCTGCCGGCCATCAAAGGCATCGGCGGCGCGCCGCTGTACCTGATCGATCGTTTCGGCGAAGGCAGCTCGATCTACGACATCGATTTCGTCTTCCTCGACGGTGTGGACCGCAACCCTAAGGGCGCCGGCCTCAAGGTCATTGACCACCTGACCCACAACGTCTATCGCGGGCGCATGGTGTACTGGGCCAACTTCTACGAGAAGCTGTTCAACTTCCGTGAAGCTCGCTATTTCGACATCAAGGGCGAGTACACCGGCCTGACCTCCAAGGCCATGAGCGCCCCCGACGGCATGATCCGCATCCCACTGAACGAAGAGTCCTCCAAGGGCGCCGGGCAGATCGAAGAGTTCCTGATGCAGTTCAATGGCGAGGGCATCCAGCATGTGGCGTTCCTCACCGACGACCTGGTCCAGACCTGGGACGCGCTGAAGAAAATCGGCATGCGCTTCATGACCGCGCCGCCGGACACCTACTACGAGATGCTCGAAGGTCGCTTGCCCAACCACGGCGAGCCAGTCGATCAACTGCAGGCCCGTGGCATTCTGCTGGACGGTTCGTCCATCGAAGGCGACAAGCGTCTGTTGCTGCAGATCTTCTCGGAAACCCTGATGGGCCCGGTGTTCTTCGAGTTTATCCAGCGCAAGGGGGACGATGGCTTCGGCGAGGGCAACTTCAAGGCCCTGTTCGAATCCATCGAGCGTGACCAGGTCCGTCGCGGTGTGTTGACCGCCGACTGAACGCACGTGTAGAAAAAAGCCCGGCCAACGTAAACCCTGGCCGGGCTTTTTATTGCCTGGGCGTTACGCCCGGCGCTGGCGCACCAAGTGCTTGAACCCTTCAAACACCAGGACCATGACCGCGATCCAGATCGGAATGTAGGTCGGCCATTGCCCGGCCTTGATGCCTTCACCCAGCAAGAGCGCCACCAGCAGCAACAGCACTGGCTCGACATAACTGAGCAGGCCGAACAGGCTGAAGGCCAGCAAGCGACTGGCGATGATATAGCTCACCAGCGCCGAGGCACTGATCAGGCCCAGGATCGGAATCAAAGCATAGAGCTTCGGCTGCGCATCCATCACCGCAAAGCCCTGTTCGCCACTTTGCACGAACCACCATGCCACGGGCAGCATCAGCGCCATGTCCAGCCACAGGCCGCCAAGGTGATCGGTCTTGAGGTATTTGCGCGCGATGAAGTACAGCGGGTAACCGATGATGACCACCAGGGTCGCCCAGGAGAACCCACCGGCCTGATACAACTCGTTGAGCACACCGAGCGCGGCAAAAAATACCGCGATCTTCTGCAAATAGGACAGCTGTTCGCCCCACACCAGGCGCCCGGTCAGCACCATGGTCAGTGGCAACAGGAAATACCCCACCGACACGTCCAGGCTGCGCCCGTTGAGCGGCGCCCACATGAACAGCCACAACTGCACGCCCAGCAGGGCCGACGACACCACCACGCCGGCGATCAAGCGTGGCTCGGCCGTGAGCCGGCGCAGCAGTTCCCACACGTGTCGCCACTCGCCGCTGACCACCATGAATACCGTCATGCACGGCACGGTCAGCAACATGCGCCAGCCGAAAATCTCCAGGCCGCTCAATGGCGTGAGCAACGACGTGAAGTAGTACATGACGGCAAACAACACCGAGGCCGAGACCGATAACACCACACCTTTAGACACACTGTCCTCGCGAAAGCCGATTCAATCAAAAGAGCAGGGGATTATGGTGCTTTCGGCGCGTCAAGGCTGCTCTGTTTTGGGGCAAATCACCGAAAACTTTCTTACGCTGCGCTGTCAGAGCGCGCTCACAGCGGCGTGCGTC
Source organism: Pseudomonas quebecensis (assembly GCF_026410085.1). Lineage (NCBI taxonomy): Bacteria > Pseudomonadati > Pseudomonadota > Gammaproteobacteria > Pseudomonadales > Pseudomonadaceae > Pseudomonas > Pseudomonas quebecensis. The sequence continues at coordinate 2,485,692 of NZ_CP112866.1, forward strand.
CCGAAACGAAGTGGCCCACGTCATTGAACCCTGGTGTGGACGCATGCCCCGGCGTGACCAGCGAATCAATGAACGCCTCGTCTTCGGCCGTGATCTTCACCTGCAGCGCGCCGGTGTAGGCATCCCATTGCGCTTCGGTGCGCGGCCCGACAATCGCCGAACTCACCGCGGCGTTGTTGAGCACCCAGGCGATGGCGAATTCCACCATGCCCACGCCACGCCCTTGGGTGTACTGCTGGATCTGCTGGGCGATGCGCAGCGACTCCATGCGCCATTCGGTTTCCAGGATGCGCTTGTCCTGGCGCGCGGCGCGGCTGCCGGCTTGCGGGGTGACATCCGGGGCGTATTTACCGCTCAACACCCCGCGCGCCAGCGGGCTGTAGGGCACCACACCGAGGCCATACGCAGCGGCGGCGGTGATCTGCTCCACCTCGGCCTGGCGGTTGACGATGTTGTACAAAGGCTGGCTGATTACAGGCCTGTCCACGCCCAGGCGTTCGGCCACGCGGATCACTTCTGCAATGCGCCAGCCGCGATAGTTGGACAGGCCCCAGTAGCGGATCTTGCCCTGGCGAATCAGGTCGCCAATGGCCGAGACGGTCACTTCCAACGGCGTCTGGTGGTCTTCGCGGTGAAGGTAGTAGATGTCCAGGTAATCGGTGTCGAGGCGGGTCAAGCTCGCATCGAGCGCGTTGAATATTCGCTTGCGGCTCAGGCCGCTGCGGTTGGGCACACCATCGGCCGGGCCGAAGCCGACTTTTGACGCCACCACCCAATCGTGGCGCTGCCGGGCGATGGCTTCACCCACCAACTCTTCGGAACGCCCGCCGGTGTACACGTCCGCCGTGTCGATAAAGTTGACACCCTGATCCCAGGCCTTGTCGATGATGCGCAGCGAGTCTTCGGTGTTGGTCTGTTCGCCGAACATCATGGTGCCCAGGGTCAGGACACTGACCTTCAACCCGGACTGGCCCAACGTGCGATAAATCATGCAAAGCTCCTTGCGGCTATGAGACGTGACCTATGCAATACCAGAGTCGCCAGCTCTGGAACAAGACCCGCGCGCGTTTCTTCACGCACTCAGCAGGGCCTGGCAGCGCGCTTGTAGAAATCGGTGCAGCACTTTCACTCGCTCCGACACCTGCAGGCGGTGAGGGCACATCAAGTTGAACGGCGTGGGTTCTCCCTGCCAGTCAGGCAACAGGCGCACCAGGCGTCCGGCCTTGAGGTCCCGGGCGATGTCGAGGTTGGCTTTGTAGGCAATTCCGTGGCCAGCCAGCGCCCAGCGCCGCACGATTTCACCGTCATCGCTCAGGTAGTCGCCCGTCACCTCGACTTCCTGCAATGCCGTGCCCTGTCGAAAGTACCAAGTGCTGTTGGCCCGGCCCTGACGCATGTACCGCAGCGTGTTGTGCTGCTCCAACTCCGCCGGCGTGCGTGGTGTGCCGTGGCGCGCCAGGTAGTCGGGGCTGGCGCAGGGCAGGCGTTGGTGGCCGGGCACCACCGGCAGCGCCACCAGGCTGGAATCCCGTGGGACGCCGAAACGCAGCGCAATGTCGACGGTGTCGCGAAACAGGTCGGCATTGCTGTCGTTGAGCAGTAATTGCAGGCGGATGTTCGGGTGTTCCAGCTTGAACTCATCCAGCCAGCCCAGCACCACATTGCGCCCGAAATCCGAGGGTGCGGCCAGCTGCAGCAAACCGGTCAGGCCCTGGCTCTGCTGCCTGAGCGCTTGCTCGCCTTCGGCCAAAGCAGCCAGGGCCTCGCGCGCGCTGTCGAGGTAGCGCCGGCCTTCTTCGGTCAGGCGCATGCTCCGGGTGGAGCGTGCCAGCAGGCGAGTGCCCAACCGGGTTTCCAGGCGTTTGAGAGCAATACTGGCCGCTGCCGGAGTCAGGCCCAACCCTCGGGCAGCGGCGGACAGGCTGCCCGTGTCGGCGGTGCGCACGAAGACTTCAAGGTCCAGGAGTGAACTCATTTGTAAAAATCCTTTAAAGATCCTGTCGTTTTACCGGGATTTTTTGCAGATTGCCAAGCTGGGAAGATGAACGCTCACTTTCTAACCCAGGACTCTCCTTCATGACTTCTCCCCTCAATGGCCAAACCGTCATCGTGATCGGTGGCAGCAGCGGTATCGGCGCGGCAGTGGCCAAGGCCGCCGCCGCACGCGGCGCTCAAGTGGTGCTGGCGGGACGACGCCTGTCATCGAGCCGCGACAACGGCCTGCGCAGCGAACCCGTGGACGTCACCGACACCGAGTCCCTGCGGCGCTTGTTCGAAACCGTTGGGCGCTTTGATCATTTGGTGTACACGTCCGGCCCATCGGTGCATGCCAAAGCCTTGATAGATACCGATCTGGACGAAGCCCAGAACAACTTCAACGTGAAACTCTGGGGGGCCTTGCGGGCAATCCAGCAGGCGCTGCCGTTCCTCGACGAGCGCGGCAGCATCAGCCTGACCTCCGGGCAATTGGGGCGCAAATTGGCGTCGGGGCAGTTCATCAAAGTCGGTATCAACGCCGCCACTGAAGCCCTGGGCAAGCAGTTGGCCAAGGAACTGGCGCCGCGTCGGGTCAACGTGGTGAGCCCCGGTGTAATTGATACCCCGGCGTATGCCGGGTTGGCCGAAGACCAGCGCCTGGCGACGTTTGCCAACGCCGCAAGCGCGTTGCCGGTGGGCCGCGTGGGGCAGGCCGAGGAGGTGGCGGCAGGCTATGTGCTGGCCATGGAAAATGGCTTTATCTGCGGCGCTGTCATCGATATCAACGGCGGCGGCCTGCTGTAACCGCAGCCTACTGAGGGAGGGAGCTTGCCGTGGTGACAGTCGTTTGATTTGTGTCGATACCTGTCGCCATCTGGCAAACCCCTTTCGTCTGGACTGCGTTAGACCTTCAAGGTCCGTGTCATGCGCAGTGCCAGCGCACTGCCCGCCACAATCACCGCCGCCAGCAGGTACAACGCAACATCCGTCGAACCCGTGGCGTCCTTTACGAACCCGACGATATAAGGGCTGAGGAAGCCCGCCATCTGGCCCATGGAGTTGATCAACGCCAGGCCACCCGCCGCTGCGCCTGCGCTGAGCATCGCCGTCGGCACCGGCCAGAACATCGGCAGGCCGGTGAGAGCGCCCATGGTGGCAATGGTCAGACCGAGGATGGCAATGGCCGGCGTGGTGGCGAAGTTTACCGCGATCACCAGGCCCACCGCGCCCATCAGCATCGGCACCACCAAATGCCAGCGACGCTCCTTGCGCAAGTCCGCCGAACGGCCCACCAGCAACATAAACACCGCAGCCAGCAGATAAGGGATCGCACTGAGCCAGCCGATCACCAGGTTATCGCTGAAACCCAGGTTCTTGATGATCGACGGCAGCCAGAAGTTGATCGCGTACACGCCGCTCTGAATACAGAAGTAGATCAGGCCGAAAGCCCAGATCGCCGGGTTTTTGAACACCTCGGCGAGGGAGTCGCTGGTGGTCTTGGGCTTGTTCGCCAGGTCCGTGGCCTGGTCGGCTTCCAGCACCGCGCGCTCCTTGGGCGTGAGCCACTTGGCATGGGCGAAACTGTCGCTGAGCAGGAAGTAGGCGAGGGCGCCCAGCAGAACCGTGGGGATGCCTTGCAGCAGGAACATCCACTGCCAGCCGGCCAGACCGCCCTGGCCGGCGGCGAAGTGGTTGAGAATCCAGCCGGAAAACGGACTGCCCAGCAGGCCTGACACAGGGATCGCCGACATGAACAACGCCATGATCCGCCCACGGCGAAAGGTCGGGAACCACTGCGACAGGTACAGCACCACGCCGGGGAAAAAGCCGGCTTCGGCGGCACCGGTAAACAGGCGCAGGGTATAGAAATGGGTCGGTGTGGTGACGAACAGCAGGCAGGTCGACAACGTGCCCCACACGATCATCATCAGCGCGATCCAGCGCCGTGGACCGAATTTATTCAGGGCCAGGTTGCTCGGCACGCCGCACAGCACATAGCCGATGAAGAAGATCCCGGCCCCGAGGCCGTACACGGTTTCGCTGAATTTGAGGGCATCGAGCATCTGCAGCTTAGCGAAGCCGACGTTGACGCGGTCGAGGTAGTTGAACAGGTAGCAGATAAAAATGAAGGGGATCAAGCGCAGGGTCACGCGCTTGTAGACAGCGTTTTTATCGTCATCGTTGGCCTGGGTGACAGCGGCGCTCTGTGACATGGCGTTCTCTCTTTATTATGATTTTTCGCGATGCGAGGGTAACGTTGATCGCCCCAAGAGTCTCGGCCAGGTAGCAGGCGGCTGTCTTTGTGCTCGCGCACAGTGAAGCCGGCTTTGCGCTGTGCCGATGACCAACCACGCCTTGCAGGAAGTTAGCCCCATGTTCGAGCTGGATCATGACCTGGCGCAGGATATCGTCGATCGCACCATGGCCATCCTGCCTTATAACGTCAACGTCATGGACAGCCAGGGGCTGATCCTCGGCAGTGGCGAGCCCGAACGCATCAACACCCGGCATGAAGGCGCGCAACTGGTGCTGGCCAACGGCCGCGTGGTCGAGATCGACGGCCAGACCGCCAAACACCTCAAAGGCGTGCAACCCGGTATCAACCTGCCGCTGATGCACGACCAACGCCTGATCGGCGTACTGGGCCTTACCGGCGAGCCCGAATTGCTGCGCACTTACGCCGAACTGGTGCGCATGACCGCTGAAATGCTGGTCAGCCATCGCCATCAGCAGGCCGACCAGCAGTGGCGACGCCAGCGTTGCGATGATCTGCTGGCGTTATTGCTGGCCGATGCCGGCGACTCGCCGCGCTTGATCGACGAAGCCCGGCAGCTGGGGCTCAAGCCTCACATGCCGCGCATACCGTACTTGTTCGAATTGGGCGAAGGCGCCTGCGCGCAGGACCTCGCCGCCTGGCTGAGCGCACGCTATCCCGACAGTTGGTGCGTCAGCTCGGCGCAGTTTTCACTGCTGTGGTGCCGACCGGCCGGGGTCTGGGTGGACAACCCCAAACTGCTGGAAAAGCTCGCCGGCCAGGGCTGGCCTGTTCTGCGCGTGGCCGTGGGCGGTCAGGCCGATGGATTGGCCGGGCTGCGGCGCTGCTACCGACGGGTCGGCGACCTGCTGGCCTACGGGCGCGATATCCTGCCCCATGCGCAGTTGCTGACCCTGAACCGCTATCGTCTGCCGGTAATGCTTTGGCGCCATCGCAACGACGACGCCCTCGACGAACTGCTCAACCCGTTGCGCAAAGTCCTGGCCAAGGACGCCAATGGGCAGTTACTGGCGACCCTGCGCAGTTGGTGCGAGCACGATGGGCAAAGCCAGGCCTGTGCCGACGCGCTGGGCATCCACCGCAACAGCCTGCGCTACCGCATGGAGCGCATCGCCGAACTCAGCGGCGTTGACCCGCTGACCCTGGACGGCATGCTCGCCTTGTACCTGGGCGTGCAATTGTTGCCCCAGGCTTTGTCGGAATGAACAACAAACCCACGCCGCACTTGTGCATCGGACCGGCGTTATTGCCGCTGCCAACTGGCAGCATGGACGGCATAAAAACCGGAGAACGCCCATGAAGATCATCATCGCCCCCGACTCGTTCAAGGACAGCCTGAGTGCCGAGGGCGTCGCCCAGGCGATTGCCGACGGGTTGGCCGAGGTCTGGCCGCAGGCGCAGTTGATCCAGTGCCCGATGGCCGACGGCGGTGAAGGTACGGTGGCCGCCGTGCTCGCCGCCTGCCACGGTGAGTTGCGCCGCCGGACGGTTCGCGGCCCATTGGGTAACCCGGTCGAGGCGCACTGGGGCTGGTTGGCCGACAGCCACACCGCCATCATCGAAATGGCCGAAGCCAGCGGCCTGCAGTTGGTACCGCCGGAGGCGCGCGATGCGTGCCGCACCAGCACCTTCGGCACCGGTGAACTGATCCACGCGGCGCTTGAAGCGGGTGCCCGGCGCATCATCCTGGCCATCGGCGGCAGCGCCACCAACGACGGCGGCGCCGGCGCGATGCAGGCGCTGGGTGTGCAGCTGTTTGACGCCGACGACCGCGTCCTGCCGCCCGGAGGCCTGGCCTTGGCACAGTTGGCGCGCATCGGCCTGGACAGCCTCGATCCACGCCTGGCCCAGGTGCGTTTCGACATAGCCGCCGACGTCAACAACCCGCTCTGCGGCCCTCACGGCGCTTCGGCGATTTTCGGCCCGCAAAAAGGCGCGGGCCCGCAACAGGTGCAACAGCTCGATGCCGCCCTCGGGCACTTCGCCGATCATTGCGCCAGGGTGCTGCCCCGCGACGTACGCGATGAACCCGGCAGCGGCGCCGCCGGCGGCCTGGGCTTCGCCGCCAAGGCGTTTCTCGGCGCCCGGTTCCGCGCGGGCGTCGAGGTGGTCGCCGACCTGGTGGGCCTGGATGCGGCCATACATGGCGCCGACCTGGTCATCACCGGCGAAGGCCAATTCGATGCCCAGACCCTGCGCGGTAAAACCCCGTTCGGCATCGCACGCATCGCCCGCCAACACGGTGTGCCGGTGATCGTCATCGCCGGCACCCTCGGTGATGGCTACGCGCAGATGTATCAACACGGCGTCGCCGCAGCCTTCGCCTTGCCAAGCGGACCAATGAGCCTCGTGCAGGCCTGCAACGAAGCGCCGCGCTTGTTGCGCGAGCGGGCGGCGGATATTGCGCGGGTGTGGCGGGTGGCTGCCGGGCGCTGACGGCACGCGCCGAACATGTGACAATCCGCGTCTTTTTCCGACACGGAGAGTCCCCATGTTGCGCCCCTTACTCCTGGCCCTGCTGGCCGGTTCCTCTGCCCAAGCCTTTGCACAACCCGCTGCCGAGAGTGTGCCGCTGCTGCGTGACATCAAGGAATGGGTGGTCGGTTGCGACAACCTGCGCGATTGTCACGCCCTCAGCGCACCGAGTGGCGCCAATGAAGAAGACTACAGCTCGCTGACCCTGCATATCTGGCACAAGGCCGGGCCGCAGGGTTACTTGCGCTTGCGCTTCGACCATCGGGGCGAGGCCGTGGACTTGTCGACCCTGCAACTGGACGGCCAGCCCCTGGGCGATGCCTTGACCCAGGATTTGCAGGCGCAGCGGGATGACCAGGGTGGCGATCCGGATGTCCAGTCCTACGGCGTCCTGGACGACGACGCGGCACGTCGGTGGTTGCAACGCTTGCGCAATGGTCAGCGCCTGCAAGTGCCCGCCGATACCGACGCGCATGTGTCGCTGAGTGGGCTGAGCGCTTCGCTGCTGTTGATGGATGCGGTGCAGGGCCGGGTGGATAACGTCACGGCTCTGGCGCGGCCGGGCAAGGGCGCGGCGAGTAGCGTACCGGCGCACATGCCGGTGCCCTTGCTGCGTGCATTCCCCGGCGCACCGGCATTGACCGCCCAGGAGCAGAAAAACCTGGTGGCCGAGGCGCTCAAAGGCGAAACGGCGCAAGAGGATTCGCCGCCACCCGAAGCCAGCGCCGGTGCGTTGACGGCGTCGCACGCCATCACCGTGTTGCGTTACGACTGCGCGGCCTATAACTGTGAATACGAGGTGGTGCAACGCGCGCGCCAGGCGCCTTATGCCCAGGCCGCCTTGCAGCTGGAGCCGTTGCCGTTGGACGGGGCCGCGCTGCAGGGTTCGGTGGGCTACGATCCGGCCACCGGCACCTTGAGTTATTTCTACAAGCAACGCGGGCTCGGCGATTGCGGGGCCGGGGCGGCCTGGGTGTTTGATGGCAAGGCATTCCAGCTCAGCGAGTTCCACATAATGTCGCGCTGCACCGGCGTGGCCTACGGCGATTGGCCGTCGTTGTGGACGACCGCCCCGGCGCCCTAGGCAGCGGACGGCCGACGCCTCTACACTGGCAGGCCCCCTGTTTTTCCAAGGATGAAACCGCATGCACACGCCTGAACCCCATATCGTCATCCAGCGCTTTACCGAGGCCCACCTTGAAGGCGTCGCCGCGCTCTACAACGAGCCGGCGGTGTGTCGTCAGGTGCTGCAGATGCCGTTCCAGTCGATCGAGGTGTGGCGCAAGCGCCTGGTGCTGGATGACGAGCGTCGCCTGCAACTGGTGGCATTGCATGGCGGCGAAGTGGTGGGCCAGCTGGGGCTGCAACAGTACTTGCGCGTGCGCCAGGCCCACGTCGGCACGTTCGGCATGGGCGTGGCGACCGCCTGGCAGGGCAAGGGCGTGGGGTCGCGGCTGTTGAAGACGGCCCTGGACGTGGCCGACAACTGGATGAACCTGCACCGCGTCGAGTTGACGGTGTACGCCGACAACCAGGCCGCGCAACGCCTGTACCGCACGTTTGGTTTCGAAGTGGAAGGAGTGCTGCGCGACTACGCCCTGCGTGACGGCGTGTATGTCGACACCGTCAGCATGGCGCGTCTGCGCCCGTCGGCTTAATCCTGCACTGCAAACGCCACCGCAGCCTGTGCATGCAGCTCGGTGGTGTCCAGCAGCGGCAGGTCCGTGTGTTCAGGCTTGATCAGCAGACCAATCTCCGTGCACCCGAGGACGATCGTCTGGGCGCCCCGCGCGGCCAGCGCAGCGATGATGCGCAGATAAGCCTGGCGCGAGGTGTCACTGATGATTCCCACGCATAACTCTTCATAAATGATCTTATGCACGGCTTTGCGCTCCTCGGCCTCGGGCACCAGCACGCTCAAGCCATGCTCCGCCAGGCGCGCCTTGAGAAAGTCCTGTTCCATGGTGAACGCGGTGCCGAGCAGGCCGACGGCGAGTGTGCCGGCCTGCACGGCAGCCCGGCCGACGGCGTCGGCGATATGCAGGAAAGGAATCGACACCGCCGCCTCGATACGCGGCGCCACCCGATGCATGGTGTTGGTGCACAGCACCACACAGTCCGCGCCGCCGGCCTGCAGGCGCCGCGCCGCGTCTTCGAGGATCTGTGCGGCATCGTCCCAACGCCCGTCGTGCTGCGCCTGGGCCACCGGCCCGAAATCCACGCTGTACATCAACATCGGCGCCGAACGCAACGGCCCGAGCTGGGCGCGCACCCGCTGATTGATAAGGCGGTAATACTCGGCGCTGGACTCCCAGCTCATGCCGCCGATAAGGCCGATGGTGCGCATGCGATGCTCCTGACAGGGAAAGTGCCTTCACCTTACGCATCGGCCGCTGAATAGTCAGACGCAGTTACCCGCCAAATGACCGGTGCAGTTCTGATTCAGCGGCAAACGCCGATTCCAGGCTCGTCTCGTGCACGCCCACGGCGGCCATCGGCGTTAATCGTACGGTGAATGGCCGCATCTGCCATGATCGGATATCGCAACCTGGCACACCCAAGGAAATCCGCAATGGACGATGTACAGCAACTGGGCGAGATGCTTCGTCATTACGCCGATAGCGAAGCGCACAAGAAGCAGCAGTTCGAGGTGCAGTCGGCCCGTTGGACGCAAAAGCTCGACGAGTTGTTCGGGCAGATCGAGCAATGGCTGGAGCCGGTCAAGCGCGTCGGCTTGCTGGAGGTCCAACGTCAAACCTATGTCGCCAGCGGGCCGAGCGTGCCGGTGGAAACATCAACCTTCAAGACTGAAAAGCTATTGGTACAGATCACCGGTAAAACCGTGGAGTTTGTGCCTGACGTCATGGCCATGGGCGGCTTGATCTCGGTATCGGTGATGGGCTTGACCGCTGCCCGTCACGGCAGCGTGTCGCTGGTGCTGCCGGCCGACAAAAATGACTGGCTATGGAAGAAAACCAATGGCCTCAAAGACCCGGACACCTTTGGCTTCGACGCCAACTTCCTGGCCTCGCAGTTGCAGAGTCTGATTCCGCGCGAACGCGGCTAAGGCTCTACTTCAACGCCGGGTCGCCAGGGTTGAGTTGTTTCCAGCTCTGCAAGACCCGTTGCGCCTTCGGCTCCTGGCCACTCTCCAGGTAGTACTGGATCAGCGACAGCCGCGCATTGCGATGATACGGCTGACGCTGGAGCACCGCTTCCAACTGCTGGCAGGCCTGTTCGACCTGGCCGCCGTCATGCAGCGCCACCGCCAGCACAAAACCATACTGGGCGTTGGCCGGGTCCAGACGCGCGGCGTTGCGCAGATAGCCCATCGCTTCGGCGGCAGCGCCGCTGCGTATCAGCATCAAGCCCTGGGTGTGTTGCAACAGCGCAGCGTCAGGATGCTCGGCCAGCTGCCCGGCGATCAGGGCGCGTGCTTCTTCGCCGCGTTCATGGGCTTCCAGCCATTGTGCCAGGGTGACCAGCGCGGGAAAAAAATCAGGATCGCGCAGCAGGGCAGTGCGTAGCTGGGACTCGACTTTGTCTTGCCGGCCGCTGGCCTGGTAAAGCATGGCCAGGTTGAGGTTGGCCTCGGCGCGGTCGTTGAAATCCGCAGGGACGGTCTGCGGCATGGCGGGCTGCGTGCAGCTTTAACGTTGGCCCTCGGCCTGTCAAACCGGCAGCGCAAAATAGAGGCTATTTCCCCAGAGTTGGCTATACCTAGAGCTCCGTCTTTCGATGATGACCGCCAGGGAGTTCAATGATGAAACTAAGGCTAATGATCAGTACGTTGTGCGTGGTTTCGATCGGGTTGGCGGGCTGTGCCAGCAAGGTCACGCAACCGGATGAATATTCAGGCTTCCTCTCCAACTACAGCCAACTCAAGCAAGCCAAGTCACCGTCAGGCGCCGAGGTGATGCGCTGGGTCGATCCCCAGCTGGACCTGAGCCGCTACAACGCGGTGTACATCGAGCCGACCCAGTTCTATCCCAAGCCCCAGGCCACCGCGAAAATCCCGGACAGCACCCTCAACGGCATCAACACCTACTACAACCAGGCGCTCAAGCGTGAGCTGGGCAAATCCTTGCCATTGGCCAACGGCCCCGGCCCGGGCGTGATCGTGGTGCGCGCGGCCATCACCGCCGTCAGCAGCAAGACCGAAGGGCTCAAGCCCTATGAGTTCATCCCGGTGGCATTGGTGGCGGCGGCGGTCAGCACCGGCACCGGCATCCGCGATCAGGAAACCACCCTGGCCACCGAGGCACAGTTCCTCGACGGCGCCAACGGCAAGGTGCTCGCCCAGGTGGTGCGCAAAGGCACCGGCAAGCCTTTGGAGAACGACGCCCAGGTGATGAAGGCCGACGACGTGAAAAGCGTGATCGACGGCTGGGCGTCGGACCTGCATCACTCCTATCTGAAATTCAAGCAACACTAAAACGCATTGCGGGCCGGTCGGTTGTGATAGCTGAGCAGGGCGTCGTAACGGCGGGTGACGAGGTCATAGTCGTCACTCAGCTGATGCGGGTTGGCGTGGTTGAGCCAGTCTTGAAGCAGGCCTTGCAGGGCAGCAAGGTACGCATCGGCGGGGCTTCTCAGGGTGTACCAAAGGTGCAGCGTTTCTTGGCTGAGTTCTTTATCCGGCATCCGATCGACAAAGGCTGCGGCACTTTGCTGCGCACGCTGAACCGAAGCGGTCAACGCCGCCAGGGCTTGGGGTGTCAGGTCGGCAGCGCGTACCCCTTGGTCGATCCGTTCGACCGCCTGGCGCGCCACGATCATGTAGTTGAGCAGCTGCCAATGCAGATCTCGGCCCAGACGTTCTTCCAGCAAATCCAGCTGTACGGGGCGCAAACGCTGCTCCTCACGCGTCAGATCGTCACGCAGAGCCGCGGATGCCGACAGGTAGTCGCCACCGTTACGGCTTAGTTCTGCTTTCAATTGGTCAAGCATGACGTTGCCAAATAATTGCTGCTGCGGCGTTTTCGTGCCGGGAGTTTGACTGGGGCTGAGCAGCGTACCGACATCGCTGATTCTGCGAAGGGCCTGCACGTACTGTTGCGTAGTCGTAATCAATGGACTGCCGGGGGCTTGGCGTTCCAGCTGGAGGGTGATTGCAGGAGTGCATAGTTGCTTTTGGATCAGGCGGGCTTGGGGCTCTGCGTTGTCGCCAAATTCTTCCCGAGGCACGTTCGCGGCGCCGGAGCGCTCAGACGTCCGGACTGAGGCGTCGCCCTGAGTCAGCAAGTAGTAGGCCAGCCGAGTATCGCGGTCAACGCGGTTAACGCAATCGATGATCGGCGCAAGCGCGCCGGCCGTTGCGGTCTGGGGGCTGTCCAGTTGGTTGAGCCACCACTCGACAATCTGCAGTTGTTTGCTGGCGCCGGCCAGGCTGAATAGGCACAGGATCAACACCACCCCAACGGGGTACAACATGATTGGCTTCATCACTCAGCCTCCTGGCCGTACCACTGTGCCTGGGTCGCGGGTGCCTGGCAGGGCTGTGCGGTTCTCGGCATGCGGCTGCACACGCGCTCTGTCCACTGTTGCAGGCCTTGATTGCGATCTACCTGATAATGACTGTCAATGCTTTTGAGCGCTGCGAACATCACTGCCATGAGCAACGTGATAAGGCCAAATGCGCCGATGGTCTTGCGCGGATGGAGGCTGGACCATTCTTTGTAACCCGTGCGTGCTTGACGTTTACCCGCTCCGATCACGGCCAGGGTCGCCACCATCATCAGGCCCGCAACCGGGCCGAATTGAACACTGATGGCAACACTCATGATCGCCCCCGGCAGCAGATCGCGCAGCGGCAATAACGGCAGGCGGGTAGGGCAGAGTCGCGTCGGTAGGCGGACGGCGAGGCGTTCATCCAGGACGCGAACCCGATGTACCAGCGGGCGCCACAGTTGCCAGGCCAGGGCGCCGACCACGACATAGGCCACCGACCATGCCAACGCGTGGCCCAGTGTGCTGACCAGGCCCCCTGAAAACCATGGTGCCTGGAACAGCGCACCAGTCACACAGCCCAGCACTGTTGCCAGCGCCAGCGGCCAAGTGTCGACAGCAGTTTCCCACTCCTGCCAGAAATAAACCGTACCGCCCGGCAGGGACAGCGCAACGTCGGGATGATCGGTTTTAATACGCGCGGCCAGCGTTCGGCACGCATCCCAGTCGGCCTCGCTCAAGCGCTGGGCGAATGCACGTCGCTGCCCCAGTGTCATCGGTGCCAACAACAAACGAGCGGCGCGCTGCTGCGCAGTGTGCGGCGGCACAACAGCCAGCACACGCTGGTGGGCAATGAACGCCGGCCCTTGCTCACGCCGCAACAGATGCTGCCATTCATTTTTGGGGCAGGGGTTTTCGCCACCGAGAGGCCAGCTCTGCCCGGCGCGGACGGCCTCGAACAAAGCAGGAAACCAGAAGTGGCTGTCGCATAGCAGCGTGGCAAGTGTCTGGTTGAGCCATTGAGCGTGCGCCGGCTGGCGCAACCAGGCGTGATCGTCACGCCGAGCGTACGCATCAAGGAAATCTGCTTCGTTACGTTGTGCAAGGGCCAGCGCCAATCGGCTGTGCAACGCCTGCCTGCATTGAGAGGTCAGGGCATCCAGCCATTGCGCAGGCAGCTCCAGGCGCTGCCAGGCGCTGAGCCAGTGGAAGGTATCAAACGCCCAGCGACGCTCCTCATCGCTCACGGTGTCGTCGCTGATACAGCGTTCGAGCAGCGCCACCTCGAATGCCGGGCCGTTGCCTTGGGCCAAGGCTTGCTGATAGCGCTGGGGTAGGGTGGCGTCCACCGGTTCTGGCGCGGCCATCTCGACCGCCGTGGCGGCAAACGCGTCATCCAGCGCCGATTCTTGCCCACTCATGGCCGCTTCATACGCTTCACGCAGGCGCTGGAAACCCTCGGGATCAGCATCCGGCCGGGTTTTCTTCAGCAGCGCCGCGTAGGTGCGCTTGATGGTGCGGCTATCGGCATCCGGGGGCAGATCAAGAACTTCCCAGCAAGTCATGTGCGGTGCAGCTCCGTGAAGAATCGCGCGCACCTTACCTGTTTCATTGGCCAGTAAGCCAGCAGTAGTAAGGACACTGCTTAACGCTTTGTAGTGTGCCGGATCGCTGCAAATCGGCGCGCGCGGCCCGCCCCTGGCTGGACCGCGCGCGGTATCACTTGAGCGGTGTCAACGGCGGCAATTTCCACTGACCGCTACCCACCTCAGGCTTGGGCAGGTAGATTCGCAGTACGGCATAAAAAGGACCGGGGGGAGCCGGCAACCAATTGCTCTGTTCGGCTTTGGGCGGTTCGTGATGCTGCAGGGCCAGGGTCAGACCTCCATCAGCGTCGAGCTTGAGACCAGGCAACATGCGCGAGTTGATCAGGTAGCGCTTCTTGTGGTTGGGTACCAGTAGCTTTGTCCTGGCGTCGTACATGGTCAGCGACCAGAACGCATCCGCCGGCGGCAGTTGATCCTTGTTGAAGTGCACGGTATAGCTATGGCGGGCGCCATTGGCGGGCTTGCCTTCGCTGTCGACCAGATACTCCAGGTACGCGGCTTCATCGGTTGAATTGCCAAAAATGCTCAGATTCGCACCGGCGTAGCGGTACAGGTAGTTGTTCTGCAAGCGATCACGACTACCGAACAGGTCGCCGCTTGGCACTTGGCGGGTGTCTATTTTGTCTTTCTTGAACGCGGCAAACTCAGCCTTGCCGTCGGCAATCCCGTCTTCCAGGGCCTTGCGCTGTTCGGCGCTGAGCTGGTTGAGCTTGAACGGCGCGCCGGGGGCGATGCCGATTTTGGCGAAGCGCGCCAGCAGGTCTTTCTCGCTGTCCTGGGGCGCGGCGAACGCCAGCATGAAATTCAGGTAGCGGAACAGTTGCGGGCTGTCGCTCATGGTGGCGGTGGGTTTGGGCCACTCGACCTTCGGCGCGCTGGCCGGTGCAGGTTGCTTGACGTAGCTGCTCAGCGGCTGGACTTTATAGCCGCTCTGAATCTGCTTGACCTTGCCCAGGTCTTTTTCGTCGAACAACTGCGTGCGGTACAGCGCATAAGCGATGTTGCTCTCGCTGTAGACCACACGGTCGATGTCCACCGGTTGCTGACCTTTCCAATCCGGCCCGGCGATCATGTAGTGGCCACCGTTGTTGCCGGTGCTGCGCGTGCCCAGGTACGCGAAGTTCTGCGTATAGAGGTCGATCAACTGCACCGAGTAGTAACGGTTGTCGTCGATCTTGGGCAGGGTCAGCACCAACGGTTCGCGGCGCAGGTCCATCCACACGAACGAGTAGGGCGTGTCGGAGTTCGGGGTGACGAATGCGGTGTCCTTGGGCGTGAACACCTGGGCGGTATTGCCGATGTGGTTGAACGGCGCCTTGAAGTTGGCGCCGCCTTTGTCAACGGCCTGGGTGTAGAGCGTCTTGTACATTTCCACCACCGGGAACCCGTACAGGTAGGCTTCCTTGGCGATGGCCCGCGCTTCGCTCGGGGTGGCGGTGAAATCGGCCCAGGCGCCGCTGCTCAGGAGTATCGAGAGGCTCGCCAACAGCAGGCGCGTCGGTTTTCTGATCATGTTGTCGCGTCCTTTTGAGGCTCTTGACGATTTTTTCAAAGGATATGGGAACGCGCAGAGTTTCCGATTTTATTTGTCCAAGGTCACGTAAATCTCTCGTTGCCCGATACAAAAATGCCGCCCGAAAGGGCGGCATTCAATGGAGAAGCCAGCTCAAACAGAAGAAAGGATTGATTTGACCTTGTCACGCAATTGATCGATGGAAAACGGTTTGCCAATCACCTGCATATCGGCGGGGGCGCCGATATGTTCGGCATAGCCGCTGGCAAACAGGATCGGCAGACCAGGGCGCAGTGCGCGGACCTCTTTGGCCAACTCCTTGCCGTCCATGTCCGGCAGGCCCACATCGCTCATCATCAGGTCGATGACCTGGCCCTTGTCGCTGACCACCTTGAGTGCTGCCGCCGCATCCGCCGCCTCGATCACCACGTACTCCAGTTCTTCGAGCACATCGACAATCAGCATGCGCACGATGTTGTCGTCTTCGACAACCAGGATGGTGGACGGGGGTAGGGGCATAGTGGGAGTTCCTGAGAAGAAAGAAAGCAGGTCATAGAATTCAACAAGACGCGTCACTAGTGAGTCTTTTTGATCCAGGCAAGTTCCCCTGGCCGGCGCATTGTGACGATACCGGCCAGTAATGTCTCCTGCTCAGGTACGCAGGTTTTACAAAGCCTCGTCCAGGATCGCTTGTAACGCGGGTTTCTTGACGTTGGCTGCACTCAAGTCGGCCACATCAAACGTACTGACGTAAAACTCCCGCGCCCCGCGCTTGCTGCCGTAAGGCGATAGCGTAGCGGCAATGCCTCCGCTGTTAAGGACCTTTTCCATCCCCTCCTGCATTGACTGCAAGGTGGTGAATTTGGCCATTCCGGAGTTGGGTTCCGGCAGGCGTTTTTACGGCACTGGCCGCGCCTTGGTGAACCGTTGCCATCAGAAAAATGGCGTTCAGGCGCAACTTTGGGGCAAACTCCCGGTTTTTCCGTATTTGGCCAAGGCATGCCCATGACTCCCGCTTCGTCCGTCGATGAAAAGAGCTTCCGTACCCTGCTGAGCAGAAACGTGGCATTGCCCCTGGGTGTGGGCGTGCTCAGCGCGGTGTTTTTCGTGTGCCTGATCACCTATTTGCTCTCGGTGATCCAGTGGGTGGAGCACACCGACCGGGTCATCAACAACCTCAATGAGACGTCAAAGCTGACGGTCGATCTGGAAACCGGCATGCGCGGCTTCCTGATCACCGGGGACGAGCATTTCCTCGACCCGTACGAAGTGGCCAAGCCGCGCATCATTGCGGACCTGCATAACCTGCAGGAGCTGGTGGCCGACAACCCGCAGCAGGTCGACCGCCTCAAGCGCCTGGAAGCGTTGCAACTGGAGTGGAACAAGTACGCCCAGTCGATGATTGATATGCAGCGCCAGAGCGGCGACTACCGCAGCGCGGTAAAGGCCGGGCGGGGCAAGCGCTTGACCGACGAGATTCGCAAGGAATACGACGATGCGGTGGCCATGGAGCAGCAGTTCCGCATCGCCCGTAATGCCGACGTCACCCGCACCACGGTGGCAAGCGTAGGCCTTTACCTGGTATTCGTGCTGGGCCTGAGCGCCTTTCTCGCGTATATCGGCAGAAAAAATCTAGTCTCACTTTCAGTAAGTTACAGCGCAAACCTCGCGTCACAACAGAAGATCGCACGGCGTCTGGAACAGCAAGCATGGCTGCGTAATGGCCAGACCGAACTGGCCGAGCAGGTGTTGGGCCAACTGACCTTGAACATGCTGGGTCGCAATATCCTGCAGTTTTTCGCCCAATACATGGGCTCGGCGGTCGGGGCACTCTATGTGCGCGAAGAGCACGGCGGCCTGAAGCGCATTGCAACCTACGGCTTTTCCCGCGAGCAGGAGCAACAGGAGCAGGCGATCTACAGCGACGAGGGCATCGTCGGCCAGGCCGCGCAGCTCGATCGCTTGATCCGTCTGGACGATGTGCCGGTGGACTACTTCAAGGTCAGCTCGGGCCTGGGTGAAGGCACCACCCGCAGTGTGCTGGTGATGCCCACCAGCGACGATGATCGCGTCAACGGCGTCGTCGAGCTGGGCTTCCTGCGTCCGCTGCAGGAGCGCGACGTGGAACTGGTGGAACTGATCGCCGGCAACATCGGCACCTCCATCGAGGCCGCGCGTTATCGCCAGCGCCTGCAGGAAGTGCTGGCCGAGACGCAGCAGCTCAACGAAGAGCTGCAAGTGCAGCAGGAAGAACTCAAGACCGCCAACGAAGAACTCGAAGAACAGTCGCGCATCCTCAAGGAGTCCCAGGCCCATCTGGAAACCCAGCAGGCCGAACTGGAGCAGACCAACGAGCAACTGGCCGAACAGACCCAGACCCTGGCCGAGCAGCGCGACGCCATGGACCGCAAGAACATCGAGCTCAACCAGGCCCAACTGGAACTGGAAGACCGCGCCGAAGAACTGCAGCGTTCAAGCAAGTACAAATCCGAGTTCCTCGCCAACATGTCCCATGAGCTGCGCACGCCGCTCAACAGCTCGCTGATCCTGGCCAAACTGCTGGCGGAAAACCCCCAGGACAACCTGAGCGCCGAGCAGGTCAAGTTTGCCGAGTCGATCTATTCGGCGGGCAACGACCTGCTCAATCTGATCAATGACATCCTCGATATTTCCAAGGTTGAAGCCGGCAAACTGGAAGTGCGCCCGGAAACCTCCAGCGTGGCGCGCCTGGTGGACGGTCTGCGGGGGATGTTCGAACCGCTGGCGGCCGATCGCAAGCTGGGCTTCCAGGTGGAGGTGCAGGAGGGCGCTCCCGCCATGCTGTTCACCGACCGCCAGCGCCTGGAGCAGATCCTCAAGAACCTGCTGTCCAACGCAATCAAGTTTACCGAGCAGGGCCAGGTAAGCCTGTCGGTGTCCGGCGCCGCCGAAGGCGGCATTGTGTTCAGCGTGCGCGATTCCGGCATCGGCATTGCCCTGGACCAGCAGGAAAGCATCTTTGAAGCCTTCCGCCAGGCCGACGGCACCACCAATCGACGTTACGGCGGTACCGGCCTGGGGCTGTCGATCTCCCGCGACCTGGCGACCCTACTCGGCGGCTCGATCCAGGTGACCAGTGAGCCTGGCAAGGGCAGCGTGTTTACCCTGGTACTGCCGGAGCAGTATGAAGAGCGCCCGCGGGACGCCGCCACCGAGGAGGCGCCGCGCCCAGTGGTTGCAGCGCCCGCACCGGCCCCCGTCAAGGTCTCGCCGTTGCCGGTGGCCGATGCGGAGCAGATCCCACGCTTTGCCGACGACCGCGACAAGGCCCCGTTCACCACGCGCTGCATCCTGGTCGTAGAAGACGAGCCGAATTTCGCGCGGATTCTGTTCGACCTGGCCCACGAGCTGGGCTATCAGTGCCTGGTCGCCCACGGGGCCGACGAAGGCTACAACCTGGCCGAGCAGTACATTCCCGATGCGATCCTGCTCGACATGCGCCTGCCGGACCATTCCGGCTTGACCGTGCTGCAGCGTCTGAAGGAACACGCCAATACCCGCCATATCCCGGTGCACGTCATTTCCGTGGAAGACCGTGTCGAAGCCGCCATGCACATGGGCGCCATCGGTTATGCCGTCAAGCCCACCACCCGTGAAGAGCTCAAGGACGTGTTTGCGCGCCTGGAAGCCAAACTGACGCAAAAGGTCAAGCGTGTGCTGCTGGTGGAGGACGACGACCTGCAGCGCGACAGCATCGCCCGCCTGATCGGCGACGATGACATCGAAATCACCGCCGTCGGCTTCGCCCAAGAAGCCCTCGAACTGCTGCGCAACAACGTCTACGACTGCATGATCATCGATCTCAAGCTGCCGGACATGCTGGGCAACGAGCTGCTCAAGCGCATGGCCACCGAGGACATTTGTTCGTTCCCGCCGGTAATCGTCTACACCGGGCGCAACCTGACTCGCGATGAAGAAGCCGAGCTGCGTAAATATTCGCGCTCGATCATCATCAAGGGCGCGCGCTCGCCGGAGCGTCTGTTGGACGAAGTCACACTCTTTCTGCACAAAGTCGAATCCCAGCTGTCCCATGAGCGCCAGAAGATGCTCAAGACTGCCCGCAGCCGCGACAAGGTGTTCGAGGGGCGCAAGATTCTGTTGGTGGACGACGATGTGCGTAACATCTTCGCCCTGACCAGCGCCCTGGAGCACAAAGGCGCGGTGGTGGTGATCGGGCGTAACGGCCGTGAAGCCATCGACCGTCTCAATGAAGTCGAGGACATCGATCTGGTGCTGATGGACGTCATGATGCCGGAGATGGACGGTTACGAGGCCACGGCGTTGATTCGCCAGGACCCACGCTGGAAAAAGCTGCCGATCATCGCCGTGACCGCCAAGGCCATGAAAGACGACCAGGAGCGCTGCCTCGCGGCGGGCTCCAATGATTACCTGGCCAAACCGATCGACCTGGATCGTCTGTTCTCGTTGATTCGCGTATGGCTGCCGAAGATGGAACGCATTTAAGTGGAGCGAAGTTTTTTGGAAAAAAGCAGCGATATTGAGCTGCGCCTGCTGATCGAGGCGATTTACCTCAAGTACAGCTATGACTTTCGCGACTACTCCGGGGCGTCGGTCAAACGACGCGTGGCCCATGCCATGCGCCAGTTCGACTGCGCCACCATTTCCGCGCTGCAGGAGCGGGTGCTGCATGACCCGGCGGCGTTCATGCAGTTATTGCAGTTCCTGACGATCCCGGTGAGCGAGATGTTTCGCGACCCGTCGCACTTCCTGGCGATCCGCCAGGAAGTGGTGCCGCTGCTCAAGACTTACCCGTCGATCAAGATCTGGATCGCCGGTTGCAGCACGGGGGAGGAGGTGTACTCCATGGCTATCCTGTTGCGTGAAGAGGGCCTGCTGGAGCGTACGATTATCTACGCCACCGACATCAACCCGGCGTCCCTGGATAAAGCCAAACAGGGCATTTTCTCTCTGGAGAACGTGCGGGCGTACACCAGCAATTATCAACAGGCCGGAGGGCAGCGTTCGTTTGCCGACTACTACACCGCGGCTTACGATTACGCGATCTTCGATAAAACGCTGCGGGAGAACGTGACGTTCGCCGACCACAGCCTGGCCACCGACAGCGTATTTTCAGAAACTCAATTAATTTCTTGTCGCAACGTACTGATTTATTTTAATAAAAATTTGCAGGACCGGGCGTTTGGGTTGTTTCATGAGTCGCTGTGCCATCGCGGCTTCCTGGTGCTCGGCAGCAAGGAAACCCTGGATTTTTCTGGCTACAGCAAGCACTTCGAACCCTTGGTCAAGCAGGAACGGATCTACCGCAAATCATGAACGACGCCGCAGCCAGCCCGATTCGCGGGATTGAAGCCATTGTCGTCGGCGCGTCTGCCGGTGGCGTGGAGGCGTTGCTGAGTATTTTCGGCGAACTGCCCCAAGGCTTCGCGCTGCCCATCATTGCGGTGCTGCACTTGCCGGATGAGCGCCGCAGTCAACTGGCGGAAGTGTTCGCGCGGCGGCTGCGTATCCCAGTGCGCGAGGCCCGCGACAAAGAAGCCATCGAGGCCGGCACGTTGTACTTCGCCGGTCCCGGCTACCACCTGTCGGTGGAGCAGGACCGCAGCCTGTCCCTGAGCCAGGAAGAACGCGTGCATCACTCGCGCCCGTCCATCGATTTTCTGTTCACCTCGGCGGCGGACGCGTATGGCTCCGGCCTGCTGGCGATCCTGCTCACCGGCGCCAACCAGGACGGCGCACGCGGCCTGGCCTACGTTAAACAGCAGCACGGCATCACCGTTGTACAGGACCCTGCGGAAGCACGCGTGGACGTCATGCCCCGTGCAGCCCTGGCGTTGCAGACACCTGACCATATTCTGACTCTGGGCCGGATTGGCTCATTGCTGGTTTTGCTGGAATCTACCCCATGTTAAGTACCGTCCAGGCCAAGCTGCTGATCGTCGACGATCTGCCGGAAAACCTGCTCGCCCTCGAAGCGTTGATCAAACGCGAGGATCGCCAGGTCTTCAAGGCATTGAGCGCCGACGAAGCGTTGTCCCTGTTGCTCGAGCATGAGTTCGCCATGGCGATTCTCGATGTACAGATGCCCGGCATGAATGGTTTTGAATTGGCCGAGCTGATGCGCGGCACCGAGAAGACCAAGAACATTCCCATCGTGTTTGTGAGTGCCGCCGGGCGCGAACTGAACTACGCGTTCAAGGGCTATGAAAGCGGCGCCGTGGACTTTTTGCACAAGCCGCTGGATATCCATGCGGTCAAGAGCAAGGTCAACGTGTTTGTCGACCTGTATCGCCAGAGCAAGGCGATGAAACTGCAGGTTGAAGAGCTGGAGCGCAGCCGCCGCGAGCAGGAGCTGTTGCTCAACCGCCTGCAGGCCACCCAGGCCGAGCTGGAGCAGGCGGTGCGCATGCGCGATGACTTTATGTCGATCGTCGCCCATGAGGTACGCACCCCGCTCAACGGGCTGATCCTGGAGACCCAGCTGCGCAAGATGCACCTGGCGCGGGACAACGCTGCCGCATTCACCCTAGACAAGATGCACGCCATGGTCGACCGCGATGAGCGTCAGATCCGCAGCCTGATCCGTTTGATCGAAGACATGCTCGATGTGTCGCGCATTCGCACCGGCAAGTTGTCGATCCGCCCGGCGCGTTTCGACCTGGCGCAACTGGTCAGCAACCTGGTGGAAAACTTCGCGCCGCAAGTGGCCGCCGCCGAATCGTCCATGCAGCTGTCGGCCGAAGGGCCGGTGGTGGGCAACTGGGATGAGTTCCGTATCGAGCAGGTGATCACCAATCTGCTCACCAATGCGCTGCGCTACGGGGCCAAGAGCCCGGTGGATGTGCGGGTGTATCGCGACCACGGCGAAGCGCGGGTCGAAGTGCGCGACCGAGGGATCGGCATCAGCGAGGAAAACCAGAAGCGCATCTTCCAGCAATTCGAGCGCGTCTCCGCCAGCCAGGTAGCGGCGGGGCTGGGCCTTGGATTGTTCATCTCAGAGCAGATCGTCGCGGCCCATGGCGGCACCATCGAAGTCGAGAGCCGGATAGGCGAGGGCGCCCTGTTTCGGGTGTGCCTGCCCCTTGAACCCACGGCGTGAAATCAATCGTCACCTCGACGCAACCTTCTGCGTGACCCTATGGTCGTAGTTGCAGCAATTGACCGGACAAAGGCTTCCCATGAGTGAAGATGCACAAGATGTCGTACTGATCGTCGAAGACGACGAATCCATTATGTTTGTGTTGGGTGAGTACCTGGCGGGCCTGGGTTACCGGGTCTTGAAGGCGATCAATGGTGAACAGGCCTTCGAAATCCTGGCCACCAAACCGCACTTGGACCTGATGGTCACCGATTACCGCCTGCCGGGTGGCATTTCCGGTGTGCAGATCGCCGAGCCGGCGTTAAAGCTGCGGCCGGAGTTGAAAGTCATCTTCATCAGCGGCTACCCCCAGGAAATCCACGACTGCAACAGCCCGATCACGCGCAATGCGCCGGTGCTGGCCAAGCCGTTCGATCTGGATACGCTGCAGGAACATATCCAGCGCCTGCTGGCGTGAGTGGTGCGGCGCTTGTCAGGCGCCGCTAATGCCAACGGTTCAGTAAATTCAAGACGATTGAAAATCGGCCGACGGATTTCTTCTGCTGAAATTCGGCGCGGTTGCTGGCCACTATCCTGCAACGAGACCTCTACACGCCGCATGGCAGCGTACTGTGCTACAAGCACGCCATCGCAAATTTCAAGGGCTCCCGGGCGCTGCAAAAACGTTGCGCGCCTGACAGTTTTTTGTGGTGAGCAAGCCGGTTCACCACCACAAAACTCTCATTTCCCCAGGTTAGGTATCACTGAAGATAGGTATACCTATGCTCAGGCAAGCACGCCCCTGATGCTGGATTCCAGGGTGCTGGAGGGTGTGAACACTATGTCAAAGCCCGCGCCCGTGTCCATGAACTCTCGAATGCCCGCCTGTTGCTCCGCGCCAAGTGGGTAGACGTTGGCTTTACCTGCGGTGTTGGGCACCTGTTTTGTACCACCAAGGGCGTGATCCAGTGCATGTGAGTTTGACTGATAGAGGTGCAGTTGGCCGTCCGGGGCTTTCTGAAGGTAGACGGCATGAACAATTTTATCTTTGTTGTAGCCGCCTCGACTCACAAAGGTCATGACGCCTGATTCGTTGATATGGGCGGCATTGAAACTAGTTTTGCGCGTGCCGGGGCCAATTTTCATGACCTGGTTATAGCGCTCCGATCCGCCATTGAGGACTTCGGGGATGATCTTGTTGAATGCGGTGTCGGTGATTTTTTTGTCGGCTTGAGCAGTGCGCAAGGCGGTGGCGTAACAGATATCCAACTGAGGCTCTTTATCCAACTTTTTGAACAACGCGACCAGATTGTCACTCAGCTCTGCACTGGAAAGCACTTTGGGTTCGAAACCCTTGAGTGCCGGGCCGAAGGGCTGCCGCGTCGCTGGGTTAAAGGCATGCCAGTTGCCCGTCTTTTCATCCAGCCGGGCAAATAGCGCCAGCTCGTCGATTGCGTTGGACGATTTGATCCCACCCTGGGCGATCCCCGGCGTCTTTGTGAGGGCCACGGCGTCAACTTTGGTCAGGGCCGCGCGCAGTTGCTTGAAGCCTGTGCGTGTGGCTTCGTATCCACGTCGCACCGATTTGACTGCTCCTCGGGCCAGATCCGCCACGCCGTCCAGCGGGTTGATCGCCCCGATAGCGGCGCGGCCGATAATTCCGGTGAGTCTGGACGCTTTGCTCAACCCACTGGCCGCACTACGCAGCACTTTTGCGCCCTTGCCTACAACGCCGGTGCCGGCCGTCAAAAAGCCCAACGCATCAAAGGCCAGGTCCGTGATTCCGCCGCCGATGTCACCTTTTGAAAAACTGACGATCGCCGAATAAAAGGGGATCAGGTTAAGTACAGCTTCCTGGATTTGTTTGTAGGTAGGCACTTCCTGGTCAAAGGTGGTCAGCACCTGGCCTTGTTGCTGGATTTTATTGACCAGCCCCAGTTCCTGCGTGACCGTGCGCGCAATCGCCTTGGTTCGGTTACTGTTAAAACTCTGTGGCGTTCGCTCGTCAGGCGGGGTTTCCTCGGTCAGGCCTGGAGCGCTGTCGAGGCCATCGGCCGATAGCTTTACCGGCACCATGTCGTAATGAAAGTGCGTGTGGACCGGGGGTTGCCGTCCAGGCTCGAACAATCCCAAGTCGGGGCGCTGTTTGATTGTCCCATCTACGTTGATCTGGTAGTGCCGAGTGTGCGCATTGCGTGTAGTACGGAAGATCAACTCCGTGGGTTCGGGTTCGTTCGAAGCGCCGTTACCTACTCGCCGGGTAGCCCCGCCGAAGTTGTCCTGCCTGACGCCGACCTCCCGGAATACGCTCAGCGCGCCATATTGAAGGTCTTTTTGTTCCTCGAGCGGCAATTGCGAGAGGTTGAAGTTGATACCGACTTCGACGCTTTTTTCCATTCCCTTCGCATAAGTTGAAATGTCCTGCCTGAACGCGCCGATGAGGTCAGGCCCGTCCTTCAACTTACTGGCCACGTCAGCAATATCCAGCTTGTCGCTGAGCGAGACCCAGCGGTAGTCGGAGCCCGACGTTTGAGTAATTGTCTGCTGAGCCGAAATGAACGGATAGAAACGACCAGCCTTGAAGTTATCGAGCCCGGAAGATTTTCCGGGCAACGAGAACAACCGCTCCTTCAGATAGAGGTCCTTGATTGAGTATGGCCCCGGAAAATCCACATGTGCCGGGGAGATCTGGATGACCTTCGCTTCCAGGTCGACATCCGGGCCTAATGTCGCTCTCAAATAGTCATCCGTTCGTTTGTGTAAATCAGGCACATCGCTGCTACGGGCCTCGGACGCCTGCTTCAATGCTCGGATCTGCTCATTGAAGGCGCTGCGCACCCGTTGCATCTGCCCATCGTTATACACATCGTGCGGGTTCGATTCGATCACGCCATTGGCCACGCCCCAGTCCTTGAGCGCAGTGTTCTGCGCCTCCCATTCGACCTTGCGTTGCGTTTGCGTGACAGGCGCCGTGCTCGCCCAAGTCATCACCTGGGAGTAGGACATGTCTGCTGTTGCACCGGGCGTTGCAGATTCGATACGCGCCACGGCGGTGGCGAAACTGACCCAGCCATGTGAGCCGTAGAGCAGTTGCTCGGGGAGCCCCTTGACCAGAAACTCCGGGGCCCTTGATGACAGCAACAGATGCGCCTGTAAGCGCGCCTTCTCGGGCGAGGACGAGCGACCGGTGGTTTCCAGGTGTTCGGCCAGACGCGTGACGACCTGCGAAGCGGGCCTGCCCCAGTGGTGATCGCCGGCCAGGTTGAAGCCGGCCACCCGGGTTCGGGTTGACGGCGTGTTAGGCGCGGGGGCGTCCGTATCCTGGCTTAAGGCCGCCAATAGCCAGTCATTAACGCTGCCTTTGATCGAGTTGGCCTCGAACCTGGCTTGGATAGCCAGGCCAAGCGCCTGTCCCTTGGGCGATTGAATCAGTCTGTCGAGAACTCGGCGGGGATTGGCCAGTTGCGAGGGTTCCAATGAAGCGCCGTGCAGCAAGTACTCAAGAACGTTCTTGTAGGGGCTTACATCCAGATCACCCACGGTAGCGTGCCGCAGCATACTGCGCAGTGTCAGTTGGCTCTGCTCGTCAAGAGGCATGGGCCAAGACAACGCGCCGCTGTAGTCACCAAGCGCCGGGCCTTTCTCCAGCGTCTTGGGCAGCGCGTCCAAGAGGTTTTGCACTTGCTCGGCGTTGGTGGGAAGGTCCCAGCCATTTTGCAGGATGTAATCGTTGAGGCTGACCTTCGCGCCAGCCTGCGTGGCGAATGCCTGCGCCCAGGAAGAGTCGGGATGGATGTCAAGTCGGGTGCGCTGCAGATAATCAACAATTTCGTCACTCAAGACACTGCCCGAGTCCAGGCCCCTGCCGAGGTGGCGCAACTCGCCCAGCAGG
The DNA here is from genome assembly GCF_026410085.1 of Pseudomonas quebecensis. NCBI lineage: Bacteria > Pseudomonadati > Pseudomonadota > Gammaproteobacteria > Pseudomonadales > Pseudomonadaceae > Pseudomonas > Pseudomonas quebecensis. The sequence goes on from NZ_CP112866.1 coordinate 2,511,975, forward strand.
AAGTACAGGTTGCTGTTGTCGCCCCGTACCCGTTTCTGTTCATTGAGCGCTTCGTCGCTGCGTGCGGCATAGAAAGCCGGGTCGCGGTCCCAATCCACACTCATGAAGGTCAGATCACGCTCCAGACGCACGGCTTGCTCTTGCGCTTGCGTCGGGTCGTTGGCAGGCGGTTGGAAGTAGAAGGCGCGTACCAGCTTCCACGGCGCGCTGTCGCTGCGCTCGGTCAGCGGCGGCTTGAAGACGTAGAAGTTGGAAATGGCCCGTCCTGCCATCATCAACGGCCCGCTGACCGTTGCCCAATCCTTGTTTTCCGGACCGACTACGAGCCGTGGCGGATTAGACCCGCGATTTTTCGGATTGTAGAACACCTGACCGGTATCCGGCTTGATTCTGATGCTGTCAGGGTCTGCGCCCACGCGTCTTATCCAATCGAGCACCTCGGGGGACTGCATCGCGCTTCCCAATTGCTTCCACCATTGTCCGAACGTCGAGTGCATGGGCATTGCTTCGACCATGATCGCATTGTCCTTCTCCGGGTCGCCGGCGATCTGGAGCAGCGTTTTGGCATAACGAAAGGCCATTTCGTTGTCGCCGGACACACCCTGCACCCCTTGGGGCGGTTGCCCAAGGTTCACCTGGGCCGCGCGCCCGACCGGTGGCTCGCGTACAGCGAGCTGCGTTGGGGCTTGAGCCTCGACGGGCTGGGTGAGTAACGTTCGAAGGGAAGAGATCATCATAGGCAAGTAACTCGCTGGCGTTCAGAAATAACTCAGCGCAGAGCGCGCGGACCTATTGCTGAGTAACCGTTACTTGTAGGACCGTTCCACGATGCCACGGGTCGAATGTTGCGGCATGTTGACGCTGCGTCGATTACGCCCGGATCATCTCCCGCACCTTGGCCGTCAACAGATCAAACGTGAAGGGCTTGGCGATCAGTTGCATCCCAGGCTCCAGGAACCCGCCGCGCACCGCCGCATGCTCGGCATAACCGGTAATGAACAGCACCTTGAGGTCTGGCCTGATCTGCCGGCCGATTTCGGCCAGTTGCCGGCCGTTCATGCCGGGCAGGCCAACGTCGCTGATCAGCAGGTCGATACGCTGGTCCGACTCGATGATCGGCACGGCGGTGTTGGCATCGCCGGCCTCGACGTAGGCATAGCCCAGTTCCTTGAGTACCGCACTGACCAGCACGCGCACTGCGGCGTCGTCCTCGACGATCAGTACCGTTTCGCCTTCGTTGGCGAACGGCAGCAGCGTCGGATTGCTCGCTTCATCGGCGACCACTTCGCCGACGAAGCGTGGCAGGAACAGGCTGACTGTGGTGCCTTTGTCGACTTCGCTGTGAATGATCACGTGACCCCGGGATTGGCGGGCAAAGCCGTAGATCATCGACAGCCCGAGCCCGGTGCCTTGGCCAATCGGCTTGGTGGTGAAGAACGGATCGAACACCCGGCCCATGACACTTTCGGGGATGCCGCACCCGGTGTCGCTGACGCTCAACTCAACGTAGTCGCCGGGCGTGAGTGAGCCGTAGGCGGCGGTGAACACGCTGTCGAGGTGGCGGTTGCTGGTTTCCACCGTCAGTCGGCCGCCATTGGGCATGGCATCCCGCGCATTGATCACCAGGTTGAGCAGGGCGCTCTCCAGCTGGTTGGGGTCGGCTTCGGCGGTCCACAGTTGCTCGCTCAAGCGCATGTTCAGGCTGATGCTTTCGTTAATGCTGCGTTGCAGCAACTCGCCCATGGAGGTGACCAGTCGATTGATCTGCACCGGTTTGGAATCCAGGGACTGGCGGCGGGAAAACGCCAGGAGCCGGTGGGTCAGCCCCGCCGCCCGGTTGGCGGAAGTCACGCCCAGGTCGATCAGGCTGTCAAGGTCGTCGAGCTTGCCGCGGGCCACGCGCCGGCGCAGCAATTCCAGGCTGCCGATAATACCGGTGAGCATGTTGTTGAAGTCATGGGCGATGCCGCCGGTCAACTGACCGACCGCTTCCATCTTCTGGGACTGGCGCAACGCCTCTTCATTGCTGCGCAACTGCGCGGTACGTTCTTCGACCTGTTGCTCAAGCGTTTCCAGGGTGCGCTGCAGGCGCAGTTCGCTGGCGCTGAGGTCGATCAAGCGATCGCGGGCCTCGTACTGGCGGCGTCGCCCACGCAGGGCTGCGCTGACCAGGCTGATCAACGTTACCGGATGGAACGGCCGCTCGAGGAAGGTCACGTTACCCAGCAAGCCACTGAGGTCCGACGAACCGTTCTGCTCGCTGCCGCCGTGGTGAGTCAGCAGTACGATGGGCAGGTCCGACCACGCCGGTTGACGATGCAAGTGCTCCAGCAATGGCTCCAGATCGACCCCCCGCAAGGCTTCGGCGGCGATGATCAACAGGCCGGCACCTTCTTCCAGGGCCTCGCACAGCGCCATGAGATTGCTGGCAATGATGCCGCTGTAGCCGGCTTCGTTGAGCATCATCAGCGCCAAGGTGCCGTCGCGGCCCAGAGGCGCCAGAACGATAGCGCGCTCGGAGGCGGGTGCCAGGGCCGTCACTCTCCCTCTTCCTTCAACAAAGGCGAACCGGCGCCCATGTAGGTAGGAATGCCACGCAGGACGCCCTGGAAGTTGGCCAGCGGTTCACCGACGGTCATGCCCTGGTGACTGATGCGATACTCGCGAATGGTCGACTCATGGGTGCCCGTGCGTTTCTTGATGATGGAGATGGCGCGACGCACTTTGCCCTGTGCTTCGAAGTAACGCAGCAGGATCACGGTGTCGGCCAGGTAAGTAATGTCGACCGGCGCCTGCATGTCGCCAACGAGGCCATGTTGCGCGACGGTCATGAACGTCGCCGCGCCACGACGGTTGAGGTACAGCAACAGCTCGTGCATATGCAGGATCAGGGCGTTTTCTTCAGGCATCGCGGCCTGATAGCCGTTGATGCTGTCGATCACCACGGTCTTGATCCCGCGCTCATCCACGCAACGTCGCACGCGGTGGGAAAACTCACCAGGCGACAGCTCGGCGGCGTCCACCTGTTCGATCAGCAGGTTTCCGGTCGCTTGCAGCGCGACAAGGTCAATGCCCATATTGCGCATGCGTTCGAACAGCAGCCCCAGCTCTTCGTCGAAGATAAACAGCGCGGCCTTTTCCCCACGCGCTACCGCGGCGGCGGCGAAGATCATCGAAATCAGCGATTTGCCGGTGCCCGCCGGACCCAGAATCAGGCTGCTGGAGCCGGTCTCGACACCGCCGCCCATCAACGCATCCAGTTCGTGGATGCCGCTGCTCAGGGTCTGGCGCACATAACCGCCACGATGCTCGGCCGCCACCAGGCGCGGGAACACATGAATGCCGTCGCCCATGATGGTGAAATCGTGGAACCCACCGCGGTATTTCTGGCCGCGGTACTTCACCACGCGCACGCGGCGGCGTTCGGCGCCATAGTTGGGGGTCAGTTCTTCCAGGCGGATCACGCCGTGGGCGACGCTGTGCACGGTCTTGTCCAGGGATTCGGTGGTCAGGTCGTCCAACAGCAGCACCGTGGCGTCATAGCGCACGAAGTAATGCTTGATGGCCAGGATTTGCCGGCGATAACGCAGCGAACTCTGGGCAAGCAGGCGGATCTCGGACAGGCTGTCGATCACCACGCGGGTTGGCTTGACACGCTCGACCACTTCGAAAATCTGCCGGGTCGCTTCACCCAGTTCCAGGTCCGAGGAGTACAGCAGGCTCTGCTGGTGCTCGGCGTTGAGCAGGCTCTCGGGCGGGGTCAATTCGAAGATATGGATATTGTCGTCCAGGTCCCAACCGTGGGACTTGGCACCCTGGCGCAGCTCACGCTCGGTTTCGGACAGGGTGATGTACAACGATGTTTCACCGTTTTTCGCGCCGGCCTGCAGAAAATGCAAGGCTACGGTGGTTTTGCCGGTCCCTGGCTCACCTTCGAGCAGAAACAAATGGCTGCGGGACAACCCACCGGAAAGAATGTCGTCGAGACCTTCAATGCCGATGGCTGCTTTTTCGGTTAACAACGCTTTAGATGTAGACAAGAAGTGCCCTCAGGTCACATACGAGGAGATGTGCGCACCCGTTCGGGCGCGCCTTAAGCACTTGACCGTTGGCTGTTGCGGGGGTTCAACGTTTTGCGCGGGTTTGTGCGCGACTGCGGCTTTTTTTCCAACTTTTTGTATAAGCCTTACAGGCCTTGCTGCAGCGCCGGGTCATCCGGGTTCTGTTGTTCGAGCTGGGCCAGCAATACCTGCACGTTCTGCAACTGGCCGCTCTCTTTCCAGTAGTTGATCAGCAACACGCGCGCCTTGCGGTTGGCCGGGTGGCGCTGGACGATTTCTTCCAACTGGCGCTGGGCAGCTTCCAGTTCCTGCTGGGCGTGCAGAGTGGTGGCCAGGTCGTAGCGGTAATCCTGATTATCCGGTTCCAGCTCTACCGCTTTGGACAGGCCGAGCAACGCATACGTGCGCTCGCCATGGTGCAGCAGCCACAGGCCGAGGGCGTGCTGCAGGTAAGCCGACTCCGGATGCGCCGCCAATTGCCGGGCCAACAGTTGCCGCGATTCGTCGGTCTTGCCCTGTTTGTCGAGCAACTCGATCTGCGCCACCACCGCCGGCAGATTGTCCGGCTGCAGGCGTGTGGCCTGTTCCAGCGCATTCTGCGCCTCGGGCAGCAGCGCGCTGTGGATGTACAGGCGCGCCAATTGAATCCAGCCTTCAGCGGTTTCGGGCTGGGCCTTAAGGTGTTTGACGTATTCGTCCAGCACCTGTTGCAGCGGGCCGAAATACAGGCCCAGGGCGTCGGGCGACAGGCCGAGCAGGGCATTGGCGGCGGCAAAACGAACGCGTTGCTCCGGGTCATCCAGCAGCGGACCGAGCAACAGGGTGCGCTGGCCGCTGGGCACCAGGCCGACGATGCTGTGGATCGCCGCCTCGCGCACCAGCGGTGCCTCGTGAGCCAGGTCCTTATCCGCCAGCTTCAGCGCCTGGGGGCTGGGGTAGTTGGGCAATTCGGCATGCAACGCGGCACGGCGTTCCGGCGACAGGTCCGGGCGTGCGAGTTGCTGGTACAGCACGCGCGCTGCGCCGGGCTCGCCGTTATGCGCCTGTTTCAACGCTTTCGAATAGCCTTTGGCAATGGCAGGCGGCACAGCCACTTGGGGGGTGTGGGTGAAATACCCAATGATCAGTCCGATAAACAACAGGGCGCACAGGCCGACGAGGGCGTAACGGCGTGACTTTGACATGCAGGCGTCCGAAAGCGTGGGCAGCTCGTTTAAAGCCGCAAGCTTCGACCAGACCACGGCAGGTGTCAAACCCGCATCAGGTGAGCACGTATTCCACCGGCTCCAAGGCCGGCGGCAGCTGCGTCACACCGAGGGCGGCCAGCACCTCGCGCTCCAGGGTGCGCAGGATCGCGTTGCAGGGCAGATCGTTCTCGTCAAAGCCAAACGGGTCTTCCAGGTCATCGCCGATTTCGTCGAGGCCGAAAAAGGTGTAGCTGACAATGGCGGTGAATACCGGCGTCAGCCAGCCGAGGGGTTCGGCCATGGCGAAGGGCAGCAGGATGCAGAACAGGTAGATGGTGCGGTGCAGCAGCAGCGTGTAAGGGAAGGGCAGCGGCGTGTGCTTGATCCGCTCACACGCGGCCTGCACCTGGCTCAGGCTGACCAGGCGAGTTTCCCACTGGGTGTAGCGCCATTCGCTGATTGCGCCGCGCCCGGCCAGTTCGCTGAAGCGCGCGCCCACCTGCTGCAGCACTTGATCGGGCAGGTTCGGGTGGTCGGCCTGCGCCTGCGTCCACGGTTGTATGGCCGAGGCTTCGTCTTCATGGCGCAGACGCGCGATCAAGCCGTGGGCGAAGCCACACACAGCGCGCAACACGTGCGCTCGCTCGGACGTATCGGTCAGCACCTGGGTTTGCCGAATCAGCGAGCGCACTTCGATCACCATCTGACCCAGTTGCTTGCGGCCTTCCCACCAGCGGTCGTAGCAGGCGTTGTTGCGAAAACTCATGAAGATCGACAGCGACAGCCCGAGCAAGGTGAAGGGGGTGGCATTGACCTTGGAGAAGTACGCCGGGTGCAGGGTTTCCACCAGCACGATCACCGACGCGAGCAACGTCACCAGCAGGCTGCGCAAGGCAATGCGCTTGGCAATCGACCCCTTGAGGGAAAACAGGATACCCAGCAGGTTGGGCTTGGGACGCACGATCATCGGGCGGGAGCTTCTCAGGTGGCGCAGCTCGTCAGGGTAGAAGCTGACGGGCAGGGCGTCCAATCGCTTGGGCCGACCGCTTCATCGGCGCGGTCTATGATCAAACGCGGCATTGGCCAAAACAGTCAGCCATGTTGAAAGCTTTGACCATTGCTGGTGAAGCGCGCTGGAGCGACTATTTCCGCGGTGCTTGTCGTAAAAAAACGTCCTGAAAATAAAAACGACCGAAGGATTCCAAGCGATGCGTGACTATTTGGCCGCCACCACCGAATTTGATTATCCGCACACCGTCGAGGCCACTCTGGCCGGCAGCCTGCAGGGCCTGAACGCCTGCGTCGAATGCTGCGACCGTTACGCGTTGCCGGGGCGCATCGCGCTGTTCTGGGAGGGCAAGGACGGGCGCAGCGCCACCGTCACTTTTACCGACCTGCAGGACCAGGCGGCACGCTTCGCCAATTTCCTCCTCGCCCAAGGTGTGAAGCGCGGCGACAAGGTCGCCGGACTGCTGCCACGCACGGCGGAGTTGCTGGTGGTGGTGCTGGCCACCTGGCGCATCGGCGCGGTGTACCAGCCGCTGTTCACCGCGTTCGGCCCCAAGGCCATTGAACACCGTTTGAACAGCTCCGGCGCGGCGCTGGTGGTCACCGACGCGGTTAACCGGCCCAAGCTCGCCGAGGTGCAGGGTTGCCCACTTATCGTCACGGTCGCCGGCCCCAAGGGCGAAGGCATCGTGCGCGGCGACTTCAGTTTCTGGGCCGAGCTCCCCACGTATTCCAACCTCTGCGAGCCGGTGCTGCTGAGCGCGGAGGAACCGTTCCTGCTGATGTTTACCTCGGGCACCACCGGCCCGTCCAAAGCACTGTCGGTGCCGCTCAAGGCGATTGTCGCATTCCAGAGCTACACCCGCGACGCCGTCGACCTGCGGCCCGAAGACGCGTTCTGGAACGTCGCCGATCCGGGCTGGGCCTACGGCATCTATTTCGGCGTGACCGGGCCGCTGTCCATGGGCCACCCGATTACCTTCTACGACGGCCCGTTCACCCTGGAGAGTACCTGCCGGGTGATCAACAAATACGGGATCACCAACCTCACCGGTTCTCCCACCGCCTACCGTTTGCTGATTGCCGGCGGCGAGCAGTTCGCCCGTTCGATCAAGGGCAAACTGCGCATTGTCAGCAGTGCCGGCGAGCCGCTGAACCCGGAGGTGATCCGCTGGTTCGCCGACAACCTCGGCGTGACCATCCACGACCACTATGGCCAGACCGAGTTGGGCATGGTGCTGTGCAATCACCATGGCCTGGCTCATCCGGTGCACGTCGGCTCCGCCGGGTTCGCGTCGCCGGGGCACCGTATCGTGGTGCTGGACGAGGCGTACCAGGAATTACCCGCCGGCCAGCCCGGCATCCTGGCCATCGACCGCGAGCAGTCGCCGATGTGCTGGTTTGCCGGCTACGAAGGCGTCAAGACCAAGGCCTTTGTCGGCAAGTACTACCTCAGCGGCGACACCGTGGAGCTGAACCCGGACGGCAGCATCAGTTTTGTCGGACGCAGTGACGACGTGATTACCACTTCCGGTTATCGCGTGGGCCCGTTCGACGTGGAAAGTGCACTGGTCGAGCACCCGGCGGTGATCGAGGCGGCGGTGGTCGGCAAACCCGACCCGGAGCGCACCGAGTTGGTCAAAGCGTTCGTGGTGATCAACGAGCAATACCGCGCCACGCCGGAACTGGCCGAAGAACTGCGCCTGCATGTGCGCCAGCGCCTGGCCGCGCATGCCTATCCACGGGAAATCGAATTCGTCAGTGACTTGCCCAAGACCCCCAGCGGCAAGTTGCAACGTTTTATCTTGCGTAATCAGGAAATCGCCAAAGCTCAAGCAGCGGTGGCGTGATCCCTTTTTAAGGACACAACGATGCAGATTGAAAACAAGGTATTCCTGGTCAGCGGCGGCGCTTCGGGCCTCGGCGCGGCCACCGCCGACATGTTGGTCGGTGCCGGCGCCAAGGTGATGCTGGTGGATTTGAACGCCGACGCCGTGGCGGCCAAGGCCCGGCACTTGGGCGACAACGCCCGCAGCACGGTCGCCGATATCAGCCAGGAAGCGGCGGCTGAAGCGGCGGTGCAGGCCACGGTGGCGGCGTTTGGCGGACTGCACGGGCTGGTCAATTGCGCCGGTGTGGTGCGTGGCGAGAAGATCCTCGGCAAGAACGGCCCTCATGGGCTGGCGAGTTTTGCGCAGGTCATCAACGTCAACCTGATCGGCAGCTTCAACCTGCTGCGCCTGGCGGCGGCGGCCATCGCTGAAACCGAGGCCAATGCCGAGGGCGAGCGCGGCGTGATCATTAATACCGCGTCGGTCGCCGCATTCGACGGGCAGATCGGCCAGGCTGCATACGCGGCGTCCAAAGGCGCGATTGCCAGCCTCACCTTGCCCGCCGCCCGAGAACTGGCACGCTTTGGCATCCGTGTGATGACCATCGCCCCCGGCATCTTCGAGACCCCTATGATGGCCGGCATGCCCCCCGAAGTACGCGACTCCCTGGCCGCCGGCGTGCCATTCCCGCCGCGCCTGGGCAAACCCGCCGAATACGCCGCGCTGGTGCGGCACATCATTGAAAACAGCATGCTCAATGGCGAGGTGATCCGTCTCGACGGCGCCTTGCGCATGGCGGCCAAGTAAGGAGGACAACCGATGAACGATCCGATTGTGATTGTCAGCGCCGCACGTACGCCCATGGGCGGGTTTCAGGGCGACCTCAAGGGCCTGACCGCGCCGCAGCTGGGCTCTGCGGCGATTCGCGCAGTGGTCGAGCGCGCCGGCATCGCCACCGATGCCGTGGATGAAGTGCTGTTCGGTTGCGTGCTGCCCGCCGGCCTCGGTCAGGCGCCGGCGCGCCAGGCGGCACTGGGCGCCGGGCTGGACAAGGGCACTCGCTGCACCACCCTCAACAAGATGTGCGGCTCGGGCATGGAGGCGACCATCCTAGCCCACGACTCGCTGGCGGCCGGCAGCGTCGACGTGGTGATCGCGGGGGGCATGGAGAGCATGTCCAACGCGCCGTATCTGCTGGACCGCGCCCGCAGCGGTTACCGCATGGGCCATGGCCGTGTGCTCGACCATATGTTCCTCGACGGCCTGGAGGATGCCTACGACAAAGGCCGCCTGATGGGCACCTTCGCCGAAGAGTGCGCCCTGCATAACGGCTTTACCCGTGAAGCCCAGGACGCCTTCGCCATCGCGTCCCTGGGCCGCGCCCAGGAGGCGATCAGCCACGGGCACTTTGCCGCCGAGATCGTGCCGGTCCAGGTCACGGTGGGCAAGGAACAGAAAACCATCCTGCACGACGAGCAACCGCCGAAGGCCAAATTGGACAAGATCGCCCAGTTGAAACCGGCGTTCCGCGAAGGCGGCACGGTGACGGCGGCCAACTCCAGCTCGATCTCCGACGGCGCGGCGGCGTTAATGCTGATGCGCGAGTCCGAGGCGCTCAAGCGTGGCCTCAAGCCGTTGGCGGTGATCCACGGGCACGCGGCCTTTGCCGATGAGCCTGGGTTGTTCCCGGTGGCGCCGGTGGGGGCGATTCGCAAGCTGATGAGCAAGACTGGCTGGACTCTGGACGAAGTCGATCTGTTTGAAATCAACGAAGCCTTTGCCGTGGTGACCCTGGTGACCATGAGCAAGCTGCAGATTGCGCATGCCAAGGTCAATATCCACGGTGGTGCCTGCGCGTTGGGGCACCCGATCGGCGCGTCCGGCGCGCGCATCCTCGTGACCCTGCTCGCAGCCCTGCGCCAAAAAGGCCTCAAGCGCGGCGTGGCCGCTATCTGCATCGGCGGTGGCGAAGCCACGGCCATGGCCGTCGAATGCCTGTATTAAGGACTCTGCACCATGCTGCCCAATGACGAACACCTGCAAATCAGCGATGCGGCCCGGCAATTTGCCCAGGAACGCCTCAAACCCTTCGCCGCCGAGTGGGACCGCGAGCACCGCTTTCCCAAAGAAGCCATCGGCGAGATGGCCGAGTTGGGCTTTTTCGGCATGCTGGTGCCGGAACAGTGGGGCGGTTGCGACACCGGTTACCTGGCCTACGCCATGGCCCTGGAAGAAATCGCCGCCGGTGACGGCGCCTGTTCCACCATCATGAGCGTGCATAACTCGGTGGGCTGCGTGCCGATCCTCAAGTTCGGCAACGATCAGCAAAAGGCCCGGTTCCTCGCGCCTCTGGCCAGCGGCGCCATGCTCGGCGCGTTCGCCCTGACCGAACCCCAGGCCGGCTCGGATGCCAGCAGCCTGAAAACCCGCGCGCGCCTGGAGGGCGATCACTACGTGCTCAATGGCTGCAAACAGTTCATCACCTCCGGGCAGAACGCCGGGGTGGTGATTGTGTTTGCCGTAACCGACCCGGCGGCGGGCAAGCGTGGCATCAGCGCGTTTATCGTGCCGACGGACTCACCGGGCTACAGCGTGGCGCGAGTCGAGGACAAGCTCGGCCAGCATGCTTCCGACACCTGCCAGATTCTGTTCGAAGACCTGAAGGTGCCGCTGGCCAATCGCCTGGGGGAGGAGGGCGAGGGCTATAAAATCGCCCTGGCCAATCTTGAAGGCGGCCGCGTAGGTATCGCCGCACAAGCGGTGGGCATGGCCCGCGCTGCGTTTGAGGCGGCCCGCGACTATGCCCGCGAGCGCGAAAGCTTCGGCAAGGCGCTGATCGAGCATCAGGCCGTAGCGTTTCGCCTGGCGGACATGGCCACGCAGATCGCGGTGGCGCGGCAGATGGTGCATTACGCCGCCGCCCTGCGTGACAGCGGCAAGCCGGCGCTGGTGGAGGCCTCGATGGCCAAGCTGTTCGCCTCGGAAATGGCTGAGAAAGTCTGTTCGGCCGCCTTGCAAACCCTCGGCGGTTACGGTTACCTGAGCGACTTTCCCCTGGAGCGCATCTATCGCGATGTGCGGGTCTGCCAGATTTACGAAGGCACCAGCGATATTCAACGCATGGTCATCTCACGCAATCTTTAAGGAGCCGATACATGAGTTACGAGACTATTTTGCTTGAGGTTCAAGGCCGGGTCGGTTTGATCACCCTGAACCGCCCGCAGGCGCTGAACGCGCTGAACGCACAGTTGGTAAGCGAGTTGAACCAGGCCCTGGATGGCCTGGAAGCCAATCCGGAAATCGGCTGCATCGTGCTGACCGGTTCGAAAAAGGCCTTCGCCGCCGGCGCCGATATCAAGGAAATGGCCGAGCTGACCTACCCGCAGATTTATATGGACGACCTGTTCAGCGACAGCGACCGCGTGGCCAACCGCCGCAAGCCGATCATCGCCGCCGTTAACGGCTTTGCCCTGGGTGGTGGCTGTGAGCTGGCGTTGATGTGCGACTTTATCCTGGCCGGCGACGGTGCCAAGTTCGGCCAGCCGGAAATCAATCTGGGAGTGCTGCCGGGCATGGGTGGTACTCAACGCCTGACCCGCGCGGTGGGCAAGGCCAAGGCCATGGAAATGTGCCTGACCGGGCGTTTTATCGATGCAGTGGAGGCCGAGCGCTGTGGCATCGTCGCACGTATCGTGCCGGCCGACGATTTGCTGGATGAGGCCTTGAAAGTCGCGACGCTGATTGCGGGCAAATCGGTGCCGATCAGCATGATGGTCAAGGAAAGCGTGAACCGTGCATTCGAAGTGAGCCTGTCCGAAGGCGTGCGCTTTGAGCGACGGGTATTCCATGCGGCCTTCGCGACGCAGGATCAGAAGGAAGGCATGGCGGCATTTGTGGCCAAACGCGCGCCGCAATTCAAGGACCAGTAAAAATGTGGGAGGGGGCTTGCCCCAATGCCGGTCAGTTAAGAGACGGAACGGGCAACCAGTAACCTGTGGCGAGCGGGCTTGTCCCGCGTTGGGCTGCGAAGCAGCCCCAAAACATAGTCTCGGAGCTGCCTGGCATACTGCGACGCTCCTATTGGGGCTGCTGCGCAGCCCAACGCGGGGCAAGCCCGCTCGCCACAGTTACAGTGTTCCTCCTTAACTGACTGGCATTGGGGCTTGCCCCCTCCCACATGGCGTATTTAGAACGGGTAGTTTTTCAGTTCGCGGGCGATGACCATCCGTTGAATCTCACTGGTCCCTTCATAAATCTGCGTGATTCGCGCATCCCGGTAGTAGCGCTCCACCGGGTAATCCTCCAGGTAACCGTACCCGCCGTGGATCTGCATGGCCTGGGAACAGACCTTTTCGGCCATTTCCGAGGCGAATAGCTTGGCCTGGGACGCTTCCGACAGGCAGGGCTTGCCGGCGCTTCGCAGGCGCGCGGCGTGCAGGATCAACAGGCGCGCGGCGTTGAGGCGGGTCTGCATGTCCGCCAGCAGATTGGCCACGCTCTGGTGCTCGATAATTGCCTTGTCGAACTGCACGCGCTCACGGGCGTAAGTCAGCGCCGCTTCGAATGCCGCACGGGCGATGCCCAGGGCCTGGGCGGCGATGCCGATACGGCCGCCTTCGAGGTTGGACAACGCAATGGCCAGGCCTTTGCCGCGCTCGCCGAGCAGGTTGGCTTCGGGCACGCTGCAGTGGTTGAGGGTGACGGCGCAGGTATCGGAGGCGCGTATGCCCATTTTGTGCTCGGTGCGGTCCACCACGAAGCCCGGCGTGTCGGTAGGCACCAGGAACGCGGAAATGCCTTTTTTGCCCAGCGCCGGGTCGGTCACCGCAAACACGATGGCCAATTTGGCCCGCTTGCCGTTGCTGACGAATTGCTTGGCGCCATTGATCACCCATTGGCCGTCGCGCAGCTCGGCACGGGTACGCAGGTTGTGCGCTTCCGAGCCGGCCTGGGGTTCGGTCAGGCAAAAGCAGCCAATCGCCTGGCCGCTGGCCAGTTGGGCGAGCCAGGTTTGTTTCTGCTGCTCGCTGCCGTAGTTGAGGATCGGCCCGCAACCCACTGAATTGTGAATACTCATCAGTGCGCCAGTGGCGCCATCCCCTGCCGATATCTCTTCCACGGCCAGGGCGTAGGCCACGTAATCGACGTAGGTGCCGCCCCATTCTTCGGGCACGACCATGCCGAGCAGGCCCAATTCGCCCATTTTCGCCACGAGGCCATCGTCGATCCAGCCGGCTTTCTCCCAGGCCTGGGCGTGGGGGGCGATTTCACCGCGGGCAAAGTCGCGCGCCATGTCGCGGATCATCACTTGCTCTTCTGTGTATTCAATGTCTTGCATGAGTTATTTCGCAACCTGCTCGAAGTCGTGGAAGAAGCTGTCGACATGCGCGGCATCCAACGCCTGGAGCGTCGGCGGATGCCAGCGCGGGGACTTGTCCTTATCGATGATCAGGGCACGCACGCCCTCGATCAGGTCGCCACGCTCGAACCACTGACGGTCCAGGTGCAACTCCAGCGCGAAGCATTGTTCCAACCGCAGACGGCGGCCACGGCGCAGCATCTGCAGGGTTACGGCCATGGCCAGGGGGGAACGGGTCTGCATCAGGTGCACGGTGTTCAACGCCCACTCGTGGCTGTCGGCCACGGTGACGGCCTGCAATTGCTCGACGATGCTTGGGATATCGGGCAGGGCGAAGAAATGGTCAATGGCCGGACGCAGCGCCGCCAGCGGCGCGTCCGGCAGCCGTTGCACGGCAAGCTTGGCTAACACGCCTTGCAGGTCTTTGAGCGGCGCGTCATGCCATTGCAGGCGGTCGAGTTTCTGGTCGAGCTCGGCAAGCCTGGCGCTGTCCAGGTACCAATTTGCCAGGCCGCAGTAGAGTGCATCCGCCGCGCGGATCTGCACCCCGGTCACGCCGAGGTAAATGCCCAGCTCCCCGGGAATACGCGGCAGAAAGTAGCTGCCGCCCACATCCGGGAAGTAACCGATCGCCACCTCCGGCATTGCCAGGCGGCTGCGCTCGGTGACTACGCGCAGGTCTGCGCCTTGCACCAGCCCCATGCCGCCGCCCAACACAAAGCCATCCATTAAGGCCAACACCGGTTTGCGGTAATGGTGGATGGCCAGGTCGAGCGCATATTCTTCGACGAAAAAATCCTGGTGCAGGGTGTCGCCGCTTTTGAAACTGGCGTAGAGGGAGCGAATATCGCCGCCGGCACAGAAGGCTTTGTCGCCAGCGCCGCGCAGGACCACGGCATGGACCTCGGGATCGTCCGCCCAGGCCTGCAATTGCCGGGTCATGTGGCGGACCATGTCGAGGGTAATGGCATTGAGACCGGCGGGACGGTTGAGGGTAAGGTGCCCGATATGGTTACGAACCTCGGCGAGCACCTCGTCCTGAGGCGCATCAGCCCGGCTTGCTTCGGATGAAACCTGAGCAGTCATCTCTAACTCCCTGCTTTTATTGTTCTTTATCAAGAGGTCCGCAGACGGACCATCCCGCGATCCTACCAGCGCAAATTTGCCCAGTACAACCGTGAATCCTGCAGGTCGTTCCTGCATTTATGCACACGCCGGGAGGGCGGGACAGCCCGCCCGACGTTATGCCCGTCAGGGCACACGGCTGGCCAGTACCTGGCCGATGCTGCGGCGCCGTGCGTGAACTTGCGCAGCGTGAATCAACTGCTCCAGCTCGGTGGGAGCCACGTCATAGAATTGCTCCATTTCAGCCAGTGCCAGCTTCAGGTCGGCAGCGGTGACGGCGGCATCGCGTGTGGCATTCGGGTCGGGCAGGATCGCTGCGGGTGCCTCCACCGCACCCTTGGGATAACGCGTGCGCGTGGCGTTATTGTAGGCCAGCGCGCAGCAGAGCAAGGCACCGGCGCCCATCAGCACCGCGCCGAGCTCCTGCCAGCCAAGTGCCGCAGAGGCCGGATCCGCCAGCACCAGCGTCATGGCCAGGCCACCCGCCGGCGGGTGCAGGCAGCGCAACCAGCACATCAGCACCACGCTCATGCCGGCCGCCAGGCAGGCGCCGCCGAGGGTGCGGCCCAGTACCCTGGCTACTAATAAAGCGACCACGCCGGCGCACAGGTAACTGCCGATGATCGACCAGGGTTGCGCCAACGCACCGGACGACACGGCGAACAGCAGCACCGCTGACGCCCCCAACGGGCCGAGCAGGTGCAACGCGACATCCATGCCAAAGACTTGGGCGCACAGCCAGACACTGAACAGGGTGCCCAGCGCCATGCCGATGGCGGCGCGGCTCCATTCCGAAGGGCGGGTGTTGATAGCAGCGGGGAACCAGCGAGCAAGCATTGATGAGATCCATAAACGGCGGGCAAAAAAAAGACTCGTCTGGTCACCCGGAAAAGTCTTTGGACGCTCCTGCCGCTGGGCAGGAACGCGAGCAGTGTGCCGTGGGGCTTCGTTCAGCGCCAATGCATATTAATGAGGGTTAAATACAAAAAAATTGGATTGAAGCGGTGTCAGCCGAACGGAATCGAACAGATGACACTGGCCAGCGGCGTATTGCGTTCACCCAGTACGCGGCTGTCGGTTTCTTCGTTGAAGAGCCGTTTGCGCAGACATTCCTGCAGGGCGGGTTCACTGGCCAGAGGGCCTTTGAGGGCGACGAGGGCGTCGCGCAGTTCCATCAGTCGATCCAGGGGCGGCACGGGCAGGGGGCCGACATGCAGTTCATTGCAAATATCGTATGGCACGGCATTTTCCTCTCATGAAGTAAACCACGGCAGTGGTTGCGGCCCATAGCGTCCTTGTTGTTATCCATGGCCTGTGGCGGTAAATGATTACCGCCATTGGTCACGGAGTTTACAGTCGCGTTTCAGGCGCGGGAAAGGGAAAAGACAGCAGTCATTACGCATAGCTGCGTAGGACGTTTCTGCACTCGCGGCCTTTGTGTAAAGATTCACAATGCCGACGGTTTACTCAGGTGCAGCAGCACATAAGGGTTGCGGTCGAACTCCCCGGTGAGCGTCGGGGTAAGACCGCGAAAACGCGGGTCCTGCAACCCTTCGAAGTCCGCCTGGCTCATCACCAGCCAGGCCGGCCCCTGCAGCGGCGCCAGGTCGGAGGCTTGCTGGGTAAACAATGGCACTTGGTCGCAATCGAGGTTAACCATGTACTTGATCGCTTTGGCGTCTTTGCCCAGGCCGTGCAATACCACCGGCGCACGCGCTTGCATCACCTGCTCGTGCACCTGGAGGGTAAAGGTGCGAGTGTCGTAGAGGCTGCGCTCCAACGGCTCGACCACCAGGATATATGTGGCCCACACCGCCAGTACGGCGGTCAGTGCCGGACCCGTCGCGCGCAGGCGCGCCTTGAGCAAGCCCAGCACCGCCAGCACCTGCAATGCCGCCAGTAAGCTGATTATCGGCATCAGATGGCCCAATGGCTCGGGGTAGCGCGCACGCATGAACACCAGCCCGGCGATCAGCAGCACGGGCAACAGCGTCCAGAGACCCAGCATGAAGCCCCGCAACCAGGCAAACGCCCGCCCTTGGGTCACGTAAAAAGGGTACGCCGCGATAATCGCCGCCATGGGCAACATAGGCAGCACGTAGCGCGCCTTTTTCGCCTGGGGAATCGACAAGCCCAGCAGCACCAGCAGGGCGGCGGCAGCGCAATAACCCACCAGTTTCAAGCCCGGCTGCGGCGTCTGCCTCCCGCCCAGGGCTACCGCCAGCAGTACCAGCCATGCCATCGGGTAGGCCAGGGCGTAATTGCCCAGCGAGCTGGAGAAGTAATACAACGCACCGCTGGACCCTTCGCTGCCATCCATGCGCCCCAGAAACTGCATGCGGATCACGTCCTGCATGAAGGTCTCGCCGCCGCTGAGCTTGGCCAGCAACAGCAACAGGCCCACGCAGGCCACCAGCAACGCCAGCGCCAGAAAGCCAAAGCTGAACAGCTGACGCCATTGGCGATTGATCAGGTAGTAACTGCAGAGTACGCCTGTGGGCACCACCAGGCCGATCGGCCCGCGCACTGCAAACCCCACGATCAAAAGCAGGTACACCCAGTGCAGGCGCTTGCCCGCGTCGAAGTGATCATGGGCGTAACCGAGGTAGAACACTGCCAATGTGACTGCGGCGAGCATCTGGTCCAGGGACACCGCGCGGGTTTCGCTGATAAAGGTGCTGCTGAGCAGCAACAGCGCAACGCTCAGCAAACCCCAACGTTGGGAGTACGGGGCGGTCAAGCGATAGATCAGGGTCACGATCAGCGCCGAGGCCATCGCCGTGGGCAGCCAGGCGGTAAAGCTGCTGACGTGTCCCAGCGGCAACGACAGCAGCCACGTGAGCAGCGTCGACGTCGCCAGGTAATCGGCGTAGGGCTGGCCATAGGTGGTGGGAAAAAAGCTCGGCCCATGCCGCAGCATTTCCTGGGCAAACACCACAAAGCGCGAATCGAAACCGATGATCGCCTGGTTCCAGTTACCGGCAATGAACAACAGCAGGCCCAACAGCCCCAACACCAGGGATTGGCGGCGAACCGTGGCATTGAGCAGGGGCGATCGGGTTTTGTTCACGTCTCAGGCTTCCACGACCTGCGGCACCCACTGTTGCTGGGGAATCGGCAATTGGCAGGAGTCGCCACGGCCCATCGGGAAGTATTGGAAGCCTTTGCGCGCCAGGCGCTCACCGTCGTAGAGGTTGCGGCCGTCGAAAATCACCGGCGTTTTCAGGCGCTGGTGGATCAGGTCGAAGTCCGGCGCCTTGAATTGCTGCCACTCGGTGCACACGATCAGCGCATCGGCGCCCACCAGGGTGGATTCAGGCGTGCCCATCAGCATCAGGCGTGTCTCATCGGCATAGATGCGCTGGGTTTCCTGCATGGCCTCGGGGTCGAAGGCGCGCACGTCGGCCCCGGCGTCCCACAGGGCTTCCATCAATACGCGGCTGGGGGCGTCGCGCATGTCATCGGTGTTGGGTTTGAAGGCCAGGCCCCACAGGGCGAAGGTCTTGCCGCGCAGGTTGCCTTTGAAGAACGCGTTGATACGCTCGAACAGCTTGCTCTTCTGACGCTGGTTGATCGCTTCGACGGCTTCCAGCAGGTCGCTGGAGCAGTTGGCCTGCTTGGCACTGTGGATCAGCGCGCGCATGTCTTTGGGGAAGCACGAGCCTCCATAGCCGCAACCGGGATAGATAAAGTGGTAGCCGATGCGCGAATCGGCGCCGATGCCCAGGCGCACGGCTTCAATGTCGGCGCCCAAGTGTTCGGCCAGCTCGGCGATCTGGTTGATAAAGCTGATCTTGGTGGCCAGCATGCAGTTGGCGGCGTATTTGGTCAGCTCGGCGCTGCGCAGGTCCATGAAGATAATGCGGTCATGGTTGCGGTTGAACGGTGCGTACAGATCGCGCATGACCTCGCGCACTTCTTCGCGCTCGCAGCCGATGATGATGCGGTCCGGCCGGCGGCAGTCGGCAACCGCCGAGCCTTCCTTGAGGAATTCGGGGTTGGAGACGATATCGAACGCCAGGCTGCGGCCGGCCAGGTGCAAGGCTTTGTCGATATGAGCGCGCAGGGTGTCGCCGGTGCCCACGGGCACGGTGGACTTTTCCACCAGAATGACCGGCTCGATCCGATGGCGAGCCACGGCATCGCCGACCGACAGCACGTATTTCAGATCCGCCGAACCGTCTTCATCCGACGGCGTGCCCACCGCGATGAAGAGCACCTCACCGTGCTCGACGGCGAGTTTCTCGTCATAGGTAAAGTGCAATCGCCCGCTTTCGAGGTTCTCCTTGACCATGGCGGCCAGCCCCGGCTCGAAGATACTCACATGGCCCTGCTGCAGCAGCTTGACCTTGTTTTGATCGACATCCATGCAGATGACATCGTGACCGACTTCGGCCAATACGGTGGCCTGCACCAGGCCGACGTAACCACTACCAAATACGCTGATTTTCATGGGGCATTCCTGGGACTTGTAGAGCGAGCACGACGAGAGTTGATAACCAGCACACCCAGGATGACAAATGCCACCCCGAGAGTTTTCGAAAGCGAAAAATGTTCGTTGAACACCGGCAGGCCGGCCGCCAGCAGGTACACCAGCGCGTAGCTGATGCTCAGCAGCGAATAGGCCCGACCCAGCGGCAGGTGCTTGAGGGCCACCAACCAGCAAAGCATCGACAGGGCGTAGGCACAGATCGCCAGAACCACCACCCCGAGGGCTGCAAGATCGATCTGCGCATTGAGCCATTCATGGGGCAACGGTAAACGCGTCATGCTCCAACGCATGCCCAACTGCGCCGCGCTGACCAGGCCCACGCTGCCCAAGGCCAGGGCAAACCCGCGCGCCCGGCTCATACCTGACGCCCCAGCAACACTACGCCGGCAATCACCAGCGCGACGCCCAGCCAATGCCGCGCGTCGATGGGCTCTTTGAACACAAAGCGCGCCACCAGGGTGACCAAGACAAAATTCAGGCTGAGCATCGGGTAAGCGATGCCCACCTCAAGGCGCTGCAATACGAGCAGCCATACCAACAGTCCGAAGCCCAGGCACAGCAGGGCCGACCACAGCCACGGCGAACGTAGCTTCAGCGCCCAGCCGTCGGGCAATTCTCGCCAGCTTTCCACGGCAAACTTCTGCGAGACCTGGCCCATGCAGGTGAGCAGGCAGGCGCTGAGTAACAGAAGCAGGGTGATCATTGCGCGACCTGCGGGAAGATCAGGATCACGATATTGCCCTGCGCATACCGCTGGCCGTCTGCGGGCAGCAGGGCGAGTTCTTCCTTCTCACCCTGGCTATTGACGCGCATCACCACGCCCACGGGGCCGCTGCGACGGGTTTGGGCCATCCAGGCCTGGATCTGATTGCGGTCGACCAGACGATGAGCGGTGTCCGCATAGGCCAGGCCGTATTTCACCTCGCCAGAGGTGTTGTACAGCGTGATGTCGGGCCGTTTCAGTCGCCATGACAACGCCGCGGAGGCGCCCAGGTCGTTGCTCAACAGCGCAATGGAAGGCTTGAGTTCTTCGGCATGATCGATGATGAACTGGTCCGGGGTCTTGTTATAAACCACCGAATGGGGCAATGCGGCGGGCACCAGCGCAACCAGCAGGCCGCTGCCGATCAGCGGTGCGGCCCACAGCGTCGCCGGGCGTACCGCTTGCAGCAGGTTGACCAGGACCCAGCCGGCGAGGCAGGTGAATACCAGCACCAGACTAAGGGTTTCATCACCCTGTACGTACACTGACTTCTTCAGTTGGAACCAACCGAGCGCCAATAGGGCAAGCACGCCGATCACCAGGTTCAGCCACCCGTTGATGCGTACCACGCGGTCACGGCCTTGAGCGAGTTTGTCGCTCAAGGTAGAGCCCATCAGCAAAGCCAGGGGCAGCAGGCACGGCATGATGTACGCAGGCAGTTTGCCTTTGGCCAGGCTGAAGAATGCCAGGGGCATCAATAGCCACAGCAGCAAGTACGCGGTGTCGGGCAGGCGCCGGTCCTGCCACGCCTGTTTGAGGCTGGACGGCAGCAGGGCAACCCAGGGCAGCGTGAACGCCACCAGCAAGGGCAGGTAATACCAGAACGGCTCGGCGTGCTGCGCGTCTTCGCCGGCAAAGCGTTGGATATGCTCATGCCAAAAGAAAAAGTGCCAGTAATCCGGCTCTTGCAGGTGCACGGTCAAGGCCCATGGCAGGCTGACCAGCATCGCCGCAGCCACGGCCACTGGGCCGAACTTGAACAATTCCATCGAGCGTTTCTGCCAGACGGCGTAGGGCAGGGCGATCAATACCGGCAGTAACCAGGCCAGGAAGCCCTTGGTCATGAAACCCATGCCACAGGCCACGCCCAGCAAGGCCCAGGACCACAGCCTGGCACGCGGCGTGCGGCTGGCGAAGCAGAACCACAGGGCTACGCCCGTCAGGTTGACCCAGAAGGTGAACTGCGGGTCCAGATTGGCGTAGCCACCGAGCATCGCCACGCTGACGAAACTCATGTACAGCACAGTGCTGACCAGGCTTTTCTGCGGGTCGTTCCACAACCGGCGGGCCATCAGGTAAACCAGCAGGATACTCAAGCCGGTGCTCAAGGCCGACGCAAAACGCACGCCGAACAGGTTCTGCCCGAACATGGCCTGACCGAGCGCAATCATCCAGTAACCGGCGGCAGGTTTCTCGAAATAGCGGATACCCATAAAGTGCGGCGCGGCCCACTTGCCGGTCAGCAGCATTTCCTGACTGATCTGCGCATAGCGGGTTTCATCCGGAATCCACAGGCCGTGGGTGGCCAGCGGTAACAGGTAAAACACGCCAAACGCCAGCAGGAGCAAGGGCAATGCCCAACGGCGCGTCATGCCTGCTGCACTCCCAGCCAACCCTCGCGGCCACTCAACGCACCGCGCACCAGGTGTTGCTGGGGCAGGGTGGTGAGGTCCGTGGGCAACAAGTCGCCCAGCGGTGTGAAATCGATGCCGCGCTGCCCTGCCTGGGCGAGCAACCGGCGAAAATCTTGAGCCATCAGAATCCCTTCTACTTCTGCATGGATGGTATAGACGTTGAGCTTCGACGCCGTGAAGCGGTCAAGAATGAAGTTATTGAAATCCTTGGCGGCGACCACCGGCCCGACCACTTCGTCGAACGTCGGCAGGTCCACCGGAATTTGGGGCGTACCCGCGCTGCCGTCAGCCAATGTCGGCCGAAACAGGCTAGTGCCCCGGCAATCGCTGTTGTAGCGAAAGTTGAAACCTTGTTTGGCTTGCACGACGCGCTCATCGGCACGCCAGCCGGCCGCCGCTGAGCAGTCGATGCGCGCGCCGAGGATGTCGCTCAGGGTGTCCACGCCACGTCGAATCTGCTCGATCAACTGCGCCTCGCTCCAGCGCCCGGTGTTGGCCTGCCAGCCATGGTGATCCCAGGCGTGCAGGCCGACTTCATGCCCGGCGGCCTTGGCCTGGCGCATCAAGTGCCCCAGGTCGCGGCCGATGGGCTTGCCCGGCCAGGCAGTGCCCGCCAGCAGGATGTCCCAGCCATACAGGCCGGCGGCATTGGAGCGCAGCATCTTCCACAGAAATTGCGGGCGGATCAGGCGCCACAGGTGGCGCCCCATGTTGTCCGGCCCGACACTGAAGAAGAACGTCGCTTTCACCCCGGCTTCATCCAGGGATTCGAGCAACCGTGGCACACCTTCGCGGGTGCCACGGTAGGTATCGACGTCGATGCGAAGACCTGCCTGCATCAGTGCTTGTCCGCCTGTTCGAGCATCGCTTCACGCAGGAAGAAATCCAGCGTGTTGCCGATGGTTTCGCTCATTTCCACGGTCGGTGCCCAGTTCAGCAGGCGCTTGGCGTTTTCGATGCTTGGCTTGCGGTGCGCCACATCCTGGTAACCGGTGCCGTAGAACGCCTTGCTCTCCACATCGCGGAACCCGGCGAACGGCGGGAAGTTGCCGCGCAGTGGGTGCGCTTCGAACTGGCGCAGCAGCTCTTCGCCCAGTTGGCGAATGCTGGCTTCGTTTTCCGGGTTGCCGATGTTGATGATCTGGCCGTTGCACGCGTCATTGTCGTTATCGATGATGCGCGCCAGGGCTTCGATACCGTCGGCGATGTCGGTGAAGCAGCGTTTCTGCTCGCCGCCGTCGAACAGGCGGATCGGCGTGCCTTCCACCAGGTTCAGGATCAGTTGGGTAATTGCTCGGGAGCTGCCGATACGCGCCGAATCCAGGCGGTCGAGGCGCGGGCCCATCCAGTTGAACGGACGGAACAGGGTGAAATTCAGGCCCTTGGCACCGTAGGCCCAGATCACGCGGTCCAGCAGTTGCTTGGAAACCGAGTAGATCCAGCGTTGCTTGTTGACCGGGCCGACCACCAGGTTGGAGGTGTCTTCGTCGAAATACTGGTCCTGGCACATGCCATAGACTTCGGAGGTCGACGGGAAGATCACGCGCTTGTTGTACTTGACGCAGTAGCGCACCAGCTTGAGGTTTTCCTCGAAGTCCAGTTCGAACACGCGCAGCGGGTTGCGGGTGTATTCGATTGGCGTGGCAATGGCCACCAGCGGCAGGACCACGTCGCACTTCTTGATGTGGTACTCGATCCACTCGGTGTGGATGCTGATATCGCCTTCCACATAATGGAAGTTGGGGTGGCTGCGCAGGCGCTCGATGGCGTCGGAACCGATGTCCAGGCCATAGACTTCATAACGGTCGTCGCGCAGCAGGCGCTCGGAGAGGTGGTTACCGATAAAGCCGTTCACACCGAGGATCAGCACGCGGGTACGGCGTGGCTTGCGGCCGGACTCGGCGCCACGCAGCACGGAGCCGTCCACCAGGCCCAATTCGTTGGCCAGGGAGGGCCCGGCCAGGTACAGGCCGTTGTCGTTGCGCTGGCCGAACTTGATCACCAGGGAATCTTCACCGCAGGCGATGCGCAGCGGGTTGACGCTGATCACGCGGCCGGGCGCCAGGCCTTCGTTGCCCTTGACCACGTCGGCCTGCCAGACGATCAGCTTGTGCTCGCCCACGGCGCAGAAGGCGCCCGGGTATGGCTGAGTGACCGCACGCACGAGGTTGAACAGTTCTTCAGCCGGTTTGTTCCACTCCAGCTTGCCGTCGGCGGCCGTGCGGCGACCAAAGCAGGTGGCCTGGCTTTCATCCTGGGCCGTTTCAGTCAGCTTGCCCGCGGCCAGTTGCGGCAGCGCATCGCGCAGCAGGTGGGTGGCGGCGTCACGCAGCTTGGCGTGCAGGGTCAGGCCGGTGTCGCTGCGCTCGATCACAACTTTGTGCTGAGCCAGGATCGCGCCGGCGTCGGCACGTTTGACCATGCGGTGCAGGGTCACGCCGGTTTCGGTTTCGCCGTTGACCAGCACCCAGTTGGCAGGCGCGCGGCCGCGATACTTGGGCAGCAGCGAGCCGTGCAGGTTGAACGCGCCTTTGCTCGCGGTGGCCAGCAGCGCTTCGCTCAGCAGGTTGCGGTAGTAGAACGAGAAAATGTAGTCCGGATTGAGTTTGGCGATGCGCTCGACCCACAGCGGGTGGTTGGCGTCTTCCGGAGCGTGCACGGGGATGCCGTTACGCGCGCACAATTGGGCCACGGAGCCGTAGAAGTTGTTTTCCTTGGGGTCATCGGCATGGGTGAACACGGCAGCGATGTCATAACCGGCAGCGAGCAGCGCTTCGATGCCTGCACAACCAATATCGTGGTACGCGAATACAACGGCTTTTGAACTCATGACTGGACCTGATCGGAAGAAGTGGAAGTGTGGGAAGACGCCAGGCCGTCGACGACGACCACGGGTGCCGGTGCCGCCGGTTGGTTGCGCAGCACTTTTTCAATAAA
The DNA here is from genome assembly GCF_026410085.1 of Pseudomonas quebecensis. Taxonomy (NCBI): domain Bacteria; kingdom Pseudomonadati; phylum Pseudomonadota; class Gammaproteobacteria; order Pseudomonadales; family Pseudomonadaceae; genus Pseudomonas; species Pseudomonas quebecensis. The sequence continues at coordinate 2,536,373 of NZ_CP112866.1, forward strand.
GAAACGCGGGCGGGCGCGCACATCGCTGTACATACGGCCCAGGTATTCACCCAGCAGGCCCATGCCGATGAACTGGCCACCGGTGAACACGAACAGCACGGCAAACAGCACGAACAGACCGTCACCGGCCCAATCGGCGCCGAAGGCCAGGCGCATGACGATCAGGGCAAAGGCGAACAGCATGCCCAGGGCCGCCAGGCTGAAACCGACGATGGACAGCAGGCGCAGCGGGGTGGTGGTCATGCAGGTCAGCAGGTCGAACATCAGGCTGATCAGGCGCATGGCGCTGTATTTGGATTCGCCGTGCTCGCGCTCGGCGTGGTGCACCAGGATCTCGGTGGTGTGGCGGGCAAAGCCGTTGGCCAGGATCGGGATGAAGGTGCTGCGCTCGCGGCAGGCCAGCATGGCATCGACGATGGTGCGGCGATAGGCGCGCAGCATGCAGCCGTAGTCGGTCATGGCCACGCCGGTGGAGCGTTGCACGGCCAGATTGATCAGGCGCGAAGGCCAGCGGCGAAAGGCCGAGTCCTGGCGATTATTGCGCACGGTGGCAACCACGTCGTAGCCCAGGGCCGCTTGTTCCACCAGGCGCGGGATTTCTTCGGGCGGGTTCTGCAGGTCGGCGTCAAGGGTGATCACCACATCGCCCCGGCATTGCTCGAACCCGGCCATGATTGCCGCATGTTGGCCGTAATTACGGTTGAGGATCACCGCGACCACGTTGCTGCCATCCTCTGCGGCGGCGTCCTCGAGCAATTGCGCGGAGTTGTCGCGGCTACCGTCATCGACCAGGATGATTTCGTATGCGTAGGCCAGTTGCTTGCAGGCTGCCGTGGTGCGGCGCAGCAGCTCAGGCAGGCTGTCTTGTTCGTTGTAGACCGGGATAACGATCGACACGCACTGAATAGGGTAGGGTTTCAAAGATTCATGACCTCGGGGTTAGAGCGGCTTGGAGCGTGAAAACAGCAACGAAGCACGACGGGCGCGCTTTAGCGCACAGCTAAAGCTTGAGCACAATCAACAGGTTAACTGGCAAACCACGGATTGCCATGAAGTACTGCGTTTAAGGTTAAGCGGAAAAATGTGGAACGAATATGAAAGCCGGATGAAAAACTCGTTTATTTGACAGGTAGACAGCCAGGGTTCAGCTAGCCCCGCTGGATAAACAATCTTCTCTGCATCAACGCTCAAGTGCCGGTAAAGTAAGCCATCTCTTGCCAGGGTACTCGGATGAATAGCGTGCAGCTTTTACGCGGCCAATTGCGGCCAGTGTTGATGGGGTTGTTATTGAGCGTGGCCTGTATCGCCACAGTGCGGGCCGATGACGGCCTGGCGCTCACCAGCATCGACCAGGTGCCGGATGGCGTCGAAGTGCGCGGCAAGCAGATCGCTGCCTATACCTGGGATGACCAGCAGGGAAAAAACCTCCTGGTGCTGGCCGAACAGGTCAATGAGCGAGACGACGATGGCACCCAGACGGCTTTTGTCTACGCGGCCCAGTACCTGATCGACGGCAAGCGCCCCAAACGCATATGGATGCTCTACGACGATGTGCAGCGCTGCCAGTTCGACGCGGCCCTGCGCTTTGATCGGACTGCCACCCGGGTTACCGACTTGAACGGTGACGGCCTCACCCAGACCATCGTCGGTTACTCGCTCACCTGCACCAGCGATGTCAGCCCGAATGAATTCAAGTTGATCATGCGCGTGGGCAAGTCGCAGAAATTCCGCCTGCGCGGCGTCGACCGTTACGGCGCGGCCTGGTGGGACGAAGAGGCCGGCGCATTGCGTGGCATGCCCTTGCCCAAGGACTGTAGCGTGGCCGCGCAGCAGGCGTTGGTCAGCCAGTACAAGGAGCAGGGCACCGAGCTGCCATTGCCGGGCTGTTACCGCGATGAGGACGATTTCGCCAAGGCGCCGGACGCCTACTTGCCCTACATGCGCAAGCACTGGTTCGCGCTGATGCAAAAACAGGACAGCGAGTGGAGCCAGGCCCAGACCCAGCCGCCGGAGCCGACCGAGGATGAAGAAACCGTCCCGTGATTTTGTGCGAGGGCGAGTCCTGCGCTAGACTCAGCCCTCGCCAATTCACTGAATAGCTCGAACAAACAATGGTTTGCTCGCGTTATTTAATCCAAAGGCTGATTAGTTTTGACTGAGTCGCTGCGCAACCCTCTGACCCTCTACCTCACCCGCCTGGCACCCTCGAGCCAACTGACCATGCGCTATGTGCTGCAGGATGCCGCCGACCGCCTGGGCTTCGAGGACATCAACCTGGAAGATATCGACTGGCACCTGCTGCAGCCCGAGCACGTCATCGCCCTGGTGGCAGCGTTGCGCGAGGACGGCTACGCCCCGAACACATCGTCGCTGTACGTGAACGCGGTGCGCGGAGTGATGAATGAAGCCTGGCGCATGAGCCTGATCACCCAGGAACACCTGTTGAAGATGCGCACGGTCAAGGCTGCCGCCGGTACGCGCCTGGGCCAGGGCCGCAACCTGCGGCGCACATTGATCCGCGAACTGATGGAAGTCTGCGCCGCCGACCCACGCCCGCAGGGCCTGCGTGATGCCGCGGTGATCGGGATTCTCTACGGTTCAGGCATGCGCAAGTCGGAATCGGTCAACCTCGACCTTGCGCAGATCGACTTTACCGAGCGCAGTTTGCGGGTGATCGGCAAAGGCAACAGAGAACTGGTCAAATACGCCCCGGACTGGGCCTTTGCCAAATTGCAGGCATGGCTGGACTTTCGCCGCCAGCAACTCAAACCGGGCGAGCAGGACGACGACTTCCTGTTCAACCGTATTCGCCGAGGCAGCCATATCACTCGGGAACGTATCACCAAGCATGCGATTTACTACATTGCCCGTCAGCGCGGGGAGCAGGTGGGGGTGAAGATCATGCCCCACGACTTTCGTCGTTCATTCATCACGCGAGTGATTGAGGAGCATGACCTGTCAATCGCACAGAAACTGGCGCACCACACCAATATCCAGACCACCGCCAGCTATGACGTGCGCGACGACAATGAGCGGCGGCGGGCGGTGGATCGCTTTGATCTGTAGCGCAGCGGTCACAGAATCGGTTTGCCGCCTGTGACGGCATAGCGCGAGCCGGAAATGTAGCTGGCTTCGTCCGAGGCCAGCAGCACGTAGATCGGTGCCACTTCCACCGGCTGTCCGGGGCGGCCCAGCGGGGTTTCGCTGCCGAAGTTCTGCACGTCCTCATCGGTCATGGTCGCCACGATCAACGGGGTCCAGATCGGGCCAGGGGCGACACTGTTGACGCGAATCCCCTTGCTGCCGAGCATCTGCGCCAGGCCGCCGGTGAAGTTGGCAATTGCCCCTTTGGTGGCGGCGTAGGGCAGCAACGTCGGCTTGGGCATGTCGGAGTTGACCGACGTGGTGTTGATAATCGAACTGCCGGCCTTCATATGCGGCAGCGCGGCCTTGCAGATGCGAAACATCGCGGTGATGTTGATATCGAAGGTCTTGACCCATTCCTCGTCCTCGATTTCCTCGAGGGTTTCATGGCTCATTTGGAACGCGGCGTTGTTGACCAGCACGTCGATACGGCCGAACTGTTCGACGGTTTTGTCCACCAGCGCCTGGCACGTGGCTCTTTGCGCGATATCACCGGGCAGCAGCAGGCACTGGCGGCCGGCTTCTTCGACCCAACGCGCGGTTTCCTTGGCGTCGTCATGCTCATCCAGGTAGGCGATGGCCACGTCGGCGCCTTCTCGGGCAAATGCGATAGCGACCGCACGGCCGATGCCGCTGTCGGCACCGGTAATCAGGGCGATCTTGTTGGCCAGGCGGCCGGAGCCCTTGTAGCTCTGTTCACCGCAGTCCGGGTACGGGTCCATTTTCTTCTGAGTGCCGGGCACGTTTTGCGCCTGGGGAGCGAAAGGTGGGCGTGGATAGTCAGTCATTTCCAATCTCCATAGGTTTCCAAAGGTGCTATGGGATTAGTAGTTTCATGGCCGGCGATAGTTGTAATGGATGCCGGCCAAGCCCGACGAATGGTACCGCTCAGGAGGAGGGTGGGGCGCTCGCCAAGTGCGGCGGCAAGCGGCGCAAGGTCCACAATACGGTGATCAGCGCCGCAACCGCACACAGCGCAATGCCGATCAGCATCGGCGCCGGGGTGTGATCGGCGAACACGCCTACCAGGCTCATGCACACTGCGCCCGTGATCATCTGAATCGCGCCGAGCAACGCCGAGGCCGAGCCCGCCACGGCGCCGTGGTCTTCCATGGACAGCACGCCGGCCGCCGGCAGCAGCAGGCCGAGAAAACCGAAGCCGATAAACAGCAGCGACATCATCAACGCCAGGCTGCCGGACCACAGTGTGGTAATTGCCAGCAGGCTCATCACCACCGCCACGCCGATGACCGAGCCGCGAATCAACGGGGCCAGGCCAAAGCGTGCGCTGAGGCGCGCAGTCAGTTGGCTCATGGCGAAGAACGACGCGGCGTTGAGGGCGAATGCCAGGCTGAATTGGGTCGGCGTCAGGCCGAAGTGTTCTATGTACACGAACGGTGCGCTGCCGATAAACACAAAGAACGTGGCCAGCCCGAAGCCGCATACCACCGACAACCCCATGAACACCGGATCGCGCAGTAAGGCGCCGTAACTGCTGAACGCACCGGCCAGGGTCTTGCCCAGGCGCCGCTCGGCCGGGTGAGTTTCAGGCAGTTGTACAGCGGTCATCACCAGGCACAGCACGGCCACCACCGCGAGCACGGCGAACACTTCACGCCAGCTCCACAGCGCAATCACCAGGCTGCCGGCCAACGGCGCAAGGATCGGTGAAACACTCATCACCAGCATCAGCAGGGACATCAGCCGCGCCGCTTCGTGGCCGGTGTACAGGTCACGCACGATGGCACGCGGCACCACCATGCCGGCGCAGGCACCGAACGCCTGTACTGCGCGAAACGCGATCAGCACTTCGATCGTCGGCGCCAGCGCGCAACCGACGCTGCCCACGGCAAAAATCACCAGGCCGGCGTAAATCGGCGGTTTGCGCCCGAACACATCGCTGATCGGCCCATAAAACAGCTGGCACACGCCGATCACGATAAAGAACACCGTCAGGCTCATCTGCACCGCCGCCAGTGACGCCTGCAGGCTGGCGCCGAGGGTGGGCAGGGCGGGAAGGTAGCTGTCGATGGCGAATGGGCCGATGGCGGTAATCAATCCAAGCAGCAGGGCGAGATGGGCAATACGACGAGACATGGGGCGGTTCCGGGCCGAGCAAAGGCCGGCCAGCTTAAGGTATCCGCGCAGATACGCAAACTTAGGCTTCAATAACAGGAACGAGATGCCGATAACGGTACTAACGACGCTCAGGCGGTTGGCATTTCAACCGGCGTTCCAGGCACAGGGATACCCGCATGACGATCAAACTACGCTTGATGCTGTTGATTGGGACCGGATTGTTGACCGCCATGCTCATGAGCCTGGTCAGTTATCTGGGGAACGCACGGATGAGCGACGCTGTACGCGACAATGAAGTCAGCATGACGGTGCTGCGTAACCACATGGAAGCGGACATGATGCACGACGCACTGCGCGCCGATGTGTTGTCCGCCATGCTGGTGGGACTGGGCAAGAGCACCAGCAGCAAGGACGAGGTCAGCAGTTCGCTCAAGGAGCACGCGGAGCATTTTCGCCAGATGCTGGCGGAGAACCTCAAGCTGCCGTTGGACGAGACGCTTCGGACCAAGTTGGAAAGCACCAAGCCCGCGCTCGATACCTACATCAGCGCCGCCGAACGTATCGTCGCGCTGGCCCTGGATAACCCGGAAGCCGCTCGCGGTGAATTGGAGACGTTCAATAAGGCGTTCACTCAACTGGAAGATCAACTGGCGACGCTGAGCGAGCTGATCGAAAGCAATACCCAGCAGACCGGCGCCAGCACGCAACAGACCATCCGCAACGCCAATTTCACCCTGGGCATCGTACTGCTCGCCAGCTTGTTGCTGCTCCTGGCACAAGGCCGTTGGGTGATGCTGAGCATCATGGGCCCGTTGCAGTCCGCCAGCCGGATCGCCGCCGGCATCGCGCGGGGCAACTTGAGCGAAACCATCGCCGAGCCGCGGCGCAATGACGAAGCCAGTTCACTGATCCGCAGCCTGGCGACCATGCAGCGTGACCTGCGCGGCATGATCGATGTGGTGCGCAGCAATGCCCATGGCATCACGGGCGTCACCGAGCAACTGAGTCACGGTTGCCATGAAGTCGCCAACAGCAGCCAGCAACAAAGTCTAGCCGCCAGCACCATGGCCGCCGCCGCCAGCGAAATGACCGCCAGTATCGAAGAAATCACCCGCCACGCCGGGCACGCACTGGACATGGCCAACCAGGCCGAGGCCCTGGCCAAGGACGGTGGGCGAGTCATACATCAAGTCGTCAGTGACATGGACGGGATCGCCCGTTCCGCCCAGCAATCGGCCCAGGTGATCCGCACCCTCGACAAAGACTCCGAGGCGATCTACAGCATCATCCAGGTGATCAAAGGCATCGCCGATCAGACCAACCTGCTGGCGCTCAACGCTGCGATCGAAGCGGCGCGGGCCGGGGAGCAAGGGCGCGGTTTTGCAGTGGTGGCCGATGAAGTGCGCAGCCTGGCGGGGCGTACCAGTGCGTCGACCCAGGAAATCGCCAGCATGGTCGGGCGCATCCAGCAAAGCACGCGGGAAGCGGTTACCAGCATGGAGGAGGGCGTCGCTCAAGTGGATAAAGGCATGGCCGTCACCGCCGATGTGGAGCGCGCCATTCGCGAGATACTGCAGGCGACTCTCAACACGACGGAATTGGTGCATGACATTTCGCGCACCATCAGTGAGCAGAGCCTGGCCAGCAATGAAATCTCCCACCAGGTGGAGATGATTGCCGGCATGTCGGAGAGCAACAGTCGAGTGATCGGCCAGACCGCGTCGACGACGGACGAGCTGTCGAACCTGGCGGGCAAACTGTCGCAGTCGGTGGACCGGTTTCAGCTATAGGACCGTAACCTATTGATATAACTCAACTAAATAGTCATTTAGTTGAGTTGGCTATCGGTGTCTTGCGCTCAAGAATGGGCGAGGGCGGTGGCGCGGCGCTGACTGATACGTTCCACCGTCTGCATGTGTTCGGTGCCCCAGACACACAAGGTGCTCAGCGCGTTTGCCAGGGATTCGCCGAACGGCGTCAGGGAATATTCGACCTTGGGCGGTATTTCCTGAAAGTCGATCCGCACGATGATCTCGTCGCGTTCCAACTCCTTGAGTTGCTGAATCAGCACTTTGTCAGTCACGCCACCGATGGCGCGGCGCAATTCGCCGTAGCGATGGACATTTTTCGCCAGGTTGTAGAGCACCAGCGGTTTCCATTTGCCGCCGATCACGGCGAGCGCAGCCTCAAGGCCGCAGTTGAACGACGTATTAGCCATGATTCGGGCACTCCATAGGGTACTTACCAAAAGGTGCATACTATTCAAAAGAATAGCCCGGATCTACAGTTGTGTTTCCACACATCTGGGAGTTCACCATGAGCAGGCTTAACGGCAAGATTGCGGTAATCACCGGCGGCAACAGCGGCATCGGCCTGGCAAGTGCGATTCGTTTTGCAAAGGAAGGCGCGCAGGTAGTCATCGTTGGACGCAGGCAGGAAGAGCTGGACAAGGCGCTGGGCCTGATCGGCCCGAACGCTATCGCCATCCAGGGTGATATTTCGAAACTGGATGACCTGGAACGCATCTTCACGCAGATCAAGGCCACCAAGGGTCGGATTGATGTGTTGTTCGCCAATGCGGGCCTGGGCGATTTCGAGCCTATCGGTTCGATCACGGAAGCATCCTTCGACCGCACGTTCGGCATCAACGTCAAAGGCACACTGTTCACGGTGCAGAACGCGCTGCCACTGATGAGCGCCGGCGGCTCGGTGATCTTGACCGGTTCGACGACGGGCACCATGGGCACACAGGCATTCAGCGTCTACAGCGCAACCAAGGCCGCGCTGCGCAATTTCGCCCGGAGCTGGGCGCTGGACCTCAAAGGCACCGGCATTCGCGTCAATGTCATTTCACCCGGACCGATCTCGACACCCGGCCTGGACCTGGCATTGAGCGGCACCGGCCAGAAGGACGCGATCATCGACGACATGACCGGGCAGATTCCGCTGGGCCGCATTGGCCAGGCTGAAGAAGTTGCGGCGGCGGCATTATTCCTGGCGTCGGACGAGAGCAGTTTCATGACCGGCAGCGAGATGTTCGTGGATGGAGGATTTGCTCAGGTTTGACACTGCAAGGGTTTTGCCCGTTGAAATGTGACGGGCACTGCCTCTAATTATGTAACATCGTATTACGCATAATGTATATTATGTTAAATCATATATCACGCTATAGAGGCTCATCAAGCAAACCTGCCCCCTAACGCTTCAACGCCACCGCCATTTGCAACTGCAGGTCTTTCTGCGCAAACGGTTTATGCAACACCGGGCAATCGGCGAACTCCCCCGGCACGCCGCTGGCGCCGTATCCGGTACTGAACAGGAACGGAATGTGTCGCTCACGCAGGACCTGGGCCACCGGAAAAACCCGTTCTCCGGCCAGGTTCACATCGAGAATCGCCAGGTCGACCTCCAATACCTTTGCAATCTGCAGCGCTTTCGCAAGCTGGGCCACGGAGGCAACCACCGTGCAGCCCAAGTCTTCGAGCATCTCTTCGATCAACATGGCAATGGCACTCTCGTCTTCGACCAGCAGCACGCTGATTCCGGAAAACACGGTCATGGTTTAGCCTCGGCAACCCTAAAGGAAAAGCGGCAGCGCACGCCCTCAGGGGCGAAGTCGAGTTCAAAAGAACCACCTAAATCGCGTTCGATGCAGCGCTTCATCAGGCGAGAGCCCAGGCCTTCACGTTCCGGCGTGGCGACTGAGGGGCCGTTCTGTTCGCGCCAGTCCACGGTCAGCAGCGCGCCACTCGGTTGCGCTTGAATGCTCCAGCGCACTGACAGTGTTCCCGTCTCGGTGGACATTGCGCCGTATTTAAGCGCGTTGATCGCCAGTTCGTTGAGGGTCATGGTTAAGTTCAGGGCGACACGGGTATCAACGTGGATGGCATCGCCGGCGATCAGGACGCGCTCGGGCTCCTGGCCCAATACTGGCATTAGTACGTCATGGGCCAGCGCGCTGAGCGGAGTCAGGCCCCAATGCTGCTTCGTCAGCAGGTCGTGGGCCCGCGACAATGCCAGCAGCCGGGCTTCGAACCGCGTGTACCCTTCCCTGGCATCCTGCGCATTGCGTGCAGTCTGGGCCGCCAGGGACTGGACCGTGGCCAGGGTGTTCTTGACCCGGTGATTGAGCTCATCAATCAGGGTTTTCTGGCGCTCTTGCGCCTGTTTCCGTTCGCTGATATCCACCAGCATATTGATAGCGCCGATCAGGTTTCCGTCCGCATCGTGCAGAGGGGTTGGATAAGGCGCAAACGGCACGCGGCTGCCATCCGGCCGCTCCGCAATGGCCTCCACGCCGCGTATGGGCCGGTTTTCCTTGAGTGCCACGGCCATCGGGCATTGGTCGTGAGGCAGATAGGTGCCGTCGGTATTGAATAATTTCCAGGTGACGCACCAAAGGTCGCCCAGTTGCGGCGTGCGCCCCGACAACTCGACGGCCGCGCGGTTATAGAAGGTAATGCGCCCTTCGGCGTCGGTGGTATAGACAGCCGCCGGCAACGCCTCCAGCAGATTGCGCATGTGCCGCTCGCTGTCACGTATCCGATTCTCCATCTCGCGGGTGAGCGTGACGTCCTGGACAACCCGCACGCCATAGCGGAACCTGCCATCCGGTGCTCTTACCGACGAGCTGTAGACATCCAGATAAAGCGGCTGGCCATCGAGCTTAACGGCCCGCTTGCGCAACACGTAGTGGTCCAGTTCCCCCGCCACCTGGCGTGCATATAAAGCCGCGTCCTGCTCCACACTGTCAGGGTGGGTATAGTCCAGAAAGGTCATCGCCAGCAGTTGCTCGCGAGTTCGACCGAGCATGTTGCACAACGCGTCGTTGACCCGCAGCAGGCGGCCGCCCTCTCCCGCTTCGGCAATGCCGATGGTGGCCGCCTCGTAAGTCGCCGCCAACCGGTCATCACTCTCCTGACGCTCGGTTTCGGCGTGATACACACGGGTAACGTCAATGGTGAAGCAACGGGTATTGAAGAATTTCCCCTCCTCAAATCGCCCGTTGGAGGTAATCGCGACATGTTTGATGCTGCCGTCCTTGGCCCTCAGACGCGCCGGGTAACTGTTCAGGCAATCACCACTGCCAAGCTTGTTGAGGATGTCGCCGATGACGGGCTCATCCACATGGAATTCGGTGATGTGGCGACCGATGTATTCCTCCGCTGAGTAGCCCAGCAGCGCCAACTCCGCTTTGTTGGCGCGCAGGATAACGCCCTCGCCGCTGACAATATGAAGGCCAACGGCACTGTTTTCGAAAAAGTCTTCAAGGTCGGCGCTTTTGCGCCGCAGTTCTTCGGCTAATGCGTGGTGCGCCGACACGTCCTGAAAGCAATTGATTGCGCCCTGGATATGGCCATGCCCGTCTCGCAGCGTGCGAATGCTCATGAGTGCTACGAATCGCGAACCGCCCGGGCGCTCAATCAAGACTTCCTGATTGCGCGCACACAAGCCCGCGCTGAGCGTTGAAGCCATCGGGCACTCGTCAACCGCCAACGGCATGCCGCTGGTGGTGTAAAGCCGATACGAGCCGCAGAAGCGGTCTCCCTGTTCACCCAGAACAGGCGTTCTCCCCCACAGAGTGGCCGCCTCGCTGTTGAACCTGACGAGCCAACCATCGCGGTCACAGAGGTAAATAGCCCCCGGAATGGCATCGAGCGAGCGTGTCCCCATCGCGAGGAGGCTGTCGTACTCGCTGGGTTCGCAAGTGTCTGCGGGGAACTCGTCGACCTTCAACATGCTTGATCCTCAATGCACCTGTATTGAAACGCTTCGGGTGTCACCGCCATTGGCGCTCCACGGAGTGTATGTCCTGGAACGGCATGCCTTGGATTAATTTCATTTTTCTGAGGCTAACAGACACTGGATCGCTATGGGTTGCGTTAGTTAAGTAAAGCTTAGTGGCGCGAGCTGTATCGCACGCATCCTTTCAAGCTTGAGGATTACGGGTCAGCATGGCGGTAAATACTAATAGTGCGCATGATTGCGCGCTTCCCTGCGCCTCTGCCCCGCCCGGTACCTTTCATCCAGCCGCAACTCAATACAGTTGAACCTCGAACGGCCTGCATTTTTCTATCGAAAACACACCGATGGAGGACCGCATCATGGCAGACGATCCGCTCATAGCGACTCACACACACCGGGACATCGACCAACGCGGTGCGATGAACACGGTCGAACGCGCGCTCTCGTTCACGACCGGCGCCGCGCTACTGTTTCATGGCTGGCGCACGGGAGGCTTGCCCGGCGTTCTGGAGGCCGCGGCGGGTGCCTATGGCGTCTATCGCGGCGCCGTCGGTCATTGCGCGCTCAAGCAGGCGTTGACGCCAACTCCCCTGGAGCAGCAATGGAGCGCCGAACATCACTGGCCGATCAGCGCGGCGATTACGCGCAGCATTACCATCAATCGACCGCTGGATGACATTCGCCGGTTTATCAGCGGCCCCGAAAATCTCGGGCCGCTGCTGCGTTGGATCGACAGCGTCGAGTTGATAGCCCCCGGCACCACGCGCTGGACGATCCGCGCGCCTGGCGGTCGACGCCTGCACTGGACACTGGTCCAGACCGAAACCGCCCAGACCGATAAGCTGCACTGGAAGACTTCCGGAACCGCCCTTTGGGAGCACGACGTCACAGTTTCGCTGACACCCGCGCCCGCGGGCCGAGGCACTCAAGTCAAGGCTATCGTCGTTTGCAAGCCGACCATGGGGCGCGTGGGCTATGGCCTGGCGCGCGCATTCAGCATGTTCAGCGACAAGGCATTGCTCAATGCCCTGCAGGCGCTAAAGCAGCAGCTGGAAACCGGCGAGGTCAGTACTAACCGGCTGCGCCCCCAGGACGACGATGTTTTCTTTTATGTGCACGGCAGCACCGAGCAGGTGGCCACCGATCACGCGACGGTGAAAACCGGCGTGGCAATCGAAGGAGGGATTCACTGATGCGCGCACTGACTTGGCAAGGCCCGAACAAACTGCAGATCGACAACGTCCCCGATCCGTCGATCCTCAACCCGCGCGATGCGATCATTCGCGTCACCCTGTCGTCCGTGTGCGGCTCCGACCTGCACCTGCTCGGCGGCTACGTTCCGGCGATGAAACCGGGCGATATCATCGGTCATGAATTCATGGGCGAAATCGTCGAGGTGGGCCCGGGCGTCACTGGCCTGCGCAAGGGTGACAAGGTCATCACCATCTCCATCATCGGCTGCGGCAACTGCGAGCCGTGCCAGCGCAGCGATTTCTCCTGCTGCGACAACTCCAACCCCAACCCCTCGGCCACCGACCTGATGTACGGCCAGCCGTGCTGCGGCATCATCGGTTACAGCCATGCCTTCGGCGGTTATCCCGGCAGCCATGCCACTTACATCCGGGTGCCGTTCGCCGACGTCAACCTGTTCAAGGTGCCCGAGGGCGTCAGCGACGAACAGGCCGTATTCGTTTCCGACGCTGCGCCGACCGGCTATTTCGCCGCCGACAATGCCGGCATCCAGCCAGGCGATACCGTCGCTGTCTGGGGCTGTGGCGGCGTCGGCCAGATGGCCATCTGCAGCGCCTATCTGTTGGGCGCTGAACGGGTGATCGCCATCGACCGTTTCCCGGATCGCCTGCGTTTGGCCCAGGAGCACGGCAAGGCCGTCACGATCAATTACGAAAAGACCAACGTGCATGAAGCACTGCTGGAACTCACCGGCGGGCGCGGTCCGGATCGTTGCATCGATTGCGTTGGCATGGAGGCGCACGGTACCGAGATCGACTACGCATATGACAAGGCCAAGCAGATGCTCAGGCTGCACACCGAGCGAGGCACGGTGCTCAGACAAGCGATTCGCGCCTGCCGCAAAGGCGGCACGGTGTCGGTGGTGGGTGTCTACGGCGGCTTGCTCGACAAATTCCCGATGGGCGCCATCGTCAACAAGGCGCTGACGTTGAAATCGGGCCAGCAGCCGGGCCAGCGCTACGCGCCAACCCTGTTCGAACACATACAGAAAGGCGAGCTGGATCCGTCCTATCTGCTTACGCACCCCATGAGCCTGGAAGACGGCGCGCAAGGCTATCAATGGTTCAAGGAAAAGACCGATCAGTGCCTGCGTGCAGTGTTCAAGCCTTGACGCGTAACGGCCGGGGCGCAGGCGACCGCCGCCTGCGCCCGGTTATGCGCAGCCCTACTCGTCGGCATGAACGTGGGCATCGGCACACGGCAACCGACCTGACTCGCCGCCGGCAATGCGTTCGGCCTGGTCGATACCGCGCTTGAGTGCATCGTCAATCGCCCATTCGCTGCCGGGCAGCCGTTTTATCCGCTCCTGCACCGCTTCGCCGGTGGCCGTGTAGACACTGATAAACACCTCGATATCCCCCGTCTGCGCTTCCCGCGCGCGAACGTCGATGTGACAGCCGTTTTCTACTTCCTGACTGAAGCACGTCTCGGCCCGGTCCTGGGCCGCCCAGGTTTTATAAGTCTCGCCACGAATAAACATGTCGTTCTCCCGCACTGAATGCCCACCCGAAGACCCGAATATCGGCTGGAGGGCCCGGTATTTATTGAGGGCCACTTGAGCATAGCCCGGCCCAGGCGCCCCGCCGTTTCGCTCGTTCAACCGTTCGTCAGCTTGCGTAACATTTTGTTAAACCAACGTGGGAGCCCTTATTCAAAAAAATCGAGGCCGACGCTAATGGCCTCTCTTGCGTCGCCGACCGCTGGCGGCGACGGCATTTTGCTCGCGTGGTTTTCAACTTGGCACGCCGTAGTGCTCGCATCACACAAGGATCGGCGTCAGTAAAGGAGCATGTATGAAGCGAACTATTGGGTATTGCCTGGTGTATCTCGCGACCAGTTTTTTACTTGCGGGCTGCAACCTGATCATCTTCAACCCCAAGGGCGCCGTTGCGCGGGATGAGCGGGACCTCATCATCCTGGCCACCGGCCTCATGCTGCTGGTCGTGGTGCCGGTCATCGTCATGACCTTCGTGTTCGCCTATCGCTATCGCGCCACCAACAAGAAGGCGCGTTACTCGCCGCGCTGGGCCAGTTCTCACAAGATCGAGGCGGTAGTCTGGGGCGTGCCGTTCGTCATTATCTGTCTGCTGGGCTGGGTCACCTGGGTCACCACCCACACACTCGACCCGTATCGCCCACTCGATTCGGATGTGCCGCACATGAACGTGCAAGTGGTGGCCACCGATTGGAAATGGCTGTTCATCTACCCCGACCTCGGTATCGCGTCGGTCAATGAACTGGCGATGCCGGTGAATACCCCCGTGAGCTTCACGGTCACCTCCGACGCGGCCATGACCTCGTTCTTTATCCCCGCGCTGGGCGGCCAGATCTACGCCATGGCGGGGATGCAGACTAAATTGCACCTGATTGCCAATGAGGTCGGGGAGTTCCGTGGTATCGCCGCCAACTATAACGGCGAAGGGTTCTCCGACATGCACTTCTCGACGCTGTCGCTCAACCCGTCCGATTTCGAGCAGTGGGTGGCGAAGGTGAGGAAAGCCCCGCAACGGCTGGACCAGGCCAGCTACGCGGCATTGGCCAAGCCCTCGACCCGGCATCCGGTCAGTTATTACTCGCAGGTACAGGAGCGCATGTTCCTGGACATCGTCGACAAATATGAAGGCATGAACAAAGCCAACAGGACTCCGCGCAGTCAGGCGCAACGGGACGGCACTGGCGTGCGTACCGATCACCAACCCGGTTTGGCGGCTGAGGAGCGTTAACAATGTTTGGAAAACTGTCATGGGACGCCATTCCCACCACCGAACCCATCGTCATGTACACCCTGGCCGTCGTCGGCCTGATCGGCCTGGCACTGGTCGGCTCGATCACCTGGAAGCGCAAGTGGGGCTACCTGTGGCGCGAATGGTTCACCTCGGTGGATCACAAGAAGATCGGCTGCATGTACATCATCGTGGCCCTGGTGATGCTGCTGCGCGGTTTCTCCGATGCCATCATGATGCGCACCCAGCAGGCCATGGCCGCGAGCGGCGGCCCCGGCTACCTGCCGCCGGACCACTATGACCAGATCTTCACCGCGCACGGCGTGATCATGATTTTCTTCATGGCGATGCCGTTCGTGGTTGGCCTGATGAACATCGTCGTGCCGCTGCAGATCGGCGCGCGCGATGTGGCGTACCCGTTTCTCAATGCGCTGAGCTTCTGGCTGTTCGTGGTTGGCGCGGCGTTGGTCAACATTTCGCTGGGCGTGGGCGAATTCGCCCGCACCGGCTGGGTCGCCTACCCGCCCTTGTCCGGGCTCGCCTACAGCCCCGGGGTCGGCGTCGATTACTACATATGGTCACTGCAGATATCGGGGATCGGCACGCTGCTGACCGGGCTTAACTTCTTCGTGACCATCCTCAAGATGCGCACCGAAGGCATGAGCCTGTTCAAGATGCCGGTATTCACCTGGACCGCGCTGTGCACCTCGATCCTGATCCTGGCCGCCTTCCCGATCCTCACCGCGACCCTGTTCATGCTCTCCCTGGACCGCTACCTCGACATGCACTTTTTCACCAACGAGGCCGGCGGCAACCCGATGATGTACGTGAACCTGATCTGGGCGTGGGGCCACCCGGAGGTGTACATCCTCATCCTGCCTGCGTTCGGGATTTTCTCGGAAATCGCCGCCACCTTCAGCAGCAAGCGGCTGTTCGGCTATGCCTCGCTCGTGTGGGCGACGATTGCGATCACGATCCTGTCATTCATCGTCTGGCTGCACCATTTCTTCACGATGGGCGCGGGAGCGAACGTCAATGCGTTCTTCGGCATCATGACGATGATCATCGCCGTGCCGACCGGGGTAAAGATTTTCACCTGGCTGTTCACTATGTATCGCGGGCGCGTGCGCTTCGAAACGCCGATGCTGTGGACGCTCGGGTTCATCGTCACGTTCAGCATCGGCGGGATGACCGGTGTATTGCTGGCGGTGCCCGGTGCCGACTTCCTGCTGCATAACAGCCTGTTTCTGATCGCGCACTTCCATAACGTGATCATCGGCGGCGCGGTGTTCGGCTACATGGCCGGCCTGACGTACTGGTTCCCCAAGGCCTTTGGCTTCAGGCTCAACGACAGGCTCGGACGCATCGCCTTCTGGTGCTGGCTGACCGGTTTCTACTTCGCGTTCATGCCGTCCTATGTGCTGGGTTTCATGGGCATGACGCGCCGGCTCAACCACTTCAACAACCCGGAATGGCGCCCCTGGCTGATGCTGGAATTGGTCGGCGTGGGCATCATCCTCTGCGGCGTGGCGGCGCAGGCACTGCAACTGTATGTGAGCATTCGCAACCGCCACGCCTACCGCGACCTCTCCGGCGACCCCTGGGACGCCCGCACGCTGGAATGGGCCACTGCCTCCCCTCCTCCGTTCTATAACTTTGCCGAACAGCCCAAGGTCGACGACCTGGATGCGTACTGGGGCATGAAAGAACGCGCCGTGAGCACGCTCAAACACACCGACTACCGCAGCATCCACATGCCGCGCAACACCTCGTCGGGCCTGGTGATCAGCGTATTCGCCCTGATCTGCAGCTTCGCCCTGGTGTGGCATATCTGGTGGATGGCGATCGTCGGGCTGGTTGCGTCGATCGTCGCGGTGATTGTGCGCAGCTATGACGATGACATCGATTATTTCGTGCCGGCCGAAGAAGTGGCGCGTATCGAGAAAGCGCGTCTCAAAGACTTGGCGGAGGCTTGATCATGTCCAACATCGTGATCGAAAAAGACATTGCTCATAACCATGAGCAAGGGCACGAGGACGCCGGCTCGCTGAGTGTCTTCGGCTTCTGGATCTACCTGATGACCGACTGCATCCTGTTTGCGACGCTGTTCGCGGGCTACGCGGTGCTGCGCGACAGCGTCGCGGGCGGCCCTTCCACGGTGGATATTTTTGAACTGCCCTATGTGCTCGCTGAAACGGCCTTGCTGCTGGTAAGCAGCATCACCTATGGCTACGCCATGCTGGCCATGAACCGCAACGACTCCGCGCACGTGCTGCGATGGCTGGCGGTGACCTTTGTGCTGGGCTGCGGATTCATCGGCATGGAGATCAACGAGTTCCATCACCTGATCGCACAAGGCTATGGGCCGAGTCGCAGCGGGTTCCTGACGGCGTTCTTTACGCTGGTCGGCACTCACGGTGCGCACGTACTGACCGGGCTGGTCTGGATGGCCGTACTGATGGCCCAGGTCTGGCAGCGCGGGCTGACCAGCACCAACACCACACGCCTGAGTTGCCTGAGCCTGTTCTGGCACTTCCTCGATGTGGTGTGGATCTGCGTATTTACCGTCGTTTATCTGCTGGGAGTGGTGTGACATGTACAAACAAAGTCAGATTCACAGCAGCGCCGGCACCAGCCATGGCAGTAGCCGGTCGTACATGATCGGGTTCATCGTCTCGGTGGTCCTGACCGTCATTCCCTTCGCTCTGGTGATGTACCCGTCACTGCCCCGCCACATAACCGCATGGGCGGTAATCGCCCTGGGCGTGGTACAGGTCTTCGCCCATCTCAAGTATTTCCTGCACCTGGACACAGCTCAGGAACAGCGCTGGAACCTTATTGCGCTGATCTTTTCGGTGATCATCATTGTTCTGCTGGTGGGGCTGTCGCTATGGATCATGAACAGCATTCACCACAACATGCTGGCGCACTGAAGCAGTGGATAACATCTATTAAATAGCCATCATCCGGCCAGGAAAGTTATACGAAGCGGCTTAACAATTCGATATTTGTACAAGTTTTATCGAGCCATTAACCACTCATCGGGACACTTTGAAATTTTTAGAGCATTTGGCGCTTCGCGGTTATCGGAATATATGTCCGTTACAGCAATGGGCAATCAAACCGAAAGTTATTTGATACAGGAGAGCTATCATGACTACAGGTAATAAAAACCCAGGCAACTTCGCCAACGATCGCGAGAAGGCTGCCGAAGCCGGCAAAAAAGGCGGCCAGAACTCGGGCGGTAACTTCGCCAATGATCGTGAGAAAGCGTCCGAAGCCGGCCGCAAAGGCGGTCAGAGCAGCCACGGCGGTGGCCGCCAGTCTTCGTGACACAGCGCTGGGGGGCAGCCTGGCTGCCCCCTTTCATTCTCCCCACCGAGGAACCGTCATGAACGCGGCTACCGATTCGCGGCAAGACGAGCTGCAGTGCCTCAAACCTGCCGAGGCGCAACCGGAAACATTCATCAACCCGCATTTGCATCCGGCGGTGCCCACTGCGGCCCAGCCGAACGTTGAACGACAACAAACCGATCCCGCCAAACGTGAAGAATCGGTGCGCGGTTGTTATGAGCGTCTGCAAACTCCAGCACAGGCTGAAACGAACATAAGAGAATCCAGAATGCTGCCGGTGTGTGAACGCAGTTCTTGAGCGTTACTGCTGTTGCGCGCCAACTGAACGCTGATTGCTTATATTGCCGAGTCTTATCACTAGCAATTAAAAAGGTGGCAAGGTATGACTACGCATGTTATTAACTTCACCGGCCCGATCAACGCCTCCACCTGCGGCCAACTGATTGAAAAAGCCTCTTTAGCCGTGCAGAAAGATGCGAGCTGTCTCTTGGTAAATATCGCCACTATGGGTGGAGAATGCAGTTACGGCTTCACCATGTATAACTTCCTGATATCTCTGCCTATAGCAGTGCATACCCATAACATGGGTACTGTCGAATCCATGGGCAATATCGTCTTCCTGGCCGGGCAGCGCCGGACTGCCTGCGTCCATAGCAAGTTTCTCTTCCACCCTTTCCACTGGCACCTGCAAGGTGCGGTCGATCATTCGCGCATGTCGGAATATGCGATGAGTCTGGACTATGACCTGCAGCTGTACGCGAAAATCGTTGCCGAGCGAACCGCCAATGCCAAGGAGCAGATGGAAACGGAAAAATACCTGATTGCCGCGCCTCGCATTCTCAATCCTCAGGAGGCAATAGCCACGGGCCTTATCGAGACCATTGAGTTGCCTCGGATAAAGCCCGACTACGTCACCTGCTGCATTTACTCCTGACAGCCAGGCCGGACCGAATCACTTCTTGAGAATCAACAGCGGCTCGCCCTTCTTGACGACATAGGTTGCCAGCTCCGAGCCGCGTTCCCGACCGACGTTCCTGGCGATATGTGCCACACCGGCAGGAATGAACAGCGAATCGCCCGCCATAAGCGTGACCGGCTGCTGGCCTTCGAGACGGTATTCGAATGTGCCGCTGATCACATAGGCGATTTCCACACCGGGATGCGCATGCCTGGGTGAGGTCACACCCGGTTCGAAATCGACGCGCGCCTGGATCACCTCACGCTGGTCGGCCCCCAGGTCCTGGTGTACCAGGTCTGTGCGGCTCAGCCCTTGCTGCCAGCTCTGAGCCGGGGTTGTAGAGTGTGCATCGGCGGCATGAGCCAAGCCGCTCAGCGAAACGATCAATGCAGCGGCGGTCATCAACAGTGGGTGGCGCATGGTGTTGCCCTCTTGAGCAATGATGGGGTGGTCATTACTGTGGGCGCGGCGGGTATCGGGAATGTGTCACGCAGCGGGTGTTTGTCAGCGCTTTTGTATCCATCGGTGGGCTGGATACATGTTCATACAAAGGCGGTTGTACACTGCCTGCAAACCGACACTGGGGTGACCGCATGAATCTTCCTGCAAGCGCATCAGAATCCCCTGCCCCATCGGCGATCAGATGGGAGGCGCATGCGTGTCTGCCGCTTCTGGCAAACCAGGACATGTCGGCGTTGCTGCGCTATCGACAAGCGGGGTTTCACCATGTCTCGGTAAACGTGGGCATGGACATGACGCCACTGGACACCGTGATGCGGGTAATTGCCGGGTTCAGGAGCTGGGTGTCGCGGCATGGGGACGTATTGGTGCTCGCACACACGCTTGCCGACATCCGCAGCGCCCGCGAGCAAGGCAAATTGGCCATTTCGTTCGACCTCGAAGGTTCCAGCATGCTGCTCCAGGACCCTGCGATGGTTGAGTTGTTCGCCGCGCTGGGGGTCCGGCAGATTCTGCTGGCTTACAACCGCGACAATGCCTGCGCCGGAGGCTGCCATGGCGCGGATATCGGGTTGTCCAGGGTGGGACGCGAGGTGGTGGCGGCGATACATAACGCCGGTGTGGTGATGGACTGCTCACATGCCGGCAAGCGTTCCAGCCTGGAGATCATCGAGTGTTCGAGTCGCCCCGTGGTCTTCTCCCACACCAACGTCAAGGCACTCTTCGACCATCCTCGCACCATTGACGACGAACAAATCCTCGCCTGCGCCGGCTCGGGTGGCGTCATCGGCCTGACGGGGCTGGGGCTGTTCCTGGGCGATCCACGGGCCTCGGCGCGCTCTTTCGTGCGTCAGATCGACTACCTGGCGGCGTTGGTGGGAACCGCGCATATCGGCCTGGGCCTGGATACCGAGCTTGTCCGAGGTGCCATTGACCTGCCAGTGGGCGTCAGCGAGGAGACGTGGTGGCCAGATGCTTTTTACGGCAGGATCAGTGGTCAGGATCAATTACAGCCCGAAGCGCTGCCGGATATCGCGCGTGAGCTTGAGCGCCTTGGCTACAAGAATGCGGAAATCAACGCCATATTCGGCGAGAACTTCGTGCGCGTCGCCGAGGCCACATGGCTGCCGTGACGCAACGCCACTCCGCTCGTGTCACCGCACTTATGTGCGGCGCGCATACCCCATTCTCAAACGTCATAATCCTCCGTTTTCCTACATGGTAATCTCACACATCTACCAATAGGCATTGATCGTATGTCGACAATGGCCCCAACCAGGAAAGATCATGCCAAAAAAGTCTCACTCAGCCCTGCGCCGTCATTTCCGTGAATTGCTGGCGACGCCCGCGTGCGTTGAAACCGCCTCCGTGTTTGATCCAATGTCGGCAAGGATCGCCGCCGACCTGGGCTTTGAGGTCGGCATTCTGGGGGGTTCGGTGGCCTCATTGCAGGTGTTGGCGGCTCCCGATTTTGCCTTGATTACGCTGAGTGAGTTCGTTGAGCAGGCCACCCGCATCGGCCGCGTCGCGCAGTTGCCTTTTATCGCCGATGCCGACCACGGCTACGGCAACGCGCTCAATGTGATGCGTACCGTCGAAGAGCTGGAACGCGCCGGCGTCGCTGCGCTGACCATCGAAGACACGTTGCTGCCGGCGCAATTCGGGCGCAAGTCCACGGACTTGATTTCGATTGACGAAGGCATCGGTAAAGTCCGCGCGGCGCTGGAAGCGCGGGTTGACCCGGAACTGTCGATCATTGCTCGCACCAACGCCGGCGTATTGCCAACCGATGCGGTGATCGAACGCACCCGCGCCTACCAGAAGGCCGGTGCCGATGGCATCTGCATGGTCGGCGTCAGCGATT
The DNA here is from genome assembly GCF_026410085.1 of Pseudomonas quebecensis. Classification (NCBI taxonomy): domain Bacteria; kingdom Pseudomonadati; phylum Pseudomonadota; class Gammaproteobacteria; order Pseudomonadales; family Pseudomonadaceae; genus Pseudomonas; species Pseudomonas quebecensis. The sequence goes on from NZ_CP112866.1 coordinate 2,557,950, forward strand.
TCGAGCACCTGGAAAAGATCGCGGAAAATCTCACCATACCGTTGATGCTGGTGACGTACGGCAACCCTAAGCTCAACGACGCGCAGCGTCTGGCGGACCTCGGCGTACGCGTGATAGTGGCTGGTCATGGGGCTTACTTCGCGGCGATCAAAGCCACGTACGACAGCCTGCGCGCCCAACGCCAGCTGACCCACAGCACCTCCAACCTGAGCGCCACCGAGTTGACCCACACCTACACGCTGCCTGAAAGCTACGTGGCCTGGGCCAAAGAATTCATGGACGTAAAAGAGTAATCATCGCGTGGATCGAGGGGGCAGCCGCCGCCCCCTCCTACAACATCAACCTGTCGCGGGTTATCCGACCCAGCCCACCGCTGTTTTCGGAATGACCTCGGACTCATCCAGCTTCGACGCAAACATACTCACCGCCTGCACCGCATCGCTGGTGCTGGTGCGTATCTGCAGGATCACCGAGCCTGCCTGATCCGCCAGGTTGACGCCACGCTGCGCGCCTTCCTGAGTGGCATTCATGCTGCTCACTGCGTCACGGGTTTCCGACAGGATCATGCCGATCATCTCGGCGATTTCCGCCGTGGAGCGGCTGGTGCGGCCGGCCAATTGGCGAACCTCGTCGGCCACGACCGCAAAGCCGCGGCCCTGGTCACCGGCGCGGGCCGCTTCGATGGCAGCGTTGAGTGCCAGCAGGTTGGTCTGGTCGGCTATGCCGCGGATGGTGTTGACGATGGCGGTAATCTGCTCCGACCGATCGCCCAGTTGCCCCACCAGCCGCGCGGACGCCCCGATGTTTTCAGCAATCCGGCGCATTTCCGTGGCGGTGTCGTGGATAACCTGGGTGCCGTGCTCGGCGAAACGTTCGGTTTCCGATGAGATATGGTAGGCACGCGAGGCACCACGGGAGTCCTCTTCGAATTTCTCCACGCGTTCGGTGATGTCACTCGCAAATTTGACGATTTTGAGCAGCGTGCCATCAACGTCATACACCGGGTTGTAGCTGGCTTCCAACCACACCGGACGACCATGTTTGCCGATGCGCTTGAATTGCCCGGTGAAGAATTCGCCGTTGTTCAAGCGACGCCAGAAGTCGGCGTACTCGCTACTGTTGACCAGGCTCGGTTCGCAGAACATGCGGTGATGCTTGCCCTTGAGTTCGGCCAGCGAGTAGCCCATGACATTCAGGAAATTGGGGTTGGCATCGAGTACGTGGCCGCCCAGATCGAATTCGATCACCGCCATGGCGCGGTCCAGTGCCGACAGTTTGCTCCGGGTCGCAGCCTCCTGCTCGACTTTGCTGGTGACGTCCAAGGCGTACTTGACCACTTTGACCGGCTGACCACGCTCGTCCAGCACCGGGTTGTAGCTGGCCTCCAGCCAGACAGTCTTGCCGCTGGCATTCACCCGTTTGAAGGTGCCGGAGACGAACTTGCCGGCGCGCAGGTCCGCCCAGAACTCGCTGTAGGCCGGGCTGCTGGTCAGTGAAGGTAAACAGAAGTCGCGATGAGATTTGCTGGCCAACTGATCGGCGCTGTAGCCCATGGTTTTCAGGAAGTTATCGTTGGCCCGCAGCACCTTGCCGTTCAGGTCGAATTCGACCACCGCCATGGAGCGCTCCAACGCTGCGTTCAGCCCTTTGTATGCGGTGACTTCGGCCTTCCTGGCCGCCAGTTCTGTTTTTAATGCGTTATTGAACATGACGAACCCTCTGCCGTGCGGAGAACCTGCTTGTAAAGTAGCTATCGGCGGCGCGATTTGCGACTTTACGCGGCTTTAATTTTTATTTTCTGGCGTCAAAAAAACGCGAAAAGTCGGGCTTAACTACCCTCGGCACCCGACGTGTCGGGATGCACCATCGCCCCCATGCGCTGGCGCATACCGGGGCTGGCCGCCGGGCCGGCCTGCAAGGTGCAGGCGTCCCAGGGCACCACCCGGCCGTCGACGGCATCGACCATCATCGGCACCAATGGCCGCGCCGTGTCGCGCTCCACAATCTCCACGCTGGCGCCCTCCTGGGCGTAATGCCGGTTGCCCCAAGCCACCAAGGACAGCAGCACCACGCGAAAGTCCTCGCCCTTGGCCGTGGGTACGTATTCATAACGCGGCGGGTGTTCGCTGTAAGGCCTGCGCTCAAGCATGCCCGCCTCCACCAGTGCATTGAGACGACGGGTCAACATGTTCGGCGCGATGCCCAGGCTGCGCGAAAATTCGTCGAAGCGCCGCAGACCGTGCAAGGCGTCGCGCATGATCAAGATGCTCCACCACTCCCCGACCTGGTCGAGGCTACGGGCTATCGGGCATTCATCGCTGGTAAGAGACGTGCGTTGCATGGGTTTTCCTGTAAGAGCGGTGCAAAGTTGCAGGATGCCATGTTACTTTCATGATGATAGTAACGTCCACAGGGTCTGCATTCCCCAACACACCTGGAGTCGATTAAGCATGAATAAACGTATCGTTGTGACCGGCATGGGCGCGCTGACGCCGCTGGCCTGTGGCGTCGAGCCGACCTGGCGGCGCCTGCTGGCCGGACAATCCGGCATCCGTCATCTACCGCAGGCATTGATCGGTGACCTGGCGATCAGTATCGGCGGCCAGGTACAAACCCTGGCGCAGGATCCGCAGGCCGGTTTCGACCCTGATCGTCTGCTGGCGGCCAAGGAACAGCGCAAAATGGACCGTTTCATCCTGTTCGCCCTCGCCGCCGCCGATGAAGCGTTGCAGCAGGCCGGCTGGGCCCCCGCCAACGCCGAACAACAGGAACGCACCGCCACCATCATCGCCTCGGGCGTCGGCGGTTTTCCGGCGATCGCCGACGCGGTACGCACCACCGACAGCAAGGGGCCGCGGCGATTGTCACCGTTTACCATCCCGTCATTCCTGAGCAACATGGCCGCCGGGCACGTCTCGATCAACTATGGCTTGAAAGGCCCACTGGGGGCGCCGGTGACTGCCTGCGCGGCGGGCGTGCAAGCGATTGGCGACGCCGCGCGGATGATCCGCGCCGGTGAAGTCGACGTGGCCGTGTGTGGTGGGGCCGAAGCCGCCATCCATCGCGTCAGCCTGGCCGGGTTCGCGGCGGCGCGGGCCTTGTCCAGCGCTTTCAACGACAACCCGGCGCTCGCCTCGCGGCCCTTCGATCAGGCCCGCGATGGCTTCGTGATGGGCGAAGGCGCGGGCATCCTGGTGATCGAAGAGCTGCAGCATGCTCTGGCGCGAGGTGCGCAACCGATTGCCGAATTGGTCGGTTATGGCACCAGTGCCGACGCCTATCACATGACCGCAGGCCCGGAAGACGGCGACGGCGCGCGCCGTGCCATGACCCAGGCACTGCGTCAGGCCGGGGTCGATGCCTCCCAGGTGCAGTACCTGAACGCCCACGCCACCTCGACGCCGGTGGGCGACAAAGGCGAATTGGCCGCGATCAGACGTGTGTTCGGCGCCGATAGCAATCTGGCCATCAGCTCGACCAAATCCGCCACCGGCCACTTGCTCGGCGCTGCCGGAGGCATCGAAGCGATTTTCACAGTGCTCGCCCTGCGCGACCAGATCGCTCCGGTCACCCTTAACCTGGACACCCCGGACGAACTGGCCGAGGGCATGCACTTGCTGCGCGGCGAGGCCCGGCCCATGCCGATCGAGTACGCGTTGTCCAATGGCTTCGGTTTTGGCGGCGTGAATGCCAGCGTGCTGTTCCACCGCTGGCACTGAGCCTGGGTTTGCCCCAGGGGTGGATTTCGAGGACCATGGCGCCTTTGTGTTTTTTGCCAACGAGAGGCGCCCATGGCCAACCACGATCTGTCCTACACCCCCGACCCGGACGCCGAGTCCATTTCTTCCGATGTTGTCGGCTTCAACGGCATCCTGGTATCGACCCAGATCCCGACCCGCGCCGACGGCAGCCTGGAACTGGGGGATATCACCCTGCAAAGCGAGTGCACGCTGCAAGCGCTGAAAGTCGCTCTGGAAAAGGCCGGCAGTTCCATGGATCGCGTGATGCACCTGACCATTTATCTGACGGACATGGCCGATCGCGCAGCCTTCAACGAAGTGTACAAACGCTTCTTCGCCAAGCCATGGCCCGTGCGCGCGGCGGTTGGCGTGGCCGCGCTGGCGGTGGAAGGCATGCGCGTGGAAGTCACCGCAATGGCAGCCAAGGCGTGAAGTGATGCCGGGCAGGCATTTCACGGCTACAATGCGCGCCTCAACCGTGACAAGCCTGACTAAAAAAACTATGTCCTTGCCCAAGCACCACCTGGAATTGCTCAGCCCTGCCCGCGATGTCGCCATTGCGCGCGAGGCTATCCTGCACGGCGCCGACGCCATTTATATTGGCGGCCCAAGCTTCGGCGCCCGCCATAACGCGTGCAACGACGTCAGCGATATCGCTCAACTGGTCGAGTTCGCCCGTCGTTACCACGCCCGCGTGTTCACCACCATCAACACAATCCTGCATGACAACGAGCTGGAACCGGCGCGCAAGCTGATCCACCAGCTCTACGATGCCGGCGTCGATGCGTTGATCGTGCAGGACCTGGGCGTGATGGAGCTGGATATCCCGCCCATCGAGCTGCACGCCAGCACCCAGACCGATATCCGCACGCTGGCCCGCGCCAAGTTCCTCGACCAGGCCGGATTCTCCCAGTTGGTATTGGCGCGCGAACTGAACCTGCAGGAAATCCGCACCATCGCCGACGAGACCGAGGCCGCCGTCGAGTTCTTTATCCATGGCGCGTTGTGCGTGGCATTTTCCGGGCAGTGCAATATTTCCCATGCGCAGAACGGCCGCAGCGCCAACCGTGGTGATTGCTCCCAGGCCTGCCGTCTGCCGTATACCTTGAAAGACGACCAGGGCCGGGTGGTTGCCTTTGAAAAGCACCTGCTGTCGATGAAAGACAACAACCAGAGCGCCAACCTGCGCGCGCTGGTCGAAGCCGGTGTGCGTTCGTTCAAGATCGAGGGCCGCTACAAAGACATGGGCTATGTGAAGAACATCACCGCCTATTACCGCCAGCGCCTGGACGAGATTCTCGAAGATCGCCCGGACCTGGCTCGCGCCTCCAGCGGTCGCACCGCGCATTTCTTCGTGCCGGACCCGGAAAAAACCTTCCACCGTGGCAGCACCGACTATTTCGTCAGCGACCGCAAGATCGATATCGGCGCCTTCGACACCCCGACCTTCACCGGCCTGCCGGTGGGTGTGGTGGAAAAGGCCGGTAAGCGCGACCTGCAAGTGGTCACCCATGAGCCGCTGTCCAACGGCGATGGCCTGAACGTGCTGGTCAAGCGAGAGGTCGTGGGGTTTCGCGCCAACATCGCCGAGCCCAAGGGCGAATTCGAGGAAGACGGCCAGAAGCGCTACCGCTATCGCGTCGAGCCGAATGAAATGCCGGCCGGCCTGCACCAGCTGCGCCCGAACCATCCACTGAACCGCAACCTCGACCATAACTGGCAACAGGCTTTGCTCAAGACCTCGGCCGAGCGCCGTATCGGCCTGTCGTGGGTCGCGCGCCTGCGTGAAGAGCAGTTGGTAGTCACCGCAATCAGCGAAGAAGGCATCAGTGCCAGCGTTACCCTGCCCGGCCCGTTCGGCGTGGCCAACAAGCCGGAACAGGCGCTGGATACCTTGCGCGATCTGCTCGGCCAATTGGGCACCACCGAATATCACGCTACCGCCATCGAGCTGGATGCGCCGCAGGCATTCTTCATCCCCAACTCACAGCTCAAGGCCCTGCGCCGCGAAGTGATCGAAGCGCTGACCGCTGCCCGTGTCGCGGCTCATCCGCGTGGCGGGCGCAAGGCTGAAACCACGCCGCCGCCGGTCTATCCGGAAGCGCACCTGTCGTTCCTGGCCAACGTCTACAACCAGAAAGCCCGCGACTTTTACCATCGTCACGGGGTGAAGTTGATCGATGCGGCCTTTGAGGCCCACGAAGAAACCGGCGAAGTGCCGGTGATGATCACCAAGCACTGCCTGCGTTTCTCGTTCAACCTGTGCCCGAAACAGGCCAAGGGTGTCACGGGCGTGAAGACCAAGGTGGCGCCGATGCAGTTGATCCACGGCGACGAAGTACTGACCCTGAAATTCGACTGCAAGCCTTGTGAAATGCATGTGGTGGGCAAGATCAAGGGCCACATCCTGGGCTTGCCGCAACCGGGCAGCGTGGTCGAACACTTCAACCCGGACAAACTTATCTATCAGGGCACGCACTGATGCTGTTGCACTTCGTCAACGGCTAATACTGTTTTGTGGTGAGCGGGCTTGCCCCGCGCCGGGCTGCACAAGCAGCCCTGGAACCGGCTGTCCCCATTCGGTCTGACACTGCGCCGCAGTTTGATCGCGGGCCGCCTCGCGGCCCAGTGCGGCGCAAGCCCGCTCATACAGGCACCGCCTTGGGCTATCGCCAATCGATCTAACACCCTGTCATTTTTCACAGGTGTCTTCAGCGCCTCGTTGCGTTAGCGTCGGTGCTGTGGTCGGAGGGTTGCCCATGACGCGCTCACTTATCAAAGAAGTCAGCGATGCCAATTTTGATCGGCAGGTGTTGCAGGCCCTAGGCCCGGTGTTGGTGTATTACTGGAACAATAGCTGTGGCCATCTGTCCTACCTCGAACAAATGGCTGAGGATTACCTGGGCCGCTTGACCATTGTGACGCTGAATGTCGACGACCATTGCGTCACACCGGCCCGGTACGGGGTGCACGAGGTGCCCACGCTGATGCTGTTCAAAGACCACAGGAGGCATTTATGAGTCAGATCAAAGCCATCACTGACGATTCGTTCGAGGACGACGTTATCCACAGCACCAAACCTGTACTGGTCGACTTCTGGGCCGAATGGTGCGGCCCGTGCAAAATGCTTGCGGTGTCTATCGAACAGATCGCCGAGGAATACGCAGATCGGTTGCAGGTTGCCACACTCAATGTCGACGAGAATCCAGCCACGCCGCAAACATATGGCATAGATAGCATGCCTACGCTGATGCTGTTCAGTGGCGGTCATGTAGTAGGCACGAAAATCGGCGCTATCACAAAGTCGGGACTGATCAGCTTTCTGGACGGCAAGCTCTGATTGCTCAGGCCCGCAAGCCTTTCGCCGCCTCCAAGAGTCCCTGAAACTGCCGATAGCGCGCCTGCAGCACAGCGCGCTGCGTCGCATCCGGCAAGTAATGCGCCTTGATCGGCATGCCTGCCGCCAGCAAGTCCGCGCCCTCGCCCACCGCCATAAACCCCAGTTTCGCTGCGCCGATGCAGGCGCTCAGTTCGCTGCCGTGCAACGTGTAGATCTCCCGTTGCAGGATATTGGCCAGCAACTGCGCCCAATACTCGCTGCGCGCGCCGCCGCCTACCAACGCGCAAGCGCCGACCTGGGCGCCGGCCGATTGCACGGCATGCAACGCATCCAGCAGGCCGAAGCCGACGCCTTCCATCACCGCATAACCGAGCATCGCCGGCGTGCAGTCATGGCCCAGGCCCATAAAGCCGCCGCGTAACAGGGGGTCGTTGTGGGGCGTGCGTTCACCGGCCAGGTACGGCAGGAATAACGGCGTGCACAGCGGCACCACCTGGCCCATCGGCAAGTGTGCCTGCACCTGATCCAGCAAGGCCTGCTCGTCGGGCATGCCCAGCAGCCGCGTAACCCAGCGCAGGCAACTGGCGCCGGCGAGCATGGCGCCCATGGTGTACCAGCGATCCGGCAGCGCATGGCAGAAGCTATGCACCGCACTGGCCGGGTTGCCGGCGGCGTGATCGGTGATCGCGACGATGGCCGCGCTGGTGCCCAGGGTAATGAACCCGTCACCGGCGTGAATGGCACCGATGCCCACCGCCGCCACCGGGTTATCGCCGCCACCGCCGGCAATCACCACGTCGGGCGACAGCCCCAGGTCCATCGCAGTCAACCGTGCACTCGCCGCCCCGCCCTCTACCAGGCGGGGCATCTGCCACGGCGCCAGGCCTGTAGCGCGCAGCATTGGCGTGAACCACTCGCGCCGGGCGACATCCAGCCACAGTGTGCCGGCGGCATCGGACATCTCGCTGATGCGTTCGCCGGTCAGGCGCAAGCGCAGGTAGTCCTTGGGCGACAACACACAATCAATGGCCTTGAACACCTCGGGCTCGTGCTCTTGCAGCCACACTAACTTCGGCGCGGTAAGCCCGGCCATCGGCAGGCTGCCGGTGACATCGGCAAACTCGGCGCCCAGGCGTTCTGCCTCGGCCACGGCACGGGAGTCATCCCACAGGATTGCCGGATACAGCACCTGGTCGTCCGCACCCAACAGCACCGCGCCATGCATCTGCCCGGACAGGCCGATACAGGTCACCTGGGCATACGCCGGATGGCCGCGCAGTTGGGTCAGCGCCTGCACGCAGGCCTGCCACCAATCCTGCGGGGCCTGCTCGGACCAGCCGCTCTGCCGGCGCGACACGCTCAAACGCACACCGGCATGGGCCAGTACGTTGCCGTCGAGGTCCATCAGGATGGCCTTGAGTTCAGAAGTGCCCAGATCGATGCCGAGGGAAACCGGACTGTTCATATGTATGTGATTCCAATCAGTGACAGCCACAGGAATTGCGCAGTCGCAGGGTCGGTGCCAGACGCGCGCACTGAGTGGGCGCGGCGGGCGACGCCATGCGTTGCAGCAGCAGGTTGACCGCCTGGGCGCCCAATGCCTGCACGGGCTGGGCGATCAGGGTTAATCGCGGCACGAAAAAGTCCGCCCAGTCAAAATCATCAAACCCCACCAATGCCATCTGCGCCGGGACCTCCAGGTGCGCATCACGCAGAGCGTGCATGGCGCCCAGGGTCATCAAGTTATTACCGGCCATGATCGCCGTCGGTGGCGACGCCAGGCCCAACAGTTGCACCGTGGCCTGACGAGCAGGTTCCGTACTGGAGCCGCCGTTGACCAACAACTGCGGATCAAAGGCCAACCCCGCCGCCTGCAACGCCGCCATGTACCCGGCCACCCGCTCATCCGTGGTACTGAACCCCGCGCGCCCGGCGATAAAGCCGATACGGCGGTGACCGTGGCTTATCAGGTGTTCGATCAGGGTTTGCGTGGACCGCGCGTTTTCCACCCCGATCTGGTCGAACTGCGCGCTCATCATCCGATCCACCAGCACCGCCGGAATCTCGTTGGCACGCAGGTATTCCAGGGCCAGGGACCCATTCGACGGCGCCAGCACAATACCGTCGACCCGCCGATGATGCAGCGCGGTCACGACCCGCAACTCTTGTTCCGGGTCATCGTGGGTGTCGACAAACAGCATCATGTAGCCGTGCTTGGCGCACTCGGCTTCAATCGCGTGCACGGTTTCGCTGAAGTAGTGATTGGACAGCGCCGAAATCGCCACGCCAATGGTGCTGGTGCTGGAGCGGGCCAGCGAGCGCGCCAGGGTGTTGGGGATATAACCCAGATCCTGGATCGCGCGCTGCACCGCCAGCACCGTCGCCTCGCTGACTTTACGGGTGCCGTTCACCACATGGGACACGGTTGAAGTCGACACCCCGGCGCGGCTTGCCACATCGTCCATGGTGACCATGGCACGCTTCCTCCGGCGAACTCAGTGTTTGCTCGACCAGCCGCTGTAGGTGCCGACATTGTCACGGGTGATCAGTTTCGGCGTGAGCAACGTCACCGCGTCGGCCGGTGCGTTGTCATTGAGAATGGCGTTACCTACGTCCACGGCGGTCTGGGCCATGGCCCACGGGTCCTGGCTGGCGGAGGCCTGGATCTGGGTGTCGGTCTTCAACGCGTTTTCGATATCCGGCGCGCCGTCGACGGAGGTGATGATGATGCCGCTGCGCTTGAGCTGCCTGGTCGCCAGGTCGCTGCCGATGGCTTGCGGATCGTTGATCGCAAACAGGCCGTCGATTTTCGGGAAGCGGGTGAGGTAACCCTGCATCACATTCAGGCCGCCTTCGCGCGAACCTTTGCCGTCCTGATCGTCGGACAGCACCTTGATGTCCGGCGCTGCCGCCAGCGCAGTCTTGCAGCCCTTGACGCGGTCGGTCACGGCGGTGACCTGCGGGCCGTTCTGGATAATCACATTGCCTTTGCCCGAGAGCTTGTCCACCAGGTATTGGCAGGCCAGCTTGCCGGCTTCGACGTTGTCGGTCTGCACGGTGGCGTTCACGCCTTTGGCGTCCACATCCACGGCGACTACGACGATACCGGCGTCACGGGCTTTCTTGATGGCCGAGGCCATGGCCGATGGGTCGACGGCGTTGAGCAGGATGAGGTCGACCTTGGACGAAATGAAGTTGTCGATCTGGGAAAACTGTTTGCTCAAGTCGTAGTCGGCGGACACCGAGGTGACCTTGACGTTGGGATTCAACGCCTTGGCCCTCGCGGTGGCACCGTCGGCCAGGGTCACGAAATACGGATTGCCCAGCGAGCCCATGCTGATGCCCACCGCTTTGAGTTCACGGGCCTGTACGGCCTGGGACATCAGGGCAGCCAGGGCGATGACGGGAACGATACGTTTAAAGTTCATGCGCTTCTCTCTTGTGATTGTTGTAGAAGGTCATTCAGGTCCGTGCGCCGGACTGGCGATAACGGTCCAGCGCCACCGCGCCAATGATCACGATGCCTTTGATGATGTATTGCCAGATATCCGACACCCCCAGCAGCACCAGGCCGTTGGTGAGCACGGCGATGATCAGCGCGCCGATCAACGTGCCACCGATGGTGCCGACGCCGCCGGTAAAGCTGGTGCCGCCGAGGATCACCGCGGCAATCGCATCCAGCTCGTAGGACTGCCCGAGTTGCAGGCCATTGGCGGCAAACAGGCGTGAAGCGCTCATCACCGCGCCCAGCCCGGCCAACGCGCCGGACATGGCATAGACGAACAGCAACACCTTCCACACCTTGATCCCCGACAGCCGCGCCGCTTCCGGGTTACCGCCCACCGAATAGATCTGCACGCCCATCACCGTGCGCCGCAGGATGAACCACGACAGGGCCACCACGGCCACCGCAATCACCACCAGCCACGGCACACCGAGTATCGAGTCGTTGCCGATAAACGCAAACGGCAGGTCAGGATTGAACACGGTCTTGTCGTCCGCCAATAGCCGCGCCAGGCCGCGCATGGCAGTGAGCGCACCGAGGGTGACGATAAACGGCGGCAGGCGCATGAAGGCGATCAGGCCGCCATTGACCAGACCGAGCAACAGGCCGAAGCCGATACCGGCGGCGATCCCGAACATACCGAACTGCGGCGACATCGATGCCTGCAGCGCCACCACCGCCGACGCCGCCAGGATCGCGCCCACCGACAGGTCGATACCGGCGGTGAGAATCACAAAGGTCATGCCCGCCGCCAGCACCACGTTTACCGAGGCCTGCTGCGTGATGATCGACAGGTTCTGCATCGTCAGGAAGTTTTCACTGGCCAGGGCGAAGCCCACCAGCAGCAGGACCAGCACGGGCAACATGCCGACCGTGCGCATCAGCTCGCGGGCCCGTTCGGCCCTGCCCGGCGTGGGGAGTGTCATTGTGTTGTTTGAGTCAGCCATGGGCAGCCACCTGATCGCCACCGGTGGCGAGGTCGATAATACGTTCCTGGGAAATAGCGTGGCCGGAAGCCCCGCCGACTTCGGCCACCAATTGGCCTTCGCGCATGATCAGCACGCGGTCGCAGGTGCCGATGATTTCCGGCAGCTCGCTGGAAATCACCACAATGCCCACTCCGGCCAGCGCCAACTGATTGATGATGCGGTAGATCTCGGACTTGGAACCGATATCCACGCCGCGCGTGGGTTCGTCGAGGATCAGCACATGAGGCTTGACCTCCAGCAGGCGCGCCAGCAATACCTTCTGCTGATTGCCTCCGGACAACGCGCCGACATTGACCTTGCCCGACGCCACGCGGATCGACAGCGACTTGATCGCGTCATTCGAGCGTTGCGCGGCGTGCGCCCGGTCAAGAACGCCCCCGGCACGGGCATCCGGTACACACGCGCAGACGTTAATGTTGTCGGCCACGCTCATGTCCAGGAACAGGCCCTGGGCCTTGCGGTCTTCGGTGAGGTACACCACGCCGGCGCGGATCGCATCGGCCGGGGTGCGCAATGCTGTGACGGTCTTGCCCACCACTTCCAGGGTGCCACTGGTGCGCGGATCAGCGGCGAAGATCAGCCGCGCCAGCTCAGTGCGCCCTGCCCCCACCAGCCCGGCGATGCCCAGCACTTCACCGGCGTGCAGGTCGAAACTGCACCTTCGCACGCGTTTGCCGTCGGCCATGTCGCGCACGCGCATGACCACGGCGCCGGGGTCGTACGCGGCGTGGTCCTTTTTGTAGAAGCCCGACAGGTCGCGCCCCACCATCATTTTCACCAGCACCTCGGCCGACAGCCCCTCGCGAGTCAATTCGCCGATGTACTGGCCGTCGCGCAGCACCGATACGCGGTCCGACAGCTCGTAGATCTCGGCCATGCGGTGGCTGATGTAGATAATCGCCAGGCCCTGGCCGCGCAAGTGTTTGATCAGCGCGAACAGGCGATCAGTCTCGCGGGACGACAGCGGCGTGGTGGGTTCGTCCATCACCAGGATCTTGGCGTGGGCATGCAAGGCGCGGGCGATTTCCACTAGTTGGCGCTCGGCGATCGACAGGCTGCTGACCCGTGTGGCCGGAGTGAACTCGGCGCCCAGGCGTTGCAGCACCTCGACGCAGCCGTCCTGCATGCCTTTGCGATCGATGGTCCAGCCACGCCGCAGTTCGCGGCCCAGGTAAATATTCTCGGCCACGCTCAGGTTCGGGCACAGGCTCAGTTCCTGGTAGATCACGGCGATGCCGAGGGCTTTGGCGGTAGCGGGTGTAAAGGTCGCGACGGGCTGGCCGCCAATGCGGATTTCTCCGCCGGGGTCGGCCTGGTAAGCGCCGGAGAGGATTTTCATCAGGGTGGATTTGCCGGCGCCGTTTTCCCCCATCAACGCGTGGATTTCGCCGGGGTAAACCTTCAGGCCGACATTCTTGAGCACGCGCAGACCATTGAAGGTCTTGCTGATGCCCTGCATCTCAAGCAAGGGTTCGAGGCTCATGGCTGAGCTCCTGGTTTTATTATTTTTGTCGTTCAGCCCTTTTGAATCGGAGCCGATTGCCACCGACTCTAATCAGATACATTTGCTTACGCAAGCGCTTGCGTCGTCCATTTATCGCTGGGTGAAACGTTTCTTCACCGCAACAATCACTTAGATCTCGAATTTATTCAACGCCGAGCGCGGTGAGCGTGGCCAGGTAACTCGCTCGCTGGCCACTTGCAGATTGCTCACCTTGCGCGGTTACTGAGCGTTCGCCTTCGCCGCATCGTTGATGATCGCCACCACTCGCGCCGGGTTGGAGACCATCACCACGTGGGAGGCGCCCTTGATCTCGACGGTTTCCTTCGAGCCCGCGCGGTTGGCCATGAAAGTGAGCGCAGCCTCGGGAATGTTTTTGTCCGCCGAGCCGTAGATGAAATAGGACGGCACGGTCTTCCAGGCCGGGTCACCCGACGGTTCTTTCAGCGCAGCCTCGGTGATCGGACGTTGCCCGGTCGCCATCAGCTGAGCTTCGCGCGGCGACACATCGGCGGCGAACTGGCTGTTGAATTTGTCTTGCTGAATATACAGGTCGGTCACGCCGTCCTTGGATACCACCGGCTTGTCCAGGGTCGGGCCGAGGGTGCCGCCTGGGTAACGGCCGGACAGTTCAAAGGCTGTCTCGCCCTTCTCCGGGGCGAAGGCGGCGACGTATACCAGGGCCTTGACCTTGTTGCTGCCGTGCACGGCATTGGAGATTACCGAACCGCCATAGGAGTGCCCCACCAGGATGACCGGCCCTTGAGTATGTTCAACGATATCGGCGACATAGTCCGAATCGGTCTTCACACTGCGCAGTGGGTTGGCCACGGCGATGACCGGATAGCCTTCGGCCTTGAGCCCGGCGATCACGCCATTCCAGCTGGAGGCGTCGGCGAAAGCGCCGTGCACCAGGACCACGGTGGCTTTCTGCGGGGCGGCGAAGCCTGCAGTGGCTACACCCAATGTCAGTGCGCCAGAGAACAGGGCGGCGGCAACGCGGGAGAACGTGAAGAGTTTCATGGCTATTTGCTCCTTTAGGGATGGCGCTCAAGGCGTTGAACGTGAGGCCATGATGCCCGAAGGAATTTTACAAACGGAGGCTAATAGTCGACGATATCGTGCAGATCGTCTAAAGGCATTCTTCCACTTCGTCAGGTGACCCATGGATCGTTTATCCACCTTGCTCGTTCACTTCGGCATCGGCGCCGATACCTTTCATAGCGGGCCACTGCTTGATGCCTTGGAAGGCACGCAGGCACACCAACGCGGACGGGTTTACCTGCTCAAGGAAGGCCGGGCCTGCCTGGAAATGCCCGCCGGTGTACAGCGTGTGGACGAGCCAAGCCTGATCCTGATACCACGGGCCCTGCCCCATCGGCTGGTGGCTACCAAAGCGGACCGCGCCGAGGTGGTGGCCGCTTCGCTGCGTTTCGATGGTGGGCTGGACAACCCGTTGTCGGTTGCGCTGACCGATTCGATCAGCATGCCCCTCAAGGACATCCCGATGATTGCCGGCACACTCGACTGGCTGTTCAGCGAAGCCTTCGCCGAACACTGCGGACGCGAGGCCGTAATGAACCGCCTGTTCGAGCTGATGGTGATCCAGTTCCTGCGCCACATGATGGCCTATCACAGCATGACCACCGGAATGATGTCGGGGCTGGCCGACCTGCGCCTGGCACGGGCGATGACGCTGCTGCACAACCACCCGGAACGTGCATGGACCGTGCAGGAAATGGCGGTGCAATCGAATATGTCACGCGCCAGTTTCGCTGCGCATTTTCATAAAGTGGTGGGCCAGACGCCTGCCGATTATGTGCTGAGCTGGCGTGTGAGCCTGGCCCAGAAGCGCCTGCGCGAGGGGCGCCCCATTGCGCTGATCGCCGATGAAGTCGGCTATGAAAGCCCCTCGGCGTTGGCCCGTGCGTTCCGGCGCAAGATCGGCACCAGCCCGCGCGAATGGCAACAGCAGCACCTGCAGGGTCCGGAGCAGCCCGCCGTAACGCCCGGATAACGTATCGGGGCCTGGGCCAACCAGTTTGAACCAGTACCGAGCCAGGGTCCTCCAACCTGGATAGACCACGGCCCGGTACACACTGATGACGTTTATTTTATGGATGGCCGTATTGGGTGCAGTGTTACTGACCCTTGCCCTCACCTCTTCCTACCTGCGCTGGATGCCGGTCACGACTTCGGCGGTATGCCTGTTGCTGGGGATCGCCATCGGCCCATTGGGCATCGACCTGCTGGACCTGGATATCAAAGGCTCTGCGCGCTGGATGGAGCACCTGACCGAAGTCGCGGTGCTGTTCTCTCTGTTCGTCAGCGGCCTGAAGCTGCGCCTGCCGCTCAAGCATCGCACCTGGCGCGTTGCCTTTGGCATGGCGGGTCCGGTGATGCTGCTGACTATCCTCGGCGTGTGCCTGGGGCTGCATTATCTGTTCGATCTGTCCTGGGGCGTGTCGCTGCTGGTGGGCGCTATTCTTGCGCCGACCGATCCGGTATTGGCGGGGCTGGTCCAGGTGAACGATGCACAGGACTATGACGCGCTGCGCTTTGGCCTGTCCGGCGAGGCGGGTTTGAACGATGGCACGGCGTTTCCGTTTGTGATCTTCGCGCTGCTGTTCATGCAGCACGGCGGGTTTGAAGGCGACTGGCTCGGCGGCTGGCTGATGAAGAATTTGCTGTGGGCCGTGCCGAGCGGGTTGCTGATCGGCTATTGGATGGGCCGGGGCATCGGCCGCGTGACCCTGTGGCTGCGTATCACCCATTCAGACAGCACACTTTCACCCAACGACTACCTGACGCTGGCGCTGATTGCCTTGGCGTACGTGGCGGCCGAGGCCGTCGGTGGCTACGGTTTCCTGTCGGTATTCGCGGCGGGGCTGGGCCTGCGCCAGGCTGAATTCAGGTCCACGGGCAATTCATCGACGCCCTCGGAACACCTGGCTCTGCCGGTGGTGGGCCATCTGGAAGTGGAGCCTGAGCGGGCCCTGCAGGGCGACGTCACGGAGCTTGAGGAAACGCAGATCGCCGCCGGGGTGATGATGGGCGACATGCTGTCCTTCGGAAGCCTGGTGGAACGTTCGATGGAAGTCTTTCTGGTGACCTTGCTCGGGATCGTGCTGATCAGTCACTGGGATTGGCGCGCACTGCCGGTGGCGGCGCTGCTGTTCTGTGTGGTGCGGCCACTGAGCGTACTGGCGATGCCGTGGGGCCGGCTGATCGATGTGCGCCAGCGAGGCCTGATGGGCTGGTTCGGGATCCGCGGGATCGGCAGTATTTACTACCTGTTCTATGCGCTCAACCATGGGTTGGTGGGTACGAGCAGCGCGGTGGCGGTAAACCTGACAGTCTCGGTCATTGCATTGAGCATCGTGGTTCATGGGCTGAGTACCCAGCCCATGCTGGCCTGGTATGAACGAAAAAACCCTGCGCGGGCTTAAGGCGCAGGGTCCGTCAGTTCGGTGTTGCCGACGTCGGCGGCATCGTCCAGATCGTTCAAAGGCACCTCGGCATCGTCCATCAGTGAGCCGGGATCTTCATTGCCTGGATCGTTGAGTTCTTCTTCCAGTTCTTTTGACATGACTGTCTCCTTTAGCCGCCCTGAGTATCGATATCGGCGTCGGTGTCGGGCTTGTGCTCAGGTTCCGGCTTGAAGTCGGGGCTGAAGTCGTTGTCCCTGGCCTTCGGATCGGTGGGAGCATCGGTGTCTTTGGGCGCGTCGGCACCCGTGGCCGGGGCGGGTTCGCCACCGTCGATGGCGGGATCGTTACGGCCGCTGACTTGGGGATCGTTGCTGTCACTCATGGCTCACCTCTTCGCAGTTATCAGGAAAATCACGTGCTGTGTAAAGCTAAGGTTCCGTGAGCGGCGTTGAAGTTCAAATTGCTTACGAGCCAGGGTTATCCACTTGGATGTAGAACGCATAGGCCCCCAGCAGAATCCAGAACACCATGAAAATCCACGGTGTCCGCACGGAAAACAGCAGGGATTTGCGATAGCCCTTATGGGAAGACTCGCGCTCGGAAAACAGCGGCGACTCGTCATAGGCCAGGCCCATTACCGGCTCGCTGTGCAGCAATTGGCTCTGCTTGAAGTGCCAGTGATCGATGATGTCGTACGCGGCGCGAATGCCTGGCCAGGCATTGAGCGAGCTGAGGATGCCCAGCAGTGCCAGGAACAGCGGCACGATCAGGGTGAACAGCTTGCCCCACTCGGGGTTGAGATTGCCCATGCCGGACACGAAGGCGATGACCAGGAACGATTGGGCGGTGAGGTAGGCGTCGGTACGGTTGGCCAGGATGGACGTTTCGTACTGGATCTCGCGACGGTAGAAGTCCAGGCGGTCTTTGGGCGAGCCGAAGATCTTGGCGTTGTGTTCGCTGTGGTCGGTCAACGCCGTTTCCGGGGTATCGGGGGAGATAATTCTGGGCACGGGGGTGGTCCACGGGGTGTATAGGCCTAGTTAGACGAAAGGGGTGGGTAGGGAGTTCAAGTTTGTTGTGCACTGGAGTGGTGCGCGTTTTTTTCGGGTGAGTCGGCTTGCACCGAGTTGGGGTGTGGGTGGGTGGATGGGGGGCTTCGACGCGATCAAGCTCGCTCACTACGGGGCGGGCGGCAGGCGGACAGAGAGGTTTCGGCACAGGCATTGCTTTATGGATTCATCTGTTTGCAAACAGGAGCATTGGTAACTACCCCACCCAGAGCCTACATCCTCGGAAAGTAAGGTCCAGGCCCGCTGCCGCTGTACGCCACGGGCTCATAAAAACATGCGTTTTTTAAAACGGCAGTGCCGCTTGCTTAGCCACGGGCACTGACAAGGTACTGGAATGGCTCGATCTTTCTTTGATGAAATGAATGATGCAAACGGCGTGTGCCGTGCGCACTATCAGGATTTCTCCCGCTGGCTGGCCAATACGCCGCCGGAACTGCTGGCCCAGCGTCGTCGCGAAGCCGATCTGCTGTTTCACCGCGCCGGGATCACGTTCACTCTGTACGGCGATGAGCAGGACACCGAGCGCCTGATCCCCTTCGACATCATCCCCCGCAGCATTCCCGCGGTTGAGTGGAGCATGATCGAACGCGGGTGTATCCAGCGCGTCAACGCGCTGAACCTGTTTCTCGCCGATATCTACCACGATCAGCGCATCATCAAGGCCGGTATTATTCCGGCGGATCAGGTACTGGGCAACGAGGGTTACCAGAAGGCGATGGTCGGCCTGGACCTGCACCGCGATATCTACTCGCACATCTCCGGTGTCGACCTGGTTCGCGATGGCGATGGCACTTATTACGTGCTGGAAGACAACCTGCGCACGCCCAGCGGCGTGAGCTACATGCTCGAAGACCGCAAGATGATGATGCGGTTGTTCCCGGAAGTGTTCGCCAGGCAACGTATCGCCCCGGTGGATCATTACCCCAACCTTTTGCTCAAGACCCTCAAGAGTTCCAGCCGCCTGGACAACCCCAACGTGGTGGTGCTCACCCCTGGCCGCTTCAACAGCGCGTTTTTCGAACATGCCTTTCTCGCGCGGGAAATGGGGGTTGAGCTGGTAGAAGGCGCCGACTTGTTCGTGCATGGCCTCAAGGTGTTCATGCGCACCACCGACGGGCCCAAGGCTGTCGACGTGATCTACCGACGCATCGACGATGCGTTCCTCGACCCGCAGGCGTTCAACCCCGAATCAATGCTCGGCGTACCTGGCCTGGTTGCGGCCTATTGCGCCGGTAATGTGGTGCTCGCCAATGCTATCGGTACCGGCGTTGCCGATGACAAGTCTATCTACCCGTATGTGCCCGACATGATCCGTTTTTACCTGGAAGAAGAACCGGTGCTGCAGAACGTGCCGACCTTTCAGTGCCGCAAACCGGCGGAGCTGTCCCACGTGCTGGCCAACCTTGAGCAACTGGTGGTCAAGGAGACCCAGGGCTCCGGCGGCTACGGCATGCTGGTCGGCCCGGCGTCCACCGCTGCTGAGATCGAGGATTTCCGCCAGCGCATCAAGGCTCGCCCGCATGCTTACATCGCCCAACCGACCCTGAGCCTGTCGACCTGCCCGACCTTTGTCGAAAATGGCATCGCTCCCAGGCATATCGACCTGCGGCCGTTCGTGCTGTCCGGCAAGGAGACTCGCCTGGTGCCGGGCGGGCTTACCCGCGTCGCCCTCAAGGAAGGTTCGTTGATCGTCAACTCGTCGCAAGGCGGCGGAACCAAGGACACCTGGGTGGTGGAGGGCTGAATCATGTTAAGTAGAACCGCCGCAGACCTGTACTGGATGTCGCGCTACCTGGAGCGCGCCGAGAACCTGGCGCGCATGCTCGAAGTCAGTTATTCGCTGTCATTGATGCCCCAGGCCGGGCGCAGCGACGGCCTGGACGAACTGGCCATGTCGTTGCTCAGCAGCGGCACGCTGGACAGCTATCTGGAACGCCACACTCAACTGGATGCCGAACGCATGCTGCACTTCTTCGCGCTCGACGAGGAAAACCCGGCCAGCATCTACAACTGCCTGCGGGCCGCGCGCGGCAATGCCCATGCGGTACGCGGGCGTATCACTGCCGACATGTGGGAAAACCTCAACGCCACCTGGCTGGAAATGCGCAGCATCGCCGCCGGCGGCCTGGCCCGACACGGCATCAGCCATTTCTGTGACTGGGTCAAGCAGCGTTCGCACCTGTTTCGCGGCGCAACCTCAGGCACCATCATGCGCAACGACGCCTATCGTTTCATTCGCCTGGGCACCTTTGTCGAGCGCGCAGACAACACGTTGCGCCTGCTGGATGCGCGCTATGAGATGTTTGGCGAAGAGTCCGAAGAGGTCAGCGATCTGTCGGCGCGCGGGTACTACCAGTGGAGCGCCCTGCTCCGTGCGTTGTCGTCTTTTGAGGCGTACACGCAGCTGTACCCCAATGCGCTGAATGCCCGCTCGGTCTCGGAGTTGCTGTTGTTACGCAGCGACGTACCGCGTTCGTTGCACGCCTGCATCGAGGAACTGAGCCAGATCCTGGCGGACCTGCCAGGCAGCTACGGGCGCACGGCGCAACGGCTGGCGGCGGAGTTTGAGGCGCGGCTGCGCTACACCGGGATCGACGAAATTCTTGAGGACGGCCTGCACAGCAGGTTGACGGATTTCATCGAAACCGTGCGCGAATTGGCGCGGGCAATCCACCGTTCGTACCTTGAAGTGGTGTGATCACGCAGGGGTTCGCTCGCGATAATGGCGAGGTGATCAGTGCATCAGGTGCTTGAACGCGGCGCTGTCGTTGGAGGTGTTCTTATGACGATATCGCCCACCAGCTCGGCAGCAATGACCGCACACGCGCCTCGCCGAAACGGTCGTCGATCAACATCACCACACCTTCGTCCTGCTGGCTGCGGATAACCCTGCCGGCCGCCTGCACGACCTTCTGCAGGCCTGGATACAAGTAGGTGTAGTCGTAACCCGCGCCGAAAATCGCACTCATGCGCCGCTTCATCTCTTCGTTGATCGGGTTCAATTGCGGCAAGCCCAGGGTGGCGATAAACGCGCCGATCAACCGCGCGCCAGGCAAGTCAATGCCCTCGCCAAAGGCGCCGCCGAGCACGGCGAAGCCAACCCCTTGGCTGTGTTCGGTGAACTGGTCGAGAAAG
Source organism: Pseudomonas quebecensis (assembly GCF_026410085.1). Lineage (NCBI taxonomy): Bacteria > Pseudomonadati > Pseudomonadota > Gammaproteobacteria > Pseudomonadales > Pseudomonadaceae > Pseudomonas > Pseudomonas quebecensis. The sequence goes on from NZ_CP112866.1 coordinate 2,578,661, forward strand.
CCCTGGCGCTCGGCCTCGGACATGCCGCGTGACTGCTGCCACAGCGTGATGTACGGGTGCCGCTCGAGCAGACACTGCGCCACTTGTTGCAGGTAATCGAAGCTGGAAAAAAACGCCAGGTAATTGCCGGGTGCGCGCGCGAATTGCCGGGCGATCAACTCGACGATGGGTTCAAGTGAAGCCTCGCGGTGCGCAAATCGGGTCGAGATTTCATCGACAATGCGAACCTGCAGTTGCTCTGCCTTGAACGGTGACGCCACGTCGATCCACGCCGTATCCGCAGGCAAGCCCAACAAGTCGGCGTAGTAATGACGTGGGCTCAAGGTCGCGGAAAACAGCACGCTGCTGCGGGCAGCGGTCAACCGTGGGCGGATGAACTCGGCCGGTACTACATTGCGCAGGCACAGGGTCGAGCTGCTGCGTTTGCCGCCCAAGGACCGTTTAGTGATGTCGAAAATAAAGTGCTCGTTGAACAGCTCGGCCACTTTGGCAAATTGCAGCACGTCAAAGTAAAAGGCTTGCAGATCGCCCGCCAGGGCCTCGGGATGCTCATTGAAATGATCGCCCATGGCGCTGACGCACAGGCTCAGGGCGTTCAACAGCTTGTCGGGCCTGGCGTCATACGCCTGATACGGCGCCACTTGCGCCTTATGCAGCGCGTTCCACTCGCGGTTCAGGCGCTGCAAGGGTTTTTTCAGGGCCTCGGGTGCGCAGTCGCGCAAAGTCTTGAGGCGGTACTGATCAAGGCTGGCGCTGTACATTCCACGCGCGCGCTCCACCAGGTTATGGGCTTCATCCACCAGCACCGCGGCGCGCCATTGGTTGAGCTGGGCCAGCCCGAACAACATGGCGCCGACGTCAAAATAATAGTTGTAGTCCGCTACCACCACGTCAGCCCAACGCGCCATTTCCTGGCTCAGGTAATACGGGCAGACGTCGTGAGCCAGGGCCACCTCGCGCACACCGCGCTGGTCGAGCAGGCGTCGGCGGGACGCAGCCAGACGGGCGGCGGGCAAGCGGTCGTAAAACCCTCTGGCCAAGGGGCAGGACTCGCCGTGGCAGGCTTTATCCAGGTGTTCACAGGCCTTGTCCCGCGCCACCAGTTCCAGCACGCGTAATTGCAGGTCGGGGCTATGGGTAAACAGCACCTGGGTCGCATCCAGGGCCAGTTTGCGGCCAGGGGTCTTGGCGGTCAGAAAGAACACCTTGTCCAGTTGCTGCGGAGCCAGAGCCTTGAGCAGCGGAAAAATCGTGCCGATGGTCTTGCCGATGCCCGTCGGTGCCTGGGCCATCAGGCAACGGCCGGTACTGACCGCCTTGTAGACCGATTCGGCCAATGCGCGCTGGCCCGGGCGAAAGTCGACGTGGGGGAACGCCAGGGTCTGCGCGGTGCGGTTACGCGCTTCGCGGTGCTGCATTTCCTGCTGTGCCCAATGGAGGAAGCGTGCACATTGCGCGTTGAAGAACAGGTGCAGCGCTTCGGCCTCGAAGCGCTGACTGAGCAGCGTCTCGCCCTCGCCGACGATATCGAAGTAGACCAGCGCCAGATCAATCTGCGTCAGGCCCAGCTTCTGGCACATCAGCCAGCCATACACTTTGACCTGAGCCCAGTGCAGCTGGCGGTGGTTGGCCGGTTGGGCCTCAAGGTCGCCTCGGTAGGTTTTGACTTCTTCCAGGCGATTGCGGTCCGGGTCGTAGCCGTCCGCCCTGCCCCGCACCTTGAGTTGCTGGTACTCGCCTTCCAGGGCCACTTCGTTCTGGTAGTGCGGACTACGGCGCGACGCAACGGTGCGGTGGCCGGCGATGCCTTCCTGAGCGCTGGGCGATGGCGTAAAACGCAGGTCCAGGTCGCCGACCTTGGCGGTGAACTCACACAGGGCGCGTACCGCCACGCTGTAACTCAAGCGGTTTGCTCCGCCCAGCGCACGTAGCAGACCGTGACGGGCATCTGGTATTGAGCACAGAATTCCAGCCAGCGCAGTTGGTTGTCTTGGAGGCGATCGCCGGGGCCCTTGACCTCGATCATGCGGTAGGTCTTTTGCGCGGGCCAGAACTGGATCAGGTCGGGCATGCCCGTGCGATTGGCTCGGATGTCCAGCAACAGCCGTTCGAACCAGCGGCACAGGTGGGTGGCAGGCAGGCATTCGAGGGCCTGTTCCAACAGCTCTTCGTTGAGCAGGTTCCAGAACACGAACGGTGACTGGATACCCCATTTATCGCGGTAACGCTGGCGGATGGTGGTCTTGTAGCGCTCATCCTGCAGCTGCTCGAAACACGCGGCGAACAGCGGCGCGCGGCGTTGGTGGAAATCTTCGCTGTGCAGGTCCACCGGCCCGCGCTGGAACGGATGGAAAAACGCCCCCGGTAACGGCGCGAAAATGACTTCCCAGCACAGCAGGCCGAACAGCGAATTGATCAGGCCGTTTTCCACGTAATGCACCGGCGCGTCCGGCGCGCTGAGATGGGCCTGCACGCAATATTCCACCGACATCAGCGCGTCGGGCAATGCCAGGTCCAGATCCAGGCGTGTAACGGGGCGAGCCCTGGGTTTGGGCAGCGCCGGCTCACCGAGTTTGCGTCGCAGGCGCGGCACTACGCGCAGCAGGTGCTGCTGCTCGGCAGCGCTTTCGGGCGCCTGTTGCGCGACGCTGGCCAGGGCCAACGCCTGGGCGTAATCCTCCTGACGCTCCAGCACGCGGATCAAACGCGCGCGCGCGCCGGGGTAGGTACACGCGCGATAGATCTGCTGCGCCAGCTCCAATTCGGCGCTGCGCTCGCAATATTGGCCTATCTGAAACAACAGCTTGGCCCGACGTTTTTCCAGCCATGGGTTGTCGGTGCCCAGGCTGGCGACACGGGCCAATATCGCATCCAGTGCCTCGCCGCTTTCAAACGCTTGCTGGCACTGGTGCAGGAACAGAAAGCCATGCACGTCGTCACGGCTGCGCAGGCCACGGGATTCGGCGCAGAACTCAACTTTTTCATAGGTGTAGATGCCCAGATCCGCCAGCACGAATTCGGACCAGTCCTGGTGCAGGTTGCCAAAAAACATCAAGCGCAGGCGGTCACATAGCTCCATCACGGTGAGGCTGTACAGCGCATCGCCAAGCTCAGGGCACCAGTGCGCGAAGCTGCGCGGCTGGGTAAACCGAGCGGCCAACCCCTCCAGCCAGTCGGCTTTTTTGCCTTTGGGTTGCTCGATCCAGGGTTTGAACGTCGCCAGCAACTCACTCTTTTGCAGCAAAGCGAACAGCGCTTCGAAGGCCAATAGACTGTGCGCGTCAACCCAACCCAACGCCAACAACGGCCTGGCGGCCGCGTGCGGGCAGCCAATCTCTACGTAGTTGAGCTTGCCCGCGCGAAAGTGCACGCCTTTGCGCATGACCATGCGCACCAGCAAGGCCTGGGACGCCTGGGGCAACCTGTCGAATTGCTGAATGAAATGCTGTTCGTCCGCATCGAGCAGGTCGGCATAGCGCTGCCCCAGCCAGTGCAGGACCTGACGGAAGTTATGCAGGTAATAAAGGGGGTCGTCGAGAGGGCTGGGCATGGCGCGCAAGGATCAAATACTGGTTATGCATACAGAGTGACGCCGTCAAAGCCGTGTTGCAATCAGTAATAGATAAATGGCGCACGCAACTTTTTGTATAAAAGTGATCAGATGGGAAAGCCAATGGCGTAACATTTATGCCCCGCTGCCTGTGACGCGGGGTTTTTCAAGGTGAAAGGTAAGGGTTATGAACATGAAGAATTTGGGTCTACCGCTGGTTGCACTCACTTTTCTGGTATTGGCCGGCTGCTCCACACAAACCGTTGTGACGCTGCAAAACGGCACGCAGTATTTGACCAAGGATTCGCCGAAAACCAAGACCGCCGACGGGTTCTACGAATTCACCGACATCGCCGGCAAGCGCATCCGCGTCAAGGCCGATGAAGTCGCCACCGTCCGCAAAGAAGACTGAACCACCGCCAAAAAACCTGCGGGAGGGGCGGTGCGACGGTTCGGCTTGCCTGCGATAGCGGCCAACCGACAACATCCCCCTCCCTGCCCCTTTACCCGATCACAACCCCCTCCCCCAACATCCCGCTAACCCCCACCAACGTCACCGAGTCCCCACCAAAGCTGATCACCGTATCGGCACCTACCACCTTGGCGTGATCACGGTAATCCCCACTGCTCGCCACGTTCTGGAACACCAGCTTGTCCGTGGCCTGATAACCGATAATCCGATCCTGGCCAAACTGCCCGCTGAACAAAAAGGTGTTATGCCCGCTGCTGTCGCGGATCGTGTCATTGCCCTTGCCGCCTTCGATAAAGTCCGCGCCTTTGCCACCCTGGATCAGGTCATCGCCATGGCTGCCGATGATGAAGGTATCGCCCTTATGCGGTTCGGCGTTGCGGTTCAGGTCCTGCACCCATGTGGTCGCCCGTGCCGGGTCGGACAGGTTGGCGACGATAATCGTCGAGTCCCGATTCATCTGCGCATAGAACCCGGACTCAAGAATGCGCCCCATGCCATCGCCGTAGCCGGTGGGTAAGTGGGAGACCCAGGTCGGCAGATTGGCGATTGAAAACGGCAGCACATTCCATAAGGTCGAGGCGTAGTGGTCGTTGAAGCTGACGATGTTATCGGTGGTCGACTCGTGGGGCTTATCGTGCACGCCGAGTGTCGACAGGGTGGCGGACGAGCCGTCCAGAGCGCGGAACACCGGGTCGTTTTCGTAGCCGACATTGAGTACTTTATCGCCGGCGCTCTGGGTGGGTGAGGCGTAGGCCAGGTAGTTGGCATCCTTGTAGAACCCGGACCACTTCGCATCGCTCAAATCGGCCATGCTGTTGACTGCCAGGCCACCGAGGCTATGGCCGCTGACCACCACGTCCTTGCCGCTCAGGCCGTGGGCCGCCGCGTACTCGGCGACGTTCTTGAGCAGGCCACCGAATGCCTCTCCCGCGTAGTTCTTCGCGTAGTCCCTGGGGCCCAGCGCCGCGAGCAGGTCGTGGACCAAGTCGCCGATAGAGTCGGTGACCAGCTTCTCCCTTGGGCCGGACGTGCCGCGAAAGCCGATGCCGATTTCCTGCAACTGCCCCGCGCCATCGTACTTACCCAGGACCTCGACCTGCGCCGTGGTGTAGCCGGCCTTTTCGCCGAAGAACGTTCCCCGCGCGTCGACTTTGCCGGCATACCCAAGGGTGCTGGCGCTGATGGGCGTCCAGCCGGCTTTCTGTACCGCTTCGAGCGCGGCCTTCTCTGAATCCGGGTTCCAGGGAATGCCTGGAATCACGCCCTGGGAATCGGTACTGCCGAGCACTGCGCCGACCAGCGTTGCCGGCAAGCCGACGCCCAGGCCGTTGTGCTGGTAGCCGACGGCAAAGCCGTTATCCAGGTTGTGGTAGGTGTACAACGTGATCGCCATGGCATCGGCAAACAACGCTTTGGAGCCCTCGGCTCCAAGGTTCTTATAATCAAACACACCCATGATATTGCCTCTCTTGTTGTTAAATTTATCGAGAACGTCCATCACCCTCTAAACGCTTGCCCCGGTAGTGAGCGGGCTTGCCACAGCAAACCCGCTCTCGGCTCAGAACGCCCAGTCGAGGCTCAAGCCCACGCCATGCACTTTGTCCTTGCTCGCCAGCAGACCGTTGTAGTCAAAATTCACCCGCGCCTCCTTGCTCAACGCCAGGCTCACGCGAGCGCCCACCAACGCCGCATCACGCGCCATCGGCGCACTTTCCACGGCGAACGACGGGCCGCCCGAGGCAAAGGCCAGGTGCTGTTCGGCATCCACGCTGCTCAGGTTGTGCTGCCAGCCCAAGGTGCCGGATACCTCAAGTGTCTGGTGGTCATTGACGTTGAAGGTTTTCAGGGCGCGCATGCCCAGGGTGCTGAGCACCACGTCACGGCGGTCGTCGCGGGTTTTCAGCGCGGCGGCGTCGCCTTTTTCGGTGACGCCATCGGTGTCCAGGTGCACATAGGCCAGGTTGGCGAAGGGCTCCAGCGCCAGGGGTTGCAGGTTGACGCGGTAAGCCGCTTCGCCGAACACCTGGGTGCTGCGCGCATCGACTTTGGCTTTCTGCTTGCCGGCCACTTCACCGTATTGCAGGTCGCGTTTCACATCGGCGCGATGCCAGCTGTAGGTGGCCCCGCCGCTCAGGCGCCAGGCACCTATTTCATGCCCGGCGTACGCACCGAAGTGGTAGCTGTCGACCGCAGCCCGCGAGTGGGTGCCGCTGCCCATATTGAGCGAGGTGTCGCTGTAGCCGGCGACCAAACCCACGCGAGTGTCGTCATCCAGCGCGCCGTCGACGCCGGCGAGCATGCCGCCGATGGAGGTGGTGTAGCCCGCGGTGTCGCTGCGGCTGTCGGTCTTGCCCCACGCCCCCAATGCCTTGACCCACACATTGCCCCGGCTGTCGACAGTCTGGCTGGCGGTGCCCATCTCACCGTTCTGCAGGCGCTCGCCCACGGCTTCGCGCAGGTAGCGGCTGTCATTGAGCAATGCCGTCTGCAACGCCGGGTAGATTTCACCGGACAACTGTTGGAACGCGTCCTGCGCCGAAGCGGCATTCGGCGCGGTCAGCAGGCTTTCATACACCGCATTGCCCGCTCCCAGTCGCTCGGCGGCGGAAGCCACGGCGCGCTGGTTATCGGTGGCGGCGGCACTGGCGAAGCTGTTGGCGTTGCGCACCACGTCCAGTTGCACGCCCGAGGCCGCATAGTCCAGGGTGCCGCCGATAAACAGGTAGTCGGGCAGTACCGCAGCAAAACTGCCATTGATACCGCCGGCGGCCTGCAGGATGTTGTATTGGCGACCGATCAGGCTTTGCGCCTGCGCCGCGCTGAGCAAGGTCGGGCTGTTTTCCAGGGCCAGGGTCACAGTGCCGCCGTTGAGGGTGGCGGTACCGCCGGCCACGATGCGGTCGCTGCTGGTAGGTGACAGTTCCACCGCATAGGTCGAGCCGGGCTCAAAGGTCACGTCCCCGGCCACATTCAGCGTACCGATGGAATTGCCAGGCGCCACCGTGCCGCCGCGAGTCGCCAGCAGCGAACCGACGCGACCGGAGCCGCCGAGCACACCGCTCTGGCCAACGGTCACAGCCGATGTCACTGAACCGTTGATCGCCAGCAGCCCCTGATTCACCAGGGTCGGGCCGCTGTACGTGTTGGTGCCGGTCAGCACCAGGGCACCGATACCCTGCTTGGTCAGGCCACCATGCCCGGCAATGTCGTTGCTCCACACATCCAGCCCGCAGTGCACGTCGGTGCATACGCGCTGGGTCGGTTTGCCGGGGTCCACCACCGCGCCGATCCCCGGCAGGTCCGCAACAAATTGACCGCTGCCATACGCCCCGTCGATACGGAATTCGGCAGGAATATCCTCGGCGGTAACGAACATCCCCGGCCCGTTCACCGCCTTGCCCAGGTTGATCATGCCCCAGCCATACAGCGAGTCGATGCCCGGCGCGCCCAGATCAGTGGCGGTGGTTTTCAACAGCGTGGAGATCTGGTCGCCGCTCATGTACGGGAAGCGTTCCATCAACACCGCCGCGCTGCCGGCCACGTGGGGCGCGGCCATGGAGGTGCCGTTGAAATTGGCGTAGTCGGTGGTGAGGTTCTCCAAGCTGGTGCCATTGATCACCGAACTGTAGATTTTGGTACCCGGTGCCGACACGCAGAAACTCGCCGCATAACCGCAGCGCGACGAAAACGTGCTGATCACATACGGGTTGGCGCTGCTGGTATCCGGGTTCTGCTGCAGCGCGGCCACGGACAACCAGTTGGGCGCGATGTCCGGCACAAAGTACGCCAGCCCCGAGATCGCGTCCGGATTGTTGCGGTTGTAATCGTTGCCGGCAGCGAAGATGGTCAGCACCCCGCTGCGCGCGGCATTGATCGCACCGTCATAGGCACCGCCGCCCAGGGTGCCGAGGATCGGCCGGATGGTGTCGAACTGCGCCCGCGCTTCGTTGACGGTGAAGTTGGGGAACGCCGGATCGCGACCGCCCTTGGCGTATTGGTCGCCGATGCCGATACCCCAACTGTTGTTGATAATGCGCGCGCCGCTGGCCACCAGGGCGTCCCAGCCGGCCTTGTAGACCGCGCCGTCGTTGCCCAGGATGATCCCGTCCTCCGGCCCCGGGTCGCCGTTTTCGGCACTGATGATCTGCGCATTGAACGCCACGCCGTGCATCGGCCCGCCGTCACGGTTGCCGGCGGCAATTCCGCCGACGTGGGTGCCGTGGTTGCCCAGTTTGCCGTTGGAGCCCAGGGATGGGGTGCCGTCATAGCGAAACGCATCGCCGGCTTTAACCGGGATATAAGGGTCGGTGTATTGGCGAATGCCCTCGGTGACAATCGTCACGACTTTGCCGGGGCTGGCGAACTCCGGGTGCTGGGCGTACACCGGCTGGTCGAAGATGCCCAGTTTGACGCCTTTGCCCGTGTAACCGGCGGCATAGGCGGTGTCGGCATGTACCGCGCCCAAGCCCCAGTCGGCCTTGAACTCGTTGCTGCGCCAACTGGCGGCGTCGCCCAGCTTGCCGGTCTCCACGTAGGGCGCGGCCTGGGCCGTTCCCAGGCTGGCCAGTACGGCGGTGATGACCCCTGATTTGCGTATGTTCACGGTGACCTTCCTTAGTTTTTTTATTTCACGTGTGTAAATCGCTTCAGAACTGCCAGTTCAAACTCAGGCCCACGCCCTGGGTGTTCTCACGCCCGGCCAACTGGCCGTGGTAATCCAGGTTGACCCGCGTCGATGCACTCAGCGCGAGGCTGGCCTGCACGGCCACCAGCGCGGCATCGCGTAACAGCGGCGAACTGCGCACGGCGAACGAAGGTCCGCCCGCATCAAACGCCAGGTGCTCTTCGGATTCGACGGCGGTAAGGCTGTGTTGCCAGCCCAGCGAACCGGAGAGTTCCAGCTGCTGATGGTCATTGAGCGCAACGGTTTTCAACACGCGCGCGCCCAGGGTGCCGAGCACGGCGTCACGTTGGTCGCTGCCGCGTTGCAGGGCGGCGGCATCGCCTTTTTCGTGCACGCCATCGCTGTCCAGGTGCACATAGGCCAGATTGGCGAACGGTTCCAGCGCCAGCGGTTGCAACTCAATGCGATACGCCGCTTCGGTGAACAGCTGGGCCGTGCGCGCTTGCAGCTTGGCCTTCTGCCTGCCGCTGACGTCGCCGTATTGCAGGTCACGCTTCACATCGCCGCGATGCCAGCTGTAGGCGCCGCCGCCCGTTACTCGCCAGTTGCCCCACTCTCGCCCGATATAGGCGCCGAAGTGGTAGCTGTCGATGGCGGCCGATGAATGCGTGCCGCTGCCCAGGCTCAGGGAACTGTCGCTGTAGCCGGCGACCAGGCCGACACGGGTCTGCTCGTCCAGCGCGCCGTCCACACCGGCCAGCAACCCGCCAAGGGAGGTAGTCGCGCCCGCCGTTTCGCTGCGCGCGTCGCTTTTGCCCCAGGCGCCCAGCGCCTTGAACCACAAGTTGCGCTCGCCGTTGGTCGGTACATGGCGCAGGCGTTCGCCCACGGCATCGCGCAACTGCAGCGTGTCGTTGATCAGCATCGCGCCGATTGCCGGGTAGACCTCGCCCGACAGCTGCTGCAGCCCCTGTTGCGCAGCCGTCAGGGACTCGGCACGCACAAGGCTTTCGTACACCGCGTTACCCGCGCCCAATTGCTCGGCGGCGCTGGCCGCACTGCGCTGGTTGCGCGTTGCGCCGACGCTGGCAAACGTGGCGTCGTTACGCACCACCGCCAGTTGCACACCGCCGGTGGCGTAATCGAGGCTGCCGCCCAAAAACAGATAATTGGGCAGCACCTGGCCGAACTGGCCTTCGACACCGCCGGCGGCCTGCAGGATGGTGTACTGGCGACCGATCAAGCTCTGCGCCTGCGCACCGCTGAGCAGCGTCGGGCTGTTCTCCAGCGCCAGCGTCACCGTGCCGCCGTCGAGCCGTGCCTTGCCGCCGGCCACGATGCGGTCGCTGCCGCCGGGCGTCAGCTCCACGGCATAGGTGGAGCCGGCACCCAGCGTGACGTCGCCGGCCACCTGCAGGGTGCCTACGGAATTACCCGGCGCTACACGGCCACCGCGATTGACCGTCAGCGCGCCAATACGCCCCGAGCCGCCGAGAGTGCCGCTGTCGTTCACGCTGACGGCCGAGGCCAGTGCGCCGTTTACCGCCAGCAGGCCACCGTTGACGGTGGTCGCGCCGCGATAGGTGCTGTCGCCGCTGAGCACCAGGCTGCCGGCGCCGGATTTGATCAGGCTGCCCTGATAGATACGCGTCGCGGCGGCCTGATCACGGGCGTTGCCGACCGCGTAGTCGGTCTGGTCCTGCTGGCTGGCGCCGGCACTCACGCCGTTCTGCCAGCCTTTATCGATCAGTGTCTGCTGCCAGGCGGCGTGTTCGGCGCGGTCTTCGGCCTGGCGCTGGATCAGCGCCTGGTCGCTGATACCTTTACTCCACACATCGGCCTGCCCGGCCGCCAGGTTGACGTCCATCACCCCGAGCAATTGCCCCGGTCCGTGCATCGCCCGGCCGAGATCCGGCACGCCCCAACCGACCGTGGTGTTGGGCGCCTGGGTGATCGAACCGTCGAGCTGGGTGGCGGTGGTCAACAGCACCTGCAACGCCTGTTCATTGGTCATATAGGGGTAGCGTTGCATCACCAGCGCCAGGGCGCCGGTGGCATGGGGCGCCGACATCGATGTGCCGGATTTGACCCCGTAGCCACCGTCGGGAATGGTGCTGTTGATCAGCGCGCCCGGCGTGGAAATACACCAGTACTTGGCGATTCCGCACTTGTTGTATTTCTGGTTATTGGCTTTATCCAGCCCCGAGACGGCCAACCAGTGCCCTTCCAGCTCCGGCTGAAAATACGGCAGCGCCGAGCGCACGCTGGCGTTCGCGTAACCGCTGTTGCCGGCGCTGAACACATTGATCACGCCGGCCTTGGCGACGTCCGCGGCTGCATCCAGCCAAGTGCTGCGGTTGTAGTGCTGGGCGTAGGCGGCGTGCAGGTCGCCGAGGGTCTGGTAGCTGACATCCTTGGGTTGGCTGCCCCAGCTGTTATTGATCGCGCGCACGCCGGAATCCACCAAGGCGCTGTACACCGCCTTGAAGTACTTGGGGTCGGGCGTCGGGCCGAACAGGAAGCTGTCATTGGCGTTGGTGTTGCCCACATAGACCTGGGCGTTGTACGCCACGCCGTGCATGCCCACGCCATCGCGCGCCGCGCCCAAGGTGCCGGTGACATGGGTGCCGTGGGAATCGTTGTTGGGATTCAGCGCGCCGGTGGTGCTGAACGGGCTGCCATCGACGTAATTGCCCGTGGCGGTGACCGGATGGAATCGCGCTTTGTCGGCTTCCGGGTGGCTGGCATCGAAGCCCGAGTCCAGCGCGCCGATCCGCACCCCAGTGCCATCGATGCCGGCGGCGTAGGCTTCGTTGGCGCGCATGCGGTCCAGGCCCCAGTCGCTCAGGTACTCGGCCGAGCGCCAACTGGCCGGGTTGCCGGGCTGGCCGGCCTCCAGGTACTGCGCCTGGGCAGTCATGGACAGCAGTAGCAGCGAACCGGCGGTGAAGGGTTTGAAACGCAAGGAATCGGTGCTCATCAAACGGTGTCCTTATTGTTATGGGCGTGGGTTCACAGGGCCGAAGGCCTCGTCGACTTTGGCCAGGTCGGTGTCACGCAAGTTGCCCGCGTAGTAGTGCAATTTGGTCCAGGCCATCAGGTAGTCGTAGCGCGCCTGGGCCAGGTCGCGGCGCGTGCTGTAGAGCTGCTGCTCGGCGTTCAGCGCGTCGAGGTTGACCCGTTCGCCACCGAGGATGCTTTGCTTGGTCGACACCACCAGGGCCTCGGCCGACGCCAAGGCCTTCTGGTAGGCGCGCAGCTTGCTCACGCCCGACAGGCACGCGCTGAACTGACGACGCAGTTCGATCAGGGTTTCGCGGGTCTTGCCTTCCAGCTCGTATTCAGCCTGTTCCATTGCGCGACTGGCCTGGCGCGTCGACGCCGAAACGGCGCCACCGGCATACAACGGCACGCTGACCTCCACACCGATGGTGTTGGTGTCGTAGCGTTGGTTGTAGGTGTTGCCGCTGTCGGACTCCTGCTGGCGCGAACTGGCATAGGCCGTGATCTTGGGCAGGTGCCCGGCGCGGTTGCGTTCCACCTCGTAACGCGCCACTTCCAGCGCCTGGCGCTGGGACGCCAGCAACGGGTTATTGCTGATCGCCAGTTCATGCCAGGTGTCGTAATTGGCCGGCGTCAGGGTGAAGGCCGCGAACCCTTGGTTCAGCGGCGCCAGATCGTGAATGTTGACGCTCTGTACACCGATCAGCGCGCCCAGCTCGCGCAGTGAGGCGTCCTGCTCGTCCAGTGCCTGGATCTCCTCGGCTGTGGCCAGCTCATAGCGCGATTCGGCTTCCAGGATGTCGGTACGGGTGCCTTCGCCTTGCTGGAACAGGTGCTGGTTCTGCTGGAACTGCTGTTCGAAGGCCTTCTTCTTGGCTCGCGCGATGTCGATCTGGTCCTGAGCGAACAGCGCCTGGGTGTAGTAGGTCAGCACTCGCACCAGCAAAGCCTGGCTTTTGTCGCGGAAATTTTCATCGGCGAACAGCGCTTGGGCCACGCCCTTGCGGTAGTTGGCGTAGGCCTCGTAGTCGAACAGCGGCTGTTGCAGGCTGAAGGTCGAGCCGTAGCTGTTGTAGTTGCGGTCGTCGTGATAATTGCCGCCGCGCCCGTCGGGCAACGTGGCCTGGGAGTTGTTGCGCCCCTTGTTGTAGTTATAAGACAGGCGCGGCAGCAGCCCGGCGCGGCCGATGGTGCGGTTCTCCAGGCCGGCGTCACGCTCCTTGATTGCACCCAGGAAGACCGGGTCGTTGCGCAGAGCCTGCTCGTAGACATCGAATGGACCCATGGCCGCCTGGGCGTTGGCGCAGGTCAAGAGCAGAGCGATCAACACCGTTCGCATGCTCATTCCTCGGTCAACGCCGAGCCCGCACGATCGAGCAATGGCTTGAACAGGTAGTTGAGCAGCGAGCGCTCGCCGGTGCGCACGAACATCTCGGCGGGCATGCCGGGCTTGATCACCAGGCCGTTGAGTTTTTCCAGGGCCGCATCGCTTACGCTGGTGCGCAGCACGTAATAGGGGGCGCCGGTTTTTTCATCGAGCATCTGGTCGGCCGAGATCAGGCTGACCTCCCCCGGCACCCGCGGGGTGCGGCTCTGGTTGAAAGCGGTGAACAGGATGTCCACCGGCAAGTGCGCGCCGACTTTGTCCACCAGGTGCACGGGCAAGTGCCCTTCCACCTCCAGGCGCGTGCCCTGGGGCACGATTTCCAGCAGCGTTTCGCCGGCACGCACCACGGCGCCTTCGGTGTGTACGCCAAGATTCACCGCGATGCCATCGGCCGGCGCGATGATTTCACTGTGTTGCAGGTCAAAACCGGCGGACGTCAGTTGCTGCTCCAGGGTGAGGCTGCGCAATTGCGCGTCGGCCAGCTGGCTGCGCACTTCCTTCTGATATTCCTCGCGGTGCTGTTGCAGCTTGAGGCGCGACTCAACAATGCCCTGCTCCACCCGGCCGCTTTCGCCGCTGTTCTGCGCCAGGTCCTGTTGCACCTGGGACAACTGTCGTTGGTACTCCATCAAGCGGTTACGCGGGATGTAGCCGTTATCGGCCAGGGGTTGCAGGTTGCTCAATTGATCGCGCAGGGACTGTGCCTGGGCGGTCAGGTCGCTGCGCGCGCGGCGCATGCCGCCCAGTTGCGCCACGGCTCCGTCGATATTGGCGCGAATGCCGGCCTGCTCGCGGGCAAACGCTTCGCGGCGGCTGCTGAACAGTTGACGCTGACCTTCCAGCACCAGCGCCAGGGCCGGGTCGGGGTTGGCGCTCAGCTCGGGCGGGAATGTTATACCAGGCAGGTTATCGCGCTCGCTCTGCCAGCGCGCCACACTGGCCCAGGCCATTCGGTACTGGGCCTGCAACGACTGCACGTCAGCCTGGCTCTGGGTCTGGTCAAGGCGAAACAGCGGCTGGCCTTGTTTGACGGTCTCGCCCTCGCGCACCAGGATCCGGCTGACCACACCGGGGCTGAGGGTTTGCACGGCCTTGCGTTTACCGGATACCACCACCGTTCCCTGCACCGGAATGCCCTGGTCCAGTGGCGCCAGGCTGGCCCACAGGAAAAAACCACCGGCGCCGACAACCGTCAGCAACCAGCCCATGCGCACAAAGAAACGTGCGTCGCGTTGTTCTAGAGTGATGCCGCTCATGCGCCTGGATTCCTTCCGGCCTGGTATTGACGACTGAAACTGACGCCGGGTTTTTCCTTCGGCGCTTCCTGTTGCCCGGACAACGCGCGCAGCACGTCCTGGCTCGGGCCGAACGCCTGCAGGCGCCCTTCGTTGAGCACCAGCAACTTGTCGGCCTGGGCCAACGCCGACGAGCGATGGGTGACCAGCACCACGCTGCTGCCCTGTGCCTTCATTTGCATGATGGCGCTGGCCAGCGCCGCTTCGCCGACGGTGTCGAGGTTGGAATTGGGTTCGTCCAGCACGATCAGCCGGGGTCCGCCGTACAAGGCACGCGCCAGGGCCACGCGCTGTTTTTGCCCGCCGGACAGGCCTCCGCCGTTGTCGCCCAGCACGGTGTCGTAGCCCTGGGGCAAGCGCAGGATCAGCTCGTGCACACCGGCCTGTTGTGCGGCACGCACCACCTGCTCGGGGTCGGCCTCGCGAAAGCGCGCGATGTTGTCGGCGATGCTGCCGCTGAACAACTCGATATCCTGGGGCAAGTAGCCGATATACGGGCCAAGGTCGTCACGGTCCCAGCGATGGATATCCGCACCGTCCAGGCGCACCGTACCGGCCAGGGTCGGCCACACGCCCACCAGCACGCGGGCCAGGGTCGATTTGCCGGAACCCGACGCACCGAGCACGCCCAGCACCTCCCCGGCACCGAGGGTGAAACTGACGTGATGCAGGATCGGATTGCGTTTGCCCGGCGGGCCGGCGCTGACCTGCTCGAAACTCACCTGCCCCTTGGGCGCCGGCAAGGCCATCTGCTCGACCTCAGGCGGAAATTCGCGCAGCAACTCGTCCAGGCGCTGATACGCCAGCTTGGCCGAACTCCATTGCTTCCATACCGCAATCAACTGGTCGATGGGGCTGAGCACCCGGCCCATCAGAATGGAACCGGCGATCATCATGCCGGCGGTCATGTCGCCTCGAATCACCAACAGCGCGCCCAGGCCCAGCACCAGCGATTGCAGGCACAGGCGCAGGGATTTGCTCAGGGAAGTGATCACCGAACCGGTATCGCTGGCACTGTTCTGCAGGCCCAGGAATTGCGCGTGCACGGCGAACCAACGGTGACGCAGCGCGCCCAGCATGCCCATGGCCTGGATAGTTTCGGCGTTGTGCAAATGGCTGGTAGCCAGTTGGGTCGATTGCTGAGAGAAGCCGCTGGCCTCGCCCAAGGGTTTTTTGGTCAAGTATTCGTTCAGGCAGGCCAGGCCGATCAACAGCAGCGCACCGGCGCTGGCCAGCACCCCCAGCCACACGTTGAACAGGAAAATCACGAACAGGTAAATGGGAAACCATGGCGCATCGAAAAACGCGAACAGCGCGGGTCCGGTGATGAATTGGCGGATATGGGTCAAATCCGCCAGGGATTGCCCGGCATGTCCCTGGCCGCGTTGCAGGTTGCGTTCGAACGCTGCTTTATATACGCGCAAGTTGAACCGTCGCTCTAATTGGCTGCCGATACGGATCACGATAAAACTGCGGATCACTTCCAGGGTGCCGATAAACGCGAAGAAGCCGACGACCATCAGCGTCAACATCACCAGAGTGGTTTCATTCTGGGAGGACAGTACGCGGTCATACACTTGCAGCATATAAATCGACGGCACCAGCATCAGCAGGTTAATCAACGCGGTAAAACAGCCGATGCTGATCAGGATGCTCTTATATTCACCCAGCGCTTTGAATAACGGCGCCACGGCATGGGGCTTTGCCATATCTTCTGATCTTCCTTGAATCAAACTGCATGCACGAGTTGACCCGCTCCCTGCGCAGGCGTACGGCCAACTAATAAGTTCCGGTTATAGCGTTATAACTGCAACTAAGGTTTACGTTGCAATATCACCACTGAGCCGTTTGGCGTTTTACCTTCGTAACGGTCTTTTGCCTGGCGGTTCAAATGGGTAATTCCGGTGCCTTCGGCATTCATCAGCCAGATGCCGTCCGGTGTCGGCGACCAACTCAGGGGCTTGTCCCCCAGCCACTGCGTCACACAGGCCACATCGCCGCCAAGGGCGCCGGCCTGTTCCAACAGGTCCAAGGCGCATATCCGGTCCTGCTGGCGCAATTGCCAATGGCCGGCCAACTGGGCATGCGTGGGTAAAACAAGACTGCTCGCCATTGCGTGGGCTCCTGCCGACACGAACATCACCTGCACAGCGCAGGCGATCAAAGTAACAAAACGCTGCATCGTTACGCTTCCTCCGGAGGCGCGGCGCCGAAACGCCGCGCTCGTGCATCACGCCACGATGTCGCTGGCCGCTGCCTGGCCGACGGTGGTGACGAGGAAATCCGCCACGCCGTGCCCGGAGAAGTCGACCGCCAGGGTACCCAGGTTGGTGCCCGCCGCGTAGCTCAGCACCGCGTCGCCGGCATGCCCGGTGAACGCATTGACAAAGGTCAGGCCCGCGCCTTTGGTGATGCCGCTGAGGTCGATCTTGTCCGAGCCGGAGGCGAAGTCAAAGATCTTGTCCGCAGCGCCAGGCCTGGAATCGGAACTGGCACCGAACACAAAGGTGTCGCTGCCTGCGCCGCCCCACAGCTGGTCCGCGCCGCCACCACCGTAGATCAGGTCGTTGCCGGCCCCACCTTTGATGAGATTGGCCGCGTTGTTGCCGATGATCAGGTCGTTGCCCGAGCCACCGAACGCATTCTCGACAGTCACGCCCTTGGCGATGGACACGTTGCCCACCAGGCCGCCAACGTCGGAGAACGAGGTCTCATTGAGGTTGATCTTCTGGTTTTGGGTAAAACCGGAGAAGTCCAGGGTGTCGTTACCGCCACCGTCCCATACCGAGAACACCAGTTTGTCGGCGTTGGAACTGGCGCTGAGGAAATCACGCCCGGTGTTGGAGTTGAAGCCGTAGGTGGTATCGCCGGCACGGGTGCTGTAGTTGGCGCCATAGAGCTTCTGGATCGCGGCAATGTCGTCGATCAGCGGGCCGGAGGCATAGGCTTCTACCCCGCCTTTGCTGAAGTTCTGGTTGGTGTTGCTTTCGCTCCAGTAACTCATGACGCTGTAGCCGCGCGTGTCCTGTCCGTAGGACGCGTCGTTGTAGCTCGGGTTGCCGTTCCCGGCGTTGTAGTCGCCAGGGTGGGCCAGGCCCAGGGTGTGGCCGATTTCGTGGGTCAGGGTCTGCCGGCCATAGTTGTTCAGGTCCGGGGTTTTGTTCGGCGTGTAGCTGCTGTTGGTCAAGTACCACGAGGTGCCGTCGTAGCCTGCGCCGGTGCCGGGCAGGTAGGCGAAGGCCGCCGCGCCGTCTTGGCCACCGCTGTAGTTGCCGAAGGTCATGTGGGCGTCACCACCGCTGGCTTTCTCGGTGAAATTGACGTTGGCCACGTCTGCCCACGATTGCATGGCCAGTACGGCCTGTGCTTTCTGCTGGGTGTTGAACTGGCTGAACCCCGAGATGCCATGTTTGTTCATGGTGCTGGAGGAGGCCGAGGTGAGGAAGGTGTAGGTCAGATCGATCTTGCCGTTACCATCGAAGTCGCGGTACGCGGCACCGTCGCGCAGCAGCTGGTTGGCTGCCTGGTCAACGGAGTAGGACGGTTTGCCGTTGACCGTGAGGTTGCCGCCACGGTCATACAGATGGCTGAAGCTATCGATTTGCGAGTAAGCGGTGCTGGCTTGCGCCGCTGACACGATAGCCTTGTCTTTTACTTTTGACATAAACGTACTTCCTTGTTTGCAAGTGCATCAGTCTTTGATCGATAGGAACCCCGCTGGCGAGATCGTCCTATCACTCGCCTCTTTTGAAGGCGTAAGAAAACTGACACAACTTGAAATCTTCCGTCTACATCTATTTGCCGGGTGAATAAGTGCCTGTCAAACAATCGGCGCAAGTCGAAGGCCGTGTTTGCTGGCCGCATTGGATTTTGTCGGACAAAAAGCAGCACAGCGTTATTTAAATATTAAATAGTGTTAACTCCACCCAAGTAGCGTCATGCACTCAGAGGGCGAGGGAATATATTGTCATGGTGTCATTGGCGACATTAAACAGCCACTACTTAGATAAATAATTTCATATGTCCCCCTTTACCGGGACAGGGATCTAACTGGTTTAACCAGCAGGCCTGCTCACCACAACAAGCCCGCTCGCCACAGCACGTCCTTAACGTCCCGTACGAACCGTATTCCAGACCCGTGTGCGCACGCGGTCGATGTTCAGGGGCATCGCTTCAAGCGCAAACAGCTTGCCCATCATTTCCGCGCTCGGATAAACCTTGGTGTCGGCCTTGATCGCCGGGTCGACCAGGCTGTCAGCCGCCTGGTTGCCGTTGGCGTAGTGAACGTAGTTGGTGATGCTGGCCATCACGTCAGGGCGCAACAGGTAGTTCATGAACGCGTAGCCGGCTTTTTCGTTGGGGGCGTCGGCGGGCATGGCGACCATGTCGAACCAGATCGCGGCGCCTTCCTTGGGGATGTTGTAGCCGATGTTCACGCCGTTCCTGGCTTCCTTGGCGCGGCTTTCGGCCTGCAGGATGTCGCCGGAGAAGCCGACGGCCACGCAGATATCGCCATTGGCCAGGTCGGCGGTGTACTTCGAGGAATGGAAGTAAGCCACATACGGTCGCACTTTCATCAACAGGGCCTCTGCCTGTTTGTAGTCCTCGGGCTTTTTGCTGTGGTGCGGCAAGCCCAGGTAATTCAACGCCGCCGGCAGCAGTTCCGGGCCGTTGTCGAGGATCGCCACCCCGCACTTCTGCAGCTTGGCCATATTTTCGGGCTTGAAGATCAGGTCCCAGGAATCCACGGGAGCGCCCTCTCCGAGCACGGCCTTGACCTTATCGATGTTGTAACCGATACCGGTACTGCCCCATAGGTAGGGAAACCCGTGGGCATTGCCCGGATCGTTGTTTTCCAGGGCCTTGAGCAGCACCGGGTTGAGGTTTTTCCAGTTGGGCAACTGGCTCTTGTCGAGTTTTTTCAGCGCCCCACCCTGGATCTGCCGGGCCATGAAGTGGTTGGACGGGAACACCACGTCATAGCCGGATTTACCGGTCATCAGCTTACCGTCCAGGGTTTCGTTGCTGTCGTAGACGTCGTAGGTAAAACCGATGCCGGTCTCTTTCTGGAAGTCTTTGGTGGTGTTCGGTGCGATGTAGTCCGACCAGTTGTAGATTTTCACCGTTTCGGCGGCGTGGCTGGCGCAGGCCACCCACAGCAATGGCAACAGGGCGATGGCTTTCATGGTTCGATTTCCTGGCGGTTTTAGGGCTGTTGTTATGGCAGGCGATCAAGGATCAAAGCGTTACAGCATCAAGACGTAGGTCTTGCGCACCGTCTCCTGGATATCCCAGATACCGGTGCTGTTGGCCGGCAACATCAGTGCATCGCCGGCTTGGATGTGCAAGGTTTCACCGTCGTCGGGGGTGAAGGTGCAGCGCCCCTGGATGAAGTGGCAAAACTCCTGTGCGGTGATCTGGCGCCGCCAGCGGCCCGGGGTGCATTGCCAGATGCCCGTCTCGACGCCGTCGTTACGCTCGACGCTCAAGGTGGACGCCACCGCGATCGGCTCGCCCAGGGGCGCAGCGACCGGGGACGAGTCCGGCAAGTGCGCATTCAGCGTGTCTTTGAACTGAGTGATGCTCATGGGAGCTCCCGTATGTGTGAACGACTTAGTGCATGAAACCTTCCATGAACCCCGCCAACCCCGTGGCGAGCTTGCGACGCCAGGGTGCGGTATTGGGGTTAGCCAATACTTGGTCTTCATGGACAAAACTACGAATGATCGCGTTGTAACCCAGCCAACGGCACGGCTCGGGCTCCCAGGCCTTGAGCGCGTCCAAGCCCCCCTCGCGGATCACCCAGGGTTGGTGGATCAGCGGGGTATCACGATCCAGGATCAGGTCGGCCAAGGTGCGCCCGCCCAGGTTGGTCGCACCGACGCCCTCCCCGCCGTAACCGCCGGACACCGCGATGCCGGCGCGCCGATCGCACAGCATGTGCGGTCGGAACTGGCGCGACATCCCCAGGTTGCCGCCCCAGGAATGGGTGATCCGTACGTCCTTGAGCTGTGGGAAGAGTTCGCCGAACAAGTAGCGACGCAGTTGCACTTCGCTGTCGGTCAAATCGAAGTCATGGCGCAGCCTACCGGCGAACTGGTAACCACCCCGTGCACCGAATACCAGCCGGTTGTCGGCGGAGCGCTGGCCGTAGGTGACTTGGCGGCTGCTTTCGCCGAACGCCTGACCCTCGCTGAGACCGATCTGCTCCCAGGTGCTGGCCGGCAGTGGTTCGGTCGCGACGATCAAACTTTGCACCGGCAGTTGGTAGCGCCCCAGCGGGGGCAAGGTAGTAGCGTAGCCTTCCACCGCCGGCACCACCCACGTCGCCCGTACGCAGGCTTTATCGGTGCGCACGCTGCCGGACTGCCAATGTGTGACTGGGCTGTTTTCATAGAGCGTTACCCCCATGCCTTCAACCACGCGCGCCAGGCCGCGCACCAGTTTGGCGGGTTGGATGGTTGCCACATGGGGGGCGTAGATCGCGCCGTAGGGTTTGGCGATACGCAGTTGCTCGGCCAGTCGTTCCGGGCTCAGCCAACGATAATCGGCTTCGCTAAGGCCCTGGGCGTAGAGTTTGTTCAGATAGCGGCGCAGGCTGATTTCCTGCTCGGGGTAGCGCGCGGCGCAATACAGCGCGCCGCCCTTGCGATAGTCGCAATCGATGCCCTCTCGGGCCAGTACCTGAGCCACTTCGTCCGGAATGCCATGCAGTAAATCAAATGAAGCACGGCGCTGTTCGGCAGACAGCCCGGCGAGCAGGCGGTCTTCGCCCAACAGGTTGCCCATCAACCAGCCGCCGTTGCGGCCCGAAGCACCGAAGCCGGCGGTTTGCGCTTCGATAAGGGCGATGTTCAGTTGCGGCGCCTGACGTTTAAGGTAATAAGCGGTCCACAACCCGGTATAGCCGGCGCCAATGATGGCCACATCCACGTCCAGGTCGTGCTCCAGGCAGGGCCGCGCGATCAGCGGGTCGTCCAACTGATCCATCCACAAGCTGATGTTGCGCCATGCCGCCATGCCAGGTTTCCCTCTACCGCGTTTCGATAGACGGGATCCTAGAGCGCCGTATCAGGGGTTGTCTTGCGCGCGTGCACGCAGAGAAATTTGTTTGACGTAGGCCTTGGGCGACTGCCCCGTGTGCTGGCGAAATGCACTATAGAACGCCGACAACGAATTGAAACCGGCGGCGAATGCCAGTTCGTCGACCTTGATCGGCGCTGCCGCGGTATTCAGTGCGGCCAGCAGGTGCCGGAGCCGGGCCTGGTTGACGTAGCGGTAGAAGCTTTGCCCCAGCACCTGGTTGAGCAGGTAGGAAATCTGATTGCGGCTGTAGCCGCACTCCTTGGCAACGCGCTGCAGGTCCAGTTCCGGGTCCAGGTACGGTTGCCGGCTTTCGAAATACTGCTGCAGATCGTTGGCCATATGCCCCAATTGCTGAGGCGAAAGCCCCAGGCGGCTCACCGTGGGGCGCAGGGTTTGCGCGGGTTGTTCGTGCACCAGTGAGGCGTACTCATTGACGCGCCAGATCAACCCGTCACGCACGGTGATGGCCTCGCTGGTGCGGAACGACACCAACCCATGACCACCGCGCAAAGTAATACGGTATTGGATAAACGCAGTGTCGCCGTCAGCACGAATGCGATCGGTGTGTTCAATCGCCTCATCCGCCGCGCGTGGCATGCTCGCGCGCAGATACTCACGCAGCTCGGCATGCCGGATGACACGGTTCTGAAAGAAATCGTGGTACTGGATGTCCGGATGGTAGTAGGCCATAACCCCGTCCAGGTCGCGATGGCGCCAACATAGGTGGTGGCGCAGCACCAGCTCGCCAGTGGCGTGCGTGAGCTGGCTGGCGGGGTCGGGAGCAATGTCGGGCATGGGCGGCTCTGGCGGATAAAGCCTGGAGATTGACGAAATTCGCCACGCTGTTCAATGCGCGCAATCACTTCGGTCGCGCAATGGCACTATGCCAACTCCCCGACAGGAGATGACCCAGGTCAATCGAATCGAAAACAACCGCCGAACGGGCGGAAAAAAGTCACGTTGCGGTTGCGAACGAATGCTATTTTTAAGCTCTACACGCCTCGACCAGTGACGGTCCCGGCACCCTGCCGCGAGCTAAAGGAAGCGCTCAATGAACCAGGTGGGCAACATGAACAAAGTGACATTCCCCAACGCGTGCCAATTGATGCGCTGGCACTTTCACCCGATGGGTTTTGAAGGCAGCATGGATGCTCCCGGCAGTATGGTCGCCCGCCTGTTCGACCGTGCCAGCGGCGAGACTCTGATTGCCATTGCCGGCATTCCCTGCGCCACCGTGATGAACGCCGCCGATGTGGAGCGCATGATCGAGGCGGTGGAAATCGAACTGGCATCCTTTGTGCCGCCCTTATCGTTGCGGGCTTGACGTTGCTCGACATCGCTGAAGGCCGATCGGTCGGCCATCAGTGACGTTGATCGTCGAAAAACGCCTTCCTGCCATCCACCCGCCCCGACGCCCTGGGCATATTTACCGCCTGGCCCTCGGGCTTTTCCACGTACCAGTAGCAATGACTGACCGCGCGGGTGATCCCTACGTAGGCCAGGCGCAATACTTCCTCCTTCTGCGCGGTGTCATAGGGCTCGCTGTCGCCGTCCTGGCCCAGGCCGGCCATGCGGTACACCTGGTTCTTGTAGGGCGAGCTGGTGACGTGCTGGCAATCGCCCAGCAGGAACACCGCGTCGGCTTGCAAGCCCTTGGCACTGTGATAGGTCAGTTGCTTGAGCCTGCGCGTAGCGGGAGGCAAGCTCGAATCCGCATTAACTGCAGATTGAATATGCTCTTGAATCAATAACTTATCGCTACCTTTTCGATACAGCATTAACACCGAATCGCCTTTCTGGTAATGCTCGACCAACTGCCGCCCCAGCGCGGCGTCGTCACGCTCCATCACCTTGACTGGCACCAATGCCTTTGGCGCACCGCTGGCCTTGGCCTTTTTGCCGGCGATTGCCGGCGCGGCGCGCACGATGTGTTCGGCGGCGTCGATGATGTGTTGATGGCTGCGGTAGTTTTCCCCGAGCATCACCCGCGTGGTTGCCGGTGATGGGAACTCTTTGTCGAAGGCCATGAAGTATTTCGGTGAACTGCCGCGCCAGCCATAAATCGACTGCCAGTCATCGCCCACGCACAGCAGCGAAGAATGCTGCGCGCCGCGCCCCACATGCATGGCCGGGCCACGGCTGCGGATCTCGCGCAGGCTGGCGCGGAGCCACGAGACGATCTGCGGCGAAACATCCTGGAACTCATCGATCATCAGGTGCGACATCGGCCGCAGCAACGGGTCGCTGAGCAGCTTGAGGTTTTCCGGGGTATTTTCGCCGAACAGCGAGAACATGCGGTTATAGGTCATGATCGGCGGCTTCTGGTCGAGCAAATGGTCTTCCAGGGCTTTCCAGAAAATGCTCAGGGCTTCGAAGAACAGGCGATCCGGATCATCCTTGGCGAAACTCATGCGGCCCACGGCGTCGGGAACGTCCAGCCCCAGGTTTTCGATGAAGCCGGCAGCCGTGACAAAACAATCGAGCAGCGGTGCCGATCCCAGCTCTCCTTTGACCTTGTACTCAAACCCAGGGCCGGCGCTGGCGTCGCCGGCCAGGCTACTGAGCAGGCGCTTTGAATCCTGGTAATTATCAAGCCAAATCAGCGGCTTACGGCAGAAAGCTTGAAACAGGGTTCGCTTAACCGCGCATTCGGCGCGCACCGACAGCTTCGCATTCGGCCGGCTGAGCCGCGGGTTTTCGCTTGAATCAAAACCCAATACCACCCACGCATCCAGCTCGGGAATATAGCCGTGGCAATGAAAGTGCGCGCCGTTGATCTGCACCGTGCGGCGATCGGGCTCGACGCCCTTGATCGGCCAGGCGCCGGCGCGAAACCACAAATCCTCGATCAGGTCACACAGCTCTTCGTCGCGCTGGGCCGCCAGCTCCGTCACCGCCACGCGCTTTTGCACGTCAGGGTGATCGCGCTCCAGCTCCTTGAGCTGCAACCCATGGCGCATCAACGGGGCGATCAGCTCGCGAAAACGTGGATGCTGGCCATACAGCCGGTGATAGCAGGCGTTGAGTTGCCGACGCTGGGCCTCGTTGATGCGCAGGTCGAAGGGGTTAGTGTCGGCCTCATCGTCCAAGCCCGTATGCAGGTTCTCGAACGCTTGCAGGCGCTCGAAGCCCGGCAGGCTGCGGACCATCGGCAGGATGCGCGAGTGGAAGGTGCGCACCACCGCCTGGGCCGCTTTGATATCAAGCGGTTGGCCCCACAGACTCATGATTTCCACGAGCTTGTGGATGAAGTCCTTGCGCGATTCACGGGTAAACGTCACCACGGTGATGGAGCTGAGTTCAAAGCCCAGGTAATGGGTGAGCAGCAGAATGCGCAGCACCAGCGACGTGGATTTGCCCGCACCGGCACCGGCGATCACTGAGGTGGAAGGCGTATCGCTGAAGATCATCTTCCACTGTGCCGCGCTGGGCTGGGCATGCGCCGGCAGCAGGCGGGCCACTTCGGCCTTGATGCGTTTTTTCAGGTCAGCGGTCAACGGCAGGCGCCAGTCATCGAAGAGGTTGTCGTCAATGCCCGGAGCGCGGTGAGCATCGGTGCGAAAGTCGCGAATCAACAGGACCTGGCGCCCTTCCTCAAGTCCATCGGCCTTGCCTTCGCGATAACCGTACTCGACGCCCGCTTCATGCCCGCTGCGAAACCCGTCGGCTTGCCCATGCAACCACGAGAACCGGTGCTGGGCGCGCAGACGGGTCAGGCCATGGCCAAACAGACGCGCCGCCAGGCGTTTCAGCCAGGGCATTTGGGCCAGGGGCAGCAGTTCAGGGGGCAGATCAGGCTGTTGTTGCGACACGCGGACTCCTGCGGTGGGCTGGGTTTTGAGCAGTGCACCATGGTCGCCGGAATCGCCGCACAGTTCCAGCCAATTGCTGTGCCGTCAGGCAGTTAGGCGATGAAATGAACGTTGCGTCGCAGCAGTTCAATCGACTAAACCGATAGGAATAAGGCACTTTTTACGCTTTTTATCGATCATCCATATTGGGATCATGGGCCGCATCCACAGGAGACGATCATGCTTGAACTCAGACCTTTCAATGCCCTGGGTGGCGCCCACCACGGCTGGCTCGACGCTCATCACCATTTCTCATTTGCCGAATACCACGACCCCAAGCGCATGCATTGGGGCAACCTGCGGGTGTGGAACGACGACATCATCGCGCCCGGTACCGGATTCCCGCAGCACGCGCACCGCGACATGGAAATCATCACCTACGTGCGCGAGGGTGCCATCAGCCATGCCGACAACCTGGGCAATAAAGGCCGCACCGAGGCCGGCGATGTGCAGGTAATGAGCGCGGGCACCGGGATCGCCCACAGCGAATACAACCTGGAAGCTACCCCGACCAAGATTTTCCAGATCTGGATCATCCCGAATGAAGCCGGGCTGCCGCCTTCCTGGGGCGCCAAGCCGTTTCCCAAAGGGGAGCGTGAGGGTTTCGTGACCTTGGCCAGCGGTAAGGCTGGCGATAACCAAAGCCTGCGCATTCGTGCCGACGCCCGCCTGGTAGCGGCGAACCTGAAAGCCGGAGAAACCGCCGAGTACCGCCTGGAGCACGGGCGCCGTGCCTACCTGGTGCCGGCCACCGGGGTGATTGAGGTCAATGGTGTGCGTGCACACGCCCGTGACGGGGTGGCGATCGAGGATGAACAGGTGCTGCGGGTTACGGCGGTCGAGGACAGCGAAATCGTACTGGTCGATCTGGCTTGAGAACCGAGCCTCCGGTAACCATAGGGGCTTGCCACAGCAAGCCCCCTCCACAAGGGACGCGCACTGTTATTCGGCGATGGCGCCGTCTACCAGCACCTGGGCTTCTTCGACCAGTTGCTTGAGATGGTCTTCACCCACAAAGCTTTCGGCGTAGATCTTGTAGATATCCTCCGTGCCCGATGGCCGTGCGGCAAACCAGCCGTTTTCGGTCATCACCTTCAAACCGCCGATCGCCTGGTTGTTGCCCGGCGCGTGGCTGAGGATTTGCTGGATGCGCTCCCCGGCCAGTTCGGTGGAGGTCACCTGTTCCGGCGACAGCTTACCCAGCAGCGCTTTCTGCGCTGGAGTGGCCCTGGCATCGACACGAATCGCGAACGGTTCGCCCAAGGCGTCGGTCAGGCCACGGTAGATCTGGCTCGGGTCCTGGCCTTTGCGCGAGGTCATTTCCGCCGCGAGCAATGCCGGGATCAAGCCGTCTTTGTCGGTGCTCCAGACCGTGCCGTCCTTGCGCAGGAACGACGCCCCGGCGCTTTCTTCCCCGCCAAAGCCCAGGGAGCCTTCGAACAGGCCGTCGGCAAACCATTTGAAGCCCACCGGCACTTCGTACAGGCGGCGACCGATACGCGCGGCCACGCGGTCGATCAGGCCACTGCTGACCACGGTCTTGCCTACGGCCGCATCGGCGCGCCAGCCGGGTCGGTTCTGGAACAGATAATCGATGGACACGGCCAGGTAGTTATTCGGCGCCAACAGGCCGCCGGACGGGGTGACGATGCCGTGGCGATCGTGGTCCGGGTCGCAGGCGAAGGCCACGTCGAAGCGTTCCTTGAGGCCGATCAAGCCTTGCATGGCGTAGCTGGAGGACGGGTCCATGCGAATCTGGCCGTCCCAGTCGACGCTCATGAAACGGAAGGTGGCGTCGACTTCGGTGTTCACCACCTCCAGATTCAAGCGGTAATGCTCGGCGATCGCCGACCAATAGCGCACCCCTGCTCCGCCCAGCGGATCGACGCCCAGACGCAGATCGGCGCTGCGAATGGCATCCATATCGATCACATTGACCAGGTCGGCCACGTAGCTGTTGAGGTAGTCATGGCGATGGGTGGTGTCAGCCTTGAGCGCCTGGGCGTGGCTGATGCGCTTGACGCCGGCGAGCCCGTTGGCCAACAGCTCGTTGGCCTTGGCCTCGATCCACTTGGTGACGTGGGTGTCCGCCGGGCCACCGTTGGGCGGGTTGTATTTGTAGCCGCCACTCTGCGGCGGGTTGTGGGACGGCGTGATCACGATGCCGTCAGCCAGGCCGCTGGTGCGACCGCGGTTGTAGCAGATGATGGCGTGGGAAATCGCCGGGGTCGGCGTGTATTCATCGCCTTCGGCCAGCATGACGTGCACGCCGTTGGCGGCCAGGACTTCCAGGGCACTCGCGCCGGCGGGAGTGGACAGCGCGTGGGTATCCAGGCCGACGAACAGCGGGCCATTGATACCCTGGGCTTCGCGGTACAGGCAGATGGCCTGGCTGATCGCAAGCACGTGCCACTCGTTGAAGCTCAGTTCAAACGAGTTACCACGGTGCCCGGAGGTGCCGAACGCGACGCGCTGGGTGGAGATTGCTGCATCAGGCTGGCCGGTGTAATAGGCCGTGACCAGTCGCGGGATATCCACCAGCAACTGCGCCGGCGCCGGTTTGCCCGCAAAAGGACTGATTGTCATGCATAAACCTCGGATAGAAGAATTCGGAAAAAATGCCAGTTTACTGAGAGTTGGACTACTGCGCGACGGGATCGATCCTACAGCAGCAATAGAAATTTCAACCAGTCTTCGCTTGGCGCAGGGCTTCGCTCAGCGCTATCAACGCGATGTCCAGGTTGGGCTGACCGGGGAAGGTATGGCTTAAGCGCAGATGCTGGTGATGCAACCCGCTGACGCTGAACAGTTCGCCGGGGGCAATGACGACCTGTCGCACCAGCATTTGCTGGAATACTTTGCGCATGTCCACCGCTCGCGTGGACGCCAGCCAGAACGTGGCGCCGGCCCTGGGCATTTGATATGTCACCTGCCCGCCCAAGTGCTGCGTCAGGCGTTGGCTCATCTGCAGGGCTTGTGCGCGCAGGTGTTCGCGCAGGGCCACCAGGTGCTGGTCGATACGGCCGCTGTGGTACAGCCGCGCAATGGCGCGCTGGCGGATCGACGATAAGCGGAACGAACGCAGCAGGAACTGGCGCTGCAATTCGCGACCCATGCGCCGGCTCAACAGATAGCCATAGGGGGCTTCCGAGCCGAGGGTTTTCTCGAACGAGGAAAATACGATCAGCCGCTCCGGGTTGACCAGATCGCGCAACGGAGCAGGCGCTGCATCGAGACTTAGCTCGCCCAGGCTGTCGTTCTCCAGCAGCCAGCAGCCGTATTGGTTCAGTCGCTGCGCAACATCCAGGCGATCTTCCACCTGCATCGCCACGCCCGAAGGCAGGCTGACCGTGGACGACAGCATTACCAGGTGCACCGGCTCTTCGCGCAACAGTCGCTCAAGCGCCGCGCTGTCAAGGCGCCCTTGCGCGGTCCAGGGCAGCTCGATGACACGCACCCCCGCGCCTTGCAGCAGGCGCAGGATCAGCCAATCACACGGCGATTCGACCACCACGGCGGTGCCTCTGAGGCCCAGCACTTCGATCAGGATATCCAGCACCCCGCGCACATCGGCGCCGATATAGACATCATCGGCGTGCCAGCAATGGGTGGGCGATGAGGTGTAGCGTGCCGCCAGCGCCGCGCGCAGTTCCCAGACACCGCAAGGCTGCGACCAGGGCTGCAGATGACCAGGGTACTGGCGCACCAGTTCGCGCTCCAGACGCAGCAAGGTGGCATCCAGAGCACCCAGCAAAGCCGGCTCATCGCCGCTCAGCACCAGCATGTCCGGACGCCGGGCGGCGGCGTACAGCCGGTCGAGCAGGTCGCCACCCATCCAGGCCATGGGATTGGCCGACATCGGCCAGGCGTAATAGCCGGATTTGGCTACGGAGTAGACGCGTCCTTCCTTCTCCAGCAACGAGTAGGCGTACTGGATGGTCGAGATCGATACGTTCAGGCGCGCCGCCAGCTGCCGCAGCGACGGCAGTTTGACCCGCGTGTCGGTGCTGACTTCGTTAATCAGGTTGATCATGTAGCGATAGACCGCCTGGTACGCGAAGTCGGCCTGGCGCTCGCTGCGCAGGGTCATCGCCCGGACAGTTGAAAGGCCGGTATCGCGCCTTGCGCCATGGCTCGCGCGTTGCGCTGTCGGCCGTGGGCGTCGGTCAACGGCCGCTTACGGTACAGGTGCTGCAGCAAGGGCAGCGGTAAACCACTGGTGTCGCTGACCCATTGTTGCAGCATCTCGGCGCAGGGCTTGCCCTGCAGCGCCTTGTGCAGCTCGGGCAGTGCGACCAGCATGCCTGGATGGCATTGGCGCAGATACCCTTCCAACCGTTGTCCGTGATGGATAAACGGCGAAAATAACAGGCAGATCAGCTGGGTTTCATCCAGCCCGAAGAATTGCTGGGCAAAGGTGCTCGACAGCACGCGCCCTTCGCTGGAGCCGGCCTCGGCGAGCAATTGCTCGGGCATGTGCAGACGCTGCATGTACTGTGTGGCCTGCTGGATAAACCCGTCGACGCCGTCTTCATAACGCAGGTCGCGCAGGCACTCGGCCTGCAGGCCGCGCAAATGTGCCATCAGCAGCGGGTTGGAATAGCTGGGATGACTGAAATGAAAACCCAGCGGATCGGGGGTGTAGGCCATGAATTCAGTCAGCAGCGTGGTCGACTCCAGGTCGACATCCTTGAGCAGGTCGGCGATACCGATATAGGCCAGGTGCCTGTGCCCCGGCGGGTTGGGGTTCTCGTGCGCCACATAGTGATCGCCGTACACGTCGCGATAATAGCCGGCGCTCCACTCGTCCATGCGCGCGAACAACTCGTTGAGCGAGCGCGCGCGGGCTTTGGGCATGGCCACCCCTGCCCCTTCTGCGGTTTTTTTCAGCCAGGCGAGAAACTGGCTTTGCTTGCGCGGAGAGTCGCCGCTGACCACCGCGTGCACGCCGCCGCCCCACGTGGTAGCGCGCAGGTAAAAATCACCCAGGGCCAGATAGGTGTCATTGCACAAGGTTGCGCGGCAATCGCCGGAGCTCAAGTGCCCCACCATCAACATGTTGCGCTGGCTGACCGCACGGCCCAGGGCTGACGCCGGGCGCAGGTGATTAAAGGGCTGGACTTCCTGGCTTTCCACCATCAGCAATTCGACACGCGGGTCGTCGTGGAGAAACAGACGGCTGTAGCCCTGATTGAGGGTTTCCAGCTGGCCCTCGGTCATTCCAGCATGGCGCAACGTCGCGACCCGCAACTGAAAGGTGCGCGGCGCGCGGCCGGCAATGGTCAGCTGGGCGGCACGTAACAGTGCCAGGGTGTAACTGCTGACTTCACCCCCTCCATGGGCCACCAGCACTTTGTAGTCACCGACCTGCTCCATGCCTCCGGCGGCCACGACAATGCGCTGGACCAATAACTGAAGTGCCGTCCTGCCCGAGCGCGTAAAGTGCCCGATCAATCGTTGCAGAACTTGCTGATAAACATGATTCATAGCCTGTTCGTGAATAGTGCTCATAGTTCTACTACCTGAGTTGAAATATCAGTTTCAAGCAACTGCCGACAGTGTGTGCTTGACCCTCTGCGCGTGTAGGAAATTCGCACTTCGCGCCGTACGCCGATGAATAGACACTAGCACCGCGCGACAAAATGACAGGACTCACCCAGCGCAATTAACGCTGTTCCACACGCTTGCAAGCTTATGAAATCAGTGGAAAAACCACCTGGCCGCGCTCGTCTTAGGAAGACTCTGACAATGTCCTACGCATGTTTAACCGAACATTTAAAGAAGCGTCCGACAAACAAGTCAAAGCAACTTGATCCCGCAGCGGCCTGAGACTTTTGATCAAAACTCGCGTATGCAAAAGTCACGTCCAATAACACGCACCTAGTTTCTGCCACCCTCGTTTGTCGCTTCATGAATTCAATCATTGCTCAATCCTTGAGATGCATTTGAAGTCGCAATTATCAGTGCTTGAACAATGATTAATAGATACAGAAGCTGGGCGAAAACCAGTGCAGATAGCCTACAAACAGCGAGTCGACCGCGCAGATACGACAACGCCGCGCTGGAAATCAGCGCGGCGTCGGGGGGCAAGGGCAGGAATCAGGGGCTGAAGCGCTATTGCGGTCACTTCAGGAGAGGCACGGGTTAAGCCCTCACAAATGGCACATTTGCCCCATGCGCCGTTGGCCAGTGCCAGCCGTTTACGAATCTTCCTACGCGCTAAACAGCTTCAACCTGCAGCGCCACACGTTCACGGCACGGGCATTCGTCCATATAGCGGTGCGCTTCCACAAATTGATCGAACGCGAACACCGTGGTTTTCAGCGGTACCAGCACGCGGTCGGCGGTCAACTGATTGATATCACGCAGGGCACGCTGCAGGGCAATGTGGTCCTGGGTAATCCCGAGTTCCGGCTTACCGGTGAAATTACCGATGCAGTGCACAAAGAACTGAATGTTCTTCTGAAACGCCGCACAGGCCGGGAACGGCGTCTGATTGCCGCCCTGCAGGCCATACAGAACCAGGCTGCCGCGCGGTGCCAGCACATCGCCGAGCAACGACATCTGCGGACCACCCAGGCCATCGAACACTACGTCTACGCCGCGATTGTCGGTGAACTTGTTGATCTGCATGAGCAAATCCTGCTCTTCGGTGACGATCACCTTCTCCGCGCCAAGGGACAGCAGGTACTCGCGTTCCGCGCTGTCCTTGGTCGCGGCGATTACCCGCACACCCAGCGCCTTGCCCAGTTGTACGAAGGACGGTCCGGCACAGTGGCTGGCATCGGTCACCAAGGCGAATTGGCCAGGCTTGACCCGTGCCAGATCCACGTAGGCAAAGTAGGCAATCAACAGCGGCGTGTAGTGCACGCTGGCCTGGACCGGGTTCAAGACGTCCGGATAGCGGGTCAAGGCCGAACGGGGCAGGACGATCATTTCGCCATACACCGGATAATCGTTGGGGCTCTCGGCCGGAAAACTGGCAACCTTGTCGCCCACCGCCAAGTCATCCACGCCTTCGCCGACGGCGACAACCACCCCCGCCATCTCGTGACCAAGGCCGGAGGGCAAGCGTGCGTGGGAAGACGCCAGGTTCTGGCGCCACAAAATGTCATACCAACTGATCCCGATCGCTTCGACACGCACCTGCACTTCGCCCGGTGCGGGCAGCGCGGCCGCATGCTCTTCGCATTTGAGCACCTCGGCCGGACCAAACTTGTGAAAACGAATCGTGCGGGACATCGCAAACCTCGCCAAATTAACCTCTAATGCCATGAACTCTATCTGGGCTTTCCAGGCAAGGCCATTGGTCACCATTAATAGTCGACATGCCTGTCATTGATTCCGCGTCTGATGAATAGACCTTAAGTATCGTAGGAAAACTCAATTAGCCGGTGCAGAGTACCAGCCTTTCCCCGTAAGATTCATGCCGGTCATGCTTCCAGACGCAACCCAAGGGCTTGCCTATGACTGATCTCGTCAAGTTTGCTGACTCTGCCAGGACACAAGATGAACCGTAACGACCTGCGTCGTGTCGACCTGAACCTCTTGATCGTATTCGAAACCTTGATGCATGAGCGCAGTGTGACCCGCGCCGCCGAGAAATTGTTCCTCGGCCAGCCGGCCATCAGCGCGGCATTGTCGCGCCTGCGCAGTTTGTTCGACGACCCGCTGTTCGTGCGCACCGGGCGCAGCATGGAACCGTCCGCCCGCGCGGTGGAAATCTTCGCCCTGCTTTCCCCGGCCCTGGACTCTATTTCCACCGCGGTCAGCCGCGCCGCCGAGTTCGACCCGGCCACCAGCACTGCGGTGTTCCGTATCGGCCTGTCCGACGACGTCGAATTCGCCCTGCTGCCGCAACTGCTCAAACGCCTGCGCGCCGAAGCTCCCGGGATCGTACTGGTGGTGCGCCGCGTCAACTACATCCTGATGCCCGGCCTGCTGGCCTCCGGCGAAATCTCCATCGGCGTGAGCTACACCGCTGACCTGCCGGCCAACGCCAAGCGCAAAGTGCTGCGCCGCAGCCTGCCCAAACTGTTGCGCGCCGACAGTGTGCCCGGCTCCCTGAGCCTCGACGACTTCTGCGCCCGCCCCCACGCGCTAGTATCCTTCGCCGGCGACCTGAGCGGCTTTATCGATGAAGAGCTGGAAAAACTCGGTCGCAAGCGTCACGTCGTACTCGCCGTGCCGCAATTCAACGGCCTGGGCACCTTGCTCGCCGGCACCGACATCCTCGCCACCGTGCCGGACTACGCGGCCGAGGCGCTGACCTCTGCCGGTGGGCTGCGCGCGGAAGACCCGCCGTTGCCGGTGCGCAGTTTTGAACTGCACATGGCGTGGCGCGGTTCGCAGGATAACGATCCGGGTGAACGGTGGTTGCGGTCGCGGATACAGATGTTTTTCGGGGACCCCGATAGCTTGTAATAGAGCTCCTCGTAAATTCCGTAACCTGTTTTATAACAAGAATTTATGGTTAATTTCGGCCCACTGCAGCTGTTTAGATCCAGTGGATTCCACGACCCATGGCGGCATGATTACTTACCCAGAATGTTCTTCAACGCAGCGGCATGGCCAGCCGGGTCGTTTACGCTGGACATCACTTCGATGACGGTGATCTTTTGATCGTTTATTGTCATCAACGAGGCCATCAGTAATTTCAGGCCGTTGAAATCGTCGGTGCCGTCCAGGCGGTACATCTTCAAGGCGTTCACCTGAATGGTCTCCTCGCTGGTCATGCGAAAGTTGGGTGACGCGGCCTGCTGCTTTTCTTTCAGGGTATCCACGGCGAGGCGAAACGCAGTGTCCGAAGTGGTGCCCGCAATCGGCACCGGGCCTTCGGTAACGATGATGGCCCGCTCGCTTTTCGGTTCGAAGTACATCGTGCCGCCGTTCTCGCTGTTCAAGGAACGGGCCTCGACGCCTTCCAGCACGAACTTCAGCTTGCCGCCTGCCAGGGATACCGATTGCGTGTCCGGTGCCGCCGTAGCGGTTTTTTCAGGCGGGGCAGCCACTGCCATGGTGGCCGCGCAGCTCAAGGCAGCAAGCATGCACAAGGAACGGGTCCAGCCCAACAGCAAATGCTTCGACATTGATAACGCCTTTGTTTTCAGGCCATCGAATACCGACGGCTTGTCGTGCGAACAGCGTATCTTACTTGCCTGCTCACCTGCCCAGGATGTTGTTCACGCGCCGCGACGTGTCGCTCGTATTGGATAACTACCACATCACCCCAACAGACAGCGGTTGGGCCTTAAAGAAGGAAGGTGCAGAACGAGCGACGAAAACGGCAACCACGAAGGCCGAAATCATAAAGCTAGCCGGTGAGTTTCTCGAAGGAAAAACAGCATCGCTGAAAATCCATAAGGAAGACGGCTCGATACAGGAGGACCGCACTTATCCTCGAAGTGCCGACCCCAAAAAACAAAAGGTTAAACGCAGAGTATGTTCGCCCCTCGCGCTACGATATCAACAGTGCCGAAGTACAGCGCCGGCCCCGCAAAATCACGAATGAAAACGACCATGGATCAGCTTATGTCACTTTTAAAACAAGCGAATTCAATGCCAGCTCGAAAGGGGGCATCAACTTAGGTTCTTTACTTGTTGAAGGCCAAAGATTGGAAATCCCGCAACTCAAACTATGCTATCACCCTGTCAGGAAATGGATCGGTATTGAGCCGCTGATGCGCCCATGAAACCATAGGCCTCTACCGGTTAGATTTGTCTCGATAGCCATAGATCATCAGCAGAAGGAACTGAATGCAATCTAGACTCAGCTGATGGCGTAGGAGGTAACATGACGGATAAAAACCTCATAGCTGAGGTCGGTCAGGACTTTGAAGCATCGATTTGGCGAACTGCTGAATGGTTGAATAAGCCAGGTAATTGCCAAACATTTACTGACGGTTCCTTGGACGTGATTACCGACTTAAAAACTGATTTTTGGCGTGAAACCCATTACGGATTCATACGCGATAGCGGACACTTCTTGGGGTTCGCAGCCTCAGGAGACTTTACTGCTCAGATCAGAATCAAAGCCGACTTCCGCGACTTGTACGATCAGGCAGGAATCATGCTCAGGCTTGATCAGGAGACTTGGCTAAAGGCAGGCATAGAAATTAATGACGGCAGGCCAATGATCAGTAGCGTGTTAACCCTAGGCCTTTCGGACTGGGCGCCTAGCTGCTTCCTCGGCAACCCGAACGATTTTTGGCTTCGTCTAACCGTTTCCAAGGGGTCGCTGCGTTTACAGTATTCAACGGATGGCGCGATTTGGCCATTGCTCAGGCTTGCACCATTTCCTACGGCGGAACGTTATAGAGTTGGCCCTATGTGCTGCACACCGCAGCGACAGGGGTTGAAGGTGAATTTCTCCGGATGGTCTTTGAGCGAGCCCCTCGGGCGAGGCCTGCACGATTTGAGCTAGGCGATGAAGAAGAGTTCTCGGACTTAATCAGTGTGCATGCAGCCGCTGGTTGGGTGCTGCGGCCTGTGATGAGCCAAAGACCCACGACGAATGTGGATCAGTTCTGGCCGGATAAGGCTGGATAGCAGTCATATGAATCCAGCACTTCTATAAATGCCAAGCGGCGCCGCCGAAACGCCGCCTGACTTTCAACGGGTGCTGGTTACCCTTTACTGTGTTCGACCGGACAACCCCCTCTAAGCAGCAGAGAAGAACGCCACTTTAGCGGTAAGACGCTCCGCCAAATCTGATAACTCAATACTAGCGGTCGACACTTGGTGCGCCGCCGTGGCCGACGCAACAGTCGAGCCATGAATTCGATTGATATTTTCAGCGACTTCATCAGTGACGCTACTCTGCTGCAACGAGGCGCTCGCGATCTGGGTGTTCATATGACTGATTGCGGCAACCTGCTCGCTGATCCTTGCCAAGGCATTCTGCGCACTGCGGGTTTGCGTAACCGTTCGGCTCGCCAGCTCACAACTATCGCGCATCGTTTGAGAGGCTGTTTCGGTACCCAATTGCAGCGTACTGATCATCGCTCGAATTTCTTCGGTCGATTGCTGTGTCCGGTTGGCCAAAGAGCGTACTTCGTCAGCGACCACCGCAAATCCACGCCCGTGCTCTCCAGCTCTGGCAGCCTCGATAGCAGCGTTCAAAGCTAGCAAATTGGTTTGCGAGGCGATGGCGTTGATCACGTCGATCACCGACGCAATATTTTCACTATGCTCGGACACTTGGTTCACGGTAGCAGTGGTTTGCTCGAGGGTTAATGCCAGTTGTTCGATAGCAACCGTGGTGCTTGCAACCAATATGTTCCCGCTTCCTACTTCAGTATCAGCCAACCGTGAGGCATCAGCTGCCTGCGCGGCATATCCAGATACTTCATTAACCGTCGCCGCCATTTGCATCATGGATGCGGCTACCTGCTCGGCTTCGCGAGTTTGCAAGCGGGTCTGCTCATTATTAGCCGATGATGCGCCGGACAACTGGGTGGCCGACTCATTGACTTCCTGGGCTGCCTTTCGCACCTGGCGAATAGTTTCTGCGAGATGCCCCTGCGTGTCTTTAAGGACGCCCATAACACTGCCGGGATAATCTGTTGAAATCGTTTGATTCAGATCACCAGCCGCCAGCCGCTCGATGGCCAATGCAACGTCTGTGGGCTCCGCACCCAGCGTGGACTTAACGAAGCGAATAATGACAGCCGACAATGTGATGCTCAGCAGCAACGCAATACCTGTCGCGATAATCATCAGCGTACTGAAATGGCTGGCGGTTGCCTGAACTTCACCAAGCTTCGCCCTGATCGACGCTTCTTCGTAGTCGATCAGCGCATTCACGCGTTTCAACCACTCACTGTAGTCCTGGGAAGTTTGACGCATCAGCAGTGCCTGAGCGCCCGGTATATCACCCGCTTTACGCAAGGAGATTACCGCTTGGGTGGAGCTAAGGGTTTGTTGCTCGATCTCCTTGATCGCTTTCAGTAGTCGAACTTCCTCGCTCGTTACGCTTGCGCTCTTGAACAGCTGATCCATTGGGGCGGCAGAATCGGAGTAGGCCTTTTCCAAGGCTGTAACCTCCGATAAATGTGTTGCCAAATCCGTATCAGTCTTGACCAGCACAGCATCCCGAATGGCAATGGCTCGGTTATGCACGCTGCCTCGGAAATTGATCGCGTAGCGCTGCACCTTAGCGGCATTTTCGCTAACGTCGCCCAAGGTGGAGTCAATGAACGCAACGCGGTGAATGCCAATGGCAGTTATCAATACAAGCAGCGCCAGGATGGCTGCAAAACTAAGCCCTATGCGCGTGGCCAACGAAAGCGTTTTCTGCATGGCGAACTCGGAAATATGACCTTTACAGGTCTCTGTTGATTTGGAAGACGCGAACGCTATTACCAGCCCATCACGTGTGATGTCTTGACGATACGTCGACCCAGAACAGTCATCCAGTTAGCAATACACACCGCGTTGATAGCGCATCGCTATCACGCATCCTTACACGCTCGCTATGGTCGTTCAGCCCCGCCGTTTTTAATGCATGAAGAATGTTGGGGCGATTCAGTCCTACTCGTTTAAGGAAACTATCCACGAACGGCCCGCCGCTCAGCATGCTAAAAACGAAAAGCCGCGGCTGGCCGCACTGCGTTCGTATTCCAGCAGACACTCATAGTCGGCTTCACTGGCCGGCAGGACCTCCTTGATCGCGAGGTCGCGGGAAACTTCAGGAAGCTGGTTCAAGGCTTCGTTCATTGCGTTCCTGATTGAAGCGGCATCCGCCGCCGTTTGCCCTATCGAGGTTATGTAAGGCAGGCAGGGGCTGCGCGCACTGCGCAGCAGGATTCTGAGGCCTTCGATCTCGGCGCTGTTATCTCTCGCAAGATAGTCGTAGGTAACGCTGTCGATGGAAGCCAAATCGCCCGCGCCTTCTTTAAGCCGTCGCATGCTCTCCCGGTGGGATCCGGTGAAGGTGAGTGTCGAAAAAAAACCACGTGCGCTGACCCCGGCCAGCGTGTGGCGCAATAAATTCATTCCTGAGTTGGAATCCGGGGCGTTGATCAGGCCATGGCTGCCCTGGTAACCTGCCAGCTCAGTCACGTCCGAATCGGCCCTGCAGAGCAGCAAACTGCAATGGCTGCCTGCCGAGCTATGGGTAAGCTCATAGCTCGGGCGCCCTATCAGCCGGACTTTTCCCCGCAGTGACGTGACAAATGGATAGCCGCAGGTCTGAGATAACAACAGATCGGCGGAAAGCCAGTGCGACGCGAGATCAACGACGGGTTTTTGCTCTCGGCGCTCGCCGAGAATCGCCAGGATGCGCTCAAGCCAGGCGTCCTGTGCCTGTGAAACCCTGGCGGGGGCCAGGTACATGGAGAGATCGCTGGTCATATCAGATCCATTCAGAAGGTGCGATCAGCGCCGATCACAGCAGGAAACGGTTGGCAGGCGTCTTCAACCCCATGCGATCCCTTAGTGTCCCCGGTTCATATTCCCGGCGAAACACCCCTCGGGCTTGCAGCAGAGGCACCACGCCACGGGTGAATGTTTCAAAGTCAGTGGGTAGAAACGGAAACATGAGGTTGTAGCCATCGACGGCATTCGACTCGTATAACGCCGACAGCTTGTCCGCAATATGCTCCGCTGTTCCGATCAGCAGCCAGGTACTGGAGCTTTTGACCAACCGGCGCCCTATTTCGCGAATGGACAAGGAAGCGTCGTACTGTTTGAGCAGGGCCAGCTCGGTTCGAATACCATCAAACTCAGCCTCATCCGGCAACGCGGGCAATGGGCCGTCCGGCGACAGGCCCGTCAAGTCCAGGCGGGTGTAGCTGGAGACCAGGTCAATCGCCACCGCATCGATAATCAGGCTGTCCTCCAGTTGCCGACGCCGCGCCTCCTCGGTCTCATCCTCGAGCACCACCGGAAGCACGCCGGTGATGATTTTCAGATCACTGGCGTGCCTGCCCTTCAACGCGAGTCGACGATTCAAATCGGCCCTGTACGCCAGTCCCTCTTCGACCGAATTGATAAAGCAGAAATGTACGTCCGCATGGGTGGCGGCCAGGTTCTTGCCGGCTTCGGAAGACCCCGCCTGGGCGAGGACCGGGTGGCCCTGGGGTGGACGCGGCACGTTAAGCGGCCCACGCACGCTGAAATGTGCGCCCTTGTGATGGATCGGGTGAATTTTGGATGGGTCGGCAAAGTCGCCGGTGCCCTTGTCAAATTCAAGCGCGCCCTCTTCCCAGGAGTCCCAAAGCTGCTTGACGACCTGAATGAATTCTTCGGCCCGCAGATAACGATCGCCGTGTTTCGTCACGCCTGACAATCCGAAATTCGAAGCCTCCTCTTCCAGCCAGGACGTCACGATATTCCAGCTGGCGCGCCCTGCGCTGAGGTAGTCCAGCGAAGCAAAATAGCGTGCGAGGTTGAAAGGCTCGTTATAGGAAGTCGAAGCCGTGCCCATCAGGCCGATGTGCTCGGTAACCGCAGCCAGCGCGGACAACAGCGTAATCGGTTCAAGGCGGGCGTTGGCATAGTGCCGCAAGCCACTTGCCACTGAATCCCAGACCGCGACGTGATCCGCGACGAAAACCGCATCGAACTTCGCCGCTTCGGCCGCCTGTACCAGTTTTACGTAGTAACCCAGCGTCAATATTTCCCTGGTCGGTGACAGCGGGTGGCGCCAGGAAAAACGATGATCGCCCTGGGGGTTAAAAAAGAACAAATTCAAAATCATGCTGTTATTCGACATAACGCCTCCGCGACCTGACCCGCGTCGCTTTCATTTTCACTGGGCCGTCTTGACCGTATGTTCGGCGACCCACTGCGCCGCGACTTTTGCTGGGTCCTTGTGATCAATATCAACCAGGCGATTGAGTTGCTTAAGGTCGTCATCGGTCAGTTTTGCCGAGACCTGGTTGAGCGCCTTGGCGACCTCCGGGGTCAGCAAGGCCTTGCGCCCCAGTGGCGTGATGTTTTGCGGGGGTTGCTGGTGCTTGTCGTCCTCGAGGACCACCCAAGGTTCTTTCGCCAGGATGCCCTGCGTGGAGACCACCGTCGCCACGTCGATAGCGCCGGAGTTCAACGCCAGCCGTGACAAGGGCCCGCCCATGTCCAGCGACTTGATGCTCTTGAAGTTGATGCCGTACACCGCCTTCAACCCCGGCAGGCCTAACGCAGCGGTGGCGACTTCCGGAGGCCCGCCCAGGGTGAAATCACCCGAGACGGGCGCCAGGTCGGACAGGGTGCGCAAGTTGTACTTTTCTGCGGTCTTTTGGGTGACGGCCCAGGCGGTAATGGAGCCTGCGGACGAGGGCTCCAGCAGTTGGAGGTCTGTCGGCAACTTCTGTTGCAACGCGCTGAGGATGTCCTGTTGGGTGGTCAGAGCGCTCTTGTCGTCATAGAAACTCAACAGTGACCCCAGGTATTCGGGGACGACGTCTATATCGCCATTTTCCAGGGCCTGGGCGATGACCTGGCGGTTGCCCAGGTTGAGTCGGGTCTTGACGTCTATCCCCTCATTTTTCAAAGCTGACGCATAAATGTTGGCGAGAATCGTCTGCTCAGAAAAGTTGGCTCCTCCAATGGTGATGGACTGAGCACTGACAAACGTGCTGCCAACCAGCAAGCCTAACCCGAGCAATAATGAAACCACCTGCGCTGAGCGCACCTTCGAACGTTGTTGGTTTTTCATGTAGGTTTGCACCTCTGCAAAGTTAATACGCACTTTAAAAAGCTCAGGGTCATGCAGCGCTTGGTTCAGCATTGCCTGCCTGCCACTTTCGAACCATGAGTGTTTCCATCATTGAACAAAGCCACTCACTGACAATCGCCAGTGCCGATACCAACAGGGCGCCACCAACGATCTGCGGCGTATCATTTCGGCCCAATCCATCTATCAGAAACCTGCCCAGACCGCCGAAGCCGGCATAAGCAGCGATGGTGGCCGTGGCGATGAGTTGCACCAGCGCGGACCGGAATCCAGAGAAGATCAGCGGAAAAGCCAGCGGCAACTCAAGCTGGAAAAACATCTGCAATCTGCGCATGCCCATTGATCTGGCCGCTTGTTTCAGAGATGAATCCACCTGATCGATGCCAACATAAGTATTGGTTAATATTGGCGGAATGCTCATGGTTACCAACGCAATAATTACCGTGCTGGTTTCATAGCCAATAAGCATAATTGCAAGTATTACGACACCCAGAGAAGGCAGTGCTCGCCCGATATTGAACAAGCCTATCGCCACCTGTGCGCCTTTGCGGTAATTAGCCAGAAGTACGCCAAGCGGCAACGCTATTGCACAGGCAATAATCAGGCTCAGAGACACATAATAAATATGTTCCGTGAGCCGAGTCAGTATTCCGTTATCACCCAACCAATTATCAGGAAGAGAAAACCAAAGGCAAACACCTGCGATCATGTTCATCAGCGCACCCAGGGGACCAGCCATTGATTGATTGAATAAAACAGCAAATCAAAACATAACGCCAATATCACCGTCAGAACCAGGCTGACCGCCACTGGCGTAGTGAAACTTTGCGCCAGCCCGGTGATAAACAACTGGCCTAATCCGCCCTGGCCAATCAAGGCGGTTACCGTCACCAGCCCCACCAACGTAACCGAGGTTGTTCGCAGGCCCGCCAATAACGCAGGCAGCGCCAGTGGAAGTTCAACCCCGAGGAATCGCTGCATGCGCGTATACCCGAGCGCCCGCGCTTCCTCCAAAACGTCCACAGGGTTGCTCGCCAGCCCCGCCAGGGTGTTCTGCAGCACAATAAGCAAGGAATACAGACTTAAACCAATGACCGCCGTGGTTTTGGATAAGCCGGTAAAAGGCATAATTAAAATAAACAGTGCCAGGGACGGAATGGTAAAGAGTATGCCGCAGACGTAAATCATCGGCCGCGCCAATCCTGGCTGCCATAACGTCAAGAGCACCATTGC
Organism: Pseudomonas quebecensis; assembly: GCF_026410085.1. NCBI lineage: Bacteria > Pseudomonadati > Pseudomonadota > Gammaproteobacteria > Pseudomonadales > Pseudomonadaceae > Pseudomonas > Pseudomonas quebecensis. The sequence goes on from NZ_CP112866.1 coordinate 2,620,838, forward strand.
GCCTGCTAACAGCATCCCTGTACATAGGCCCAGGGTCACCAGTTGAATATGATCAACTAACAATTGACCGATCTGCTGCCAGTTTTCAACGATCCAGGACCAGTCAATCATGGTGCACTTCCAAAACGGGCTTATTAAGTGCGCTGTGAAGGCTGGCAATCGAGAGGCAACCGTCGTAAGCGCCCGCCTCGTCCACGCGCACAACCACACCGATAGGAACCGTTAGAATTTTAACCAGCGCGTGATGCAACGAGTCGTTACTCGACACCGTCGTCAGTTGCGGAACAGGCACGTCCGACTCACTGACCCACTTCAACGGATTGGACTTATCATCCAGTAGAAGTTTGAATTCACAACTGACTTCATCCACCGGAAGATCAGCAACCTTCATCAGCGAAAGCCTTTTTAACAGCGGATCTTTGCCGATAAAGTCCCTCACAAACGCGCTGGCGGGATGGGCAAGAACATTGTGAGGTGTATCGAACTGAACAAGTTTGCCTTCGCCCTCGAAGATAGCAATCCGATCACCGATCTTGATCGCCTCCTCCATATCATGGGTCACTAGGATAATGGTTTTATGCAAACGTCTCTGAAGCGCAACCAGTTCGTCCTGCAGTCGCTCGCGTATCACCGGATCAAGCGCGGCAAAGGGTTCGTCCATCAATACAACCGGTGGATCCGAGGCCAATGCCCGCGCCAGGGCGACGCGACTTTGCTGCCCGCCCGAGAGCTGATTAGGGTAGCGCTGAAGAAATTCCGGCTGGAGCCCAACCAGGGAAATGAGCTCGCTCACGCGCTGGCGGATTTTCTGTTTGCTCCAGCCCAGCAGCCGCGGGACTGCGCCAATATTTTCTGCAACCGTCTGGTGGGGAAATAAGGCAGCGCTCTGCATCATGAAGCCAATGCCGCGGCGCAGCGTCACCACGTCGAGCTGATCGGTCGCCACGCCGTTGACAAAGATGCCGCCACTGTCCTGGATATCCAGCCTGTTGATCATGCGCAAAATGGTGGTCTTGCCGCACCCGCTGGGCCCGACAAATACACAGATCTCACCCTCACGGACGTGAAGCGTCAGATCGCTCACGGCCGTACGCGGGCTGCCTTTATGGGTTTTGTTGACCGCTTCAAAACGTATCATTTTCCGACGCCCAGATTAGCTTGCATAGTGTTAGTGCTCGGCAGGATGGCGGGGACAATCCACGGGACTGATCAGATACTTCTGCAATAACCGGAAGTACCCGTGAATGACATAACCATTGTTTCGTGCAATCCATTGTTCACGCCTGGCTCTATACACCCGGGGTAAGTAAAACCAGGGCAAACCGGGGAGATCGTGATGAACCAAGTGAAGATTGAGATTAAGGAACAGCCAACTCAACAACCCTGTCGATTCGTTGATCGCCGTGCGGTGTTCCGCAAGCGTTGACGGACGATGTTCGTAAAAGGACCTGATCATCGCGATCGATAAGGCCGGCAGCGACACCAGGAATAGGTACTGGATGGCACTGATCGCGCTGTACTCTTCGACCACGGCCAGTATTAGGCCAACACTCAATATATGCGCGGCCCACATCCGCCAAGCCATTCGCCCGGAGTGAAACAATTGTGCTGTCTGACTGCCCACCAAACTTACTACCGCCAACGGCGCGCCCATCAGCAAACGACCGCCCAGGGTCTTGTTTGCCCATAACAACATTCTGATATACCGAGGCGAGCGCAACCAAACAGCAGCGGTGACATAACGACTTTCCGGATCCAGGCCTGGCAATGTAAGAACGTCGTCGTTGTGATGCGCCAAGTGTGTGTCCCTATAAATGTCGTAGGGGTACCACACGGCAAACGGTAGAAATCCCAAGGCCTTATTAATGGCAGGCCAGCGCGTGGGATGACCGTGAATAAGCTCATGTTGAATCGACATCCAAAGCACAACCAATGGAACCAGCAAGACTAGGGTGAAACCCTCGCCAAGGACTTCGCCAGAAAAAATAATCGCCGCCCAGGCTATATAGAACCCAGCTAACAAAAGCCAGGTAGGCCATTCAGTTTTACTGGTTACAGTCGTGCTGAGTTTAACGATTTCAGCTCGATGAGCTTCATCCAGATAGTTAGGCATAGTGGTTAGTCGTGAAAGATCTTGTTCGGAACAGGCGACCAACCATTAAGCCTTCAAGGCTCACCCCAAAGCGGGTGTTATCTGAAGAGAATGGGTTGGACTATCGGTATGCAAGTGCCTGATAACGACAATTCACATGGCGTGGAGAAGAAATGCCAAGCCTTCGCCGATTGCACTGCACGCTTCGCTGTTGGCCTGACAAGGGAGAGGTTTGCCGGTTACAAGTGGAACGGCAAAGCAAGAGATATGATTGAAGCGGATAGTGCCGGCGTGAAAAATCGCTGCTCGGGCTGCGTCATGCGACAAAGCCTCAAGGCTATTTTGTAAGGTTCGCGCGCCGGACATAGTCGTACCATAAGAATAGGATTGAACTCATCCGGCGGTCCGGTGAAAGCAAGGTAGCATGATCACTAATACGAACAAGGAATAAATTTTTTTATGCTTAGTCATAAAAAGAATAAGCAACAGCCAGTCCCAGGGCAGCGAGTCAACCCTGACTGGAATGTCTGCCCTTGGATCGGTAACGGCGTATAAGAGCCACAGCCACCACCACGCCGACCACGCCCAGTGCAATCGGCAGGCGATAAGGTTTCAGATCGCCCAAGGCACGTTGCAAAAACTCGCCTGCCCAATAGCCTGCGCCGGCAAACAGCGTGGCCCAAACCAGTGCGCCCACCGCATTGATGCAGGCGAATTTGAGCGGTGCAATCTTGCTCGCGCCAATGACCATGGGCCCCAGCAAACGCATGCCGTAGAGAAAGCGCACAGAAAAGATCGACGCCGTGGGGTGCCGATGGATCAAGGCGGTGACCTTGTCGATGGCGGCCTGTTTTTTATGCAGGCGCGGCAGTAAGCGGTCGCCGAAATAGCGTCCGGCCCAGAACAGCAATTGATCCCCCAGCATGCCGGCCAGACTGGCGTAGCCGATCACGGGCAGCAGCTTGAGCACCTGCTGATGCGCGGCCACGCCGCCCAGGATGAGGATCGTTTCGCCTTCTAGCAGACAACCGATAAAAATCGCCCAGTAACCATAGGTGGCCAGCAGGTGGTTGAGGTCGAGGTGTTCAAAATATGCGCTCATTTGCTCCATGACGGCCAGGTAGCTCGGGGCATCAGTACTGATCCGTGGCTACAGCAAATGGACACAGACGTCAGCAAGACGGTTCCTTTGAAAGGTGTTGGGCAACCGACTACTGGCCAGGTCCGCCAGCGCGGTGGCTGGCGACTTATTTCCCGCCCGTCACATCGAGAAAGGTGCCGGTAACGAATGAAGCCTCCGCGCCTGCCAGCCATAGAATGGCCTGCGCCACCTCTTCCGGCTGACCGCCCCGCCCCATGGGGATCGAATCCTTGACGCGGTCCACGCGCCCGGGCTCACCGCCGCTGGCGTGCATGTCGGTATAGATATGCCCGGGGCGAATGCAGTTAACACGGATGCCTTCACGGGCCACCTCCTTTGCAAACCCGATGGTAAAGGTTTCCAGGGCGCCCTTTGACGCCGCGTAGTCCACGTATTCATTAGGACTGCCAAGGCGGGCCGATGCCGAGGAAACGTTGATCACTACACCGCCCGGGCCGTTATGACGGTAGGCCATGCGTTTCACCGCTTGCTGGGCACACAGTATCGGCCCGATGGCATTGACTGCGAAGATGCGCTGCATGCGTGCGAAGTCGAGGTCTTCCAGGCGTGACTGAAGCGCCAGTACCCCGGCGTTGTTGACCAGTACGTCGATGCGCCCGAACCGGCGATCAATGGCCGTGAACAGATCGGCAACCTGTTGCGGGTCTGCACTGTCGGCGCGTATAGCCAGCGCTTTGCGTCCCGCTGCTTCGACATCCGCGACCACCGCCAGCGCCGCAGCCTCGTTGCTGACGTAGCTGATCGCGACGTCATACCCTCTTTTGGCCGCCAGCCGAGCGGTGGCGGCGCCCACTCCACGACTGCCGCCGGTGATCAGAATCAGCGGTGCCTGCGAATCAGTGATCATGGTGTATCTCCCTGTGAGTGTTGGCCTTGTCAGCCGATGATGATGGCGCCGCTGGCGATCACGACGCACGCCAGAATCCGGCGCGCGGTGAGCGGCTCGCCGAGGAACCCATAGCCGATCAGCGCCGCGAACAGCACGCTGGTTTCGCGCAATGCGGACACCGCGCCCAAAGGCGCTTCGTTCATGGCGTAGATAACCATTGCGTAGGCAAGCAAAGAGACCAGGCCGCCGACCAACGCGGTGACTGTTCCGGGCCGCACGCAGAATAAGCTGCGAGCGTCGCGCAGACCGATGTAGACCAGCGGCATCAGTACGCCCCACAAAGCGCTCATCCACACTGTATAGGCAAGCGGCGCGCCCGAGAGCCTGGCGCCGATGCCATCGACAACGCTGTAGGCCGCAATAAAGCAGCCCGTGCCCAGCGCATAGGGCAGGCTGGGCACCGAGAGACTGCGCCCTCTGAAGGCCAGCGAAATAATCCCACCCGACACCAGCGCGATACCGAGCAGTTGGCCAGGCGCGATACTTTCTCCGGCAAAGAAGGCGGCCCCCAGGGTGATCAATACCGGCGACGAACCACGCGAAATCGGATAGACCTGCCCCAGGTCACCGACCCGATAACTGCGCACCAGAAACAGGTTGTAACCCACATGCAGCAACCCCGACAGCAGCGCGTAGCCCCAACTTTCAACCGCAGGCGGCAGCATGAACGCCGCGGCGACGGTGCAGGTGATGGCAATGGCCATGCACATCACCGTCATCGACCACAGCCGATCGGCACCGCTGCGCAGGAGTGCGTTCCAACTGGCATGCAGGAGCGCGGCGAAAAGGACGAGGCAGACCAGATGAATAGGCATGCCCCATTCTAGGTACGTCGGCGGCGGGACTACAGAGAAGTCTCCTCATCGCGGTATGAATGAACACTCATCATTGGCTCCTCTACCTCTCGCACTTTCAGCGCCTCACTGAGCAACCAGCGGCGAAAGCTGACGATATGCGGCAGCGTTTCGACGCCCTTGGGGCAAACAAAGTAATAAGCCAGCGGCGATGGAAAATGCACAT